>NZ_JBHVQS010000001.1:0-45174 GCF_042886435.1 Streptomyces sp. NPDC058000
GGGGGGGTGTTGGGTTGGTGGTCCTGTTCTAAAGCCGCAGCAGTCCTGCACACCGACCCCTCCGACCCGACACCGCACCCAACAGCCCCGCGCAGCGGACAACAGCCCGCCGCCAGGCGAAACGGCGCCGCACCCGGCAACGTACGAAGGGCCCGCGCCGCCAGGCGCAACGGCGGGAAAGCCAAAAACGTGGGAAGCCAAGCGCGTCAGCGCCGAGCGTGGCGCCCCCGCCCCTGCGCCCGCGCAGGGGTTTCCGCCGCGTCCACCGCGGCACCGGCCGGCTCCTTCTTCGCCTTGCCCCGTGCCCGCAGGAACTCGATGACGACCGGCACCACGGAGATCAGCACGATCGCCACAAGGATCACCTCGATGTTCTTGTGCACGAACTCGATGTTGCCCAGCGCGGCGCCCAGCAGCGTCACGCCGGCCCCCCACAACGTTCCCCCGATGACGTTGAAGGTGATGAAGGAGCGGTACTGCATCCCACTCACGCCCGCGATGATCGGCGTGAAGGTCCGGACGATCGGTACGAACCGGGCCAGGATCAGCGACTTCGGACCGTGCTTCTCGAAGAAGGCGTGCGCCTTCTCCACGTTCTCCTGCTTGAACAGCCGGGAGTCGGGCCGGCTGAAGAGCGACGGGCCGACCTTGCGGCCGAAGAGATAGCCGGCCTGGTCGCCCAGCACCGCTGCCAGCACCACCAGCGTGCACACCAGCCACAGCGGCTTGTCGATCTTGTTCGTCGTCACCATCAGACCGGTGGTGAACAGCAGCGAGTCCCCGGGCAGGAAGAAGCCGATCAGCAGCCCCGACTCCGCGAAGACAATGAGCAGGACGCCGATCAGGCCGAAAGTCGTGATCAAGTAGTCCGAGTTCAGCCACTGGGGGCCGAGCGCGAGAGTATTCACGGGGTGAAGGCTCCTGGGTCGAGGGCGCCCGGCTCGCGCGGTGCGACGAGCGGAAGCGGGGGTGCAGGCGCAGTGTGCGGCCCAAAGCTATCAACGGAATATGACGCCCAGCGGTTCCAGGCGTAGCCCCGGCCCCCGGCCCCGGGCCGCCCCGGCCACCGGCGTCGAGCGCCCGCCACCAGCCCCGCCACCGCCGCCCCAGCCCCCTCTCCACCCGACCGCCCCCGACCGCTGGCCGCCCCCGCCGGCCCGGGTGATCCTGGCCGGAAGGACAGGAGGTGCGGACCATGGGCATCGAGGAGTACGGCGGCGGACAGCAGGCGCAGGCCGACGTCCTGGTCGTGACGACCAACGACGTACCGGGGTTTCACGTGAAACACGTCATCGGCGAGGTCTTCGGCCTCACCGTGCGCTCCCGGCACCTGGGCAGCCAGATCGGCGCCGGCCTGAAGTCGATGATCGGCGGCGAGCTGCGCGGCCTGACCAAGACCCTCGTCCAGACCCGCAACCAGGCCATGGAACGTCTGGTGGATCAGGCCCGCTCCCGCGGCGCGAACGCGGTCCTGATGTTCCGCTTCGATGTCACCGAGGCCGCCGACGTCGGCACCGAGGTCTGCGCCTACGGCACGGCCGTGGTGGTGGAACCCCAGGGCTGACCGACGACAGCGCCGCCTACGTCGCTTCACCGGCACCCCGGCGCCCCTCACACGTTCCGCACCGCGTTCGCCAGCATCGCGTCCCGCAGGTACTCCGCGAGCCCCGGCCGGATCGCCTCATAGGTGGCGGTGAACCGCTCGTCCGCGACGTACATCTCGCCGAGCCCGGTGTGGATCTCGTAGGTGCAGTCGTAGTACGCCTGGCCGATGAACCGCCGGTGCTCTTCGGCGACGTCCATCGCCGCCTCGGAGTCCGCCGGCACCCCCTGCCCGAGCAGCTCCGCCATCCTGCGGTGGATGGCGTCGAACTCCGCCGTCAGCCGCTTCCAGTCGTCCTTGGTGTACGCGGCCGTCCGGCGCTGCGACTCCTTGTAGGCGTCGGTGCCGCCCCAGCGCTCCGCCGCCTCGTCGGCGTACTGGTCGGGGTCGAAGTCGCCGAAGACCTCGAACTTCTCCTCCGGTGTGAGCCGTACGTTCATCCTGCGTGCCTCCATGGCGTGTTCGACGGCGGCGGCCATCTTCTGGAGCGTCCCGATCCGCGCGGTCAACAGTGCGTGCTGACGCCGCAGGTGCGCCTGCGGGTCCGCGTCCGGGTCGTCCAGGAGGGCCGCCACCTCGTCGAGCGGAAAGCCCAGTTCCCGGTAGAACAGGATCTGCTGGAGCCGGTCCAGGTCGTCGTCGCCGTAGCGCCGGTGCCCCGCGTGACTGCGTTCGCCGGGCACCAGCAGTCCGATCTCGTCGTAGTGGTGCAAGGTGCGCACCGTGACTCCGGCGAAACCGGCGACCTGGCCTACCGAATAGCTCACTTCCGCTCCCTCGTCGGTCATCGGTACGTGCTTCACGCTGGCTCCTCACGCCACGTGAGGTGCAAGTCCGGATTCTGAAAGCCCGATGAGGCCGGGGGTCGGCGGGTGAGATCCTCCGCGCATGCTGGGAATAACGGATCTGTCCACGTATCTGGCGGGCCTCGCCCTGATTGTTCTGCTGCCGGGGCCGAATTCGCTCTACGTCGTCTCGGTGGCCGCCCGACGCGGCCGCCGGGTGGCGTACCGGGCCGCGGCGGGCGTGCTGTGCGGCGACACCGTGCTGATGACGCTGTCGGCGGGCGGGGTGGCCTCGCTGCTGAAGGCCAGCCCGGTGCTGTTCGGCATCGTGAAGTTCGCCGGCGCGGGCTATCTGACGTGGCTGGCGGTCGGGATGCTGCGCGGCGCCTGGTCCCTGTGGCGCGGCGGCCGCGCGTCGCGCCAGGCCGTGCGGGACGGGTCGGCGGAGCAGCCGGCCGGAACGGCCCCCACGGAGCCCGGCGCGGCACCGAAGGCCACCGTCGAGCGGCCGTTCCGCCGGGCGCTGGTGGTCAGCCTGCTCAATCCGAAGGCGATCCTGTTCTTCATCTCCTTCTTCGTGCAGTTCGTGGACCCCTCGTACGCGCACCCGGTGCTGTCGTTCTTGACCCTCGGCGCCTGGGCGCAGCTCTTCAGCTTCAGCTACCTCTCGCTGCTGATCTTCAGCGGCACGTACCTGGCGGCGACCTTCCGCCGCCGCAAGCGGCTGGCCGCCGGACTCTCCGCGGGCGCCGGCGCCGCCTTCCTCGGTTTCGCCGCGAAGCTGTCACTGGCCAGCACGAGCTGACCACTACGGGGCGGTGCCCGCGCGGTGCCGCCCCTCAGCCGGGCCGGGTCCACAGGGGCCCGGCCCGGTCGCGCTTCCACTGGGCGAACCCTGGAGGCCACGCACCCCGTATGCCCCTATTGTCGGGTTCCAGGAGGTGCGTCCATGCCCGTGCACGACGTCAACGTCGCCGTCATCTACTACTCGTCGACCGGCACCATCGCCGAGCTGGCCCGGCTGATCGCCGACGCCGCCGAGCGCGCGGGCGCCGACGTACGGCTGCGCCGGGTCGCCGAACTCGCCCCGCAGTCCGCCATCGACGCCAACCCGGCCTGGGCGGCCAACGTCACCGCCACCGCCGACATCCTGGAGGCGACCCACGACGACATGCTCTGGGCGGACGCGGTGCTCTTCGGCACCCCCACCCGCTTCGGCAACGTGACGTCCCAGCTCAAGCAGTTCATGGACACCCTGGGCGGCCTCTGGCAACAGGGCCGACTGGCCGACAAGGTCTACAGCGGCTTCACCGCCTCCGCCACCAAGCACGGCGGTCAGGAGTCCACCCTCCTGGCGCTGTACAACACCGTCCACCACTTCGGCGGCATCCTCATCGCCCCCGGCTACACCGACCCGGCGAAGTTCACCGACGGCAATCCCTACGGCACCTCGCACGTCGGCGGCCCGGACACCCCGGTCGACGCCGACGCCCGCACCGCCGCCCGCATCCAGGCGGAGCGCGTGGTGCGGTTCACCAAAGCCATCAAAGCCGGTCTGGCCGCCACGAGTTGACGAAAGGCCGCAGTAGATGACCCTCCACAAAGGCGGCTCCGAACGGGTCCGCGAACGCCGGCGGCACCCGGTGAACCCCTTCTACGGCGAGGCCGACCCGGTAGCCGGGATGGAAACCGCTCCCCCGCGATACACCCTCCCCGAAGGCCCGATCTCCCCGCACAACGCCTACCAGTTCGTCCACGACGAGCTGATGCTGGACGGCAATGCCCGGCTCAACCTCGCCACCTTCGTCACGACCTGGATGGAGCCGCAGGCCGACGTCCTGATGTCGGAGTGCCGGGACAAGAACATGATCGACAAGGACGAGTACCCGCGCACCGCCGAACTGGAGCGGCGCTGCGTGGCGATGCTCGCCAACCTCTGGCACGCCCCCGACCCGGCCGCCGCCATGGGCTGTTCCACCACCGGCTCCAGCGAAGCCTGCATGCTCGCCGGCATGGCCCTCAAGCGCCGCTGGGCCAAGCGCAACCAGGACCGCTATCCCGCCGCCGTCCGGCCCAACCTCGTCATGGGCGCCAACGTCCAGGTCTGCTGGGAGAAGTTCTGCAACTTCTGGGAGGTCCAGGCCCGCCAGGTCCCCATGGAGGGCGACCGCTTCCACCTCGACGCGGACTCCGCCGCCGCGCTCTGCGACGAGAACACCATCGGCGTCGTCGCCGTCCTGGGCTCGACCTTCGACGGCTCCTACGAGCCGGTGGCGGAGATCTGCGCGGCGCTCGACGCACTCCAGGAACGCACCGGCCTGGACGTCCCGGTCCACGTGGACGGCGCCTCCGGCGGCATGATCGCGCCGTTCCTCGACCCCGACGTGGTGTGGGACTTCCGCCTCCCCCGGGTCGCCTCCATCAACACCTCCGGCCACAAGTACGGCCTGGTCTACCCCGGCGTCGGCTGGGCGCTCTGGCGCGACCAGGACGCGCTCCCGGAGGAGTTGGTCTTCCGCGTCAACTACCTGGGCGGCGACATGCCGACCTTCGCCCTCAACTTCTCCCGCCCCGGCGCCCAGGTCGCCGCCCAGTACTACACCTTCCTGCGACTGGGCCGGGAGGGCTTCCGCGCCGTCCAACAGGCCACCCGCGACGTGGCCTGCTCGATGGCCGAACAGATCGGCGCGCTGGGCGACTTCCGGCTGCTCACCCAGGGCGACCAACTGCCGGTCTTCGCCTTCACCACCGCCGACCACGTCACGTCCTTCGACGTCTTCGACGTGTCCCGACGCATGAAGGAACGCGGCTGGCTGCTTCCCGCCTACACCTTCCCGCCCAACCGCCAGGACCTCTCCGTCCTGCGCGTGGTCTGCCGCAACGGCTTCTCGCTGGACCTCGCCGACAACTTCGTGGCCGACCTGGAACAGCTGCTCACGGAACTCCGCCGGCAATCCGCCCCGTTGGACCGCCCGCAGAACGTCGCCACCGCCTTCCACCACTGACGGCCGCGGGGCCCGGGCGCCCCGTCGTCAGCCGGCGCCCGACCCCGCCTCGTCGCCGGCCCCGCCCCGCGTCGCGTACGGGTTCGGCTGCCCGTCCGCGAGCACCCCCACGAACGGCTCGCCCTCGCCGGCGAAGACGTACGCCCCGCCCTCGATCCGCTCGATCAGTCCGCGGGTCCACTCCGCGCCACTGTCCGCCGCGTGTACCCACATGTGCATGATCTCGCCGATATGACCGAACTGTTCGGGCCCGCCCTCGGGCATGTAGTACGAGGTGACCGAGGTCCGCCACTCCGTGATCGCCCGCACCCGCTCCTTGAGCAGCGCCACCGCCTCGTCCCGCGGCAGATCGACGATGAAGCCGATACCGGCGCTCAGCACGTCGGTCTTGGGGTCGCGCTCCGCCAGCGCCGCCCGCAGCAGCCGGAAGTACTCCTCCTCGCCCGCCGGGGTCAGCTCGTACTCGGTGCGCGGCGGACCGCCGGCGGTGCTCGGCGCGATGTCATGGGCGTGCAGCAGTCCCTGCTTCGCCATCTGTTTGAGCGCGTGGTAGATCGACCCCGGCTTGGCGTTGGACCACTCGTGCGCGCCCCAGTACTCCAGGTCGTTGCGGACCTGATAGCCGTGCGCCCGGCCGTGCTGCCGCACGGCCCCCAGCACCAGCAGCCGGATCGCCGACATCGCCACCCCAATCCCGGAACGCATCCCGCACGCGCCCTGCCGCCAGCCTAGGGCCTGTCGGCTACCCCTCCCGGGCCGTCCGCTCCTCGTCCACCAGCGTGGAGGCCGTCTTGCCGTCCAGGGATTCCCGGACGATGTCGGCATGGCCCGCATGCTGAGCAGCCTCCTCGATCAGGTGCAGCATCAGCCAGCGCATCGACCGCCGGGCGTCCTTCGGGGCCCACGGAGCCGGGGGCAGCGGGAAGGTGTCGTCGAGGCTCGGCACGGAGCGGATGAAGCTCTCCGTCTCGGCCGCGACCTTGTCCCAGAACTCCAGCATCCCCGCGACGGTCTCGCCGTCCTGCAACTGGAAGCCCAGGTGCCAGGTGCTCTGATCGAGCACAACGGCGTGCTCCCGCTGCTGCGCGATGTCCAGCCAGCGCTGCTCGACCTGCGCGACGTGCTTGACCAGCCCGCCCAGTGACAGCTCACTGGCGCTCGGCCGCCTCTTCGCCTGCTCGTCGGTCAGCCCCAGGACCGCCCGCCGCAGCCCGCCGCGCTGCGCCTCCAGGAAGGCCAGCAGCGCCCCGCGCTCGTCACCGGCGGCCTCGGCCGTAACAAGAATGGGCATGGATTCCGCCTTTCGTCACGCCAGCGGCAGGGCGCCGCGGGCTGGCCGGCACCGACCCTTCCGGCCGTTGCCCGACCTCACCAACACTACGGAGCAGGTAGGACAGTTCATGTCCTAGATCCCCCGCGGACCGACGAACCGGCGGACCGTTCACGTAACGCGCCGGATTCCCGCCCCGCCTCAGAGCGGGAACGGCGACCGCCCGTGCTGGATGGACACCCACTTCTGCGTCGTGAACGCCTCGACCGTGGACTCGCCGTTCAGCCGCCCGATACCGGAGAACTTCTCCCCGCCGAACGCCACCTGCGGCTCGTCGTGCACCGTCCCGTCGTTGACGTGGACCATCCCGGTCTCGATCCGCTGGGCGATCCGTGCCCCGCGCTCCACATTGGCCGTGTGCACCGCACCGCTGAGCCCGTACGGGGTGTCGTTGGCGATCCGCACCGCCTCGTCCTCGCCCTCGAACGGCACCAGCAGCGCCACCGGCCCGAACAGCTCCTGGCCGTGCAGGGCCGAGTCCGCGGGCAGCCCGGCCAGCACGCTCGGCTCGACGAGGTTGCCCTCCGTACGGCCCCGCAGCAGCGCCGTGGCCCCTTCGGCTATCGCCCGGTCGACCAGCGAGGTCAGCGCCTCCGCCTGGAAGGTGTTGATCAGCGGACCGATCTGGGTGCGCGGATCACGCGGGTCACCGGTCCGCAGCGCCGCCACCTTCGCCACGAACTTCTCGGTGAACTCGGCCTCCACCGCGCGGTCCAGCAGCACCCGGTTGGCCGCCATACAGACCTGCCCCTGATAGACGAACCGGCTGAAGACCGCGGCGTCCACCGCGTAGTCCACGTCGGCGTCGTCCATCACGATCAGCGCGCTGTTGCCGCTGAGTTCGAGGACCACCCGCTTGAAGTGCCCGGCGCTGACCGCCGCGACGTGCCGGCCGACCTTGTCCGAGCCGGCGAACGAGATCACCCGAGGCACCGGGTGCTCGATCAGCGCGTCCCCGATCTCCGCGATGTCGGTGATCAGCACGTTGAGCAGGCCGTCCGGCAGCCCGGCTTCCTGGAACAGCTTGGCGATCAGCCCACCGCCGGAGATCGGGGCGTTCTGGTTGGGCTTGACGACCACGGCATTGCCCAGCGCCAGCGCCGGCGCCACGGACTTCATGGAGATCAGGAACGGGAAGTTGAACGGGCTGATCACGCCGATGACCCCGACCGGCCGGGTGTAGACGCGGTTCTCCTTGCCGTCCACCGGCGAGGGCAGTATCCGGCCCTGCGGCCGCAGGGCCAGCTGGATCGCCTCGCGGACGAACTCCTTGGCGAGCCGGACCTCGTACTCGGCCTTGATGCGGGTGCCGCCCAGTTCGAGGACGAGCGCCTCGACGATCTCGTCCTCGCGCTCCTCGATCAGCCGCAGCAGTCGCTCGGTGACCCGCCGCCGTTCGTAGGGGTTCCGCAGTGCCCAGTCCCGCTGCGCCCGCTCGGCGGCGCGGTAGGCCGCATCGACCTGGTCCACGCCGGCGACCGTGATCGACGCCAGCTTTTCCTGGTCGTAGGGGTTGAAATCGATGATGTCCCACGAGCCGCTGCCGGCCCGCCATTCACCGTCGATGAACTGGTAGGCCAGGTCTGCGAAGAAGGACATGGCATCCCTACTCTGTGCGGCACTGCTTCTGCGGGGGGGGGCTGATCCAGCGTCATCCTACTGCCGGGTCAAGCGAGTTGGAGTAGACCACGCAGAAGATCCCTGGTCGCGGAGGGATCCGGGCTGTCCTCCTGCAACCGCTCCATCGCCCGCTCGTACTGCGCGACCTCCTCCGGCTTGTCCACATAGAGGGCGCTGGTGAGCTGCTCCAGATAGACGACGTCGGAGAGATCGGACTCCGGGAAGCGCAGCATGGTGAACGCACCGCTCTCCCCCGCATGCCAGCCGAAGTTGAACGGCACCACCTGGAGCCGCACATTGGGCCGCTCCGAGATGTCGATCAGATGCTTCAACTGCCCCCGCATCACCGCCCGTCCGCCGTACTGGCGGCGCAGCGCCGCCTCGTCCAGGACGCAGTGCAACTGTGGCGCGCGTTCCGAGATGAGCAGCTTCTGCCGCTCCTGGCGCAGCGCGACCCGGCGTTGGACGTCGGCGGCCGACGCACCCGACATACCGCCGGACACCACGGCGTGCGCGTACTCCTCGGTCTGCAACAGCCCGTGGACGAACTGGACTTCGTAGACACGGAGGAGCGATGCGGCTCCTTCCAGGCCCACATACGTCTGGAACCATCCGGGAAGCACATCGCTGTAACTGTGCCACCAGCCCGCGACGTTCGCCTCCTTGGCCAGTGAAAGCAGCGCCTCGCGCTCCTGCTCGTCGCTCACGCCGTAGAGCGTGAGGAGATCTGCGACATCGCGTGCCTTGAAGCTCACCCTGCCCAACTCCATGCGGCTGATCTTCGATTCGGACGCACGGATCGAGTAGCCGGCCGCTTCACGGGTTATCCCGCGCGACTCACGCAGCCGGCGGAGCTGGGATCCGAGCAGGATCCGCCGCACCACCGACCCGCCCGACTCACTTGCGGACACCTCTCTGACCCTCCTGTGACCCCACCCCGTCCAACAGTGGGCCGCAGTCTGCCACGTTCAGGCTTCGTTGAGTGCTCATGTGGTTACTGATATGTGCGGCCCCCGCAAGCCCTCCACAAGAAATCATAGGAAGAATACGGCGCTTATGCGTCCAGCCCTACGCAATCGCGTCAGCTGCACGTGCATCTGCCCTTGCATCTGCCCTACGCATTGGGAACCATGGGCGTCGCACGCATGCACGCTCGTGAAAGATCCGCCAGATCCCCGGCTGACCGGCCTGGGTCATGACGTCCGCGAACGCCAGGAGTGCCTCGCATGGGGACCAAGGTTTCGACCATGCTCGATTTCGAGCCGTTATGGCAGGGCTTCCCTCCCATCGACCCCTTGGCCGTCTCCGGATCCGTGTCCTGCCCGCTCCCGCCCCGTTACGAATCGGTCGGCGGCGCCCGCAAGTTCACCCGCGAAACGCTCATCGGCTGGGACCTGGAAGATCTCTTCGACGGCGTCGCCCTGGTGGTCTCCGAGCTCGTCACCAACGCCCTGCGGCACGCGGTCCTCGCCGCCCCGGAGCACCCCGGATTCGGCGCGGACTTCACCGACACCTGTCTGCCCGCCCGGCTCCATCTGATGCGGTGGTCCTCCCGGCTGGTGTGCGCGGTACGGGACCCCAGCGACGCCTCACCGGAGGCCGGCGAGGCGGACTCCGCCGACGAGTCGGGCCGCGGGCTCTATCTGGTGGACTCCTTCAGCGACAGCTGGGGCTGGCACCGGCTGTCCGGAAGCCGGCACGGCAAGATCGTGTGGGCCCTCTTCCGGCTGCCGTGACGGCCGCCGCACGGCCCGCACCGCCCATCCGACCGCCCTCATGCATCGGGCGCCCGCTCTTTCGCGGGCGCCCGTTTTCCGTGTCCGCGCCGTAGGGACCGGCGCCGGAACCGCCGTGCGCTCAGTCGCGGACCAGGTGGTCGAACTCCCCGTCCTTGACGCCCAGCAGCATCGCCTCGACCTCGGCCGGCGTGTAGACCAGCGCCGGGCCGTCCGGGAAACGGGAATTGCGCACCGCTATGTCACCCCCGGGCAGCTTCGCGAATTCCACGCAGGAGCCCTGGGAGTTGCTGTGTTGGCTCTTCTGCCATGCCACATCGCGGAGATCCGTTGCGGCCATGCCGTTGTATGCGTGGGGCACAGGGCTCTCCCGGTGGTGAACGCGGTGGAAAACGGTGTCAACTGCCCGGGATCATAGCTGCGTTCACATGCAGTTGCATGCGCAGATGCACGTGCACGACAGGGGGTGCCGAGCCGGTCACATTTTGTTGAGCACCTTCCCCGAACCTTCCGTCACAATCGACCGCCGGCCGCCCCCCTGATGCGGTGCGCCTGCACCTGGTACGGGTCATCGGGATCCAAGCCCTCGTGGACGAGGAAGAGACGCGTGCCGCGGCCTTCGGGTTCCAAGGTCCAGGTGAGGGTCCGGTCGGCGCGGTCGCCCTGCCCCTCGTCGGCGTCCCGCCAGCGCCGCCGCAGCGTCCTTCCCCAAGCTCTTAAGGAGCAGGGGAGACCCCACCGACTCGTAGGCGACGCCCTCGGCGACGACCGTGCCGGAGAAGTTGGTGTTCGGTCGGGGCAGCGTCCGCATCTCGATGGGGGTCCCTCCCTGCTCTTTAAGAGCTTGGGGGAGGTGGCCGACCTCCAGCCGAAAATCGCCGGGCAGCATCCACCGTGCGAGCAACTCCGGCTCGGCCAGCGCCCGCCAGACCTTCGGTGGGGCCCCTGCTCCTTAAGAGCTTGGCCGAGGATGTGGCAGGAAGTGGTCGAGGCGGATCGTCGTCGCGCAGCAGGCGGAGCACCCCGGCGCCGGCTGCCGGGGGCGCCGCCCCCGCGGGCCTTGCGTCACCGCGAGGAGTACGGCAACAGCGCCATCTCCCGGGCGTTCTTGATCGCGCGGGACAGCTGTCGCTGCTGCTGGGCGGTGACCCTGGTTACCCGACGGCTCCGAATCTTGCCGCGGTCCGAGAGGAACTTCCGCAGCAGATCGGTGTCCTTGTAATCGATGTACGTGATCCCGGCCGCGTCCAGCGGGTTGGGGCGGGGGGCGGCCGTACGCCGCGAGTCGTTCCGACGGGGCATGGCAAAGCTTCCTTCTACGGGCGGAGGGACTGGTTCCGGGCGGGAAAACGACCGGTTCCCGAGTGGCTCGGTACGGGCCGGCGACCTACCGCCCCAACGGGCGGCCCGGCGTCACGACATCACGACACAGGGTCGAGCAGAACGTCGAAGGCCGGCGGCAGGGCCTTCCAGACCGCCGGACCGCCCGCGTACTCGGCATCGCTGAGCAGGCAGGACTCCAACAGGGCGCGGAGCCCGTCGCGGTCCAGTCCGGGCGAGGTGAAGGTCAGGTACTGGCCCCGGTCGCCGTGCTCGGGGTGCCAGTCCAGCGCGGCGGCCGCCCGGCGCACCGGCGGCACCAGCTCCCAGGCGGCGTCCGGCA
Organism: Streptomyces sp. NPDC058000; assembly: GCF_042886435.1. Classification (NCBI taxonomy): domain Bacteria; kingdom Bacillati; phylum Actinomycetota; class Actinomycetes; order Kitasatosporales; family Streptomycetaceae; genus Streptomyces; species Streptomyces sp. NPDC058000. The sequence goes on from NZ_JBHVQS010000001.1 coordinate 11,743, forward strand.
GCGCGGCCAGCCACGGCCCGGCGTTCTCCACGCACAGCGCACCACCCGCGGCGTCCCAGTGCAGCAAGGTGTCCGGCCGGTCGGCCAGCCAGAACCGCCCCCGGCTGCGCACCGCCGCACAGGTCAGGTCCTCCAGGGCCGCGTAGAGCCGCTCCGGATGGAAGGGCCGGGCGCCGCGCCAGACGCACGTGGTCACACCGGCCGCCTCGGCCTCCTGCGGCAGCAGCGCACAGGCCGGGTGCTGCCGGCTCGCGGCGGCCTCCACGTCGAAGCCGGCCAGCGCGGCGGCGGCCAGCTCCTCGGAGTCCACGGCCACCTGGCGCGCCATCGGGTGCAGCTGCGCCAGCAGCGCGTGATCGGCGTCGTCCGCGGCCTCCTCCCCCGTGGCCAGCGCCAGCACCGGCGCGTACTCCAACTGCCGGGCCCAGGTGTCGGCGACCGTCCGCTGGTCGGAGGCGGCGGCCGCCAGCCCGGCCTCGGCCAGGTCGTCACCGCAGCCGAGGTAGGGCAGCAGCAGCGCCGGATCGACCGCCGTGATCACGCCGGTCAGCGCCAGGTTCGCGCTGCCGCACGAGGTGACCACCTCGGCCATCGCCTTCGGCTCGACCGAGTCCCACAGCTCGACGATCGCCAGCCGGCAGGTCCGGCCGGCGGCCAGCCGCTCCAGCTCGGGCACCAGGTCCTCGCGCAGCGCACAGCAGGCGCAGTCGTTGACCAGCGGCGCCTCCCCGGTGTCCAGCGTGCCGCCGGCGTCGCGGACGGTGCGCCGCACGGTGCCGTCGGCCGCGGAGGCGAGGTCGTGGTGGAGGGCGACGCTGCCGGGGACGGTCCGCAGCAGCCGCTCTACGGCGGCCCGCCGGGCGTCCGCGTGCAGCCCGCCCACCAGCACGACGCTCAGCTGCTCCATCAGCGGGCCCCGCGCTTGCCGTACCGGCGCTCGAACCGCTCGACCCGGCCGGCGGTGTCCAGCACCCGGGCGGCGCCCGTGTAGAAGGGGTGGCTCGCCGAGGAGATCTCGACGTCGATGACGGGATAGCTGTTCCCGTCCTCCCACTCGATCGTCTTGTCGCTCGTCGCCGTCGAGCGGGTCAGGAAGGCGAAGTCCCCGGCCCGGTCGCGGAAGACGACGGGCTCGTAGGCGGGGTGGATTCCGGACTTCATCAGGCTCAGCGCTCCTCTCGGAAGGTGACGTGCCGCCCGACGACCGGGTCGTACTTGCGCAGTTCCAGGCGGTCGGGGTCGTTGCGGCGGTTCTTGCGGGTGACGTACGTGAACCCGGTGCCGGCGGTGGACCGGAGTTTGACGACCGGGCGTATTTCGTTGCGGGCCATGCCAGGTAGTATACGCAAATGGTTTCCATTTTCAATAAGCCCTCAGAGGGCCCGACCACCGAAGGGACCGCACCATGTCCGCCCACTGCCAGCTGACCGGCCGCAAGCCGGGCTTCGGCAAGACCATCTCCCACTCGCACCGCCGCACCTCACGGCGCTTCGACCCCAACGTCCAGCGCAAGCGCTACTGGCTGGAGAGCGAGGGCCGCCACATCCGGCTCACCCTCAGCGCCAAGGCGATCAAGACCATCGACGCGATCGGCATCGAGGCCGCCGTCGCCCGCATCCGCGCCCAGGGGGAGAAGGTCTGATGGCCAAGAAGAGCAAGATCGCGGGGAACGAGCGACGCCGCGCCACGGTCGCCCGCTACGCCGCCCGCCGAGCCGTCCTCAAGGCCGTCATCCGCGACCCGCGCGCCTCCGACGAGGAGCGCACCACCGCCCAGCGGGAGCTGTCCCGCCAGCCGCGGGACGCCAGCGCCACCCGCGTCCGCAACCGCGACAGCGTCGACGGCCGTCCGCGCGGCTACCTCCGCGCCTTCGGCCTCTCCCGGATCAACCTCCGCGACCAGGCGCACAAGGGCTACCTACCGGGGGTCACCAAGTCCAGCTGGTGACCCCCGCCCCGGCTGCCTGCCCCCGGGCGCGACCCCTGGGCCGGGCAGCCGGGCCGTTCGGGTAATACTGGTCAGACCCCCGCTGGCACCCTGACGAAAGCGAGAGCGCCCATGCTGCGCAACGCCCTGGAGCCCTGGCACCTGATCCTGATCCTGGCCGTCCTCGTGCTGGTCTTCGGGTCCAAGAAGCTCCCCGACATGGCACGCGGCCTCGGCCGTTCGATGCGCATCCTCAAGTCGGAGGTCAAGGCCCTCAAGGACGAGCACCCCACCGAGGCCGCCGGCGCGGAGCAGCCCGCCGGCCACTGACCCGGCCCGCCCGCACCGCGCTCAGTGGTCGCCGCCCTCGTCGATCAGCCGCCGCACCTCGCGGTCGATCAACCCCAGCCGGGCCTCCGCGACCAACGGCACCGCCCTGCGCTGCCGGCGCGCCTCGGACGGATCGATCTCCACGGTGACCAGCGCCGTCTCCCACTTGGGCGCCTGGGCCACCACCGCGCCCCGCGGGTCCACCACCCGCGAGCCGCCCCAGAACGACGCCCCGTGCTCGTTGCCGACCCGGTTGACGAAGACCACCCAGCACTGCAACATCCGCGCCGTATAGGACAGCAGCGTGTCCCAATACAGCCCGGTGTCCATCGCCTCCGGGTCCAGGCTCGCCGCACTGTTGGTCGGCACGAACAACACCTCGGCCCCGTCCTGCACCGCCAGCCACGGCAACACCGGCTGCCAGGCGTCGTTGCACACCAACGTCGCCCCCCGCCCCCCGCTCGCCGACTTCGGCAGGTCGTACGCCCGCATCGACTGCCCCGGACTGACGTGCTTGCGCTCCTCCCACGCCAGGTAGTTCGGCAGGTAGAGCTTGCGGTGCGCATGGGTCAGCGCCCCGTCCGCGTAGTACGCGGACGTGTTGTACGCCCGCAGGCTGGTGTGCTCGTGGAAGCCGACCAGCACATCCGGCCCCAGACTGCTCAGCTCCCGCACCCGTGGATCGCCCGCCTCAATGGACTCGTCCCGCTTGAGCGCCCCCAAGTGATAGCCGTGCAGGCTGAGTTCGGGAAACACGACGAGCTCCGCCCCCTGGACCGCCGCCTGCTCGATCTGCTCCCGGGCGACCCGGAGGTTCTCCGCCACGTCCCCCAACACACAGTCCGTCTGCGCCAGCGCGATCAGCATGCCCCACTCCCCCTCGATTAATTACCTCTAATAGCTTTTACGTGCTTTCTACCGATTCTTCCCCGAACATCCGGTTAAGACGCATCCCACCAACGAGCGAAAGAACGATCCTTCCCGTGCCGGGCACCTCCATCACGCGTTGATCCGCACGATCCGTCGTACCCCCGGGCGACTTCCAGCCGCAGCTCCGCCCGGCACCAGCGGTACGACGGCCGCGGTCGGGACGTCCGGCGCCCTCGGCGTCGCCCCGGCCGAGCGGCCCCGGCCGAGCGGCCCCGGCCGAGCGGCCCGCCGCACCCGCTCGGCCGGCCGCCGAGCCCCTGGATGCCGCTCGCCTCACCCCCGACGCTTACGGGCCCGGTGCAGCAGCACCGCCCCACCGAGCACCAGCCCGCCGCCGGCACCGGCGACCAGCCCCAGCCGCTGCGCCCCGGTGGACGCCAGCAGCGCCTCCCCCGCAGACTTCCCGGCCCGAGCCACCGCACCCATCCGAGGATCATGATCGGTACGCACCCGCACGCCCCGCCGGGCTTCCCCCTCGGGCGCCCCGGCCTGCTGCTGGCTCTGGTGCTTCTCCGGCCCCGTCGCGCGCCGCACCGGGGCGGCCCGGTGGCCCTCCGGCGGGCGCCCGACCAGCGGCGGCCGCGGGGACGCGGAACCGTTCCCGCACCCGTTCCCCATGGCAGGGCTCAACAGCCCCACCCCGTCGACCGCGTTGCCACACGCAGCGATCGGAGCGCGCACCTCCACCTTGACCGAGTTCCCGGACAGCACCCCGGGAGAATCCGCTGCACCCCCCTGCGCACCGGCGTCCGCGAACACCGAACCGGCGCCCACCCCGAGCACACCCGATGCCACCGCAACGAGCACGTATGCCTTCAGGCTCTGTCGCATGTCCCCTCACTCCACAGTCCTCGCGCACGGACGCCCCGCCCGCGCCCCCGTGGTGCTCGCACGACCGGGCGGCCGACGGCGCATACGCCCGCCGGCCGCCCGGTGTCGCAAGCAGTGAATCGGCCGAGGCCGTTTGCCGTCAGCGGTTCTTGACCCCGTTGCCCGAGAGGATCGGAATGTCGTCCACGATGTGCGACAGCGCCTCGTCGCCCTTGGCCTGCGTCGAGTTCTTGGCGCACTGCTGGTTCTGCGGCGAGGACAGGACATTGATGTCCTGCACCGTGATCGGAATTCCGCCGAGCAGCGAGCCGATGTTCGCCTTGGTGGGCAGGCCGACGCACAGGTCGTTCAGGCTGCCCTGCAGGAGCCCGAGCTGGGTGCTGCGCTTGCCGTGCGTCTTGGAGTTTCCGTATACGGATTTGGCGCCGTTACCGTTGACGGTGCTCGTGCCGTTATGGTCACCGACCGCCAGAGCCTCCTGAGCCGCCGCGGCCGAAATTCCGAAGAGCGACGCCGAGATCGCCGCGGCCGCCATCATCTGCTTCATCGCGCTAAACCCTTCAGGAGAAGGAACTCCCGGCACGGGAGCCCTGTTCCGACAACAGACCGCGGCCGCCCGAGTTCCGCACCGTCACCCGAATAGATGGTGATCAGCCTCCCGAAAATACCTCCGATGCGCTACAGGGGCCCGGAAAATCACAAGGAAATCTCCCGGACCCCGTACTCATTTCCGCCCGGCATGCCAATGCCCTGGCGGCCCCATCCGTCTCGCAAGGGCATTGGCATGCATCCCTCCACACGCTCTCATAACGAGCACGCCAAACCCTCGGCAGTCACGAGCGAATAACAATCCAAAAACCAGTGGCGCAACAAAACAAAAACCCGGACCACCCAGACTCAGAAATCTGGGCGGCCGGGCATCAGCGACCCGATCAGCGGTTGCGCACGCCGTTCGCGGAGAGGACCGGGATGTCGTCCAGGATGTGCGACAGCGCCTCGTCACCCTTGGCCTGCGTGGAGTTCTCGGTGCACTGCTGGTTCTGCGGCGAGGACAGGACGTTGATGTCCTGCACCGAGACCGGAACCACGCCGGCCAGCGAACCGATGTTCGCCTTGGCGGGCAGCCCCACGCAGGGCTTGTTGAGCGAGCCCTGGATCAGTCCGATCTGCGGGCTCATGTAGCCGTACGTGGTCGAGTTCCCGAAGAACTGCTTCGCACCATTGCCGTTGACCGACGACGTACCGTGCTGGTTACCCGTGGCCATCGCCTGGGGGGCGACGGCTGCGGCTACCCCAACAATGGAAGCAGCCGCAGTTGCGGTTGCCAGAGCCTTCTTGATCATCGTTGGTCCTTCGCGCTTCAGAATGCCCTTGGGCCGGGAAATCTGACCAACTCACAAGAGGGCATCTAGTGGCGCCCATTCACTCAAATGAGCTGATTATCCTGAGCTCCTCTTGCCGATCAGGAATCCCGTCCGAAATTGAGCAACCGCGATTCACCATCCGGACCAGGATCGCCCTCGGATATCGCTCGAAGCACACACAGTCGATCCGGCGGCTGACGCTCAGCACAGCCGCACCGGATTCCCCGGGCGATCCCCTAGGACAGCCAAACCCCGGTCCACCGACCCGTTACTTGCCGAGCGGCAGACCGCCGAGCAGCGGAACGTCCTTGGTGGCCCCCGTGGCGCCACCGAGAATCTGCTTCGGGTGCTCGGCGGTCTTCTCCGCGCCCCGGACGGTGTCGACCAGCGGCTTGACCTGGCGACCGTCCACCCGCTTATTGCTCAGCGCGTCCGTCAGCCCGCCGTTGAGACTCATGTGCGGCGAGGCCATGTTCGGCGAACCGGCATCGGCAGCGAAAGCGGGCACGGCCGCGCCCAGCGCCATGACGGAACCGGCAACAGCTACGGCAGACTTCGCGTACTTCACTTCCCATTGTCCCTTCTGGTGCGGTGTTCGATGGAGTCGCGACATCAGTGCCGCGCGAGCAAGCACTTCGCTGCCCGGATCACCGCTTTCCCTCTGGCTAACGAGGCACGCCACCCGGAGAAACTGTGAAGTTCCAATTCCCCAGGCCCGCCACCTGAAAAATCGGGCCGCCCAGGACATGACCGCAAAGGGGCGAAAGGCCGCTGTCCCCGACACACAACGTTGGCAAGCCGAGGACGGCCACAACGAAACGGCTGAATTTCTTCGATCAGCGGTTGATACAGCGGTTCCCGAACTCCGGGTTGAGAATCCCGATGATGTCGATCATATCGCCGCACACGTTGATCTGGACGCGAATCGGCATCTGGACGACATTGCCGGAGATGACACCCGGGGAACGCTTGGCAACGCCCGCGGCGTGCGCGTCGACGAAAGCCGGCGCAGCGGCGCCCACTCCCATGAGCGTACCGGCGGCGACTGCTGCGGCCTTTGCGTACTTCACTTCGGAACGGGCGAGGTGTGCACCAAATGCGAATTCCTACCGGCAGGGGATTGACCTTTTCCGCCCGGATGGTTCGCGACACGGCGCCGCAGGCCCGGGGGCGGGCGGGATACGAGGGCCGGCGGTGCGGGGTGACCGACTCAGTGGTTGCCGCGGCCGTTGGCCGAGAGGATCGGGATGTCGTCGATGATGTGCGACAGCGCCTCGTCGCCCTTGGCCTGGGTGGAGTTCTCGGTGCACTGCTGGTTCTGCGGCGAGGACAGGACGTCGACGTCCTGAACCGTGACCGGGAAGCCCCCGAACAGCGAACCGACGTTCCCCTTGAACGGCAGACCGACGCAGAGCTTGTTCAGCGAGCCCTGGACGAACTCCAGTTGCGGGCTCATCTTCCCGTGCGTGGTGTAGTTGCCGAACACGTCCACGGAACGGTTGCCGTTGACCGTGGAGGTGCCGTGGCGATCGCCGACCGCCACCGCCTGCGGGGCGACCGCAGCCGCGACGCCGACCATGGAAGCGGCAACTGCCGTCGTGACCAGGACCTTCTTGATCACTGTTTACCCTTCTGGAAGCGGAGTGCCCGTATCCGGAGCGCACTGGTCAACTCGCTTCGTGGGGTACGGTTTCGCGGATTCACCCGAATGCCACGCAATCCATAGGTATATATCACCGCCTCCGGATGTCAACACCAGCCCCCCACTGGGCCCGTGACGGCTTCGTCTCTCGAATCCCTTACCTCCATGGGGAATTCAACATACAAAAGGCCCGCCCTGAAGCAGGGCGGGCCTCATTCACCTGACGGTGATCAGTCGTCGTTGATGCAGCGGTTGCCGAACGCCGGGTTGAGCGCCGCGACGATGTCGACGGTGTTGCCGCACACGTTGATCGGAATGTCGATCGGCACCTGGATGACGTTGCCGGAGATCACGCCGGGCGAACCCACGGCGCCACCCGAGGCATGGGCACCGCCGTGCCCATGGGCGCTGGCCATGCCAGCGCCTCCTACGACGGCAATGCCCGCGGCGGCGGACAGGACAACGGCCTTGGAGACAAACTTCACGGTGAACCTCTTCACTGAGCAGCATTCAGGTTTCTGTGCGCGCCGCCTGGAGCGACAAGCAGTTCAACGCAACAAACCGGGCAAAAGTAGCGGGCCAAACGGGTGACGGTTAGCCGCAAGTGCCGTACGGGGCACGTGTGGTGTCGGCAGGGGGGCGCCCGGCCGCGGTGGCCGATTGCCCGGTCCACCACGCTTCGTCCCGTCATCGTCACACGCCAACGGTCACGCACCGGTGATTGTCAGTGGCGTGGTGTGGTGTGCGATGGCTTCATGAAGGTGTTCCAAGGACGGGTGCCGGCCTGAAATGTGCTGACGCGCCGGGAGTTGATGGCGGCCGTGTTGGCGCCGGCCGGGCTCGGCGGGGCGTACTGCCGCGCCGAGGACGCCGAGGCGCTGGCCGTGGCGAGGCGCTGGTCGGGGGCATTGTCAGACCCTGGTGCAAGACTCGGGGCATGAGATGGGCGGTAGCAGAGACGGGCGACGGGGGTGCTCGTCTCTGCCCGCTCACTCAGGACGGCCGGCCCGCCGGGCCGGTGGTGCGGGAGTCCTCGCCCACCGAGGCGGTGCGGTCACGCCCTGAGGTCGAGCGGTGGGTGTGGCGTTCCACGGCCGAGATCTACCGTCGGCTATCGGCGGCTGGGGTGCGCGTCGAGCGCTGCTACGACGTGGAGGCCGCCGAGGCGCTGCTGATCGGCCACGAGGAGGGGCAGTCGGGCCAGCCCCGCTCGCTGGCCGCTGCCTGGGCACGGCTGCGCGGCCTGCCGGTGCCGCCGGACGCACCCCTGCGCGCCGCCGAGACCCAACCGTCCCTGTTCGAGCCGGGACCGGTGCCGCTGCCACCCGACACCGACGAGTTCACCGCGCTGCTGGAGGTCTACGCCGGCCAGGTGGCCCGCACGGCACGGGCCGAGCACCCGGACCGGATGCGCCTGCTGCTGGCGTCCGAGTCGGCGGGCATGCTGGTCGCCACGGAGTTGTCCCGGACCGGCATTCCCTGGCGCGCGGACGTGCACCGCGAGCTGCTGGACGGCCTGCTGGGCGAGCGTTTTCCGGGCGGGCTGGAGCCGCGGCGCATGGCGGAGTTGGCCGATGAGGTGTCGCGGGCCTTCGGGGAAGGCGTACGGGTCCGCCCCGATCTGCCCAACGACATCATCAGAGCCTTCGCCCGCGCCGGGATCGCCCTCACCTCGACGCGCAAGTGGGAGCTGCAACAGATCGATCACCCCGCGGTGGCGCCGCTGCTGGCGTACAAATCGCTCTACCGCCTGTACACCGCGCACGGCTGGTCCTGGCTCCAGCAGTGGGTGCACGACGGCCGGTTCCACCCCGAGTACCTGCCGGGCGGCACGGTCTCCGGCCGCTGGACCACCAATGGCGGCGGCGCCCTGCAGATCCCCAAGGTGATCCGGCAGGCGGTCCGCGCCGACCCGGGGTGGCGCCTGGTGGTCGCCGACGCCGACCAGATGGAGCCGCGGGTGCTGGCCGCGGTCTCCCGCGACGGCGGCCTGATGGAGGTGGCCGGAACGGGTGAGGACCTCTACGCGGATCTGGCGGCCCGTGCCTTCGGCGGCGACCGTGACCGGGCCAAACTCGCCCTGCTGGGCGCCATTTACGGCCAGACCTCGGGCGACGCCCTCAAACACATGGCCGATCTGCGCCGCCGCTATCCGGCCGCGGTGGCGTACGTCGACGACGCGGCCCGGGCCGGAGAGGAAGGCCGCCTGGTGCGCACCTGGATGGGTCGCACCTGCCCGCCCGCCTCGATGGCGCCGCCAGACGAGGCGGGGCTGCCCCAGGAGGAGGAGCGGCCCGGCGGCTACGGCAGCACCTCGGCGGCCCGCGCCCGCAGCCGTTTCACCCGCAACTTCGTGGTGCAGGGGAGCGCCGCCGACTGGGCCCTGCTGGTGCTGGCCGCGCTGCGTCATGCGATGGCCCGTGCCGAGCTCCGCGCCGAGCTGGTCTTCTTCCAGCACGACGAGGTGATCGTGCACTGCCCGGCGGAAGAGGCCGGAACGGTCGCCGAGGCCATCGCTACGGCGGCCGCCACCGCGGGCCGGATCGCGTTCGGCCCGACACCGGTACGTTTCCCGTTCACCACGGCGGTGGTGGAGTGCTACGGGGACGCGAAATGAGCCCGGTGGGCGGGTGTGCGCGCTCCACCGGTTCCTCGCTCCTCCCTCTCACCCCGCGGATTTCCTGTTCCATAGCTGATCTTCCGTGCTGCGGCGTCCCGAACTCGTCCCGCGCATAGGGGCATTGCCGCCGTTCTCCGACCCGCATGAGGGCATCGAGGCCACCCGTGAACGGTTCCGCGCACTGCTCGCCGCGCGGCCCGCCGACCGCTCGGGCGTGCGCAGCAAGCGCTACGACGTCCCGAGGCCCGACGGCAGTGCGCTGAGCATCGAGGTCTGCCACCCGGAGACCGGCGAGGGCCCCGCGCCCACCGGGCCGCTGCCCACCGTCCTGCACTTCCACGGCGGCGGCTACGCCCTCGTCCGCTCCCTCCCCGGGCAGGACCGGACCGCGCTCCCGCTCTGCCGTGAACTGCCCGCCGTCACCATCGTTGTGGAGTACCGGCTCGCGCCCGAGCACCGCCACCCGGCCGGCGTGGACGATTGCTACCTGACCCTGGAACGGACCGCGGCCCACGCCGCGGAACGGGGTATCGATCCCGAACACAACCCACCCGCACCCACACAGCAACGCAGCGCCGGCGCAGCGAGCCGTTGCGCCGTCAGTCGCCCGTTGCCGCTCCCCCAAGGTGCCGCCCGGCACCCGCCGGAAGCAGGCCGCGCGTGAGGCGGGTCATCGCAGCCACCAGGACCGCGCGGGGGGTCTCGGGGCGGTCCAGCCACCACAGGGCGAGGCCGTAGAGCGAGCTGCGGATCGCCTCGCCCAGGGGTTCCAGTTCGTCCTCCGGGATGGCGGGCGCCACCTCGCTCAGCAGGGCGATGTCCGTCTCCCGCTGTCTGCGCTGGAGTTCGCGGTGGAACGTCTGCACCTCCGGGTCGCCGGTGGTGTCCCGGAACATCATCCGCCAGGTGTACGGATGGGTCTGTACATGGCCGAACCAGGCGTCGTACATCGCCTCCAGGCGGGTGTTCAGGTCGCCCTCGCCGTGCAGGAGTTCACGGATGGGGGCGGCGGCCAGCTCGTCACGGTGCCGTTCCAGCAGGGCGAGGTGCAGCTCCTGCTTGGAGTCGAAGTGGCGGTAGAGCATCGGCTTGCTCAGTCCTGCCTCGGCGGCGATCTCCCCGATCGTCGTACCCGCGAAGCCGCGCTCCGCGAACAGCCGGGCGGCCGCGTCCTCGATGCGCGTCCTGGCCTCCGCACGGGTGGCGCGGCTCCGGTCGATCTCGTTCATGGGGCGTCCTCGTGGTTTTCGTGGTCCTAGTGGTCCTACCGGTCCCCGCGGTCCCAGTGGTTCCCGCGGCCCTTGCCGTCCCTCGTGCAGTGTCGCTGCCGGCGGCGAGTACGGGCGCGGCTGCGGCTGCGGCTGTAGGTGCGCGGCCCCAGCCGAGTGCGGGAATCTGGCGCATTTTCGCCGTGACGTTCGGCTCGCAATTGTCTCTTCAGTGAAGGATACTCAGTGGTGTACCACGCGGTATACGCATTAGTAACTTCAGTGATCGCCGCGCGGGCAAGACGGACGGGGGTTCGACATGATTGTTTCCGTGCACCTCGCCGACCTCGGCATCGGCGCCACGCGCGCCGTCCTCGGCCGGTCCCCGCAGCCGGGCAAGATCCCCGGCCTGCGGTTCGCCACCACCACCCTCACCGGCGCCATCGCCGCCGGCCCACCCAAGCTGCGCCCCGCCCGGGCCGCGCTGCTCGCGTCGTGGGACGACGACGCCGCCCTTGACCGCTTCCTCGCCGAGGACCCACTGGCCAGACGGCTGGCCGGCGGCTGGCAGGTGCGGCTCCGGCCGGTGCAGGTCCTGGGCGCGTGGAGTCCGCTGCCGGTCGAGACCGACCCCGGCGCCACGCTGTCCGACGAGGACGGCCCGGTCGCCGTGCTCACCCTCGGCTCGCTGCGGCTGCGCCGCGCGGTCCCGTTCCTGCGCGCCAATTCCCGCGCCGCGGGGCGGGCCGCAGCCGATCCGTCGATGCTCACCGCCGTCGCCCTGGCCAGACCACCCCGCTTCGTCGCCACGTTCTCGATATGGCAAAGCGTCTCGGCGATGAGCCGCTACGCGTACGGCACGGCGCACCCGCAGCACAAGGAGGTGGTCCAGGAGCACCGCGCCCAGCCGTTCCACCACGAGGCGGCGTTCGTCCGCTGCCGCCCCTACGGCACCCGGGGCACGCTCGACGGGAGCGAACCGATAACCACGGCCGCCACGGACCCGGCACGCCCTAAACTCGCCGGGTAGGGGGCCGTCAGCAGGTGAACGGCCGAGATCCGAGCCATCCGAGCCGCGAAGGGACCAGCGTTGACCGACACCGAAGGGGCCGCCGACGCCCCGGTCGCGAGTGAGGCGCCGGTCACCAAGCTGAGCCCCAAGGACCGCCGCAAGCGGATCACCGACCGGGTGCTGGCCGAGGGTCAGGTGAGCATCGAGGAACTGGTCCAGGAGCTCGGCGTCAGCCAGATGACGGTCCACCGCGACCTGGACACCCTGGAGCACCAGGGCTGGCTGCGGAAGGTCCGCGGCGGGGCCACCGCCACCCCCAGCGCGCTCTTCGAATCCACGGCGCGTTGGCGCGGCAATGAGCAGGTGGCGGCGAAGGAGGCGATCTGCGCCGCCGCGCTGGCCATGGCCGAGCCGGGACAGGCCGTGATCATCGACGACTCCAGCACGGCGCTGCCGCTGGCGCGCTCGCTCTCCTCGCGCGGCGCGTTCACCGTCATCACCAACTCCCTCCAGGTCATCAACGAGCTGGCGGACGAGCCCGACATCCGGGTGATCGCCCTGGGCGGCGAGTACCACGCGGCGTTCAATGCCTTCCTCGGCATGTCCACCGCCGATATCGCCCGCAGCTTCCGCGCGGACATCGCCTTCCTGTCCACCTCCGCGGTCGACAACGGCCACTGCTACCACCAGGCGCAGGAAAACGTCCTGGTCAAGCGCGCCCTGATGGCCGCCGCCCGGCGCAAGGTGCTGCTCGTGGACCACTCCAAGTTCGGCCGCCAGGCGCTGTACGAACTCGCGCCGCTGGCCGACTTCGATCTCGTCATCTCCGATGAACACCTTCCCCAGGAGGAGCGGGACGCGCTTCAATCCCTGGGAGTGCATTACGAGTTGGCGACGGAGGGGAGCAGCCGGGGATGAGCGACGGCAACGGCAACAGCAACGGTGTGGAGCGCATCAACCCGCCCCACCTCGCGCCGCCGACCGGATTCAGCCATGCCGTGTGCGTCACCGCTCCCGGCACCCTGGTGTTCCTCGCCGGGCAGACCGCCCTCGACAGCACAGGCCGGATCGTCGGGGACGGCATCGTCGAGCAGTTCGAGCGGGCGCTCGGCAACCTCCTGGAGGTGGCGGCCGCGGCCGGCGCCGCCCCTTCCGACCTGACCAAGCTCACCGTCTTCGCGGTCGATATCGCCGACTACCGCCACCACGCCAAGGAACTCGGCCGGGTGTGGAAGCGCCTGGTCGGCAGCGACTTCCCGACCATGGCCGTGATCGGCGCCACCCGACTGTGGGACGAGGCGGCCCTGGTGGAGATCGAGGGCATCGCGGTGGTGCGGTAAGCCCGCCACGGTCGCGCGGGTGCGCTGAGCGCGGGCACCGGCTCACTCTCCGTACGTCGCCACCAGCGCCTCGGCGTCCGCCGCGGAGAGCGTGATCCCGAACTCGGTGTCCAGCAGGCCCGGAATCTCCTCCGGCGCGACCTCCCGCACCTCCCGCGACCAGTCCGGCCGGGTCAGTGCCAGCTCCCGGCCGACCAGGGTGCGACGCAACTCGGACCCCGGCTTCTGCACCACGATCTTGCCGGTGAACGGCGACCGCGGGTGGGTCGATATGTAGTAGTTGAAGACGGTGTAGTCGACCGGGAAGCGCCGCTCGGCCCCGAAGGCGTACAGGTCGAACCAGCCGTCCTCATGGCGCGACCGCAGCACCCACGCCTCGGTCTCCTTCTCGTAGACCAGGCCGAAGGTCCAAGCACCCTGCCGGTCCTCGACGCCGTCCCGCAGCGGGAGGGGTGCGAGCAGCGCCTCGCCGCCGAAGCCGACGTCGGTGATCCACTCCGCGCCGTCCAACTCCACCTTCAGCAGGGCGTGGGTGACCGGGCGCACCTTGTCCTCACCCATCCGGATCCGGGCGCCGAGCCCGGAGACCCGGAAGCCGAGGCGTTCCAGGGCGGCCGCGTAGAGGAGGTTCTGCTCGTAGCAGTAGCCGCCGCGCCGCTGCCGGACCATCTTCGCCTGCAGCGCCTCCAGGTCGAGCAGGATCGGGCGGCCCAGCACGATCTCCACGTTCTCGAAGCCGATGGCGGCGCTGTGCGCGGCGTGCAGCGTCCGCAGCGTCTCCAAGGTCGGCCGGCGATCACCCTCGTAGCCGATGCGCGCCAAGTAGGCGTCCAGGTCGAGCTGTTCGCCGCCCCACGTGGATCCGGTCATGGTGGCTGTCCCCCTTCGTCGTGGCGCCCTCCCTACGGGGAGCCGCAACGGAGCTTATGAGACACCGGCACCGGAACGGATCGGCTATCGGGACGACGCCTCGCGGCGGCCGGACCTAGGCCCCCGACCGAGGAGGCACAAAGCCGGGAGGCCGGGAGGCCAAGGAGCCAGGAGGCCAAGGAGCCGGGAGGCCAAGGAGCCGGGAGGCCAAGGAGCCAACGGCCGGCGATGTGGCCGACGGGCCCCAGCCTCAGCAGCCCTCGGCCCGTCACCCCTCACCTACGCTGACGCGCCATCCCCACCGGATCGGGCTTGAACGCCCAGGTCATCTTGGGCTCCATGGCGAACCGGAAGATCCGCTGCACCGGCGGCGTGCACAGCAGCGTGATGATGGTGCCCGCGATCAGGGTCAGCAGCACCTGCCCCCACGGCGTGTGCAGCCACGCGTTGTCGTACCAGTGCCAGAAGCGCGACCCCTTGGCGAGGAACCCGTGCAGCAGGTAGCCGTAGAGGGTGCCCGCGCCCAGCGTCGTGTACCACGTCCGGCGGCCCGGCACCCAGGCGAAGAAACAGGCCACCAGCACCAGCGAGCAGCCGAACATCGCCAGCGTCATCACCACCCCGCTCCACCAGGGGGCACCCAGTTCCTGCGCGCTGTCGCGGTGGTAGAACCACGCGGCGTTCATCCGCGGCGCGGCCCAGTAGGCGAAGACCAGCGCGCCGGCGACGACCGGCAGGGCGGCGATCCGCACCGACCGGCGGCGCACGAGCTGGAAGTGCTCCGGCCGCAGGGTGAGTCCCACGATGAAGAACGGCAGGAACTGCAGCACTCGTTGGAGGTTCAGATCGTCACCGATCTCCGGCGAGACGGCCGCCAGGACCGCGATGGTCAGCGCGAGCGGCAGCGGCCAGCGCACGATCTTCCACAGCGGGGTGGTCAGTCGCCAGATGAAGAGCGCGACCAGGAACCACGTCAGGTACCACGGTTGCAGGAGGGTGATCGGGTACCCCGGATCGTCGTCCGCCCAACGCTTGAAGAAGGTGTAGGCGACCTCGAAGAGGACGTACGGGACGGCGACGCCGGTGATCAGCCGCTGTAGCCGGTCCTTGCGCATGTCGAAACTGCGCGAGAAATAGCCGGAGATGATGATGAACGCCGGCATGTGGAAGGCGTAGACGGTGATGTAGAGCGCCGCCGCCGACCGGCTGCCGGAGCGCAGCGGCTCCCAGGCGTGCCCCATCGCCACCAGCACGATGGCCAGGTACTTCGCGTTGTCGAAGAACGCGTCGCGGCCTTTGGCCGGGGCCCCGTCGGTCGCCGTCCGGCCGGTCCCGGCCGCGGTCCGGCCCGCGCGCCCCTTGGCGTGCCGCCCGCCCCCGCTTGCCACCCCGCCCGCGTCGTTCGCCGACGGCGCGTCCGGGGCGATGGTCGCTGTCGTCACGCCCACCCCGTTCGCCCCGCCGGCCGCACCCGCCACCTGCGGTGCGTCCTTCGGCATCTGCCGCGGCGCGGGCAGCGGAACCCGCCGCTCGCCGTGCGCCGGAAACTCGTTCGTCAACGGCTCTCCCAGAACGTGCCGTTAGGAGGAGCCGGATGTGGCAAAGCGACGGGCTCCACAACGGAACCCAAAAGCCAAATCCAGCGTCTTAGTTCATTTACAGGGAGTGTGGCGTCGAACATCCCTGGCACCTTAGCCGCGCCGACGGAATCCCGTAAATCCCGCTCGGCCGGGGCCGCCCGCCGGGCCACTGCCCTTCGCCGCACCTTCACCCGACTCGGGCGAAACCCCGCAAAATACGGGCGGGAGATTACACCCGCAGCCCCCGGACGAGCAGTCGCAACTCCGACACACACGAAAAAACCCACCCGCCGGCGAACAATCCCCCGCGCCCCCGAACAATCCCCCTACCCACCCCACACCAACGGGTCCGCATCCCACCCTCCGCACACACCCACGAAAGGGGTGACCAGTCGATCGGTCAGTCGATAACGCCTTCCACGCCGTGCCCCCGGACCGCCCGCACACTCGCCGTCGCCCCCACGTCCCATGCGTAGATCTCCAACCGCCGGCCGTGCGGCCCACGCAGTCGGTGCACGGCCCGGACCCACCGCGAACCGACGTCGGACATACGGGGATTGATCTGATCGGCGAAGCGCGCATAACGCCGCAGTTTGTTCACCGGGGGCCGCCCCAGAATTCCCGTACGCACCTGTGGCATCAGCTGGTGCACCCGCTTTACACACCGCACGCAGAAGCTCTGGATCACCAGCCGATTACTGATATGCGCACGATCCAGCCAGCCCAACGCCCGTAGTTCGCGGAGGGTTTGCACCTCGATTCCCGGATATTGCTCGGGCGCCTTGAGCTCCAACAGCAGCCCCTGCCGATTACGGTCCAACCTGCGCAGATAGTCGGCGAGCGTGGGCACCCGCTCACCCGTGAACCGTTTCCCGAACCAACTCCCGGCATCCAGCCGCGCGATCTCCGCCGCGGTGAAATCCCGCACCCGCCACGGCGCCCGACGCGGAAACGCCTTCGCGGCGTTGGTGGTCCGGTTGAGGGTGGTGTCGTGCATCACGATCAGCCGGCCGTCCTTGGTCCGCTGCACGTCGTTCTCGACCCACACCAGCCCCCGGCGGTGCGCCGCGTCGACCGCCGCGAGGGTGTTCTCCGGCGCGTACCGGGACGCACCCCGGTGGGCAATCACGAACGGCGCGCTCTGCCCCGCCTGGAGGCTCACGACCGTCCCACCCCGGGTGGCCAGTCGCTGATGCCCGTCCGGCCCGGACGCCAGCGCCGACGACGCCACGGTCACCGTGACGACGAACGCAACCGCCCCGGACCCGATCCGCAACCTCCGGATCCGCACCGATCTCCGAAGCATGCGGGGCCTCCCGGTCACTCGGCAGCAGACGCTGCCATCTGCGTCAGACAAGCCCCCTAGGGCCTCCGCAGCTGCCCTGCCTCCCGACCCTGCCCCCATCCCGGCACCGCCGCCACGCGAACACCCCCACCCACACCCCGCCGAAAACCCGTTCCCGCACCCTTTCCGCAGGTCAGAGCCGTCCCCCAACCCCTCACCCGCGAACCCTCCATCCGTGCCCCACCCCGAGGCCACCCCCCACCCCACCCACAACAAAAAACCCAGGCCAGAGAATCTCTGACCTGGGTTCCAACTGAGCCGCCTTCGGGATTCGAACCCGAGACCTACGCATTACGAGTCAGCATATGATCGTACTGATCATGGTCGACCTTGCCCGGATCTCGGAAAAGTGGCAGGTCAGAGTGGGTACGGGCTCTGGGTCCTGCCAGGTCTTGCAAGATCGTGCGTGATCCTTCCGTTCCCATGAGGTTCCCATCTGTTCCCGTGCTCGGACCCCCGAACCGCTCCAAACGGCAGCGTTGCCGGTGAGCGTGGTGAGCGGATCCTGGGAGCCTCGCACCTGCATCGAGATGAACGCGAGCTCACTTCCCCTACACCCGAGACGGATCGGCTCGTCTGCTACCAGGCATCCGCGGCACGAAGTGGCACGTGGAGCGGCGCCGAACGCACCACCACCATCGCCACCCTCGCACCGACTCCACCACCGCTGAGAAGCGGGCTTCTCAGCGGGATCTCGACGAGAATAAGGCTGTGCTAACGTGTGCGCTTGAAAGTGATGTTGCAGTCCAGGTGACGGCAGCTACGGCGCCTTGTGCCCGTAAGCACTAGCGCAGATATGGCTGTGCCCCGGGCTGTGTGCAAAGCAGTGACAGTACTCCGGGGCGCACGCTTTCGAGGCTAACACGGAATCTTTCATTCAGGGGGCGTCGATGGTGACCGACGATGAGGTCAAGCGGATCGTGGACGCGATCTCGGCGGAGAGGTTCCAGCCCTTCCTCGACGAGTGCGGAGGCGACCCTCTGGTTGCCCTCCGGCTCTACTTCTGGGACGGAGAGGCGTCCCGCGCATTCCTCGGCACCCTGCGCGACTTCGAGGTTGCGATGCGTAACTCATTCCACGCCAAGCTGGCTGGTCGTTACGGCCGTGCCGACTGGTGGGACTCCCCTCGCGTGCAGCTGACCAGCAAGGGCATTGAGCAGGTGCGCAGCGCCAAGCAGGCTCTTCAGCGTGAGCTTGGACCCGGCTTCGACCCCGGGGACATGGTTGCCAAGCTGACGCTGGGCTTCTGGGTGGGGCTGATCGGCCGCGGTGTGAACTATGAGATGCAGTTCTGGAACCCTGCCCTGCGCCACGCATTCCGCGGTTACCACGGCCGGCGCGGTGCCCTCCAGCAGCAGCTGGACCACGTACGCCGCTTTCGCAACCGTATTGGCCACCATGAGCGCATTTGTCACCGTCACTTGGACAAGGACTTCGACACGCTGCTCGGGCTGATGGAGCACGTGTCTCCCGAGAAGGCCGCTCTGCACCGGAAGTTCAGCCAAATCCCCGAGGTGCTCGCCCGTAAGCCGAGGGTACTGGCCGGCGCCGAGCCGATCAGGCTTTGAGGCCGTGATGTCCCGGCAGCGGTCCCGACCCACGTACATGTCATGGCGCAAGCCCGAAGCGTCGGAGTGCGTACAGAAAAGTACGGCGCCCGGCAAGGAGAGCCACACGTACGCGCCCGTCTCACTCGGCGAGATCAAGGAACTCGCCGGCGTCGGACGCCCCACGGTCAGCAACTGGCGTCGCCGCCACTCCCGGGCGGTCCTGGGCGACTCCGGTGAGTCTCGTCATCCGTTCCCCGACCCGATCCCGGGCGCAGGTAGTGAGAGCAAGCCCCTCTTCGACGCGTCCGAGATCGCCGACTGGCTCGACCTGCGGCCTCTTCCCGACGCTGAGCCAGACGACGACGGCAGACTGCCCACGTACGGCGATCGTTTCAGAAGGGCACTACGCCTTCGTGGTCTGGTCGCGCTCAAGCACAGCCTTGGTTCCGCGGCGACACTCATTTCCCAGGCACTCGCCGTGATCGCCATGTCCGCTGAGGGCAAGGACTGGATTCCCGAATACCTGCCCGAGGGACTGCTCGACGATCACCAGGCCGCGGGGCCGGATGTCGTGCGCGCTGCGCTTGAGCTCATGGACGAGATCGGCGCGCCGGGCTGGGCCGCGGACGCGCTGCTCGGCCTGGATGATGAGGGGCTGGAGATCGCTAAGCGACTCGAATCCGACCTCGTCATGGATGTCACGCCTCGGGGGATCGTGGAGCTGGTTGCCGCACTGATCGGTCCCAACGAAGGCGGGCCCGGACAGCGTTCGACCATCAGCCTGTGTGCAGGACTCGGCGAGCTGCTGCTTGGCATGGGAGGCGGACCGTACGAAGGTCTCCGGGGCCACGGCGAGTTGGTGGCCGTCGAACCCGATCCGAGCCTCCGCAAGCTGCTCCACTATCGACTCCTGAGCTATGAGGCGGGTTCCATCGACGTGTGCGCGTCTCCGGCCGACCTCGACACCCTGGATACCTGGGATCAGCTGCCAGACGAGGGACCGCATGGCTTCTCGGACGCCGACATCGTGCTGGCCGATCCGCCCTACGTACCCGGCGAGCGGGAGCGCGACGTGGCTGGTCCGCTGTGGTGGGCCGAAGAGGCCGTCCGGCGGCTTAAGCCCAGTGGCCGCGCGTTCGTCGTCGTACCTGCATGGACGCTGTCGCGTACGCGCGGCACCGGTCCGACGTCTGTAGCGACACCGACGATCAGCGCACGGGACGCGCTACTGGAGCGCGGCTGCGTGGAGGCGATCATCCAACTCCCCCGTCGTATCCATCCGTTCCGCACCGGGGCCGAGTACGTCCTGCTTGTGCTGCGTCCGCCATCCGATCCCCGTCCGGTGCTCCTTGTCGACGCCGACCGGATCGCCCAGCGGACCGGCGGCAAGGGCAGGAAGGAGTGGATCGACCAGGTCGTCCGGCTGGCTCGTGCCGTTCTCGATGCGGATACGGGCACCGAACTGTCGCCCGAAGCCGTTTCCGACCCCCAGGATGCGCGCCACATTCCGGTACGGGCGGACGGCGCGGGCGAGGAACAGTTGCTGGACGCCCGCTCGATCCTTCCCGCCCACCGGCTGGCAGCTCCCGAGGTGCACGTCGACCATTTCGACGAGACGCTCACCGCGCGCCGAGCCGTGGCCGCAGCCATGCCCCAGCTCCGGGACTGGATCGGCACCATGGGCATCGTCAAGCGGCGTACGCCGGTACGGCACCGGAAACTCGACGAGCACCTCAGAGCGGGGCAGCTGAGACTGCTCAACGGGCACCGCATCAAGGAAACCGACATCACAAACACGGGCTTGCCGGTCATCGGCCGCGAGGAGATGCTCGGCACACTGCCGGTCGGCGCACGACGCATCGCCCTGGAAGATCTTTCGGCGTACCCTTCGGCGAAGATCACCGAGCAGGGCGACATCCTTCTGCTCGCCGAGCACGGAGTGCGTTGCCACGTGGACGCGACTGGCGGCTGCGTGCTCCTTTCCCCCGTCCAGGGCCTGCGCATCGCGGCCTATCGCAGCCACCTGCGGGACGTCGCCGAAGGTGAGCAGGTCCGACCGGACACCCTTTGGATGCGTCCCCACTCCCTTGCCCGTCTCCTCCAGGCGCCACGTAACCAGCATCGCACCAGTGGGTCGCTGGTGCGGCGGGTGAGTGTGCGCGACATGGACCTGCCCCAACTGCCGCCCGACGAGGTCGCCGAGTTGGAGGAGATCCTGGCCGAGACGGAACGGCTGCGGGCTGATGCGCGCAGGCAGCTGGAAGCCCTGGACTCCCTCGCCGAGCGGGTCTCCGCGGGAGTCGCCGACGGTGACCTGGCGTTGCGGCGGCGATGAATGGCGACGCCTGTAGAACAGTTCAACACCCGGTACAAGTTCACGCCCGTAGTACGTCGAAAGAAGTGAGAACCCCCGTGCCGCCACGGAAGAAGAAAGAAGCCAAGCCGGAGGACATGAAGGCGATCCTCTGGAAGTCCGCGGACAAACTGCGCGGGACGCTGGACGCCGCCGAGTACAAGCACTTCGTCCTCGGCCTCGTCTTCCTCAAGTACGTCTCCGTGGCCATGGCCGAGAAACGGGCACAGCTGGAGGCGGAGCTGAGGGACGGCAGCATGCTCGCCGAACTCGGCCTCGAAGGCCGAGCGTCGGAGGAACTCATCCTCAAGACCGTCGAGGACCGCCGGCAGTACACGGGCGCCGGACTCTTCTACGTACCCCCAACCGCCCGCTGGGAAGTGGTGATGGAACGGGCCAAGGGCACCCTGGACGGCCCTTCCCTCGGTGAGGTCATCAACTCCGCGATGGACACCGTCGAGAAGGCCAACCCCACCCTCAAGGACACCCTGCCCGACAACTACAACAGCCAGCGCGTCAACGAGACCACACTCGCCGGCCTGGTGCAGCTCCTCGACCGGCTGGAGTTCCAGTCCCAGGTCGGCGAGGACGGCAGGCGCACCGGGGCCAGGGACCTGATGGGCGAGGTGTACGAGTACTTCCTCGCGCAGTTCGCGATCGCTGAGGGGCGAAAGGGCGGGGAGTTCTTCACCCCGGAGTCCATCGTACGGCTGCTCGTCGAGATGCTGGAGCCGCAGGAAGGGGAACGAGTCCTCGACCCGGCGTGCGGCTCGGGCGGCATGTTCGTACAGACCGAGAAGTTCATCGACACCCACGGCGGCGACCGCTTCAACGTCTCCGTCTACGGGCAGGAACGCAACCTCACGACCTGGCGCCTGGCGAAGATGAACCTCGCCATCCACGGCATCGAGGCGAACCTCGGGGAGGAGCCCGCCGACTCCTTCCATGAGGATCAGCACCCTGAGCTGAAGGCGGATGTGGTGCTCGCCAATCCCCCGTTCAACATCTCCGACTGGGGCGGTGAACTGCTCGGCATCGACAACCGCTGGGCCTACGGCGTCCCACCGGTCGGCAACGCCAACTTCGCGTGGATCCAGCTCATGGTCAGCAAGCTGCGCCCCGGCGGCCGGGCCGGCATTGTCCTGGCCAACGGCTCGATGAGCGGCAAGTCCGGTGGCGAGGGCGGCATCCGGCGCCGGATGGTCGAGGACGACCTGGTGGCCTGCATGGTGGCGTTGCCGGGCCAGCTATTCCGGTCCACGCAGATCCCGGCGTGCCTGTGGTTCCTCGCGGAGGGCAAGGGGCAACGGCATGCGGAGTGGGTGCGGGGGCGGAAGGGCGAGGTGCTCTTCATCGATGCGAGCGGGCTCGGCGAAATGGTCGGGCGCACGCTGCGGGAGCTCTCGGTGGCGGACATCGAGCGGGTTGCTGCGACGTTCCGGGCCTGGCGGGGGGTTGAGGAGGCGGGGACGTACGAGGACGTGCCGGGGTTCTGCCGGAGCGCCTCGCTGGAGGAGGTCCGGGAGAACGACTTCATGCTGACGCCAGCACGGTATGTGGGGGTCGCGAAGGCGGCGGAGGAGTCGGACGGGGAGTCGGTAGAGGCGAAGGTAGAGCGGCTGACGAAGAAGTTGTTCGGCCTGTTTGAGGAAGCTGGGCGGCTGGAAGCTATGGTGCGGGAACAGGTGGGAAGGCTATGACGTCGAGAGCTACCTGGCATGTGCTTCCCCTGGGCTCCATCGTGGAGCTCCAACGAGGTTTTGACCTACCTACTGGTAAGCGGTCCCATGGATCAGTACCCGTCGTGGGCGCTTCGGGGGTTATCGGTCGACACAGCGAAGCCGCCATCAAGGGCCCCGGAGTCACGTTGGGTCGCGCAGGAGCCATGGGGGTTGCCACATATGTGGCTAATGACTTCTGGCCTCTGAACACAACCCTCTTCGTCACCGACTTTCGGGGAAACGATAGGAAGTTCATCTACTACTTGCTCCACCACATGGACTTCTCCGGGTACAACTCGGGGGGCGTCCAACCCATGTTGAACCGGAACTACATCCGTGAAATTCCCGTTCCTATTCCGGTGCGATCCGAACAACAAGCCATCGCCGAAGTCCTGGGCGCACTCGACGACAAGATCGCCGTCAACGAGCGCATCGCCGAGACGTCCTTGGCGCTTGCCAAGGCGCGCGCTGAAGCAGTGCCCCCCGCAGAGTCCGTGCGTCTCGGCGACATCGCCGAGGTCTTCGACGGGCCGCATGCCACACCCCGGAAGACCCGCGAAGGACCGTGGTTCCTCAGCATCAGCAGCCTCAAGGGGGGGGCCTTCGACCTGGCCGAGTCGGCGCACCTCGCAGAGGAGGACTTCCCTCGCTGGACTCGGCGTGTCCAACCGAGCGAAGGTGACGTCCTGTTCTCGTATGAGACCCGGCTGGGAGAAGCCGCGCTCATGCCCCCCGGTGTGCGGGCAAGCCTGGGCCGCCGGATGGGTCTCCTACGGCCCAAGCCCGGGACCGTAGGCCGCGCGCTGTTGCTTCACGCCTACCTCAGTCCGTCCTTCCAGGCCGAAATCCGGCGGCGCACCGTACACGGTGCAACCGTCGACCGGATCCCACTCAAGGAAATGCCAGCCTGGCCTATCACGCTTCCCTCCGACGATATTCGCCCCCAACTATCAACCGCTCTTGAAGCACTGCATACATCCATTAACCAGGTAGCCGTCGAGAACCGCACCCTAGCCGCCCTCAGAGACACCCTGCTCCCCCAACTAGTCACCGGAAAGATCCGCATCAAGGACGCCGAACGCGTCGTGGAGGATGCCACCTCATGACCACCGAAAGTGCTGCCACTTCCCCTGAGCTCGAGAGCCGTCCTTCCAGCGGCCCCTCCGAGCGAGACTGGGAGCTGCTTGCCCTCGATCACCTCGCCGAGTTCGGCTGGCAGCACTTTCCCGGCAAGGACCTCAACCCGAACAGCGGCCACCGCAACGACTGGGGTGACCTGGTCCTCTACCCCCGCCTGCGTACCGCCATCGCCACCCGACACCCCCAGCTGCCCGCTCACGCCGTGGAGGAGGCGATCGAGGAACTGCTGCGGCAGGCACCCGGCAGCGACGTGCGCAAGAACTGGCAGTTCTACAAGAAGCTCACCGGTGACCTGAAGGTTGAGTACAAGGACCCGCTCACCGACAAGGCGCACAGCGTCACCGTCCGCCCGATTGACTTCGCCGACCCGCACGGCAACGACCTCGTCGCCGCCTCGCAAGTCCGGATATGCGCAGCCAGCGAGCGGACGTTCATCTTCGACATCGTGCTGTACGTCAACGGAATCCCGCTCGGCGTCATCGAGTTGAAGAAGGCGAGCGGGCGTGACGACTCCCGCGCGGCCTACGCCCAGATCCAGAACTACCGGCGCGAGCTCAAGAACGACGGCACCTTCCGCACCCTGTGCGTGGCCGTCGCCACCGACGGGGTGACCGCCCGTCTCGGCACGCCCTTCACGCCCTGGGAACACATGGCGCCCTGGCACGCCGAGGACGGTGAGCTGCTGAAGCGGGAGGAAGAGCGGGAGGACGGCCGCGCGCTGGAGCGGTTGATCGCCGGGGCGCTGGAGCCCGATCACTTCCTGGACCTGGTCGGAAACTTCCTCTCCTACTCCGCCGAGGGCACCGGCGGCAACGTGGACACGGTGAAGCTCGCCAAGGCCCACCAGTACATCGCTGTGAACACGGCACTCGCGGCTACCGAGTCCGCCGTCGCCACGGACGGCAGGGCGGGCGTCGTCTGGCACACACAGGGCGCGGGCAAGAGCGAGGAGATGCTCTTCTACACCGGCAAGGTGACCCGCATCCCCGAGCTGTCCAATCCGACGGTCGTCCTCATCACCGACCGCATCGACCTCGACGATCAGCTCTTCAACACTTTCGCCACCAGCCACAGCCTGCACCGAGCGATCGGCGGGAAGCCCGACCAGGCGAGCACCAGCACCAAGTTGAAGGAGCTGCTCACCCGACGCGAGGGTGGCGGGGGCGTCATCTTCACCACGCTGCAGAAGTTCCGCATCAGCAAGGCCGAGAAGGAGGCCGGTGCCAGGCATCCACTGCTCTCGGACCGCCGGGACGTCATCGTGGTCGTCGACGAGGCCCACCGCAGCCACTACGACTTTGAGGACGGCTTCGCCCGCCACCTGCGCGACGCCCTGCCCAACGCCACCTTCCTCGCCTTCACCGGCACCCCGATCGACAACCGAACCGGCAACACCCTCGCCGTCTTCGGGCCGACGATCCACTCGTACGACCACACCCTGGCCGTCAAGGACGGCGCCACCGTCCGTGTCTTCTACGAACCGATCCTCCACGAGGTCACGCTTCCCAAGGACGCCGACCTGGACGAGATGGACGCCCAGGCCGAGGGGCTCGTCGAGGGCCTGAGCGAGGCCGAACAGGCCCGTGCTCGCGCCCAGTTCGCCACCTTCGAGAGCGTGATCGGCGCGTCGGAGCGGATAGGGAAACTCGCCGACACCGTTCTGTCCCACTGGGACAGCCGCAGCCGGGAGATGACCAAGCTGACCGGCAAACCCGGCAAGGGAATGATCGTCTGCTCCTCGCGGCGCATCGCCGCCCGCCTGTTCAACGCGCTCGCCGTTCGACGGCCGGAGTGGGCGGGGGAGCCCGACAAGAAGACCGGACTGCTGCCCGACGACTCCGGCCGTATCCGCGTGGTCTTTACCGGAAACCCCGGCAAAGACCACGCCGAGGTCGCGCCATACGTCCGTACTCCGGAGAAGATCAAGGCCCTCCAGGCGCGCATCACGGACCCCGACGACGAGCTCGAACTCGTCATCGTCCAATCGCTGTGGCTGACCGGCTTCGACGCGCCGCCGCTGCACACCCTCTACCTCGACCGCCGGATGCGCGGGGCCGCCCTGATGCAGGCCATCGCCCGGGTCAACCGCACCTGGGGCGAGAAGCCGTCCGGCTTGGTCGTGGACTTCCTGGGGGTGACCCAGCACCTCACTGACGCCCTCGCCGAGTACACCTCCGACGACGACCAGGACGAGGGGACCATCGGTGCGGACATCTCGGAAGCAGTCAAAATGGTCCGTGAGATGCGCGAGCGAATCCTCAAGGTGCTGGACAACTGCCCGTGGCGCGAAACGCTCGACTCGGACGGCTACCAGGAGGCTCTGTATACCGTCCTGGAGTTCCTGAAGGAGGGCGAGCCTGATCTCCAGCCTGGCAAACCCACCCGCCGGCAGCTCTTCATGCACTTCGGCAAACTGCTGTCCCAGGCGTTCTCGCTCTGCCCGACCCACCCAGGCGTCCAGGATCTCCTCCCGGACATCCAGTTCTTCGCCACCGTGCGCACTTCGCGCGAGAAGCTCGACGTTGACGGTCTCAAGGACCAGGGCTTGGCCACCGCCGCCGATCAGCGCCGCCTCATCGAGCAACTCAACGCCAAGGCCGTCGTCGCGGACGGCGTCGTCAACATCTACGACGCCGCCGGCCTGACCAAGCCCGATCTGTCCCACCTGGACGAGGAGTTCGTGGCCTCGCTCAAGGCGAGCCGCCACCCCAACCTCGCCCTCGAAGCCCTGCGCCGCTCGCTGACGAAGGAGATCCGCGACGCCCACCCCGGCAACATCACGCGGCAGCGCGCCTTCACAAAGCGGATGCAGGAGACGATGAACCGGTACCACAACGGGCTGATCAGTGCGGCCGAGACGATGGACATCCTCGTCGAGTTCGCCCGCGAGGTCTCCGCCGACCGGGCCCGAGCAACGGAACTCGGCCTGAGCGAGGATGAGTTGGCCTTCTACGATGCCGTCGCCGCCAACCCCTCCGCGCTGGAGATGGGGCAGGGCGTCCTCAGCCATATCGCACGCAAACTGTGCGAGCTCGTCCGCAAGGACGTCACCGTCGACTGGCGGGTCAAGAGTCAGGCTCGCGACCGTATCCGAGCCAGGGTCCAGTTCCTGCTGGACTACTTCGGCTACCCGCCGGACAAGGCACCAGACGCGATCAACCGCGTGCTCAAGCAGACCGAGGTCATGGCGGAGGAGTGGGCCTGAGACAGCTGGCCGTCAGGAAAGGAAAGCGACCTTCCTGACCGCCGTGACGAACGACGGCCACGCGGGCGTCGGGAAGATCGTCGCGAAGCCGTGCGGGTTCCTGGAGTCGCGGACGGGGCCAATGACGGCCTGGGCGACGCCCACCTCAGCCCCTGAAACCCACTCCTCCCGCATGTCAGTGCCCCATGAGAGGCTGGCCGCGCTCGGCGAATGCGGACGAGGCAGATGAGGGGGAGGGGAGGACAGGTGTACGTAACCGCAATCGGCTTTGAGAACGTCAGAGGCTTTACCGGCGAGCGCGCCGTGAACCACCTCCCGCTGCCCGCGCTGCCGGACGGCGGGAGCTGGACCGTGATCGCCGGACGCAACGGCTCCGGCAAGTCCACGTTCCTGCGCGCTCTGGCCCTGTGCCTCGGCGGGCCTCACGTGGCACGCAACCTCGTGCAGGACTTCAGTGGCTGGATCACGAGCGGCGAACGGTCCGCGTGGGCGCTGGCGTACATCCGGCCCGCCCCCTCCGTCGACCGGCTCACCGGGCGCGGCGAGGCACCGAACGGTCCGGTCGCCCTGGGGCTGGGCTGGACGGATCCCGAAGAGCCTGAGGACGGGCCGCGGCACTACGGAATTCCGGCACAACCGCAGCTGAAGTCGTACGGCATCGAGGAAGTCACATCTCGAATCGCCGCACGCGGCCCTTGGGCGTCCGGCACGCCTCAGGGCTGGTTCTGCGCCGCCTACGGCCCGTTCCGGCGCCTGACGGGCGGCATCGACGAGGCACGTCGGCTGATGCTCGCGTCGGGGCCCACTGGCCGCATGGCCTCCCTCTTCCACGAGGACGCCTCGCTGTCCGAAGGAGTCGCCTGGCTCAAGGAACTGCGGCATCGCAGTCTGGAAGAGCAGCGGGACGCGGGCGAACTGCTGGAGACCGTCCTGGATCTACTCTCGGACGGACTCCTGCCGGACGGCTACCGCGCCCTGCGCGTGAACGCCGACGGCCTGTGGGTGGCTCCCGGCGGAGACACCGAACGCGCTTATCCGCTCCGGGAGATGAGCGACGGGTTCCGCACCATCACCTCCCTTGTCCTCGACATCGTCCGGCAGGTGCAGAGCGCGTACGGGACGCTGGACGCAGGCCGGGACGACGAGGGGCACCCTGTGGTCCGTATGCCGGGGGTCGTGATCGTCGACGAGATCGACGCCCACCTTCACGTGACCTGGCAGCGGCGGATCGGCGACTGGCTGCGTACGCACTTCCCCCGGATCCAGTTCATCGTCACCAGCCACAGCCCCTACATCTGCCAGGCCGCGGACCCCGGCGGTCTGATCCGGCTACCGGGCCCCGAGGAGCGATGCGCGCCCGAGGTCGTGGACGATGCGCTGTATCAGCGCATCGCGTACGGCAGTGGCGAGGACGCGGCACTCTCCGAACTTTTCGGTCTGGAGTCCCCGTATTCCTATCGTGCGGAGGACGAGCGGCGAAGGCTCGTCCCTCTGGAGCGGAAGGTCTTCGCCGGCCTGGCCACCGAGGCCGAGGCCCGCGAGTACCGTGAGCGGGCCGAGCGGCTGAGCAGTTCACGGGCGGCGCGTGTGGACGAGGTGGCCGCCCGACTGGGGGACGGTCGGTGATCCCACTTGAACGCCCGCTCGCCACCGAGCGGCTGCGGAAGTTATGTGACTTCCGGACAGAGAAGATCCGTGCGGGCGGAGCGACCGGTGAGATGGCCGCCGCGGAATGGCAGCGCGCCGCAACGGCGAAGAAGGTGATCCGCGAGCTGCTGGAAGAGATGGCTCCCGGTGTGCTGCGCTGCATGTACTGCCTGGACAGCATGGGCACGGATATTGATCATTTCGCACCCAAGTCTCGTGTCCCCCTACGCACGTTCTGCTGGCACAACCACCTCCTGGCCTGCTCGCGCTGCAACAGCAACCTCAAGCGCGATGCCTATCCGTGCGACGACTTCGGCCAGTGCCTGCTCATCGACCCCAGCATCGACGACCCCGCCGACCATCTGCAGCTGGACCCGATCACCGGCAAGTACCGCGCGTGCACACCCAGCGGAGAGCCCTCAGCCAAGGGAGAGGTGTCCATCCGGGTGTTCGGCCTCAACCGGTACGAGCTCAGGCAGGGCCGGCGGAGCGCTTACATCAAGTGCCGGGAGTTGCTCGTCTCCTGGCACCGGGAGTTCCTCAACGGCGACCACTACCGCGCGGAGGAGATCGCTCTCGCCCTCTGCCACGAACCCTTCGCCGATGTGTTGCGGTTCCTGGAACGGGCTGGTTTGCTCCCCTACGCGGCGGCGGCACTCGGCGATGAGCTGGCCACTGCTCTGGCGGAATGGCTGGCCTCTGTCGGCCCGGTCTTCCCGAACCCCGCAGCACCCCGCTTGTAGTCGCTCAGGGAAGGGGCCATCGTTCGAATCCCCCATCCGTAGGTTGCTCCTGAACGTCGCCATCAATCAGGTCGCCCAGCCTGACTCACCCAGACCTGCAGCTCTTCTGGGGGATCACGGGATCCGGAGCGAACGCACGATCGGACACCTCGGGCCGAGCCCGGACTTACGGACGACGCGCTCACGCGATCTTGGCATTGACGTGGCGCCGCCGGCGCTCAGAGCGCGTCTCTGGGCTTCCTTGCCCACCCGGCACGACGTACGTGCGGTCGCTCCAACACGACTGCACAGTGGCCACGGCTCGCTCGGTCCCCCCAAGTGAACCTTCCCAAAAGGGCAGACACGGAAGAATTGCCCGAATTCGCCGTTCCCAGGGCGTTCCCATCTGGACAGAGAAAAGGCCCTCCGCGATCTTCGCAGAGGGCCTTCATGGCCCTGACCTGGGCCTTTATGGAGCCGCCTTCGGGATTCGAACCCGAGACCTACGCATTACGAGTGCGTTGCTCTGGCCAACTGAGCTAAGGCGGCGTGGTGCGCGGCCCAGTCTACACAGGAGCGGGGGGTGCTCTGTACTCGGTTCAGGGGCTGGTCAGGGGGAGTGGGCCGGGTCACGTGCAGCGCTTGTTCTTGGCGGGTGGGGTGCCTTCGAGGAGGTAGGTGTTGATGGCGGTGTCGATGCAGTCGCTGCCGCGGCCGTAGGCCGTGTGACCGTCGCCGACGTAGGTCAGGAGGGTGGCGCTGGAGAGCTGGGCGGCCAGGCCCTTGGCCCAGATGTACGGGGTGGCCGGGTCGCGGGTGGTGCCGACGACGACGATCGGGGCGGCGCCCTTGGCCTCGATGCGGTGGACCGTGCCGGAGGGCTTGACCGGCCAGTACGCGCAGTTCAGGGCGGACCAGGCGAAGTTCTCGCCGAAGACCGGGGACGCCTTGCGGAAGGCGGGCAGGGCGGCGCGGACCTGGTCGGGGCCGGTGAAGGCGCCGGGGAGGTCGAGGCAGTTGACGGCCGGGTTGGCGTACATCTGGTTGGCGTAGTGGCCCGAGGCGTCACGCTCGTAGTAGCTGTCGGACAGGGCGAGCAGCTCGTGGCCGTTGCCGGCCTCGGCCTGGGTGATGGCCCCGCGCAGCAGCGGCCAGGCCCCCTGGTCGTACATCGCTGCGATCACGCCCGTGGTGGCGAGGGACTCGGTGAGCTTGCGGTCCTGGCCGGTGTCCGCCGGGTGGGCGTCCAGCTTCTTGAAGAGCGCGGAGAGCCGCCGGCCGGCGTCCTGGGCGTTCTTGGTGCCGAGCGGGCAGTCCTTCTTCTTCACGCAGTCCTCGGCGAACGCCGTGAAGGCGGTGTTGAAGCCGGCGGTCTGGTCGATGTTGGTGGCGCGGGAGTCCAGCGACGGGTTCATCGCGCCGTCGAGGACCAGGCGCCCGGAGCGGGTCGGGAAGAGACCGGCGTAGGTCGCGCCGAGGAAGGTGCCGTAGGAGGCGCCCACGTACGTCAGCTTCTTGTCGCCCAGGACGGCGCGCAGGATGTCCATGTCGCGGGCCGACTCGATGGTGGAGACGTGCGGCAGCAGCTTGCCGGAGTGGGCCTCGCAGCCCTTGGCGAAGTCGCGGTAGGCGGTGACGAGTTGATTGACCTCGGCGGGGGTGTCGGGGGTGGTGTCGGTCTGGGTGAAGCGGTCCATCTGGCGGTCGGTGAGGCATTCGACCGGTTCGCTGCGGGCCACGCCGCGCGGGTCCATGGCGACCATGTCGTACCGCGCCCGGACCGCGGCCGGCTGCGGCGCGTACTGCTGGAGGTAGTCGATCGCCGAACCACCGGGGCCGCCCGGATTGACCAGGAGGGAACCGAGCCGCTGACCGGGGCCGGTGGCCGTCCTGCGGGCCACCGCGAGCTTCAGGTCGGTGGCCGGGCTGGGCTTGGCGTAGTCCAGGGGTGCCTTCATCGTCGCGCACTGGAAGCCCGCCACGCCGCAGTCGTGCCAACTCAGCTTCTGGTCGTAGTACGGACGGAGGTTGGCCGGGATCGCCGTCGGGAGCGGGGCGAGCGGGGTGGCGGCGGACGCCGGACGGTCCGCGCCGGACTCCGTCGAATGGCCCGGGGACCCGGCGCCACCGGGGGACGACGACGGCCCTGACGAGCAGCCGGAGATCAGCAGGGCGAGGGCCGCGGCGACAGCGGCCCCGGCGGTGGTGGTGGAGCGGAACAGGCGGCTGGGCGGCATGACGGTCCCTTGGTGTCGTTCCCGGTGGTGGCCTGCGTGGCGTTCCTGGCGGCGGTGGCTCCTCGGCGTTGCGGTGGGTTCCTCGGCGGCGGTGCGGCTCCTGGTTTCCCGATTCCAGGCCACCTACGGAGCGTATCCATAGATGAACGATGTGTGCGTGATGATCGAGCGGCCGGTGGCGGGCGGTGCGGCGGTCAGCCCGCCCGGAGCGCGACCGTCATGGCCTCGACGGCGAGCAGGGGGGCGACGTTGCGCTCCAGGGCCTCCCGGCAGGCGATCACGGCCTCTATGCGGCGCAGGGTGCGCTCGGGGGTGGAGGTGCCGGCGATGCGCCGGACGCTGTCGCCGACCTCGTCGTTGGCGAGGGGGACGGAGGCGCCCATCTGGACGGCGAGGACGTCGCGGTAGAAGCCGGTGAGGTCGACCAGGGCGAGGTCGAGGCTGTCGCGCTGGGTGCGGGTCGAGCGTCGCTTCTGCCTGTCCTGGAGTTCCTTCATGGCGCCGGCGGTGCCCCTGGGCATCCGCCCGCCGGTGCCGGCCGCGGCGCCGAGGGCGGTGCGCAGTTCCTCGGTCTCCTTGGCGTCGACCTCCTCGGCGACCTGCTTGGCGTCCTCCCCGGCGGCGTCGATCAGCTCCTGGGCGGCCTTGAGGCAGCCGCCGATGTCGTCGACGCGGAGGGGGAGCTTCAGCACAGCCGCCCGGCGGGCCCGGGCCCGCTCGTCGGTGGCGAGCCGGCGGGCCCGGTCGATGTGGCCCTGGGTGGCGCGGGCGGCGCGGTCGGCGGCCTCCGGGTCGATGCCGTCGCGCCGGACGAGGATCTCGGCGACGGCGCGGATCGGCGGCGTACGCAGCGAGAGGTGGCGGCAGCGCGAGCGGATCGTGGGGAGGACGTCCTCGATGGAGGGCGCGCACAGCAGCCAGACCGTACGGGGCGCGGGCTCCTCCACGGCCTTGAGGAGGACGTTGCCGGCGCCCTCGGTGAGGCGGTCGGCGTCCTCCAGGACGATCACCTGCCAGCGGCCGCCGGCCGGGGAGAGCGAGGCCCGGCGGACCAGCTCACGGGTCTCCTTGACGCCGATGGAGAGCAGGTCCGTGCGGACGATCTCGACGTCGGCGTGGGTACCGACCAGGGTGGTGTGGCAGCCGTCGCAGAACCCGCAGCCGGGCGCGCCGCCCGCGTGGGTGGGATGGGGGGAAGCCAGCGCAGCGCGGTCCGGGCTGACGCACTGGAGGGCGGCCGCGAACGCCCGGGCGGCGGTGGCCCGGCCGGCCCCGGGCGGGCCGGTGAACAGCCAGGCGTGCGTCATCTGGGAGGCGCCGCTCCGCTCCGGTGCGGCCTCGGCCGGCGCCCCCCGCGCGGCGCTCCCGGCGGTCACGATGGCGTCCGCGTCGCGTGCGGCCGCGGCGAGCTGCTCCGTCACCCGGTCCTGGCCGACCACGTCGTCCCATACCGCCATCGCTGCTGCCGTCCTGTCCGTTCCGCTTGTGGTGCGCGGAGGGCGCCCTGTGGCGCCCCTCGCGCGTGTGCTGCTCGTGTCGCCGCACCGCCGCACGGGCCGTGCCGCGGCGGGGCCGAGCGGGCACCGCCGCCGTAGGCCCGTCGCCGCGCCGTACGCCCGTGGACGCCCTTGGACGCCCGCCCTGGCGACCCGCGCGGTCCGACCGCCGTGCCCCACCCACCCGGACACGTCCGTCACGACCCGCGCCCTACCCATTGTGGTGCAACCCACTGACAACCCGCTGACAACCGGTTCCGCGCCCGAACACCTCCCGCGCCCGGAACGGGGAACGGCCGTGGGGGCCGCCATGGCCCGGCGGCCGCCGGCGGTGGGGGGGGGGGTGCCGGGCCCCGCCGCGGG
>NZ_JBHVQS010000001.1:45184-536796 GCF_042886435.1 Streptomyces sp. NPDC058000
GGTAGGGTGAACGGCCGGGGCCGACGCTTGCGCGAGGGGGCCACGGCCGTTCGTGCGGGAGCTCCGGGCCCCGGTCGCGTCAGCCGCGCCGGCCCCGGCGGCGGCCGTTCCCGCCCGTGCCCCGGTCGGCGTCCCCGTCCGCATGCGGGCCGAGGAGTTCGTCGGCGAGGGTCGGCAGATCGTCCAGCGGGGTCTCCTCCGCCCATTCCGGGCGGGGGCGGCTGCGCCCCGAGGACTCCGCGGGGCGGCCGGTCTCCGGGTCGACCTGCGGGAGTTCGCGGGTCCGCTCGGCGCCTCCGCCGGCGTCCCCGGCCGTGCCGTGCTCCTGGGCGAACATCCACGGCGGCACCCGGTCCGCCGGGTCACCCTCCTGGACGGACGGCAGCACTGCGGTCTCCTCGGAGTCCGCGCCGCCTCCCTGGCGGGCGCCCCGGGCGTCGTCCCGTACGGGCGGCAGGACCGCCGTCTCGTCCGCCGGGCCGTGCGCGTCCCGCGGCTCGGGTCGCGGCAGTGCCGCCGTCCGCTCGCTGTCCCGGTCGGGGCCGGAACCCAAACCGGAGGAACCGGAGGAACCCGCACCGGATCCAGTGCCCGTCCCGGCGTCGCCCTCCTCCGCCATCCGCTTCCGCAGCTGCGTCACATCCGTCTCCGCGGTCGGCGCCTCGGCGGCCTCCTCAGCCTTGGCCTTCGCCGCCGTCTTGGCCTGCGCCGCGGCCGCGGCCGCCGCCTCGGCCGCCGCGATCCGGGCCTGCTCGGCGCGCAGCAGCGCCTCCTCGGCCTTGCGCTGCTTCTCCAGGCGGCGCTCCTCGGCCTCCTGGCGCAGCCGCGCCTCCTCCTCGTGCTGCTTGCGCAGCCGCTCCCGCTCGGCCTGGCGGGCCTGCTCCTCCGCCTCGCGGCGGCGGCGCTCCTCCTCCGCCGCCTGGCGGGCCTCCTCGGCGCGCTTACGGGCCTCCTCGGCCTGCCGCGCCGCCTCCCGGGCCTTGGCCTCCTCGGCCTCCCGCCGCTTGCGCTCCTCTTCCTCGGCACGCAGCTTGGCGAGCTGCTCCTGGCGTTCCCGCTCCCGGCGCTCTTCCTCGGCCTTGCGCGCGGCCTCTTCCTCGGCCTTGCGGCGGGCCTCTTCCTCGGCCGCCTTGCGGGCCTCGTCCCGTGCCTTGACCTCGGCCTCGGACAGCGGAAGCACCTGGTCGAGCCGGTGTCGGAGGACGGTGGTGACGGCCTCCGGCTCCTGGGCGGCGTCGACGATCAGATAGCGCGCGGGGTCGGCGGCGGCCAGGGTGAGGAAGCCGGTCCGGACGCGTGCGTGGAACTCTGCGGGCTCGGACTCCATGCGGTCCGGCGCCTCGGTGAAGCGCTCGCGGGCCGCGTCCGGAGCGATGTCCAGCAGGACGGTCAGGTGCGGGACCAGGCCGCCCGTCGCCCAGCGGTTGATCCGGGCGATCTCCGTGGGTGCGAGGTTGCGACCCGCGCCCTGATAGGCCACCGACGAGTCGATATAGCGGTCGGTGATCACCACCGCGCCGCGCTCCAGGGCGGGCCGGACGACGCTGTCCACGTGATCGGCGCGATCGGCCGCGAACATCAACGCCTCGGCCCGGTCGGACAGCCCGGACGTGGACACGTCCAGGATGATCGACCGCAGCCGCTTGCCGATGGCGGTGGCGCCCGGCTCCCGGGTCACCACGACCTCGTGGCCCTTGCTGCGGATCCAGTCCGCCAGCGCCTCGACCTGGGTGGACTTACCGGCCCCGTCGCCGCCCTCCAGGGCGATGAAGAAGCCGGTGGCCGCGGTGGCCTGCGCCGGGTCGCCGCCGCGCACCGCCTCCCGCAGGTCGTGCCGGAGCGGGACGCCCTGCCGGTCGTCGGTCTTGCCCAGCACCCAGGCGGCGACCGGCAGCAGCAGCGCACCGACCAGCATCAGGGCGTACGCGGCCCCGCCGTGTGCCAGGACGAAGGCGCCGCTGCCCACCTGGTGCGGACCGATCAGCCCGGCCAGCAGGGGCGCGACGACGGCGGCCAGCCCGATCGCGAGCCGTACGACGGCCTGGAGGTGCTCGGTCGTCCGGGCGGTGCGGGACTCCTCGGTCTCCTGGTCCAGCAGCACGTGGCCGGTGTTGGCGGCGACACCGGCGCTGAGCCCGGCCAGCAGCGCGAGCAGCAGCACCGTCGTGGTGTCCGGGACCAGTCCCATGGCCAGCAGCAGCAGACCGGTGGCGGCGACCGCCAGGGCGAGCAGCCGGCGCCGGGGGAACCCGGGCAGCACCTTCTGCGCGCCGCGGATGCCCAGAGCGGTACCGCCGGTCAGCGCGAGCACCAGCAGCGCGTAGGTGGCCGGCCCGGCGCCCAGGTCCACGGCGTGCTGGACGGAGAGCGCGGCGGCCGCGGCGATCGCGGCGGCCACCGCGGCGCAGGCCAGCACCAGCAGCGGGATGGCGCCGGTGCGGCCCTTGTCGGGGGCGGTGCCGTTCTTGGCCGTGGTCGCGGTGGTCTTCGGGCGGCGCAGGCCCTCCAGGGGGGAGCGCGGCCGCGGCGTCTGCCCACCGGGCAGTTCGATGAAGTAGAGGATCGAGATGGACGCGGCGAACAGTCCGGCCGCGACGTACGAGCCGAGCGCCGCCTGGTGGAGGTGGAACCACTCCACACCGGTCCCCAGCAGCTTCCCGACCAGCGCGCAGACCATCAGCGCGGCGGCCGCGATCGGCAGCGCGACGAAGCCGGTGCGCAGCGACAGCCGGCGCAGCGCGTCCATGTTGTCGGGCAGCGGCCGGATGGCGGCGCCCTCCGGGGGCGGGGCGGGCAGCAGGGCGGGCGCGGCGCTCTCCCGGGCGACGGTCCAGAAGCGCTCGGCGACGCCGGTGACGAAGACCGTCACCAGCAGCCAGGCCAGTGCGTTGGTGGGCGTCCAGTCGATCCACAAGGGGGCGATGACCAGCAGCGCGAGCCGCAGCCCGTCCCCGGCGATCATCGTCCAGCGGCGGTCCAGCGGCCCGTCGGGCGCCGTCAGCGCGGACAGCGGCCCCAGCAGGACGGCCCCGAAGAGCAGGGTCGCCAGCATCCGCACGCCGAAGACGGCGGTGACGGCGAGGGCGGCGCCCCGGTAGCCACCGCCGAACACGGCCTGGCCCCCCAGTGGTACGTACAGCGCCGCCTGAAGGGCGAGGAGTACCAGGACAAGCAAGGACAGGGCATCGCCGATACCCCCGACGAGCTGGGCGCTCCAGAGCCGCTTCAGTGGGGGGAAGCGGAGCAGGGCGCGTACGGCGCGCTCGCGGGAATCGGCTGCGAGGGCGTCTGCGGTGGGGGTCACGACCGTTGGCTGCTCGGCACGCGTCATCTCGCCAGCCTATCGGGACGGAACACTCCACTGGGCGCCCGCCCGAACAAACGGGCGGATGCGCGGGGGCGCGAAAGGGCGGGCCCGCGGAAGGTATCCGCCGACCCGCCCTCGTCCTGCGCCGGACCGCGCCGCCGGGACCGCTCCGGTCCTCGGCCCAGCCCTTGGCCCAGCCCTTGTCTCAGTCCTCGGCCGACGCGGCGGTCTTCTTGGCCGCCGTCTTGGCCGCGGTCTTCTTGGCGGTGGTCTTCTTCGCCGCCGTCTTCTTCGCCGCGGTCTTGGTCGCGGTCTTCTTGGCCGTGGTCTTCTTCGCGGCCGTCTTCTTGGCCGGCGCCTTCTTGGCGGTCTTCTTGGCCGGGCCCTTGGCGCGCTTCTCCGCCAGCAGCTCGTAGCCGCGCTCGGGCGTGATCGTCTCGACCTCGTCGTCCCGCCGCAGCGTCGCGTTGGTCTCGCCGTCGGTGACGTACGCGCCGAACCGGCCGTCCTTGACCACCACCGGCTTACCGCTGACCGGGTCGGTGCCCAGCTCCTTCAGCGGCGGCTTGGCGGCGGCCCGGCCGCGCTGCTTGGGCTGCGCGTAGATCGCCAGTGCCTCGTCGAGGGTGATCGTGAAGAGCTGGTCCTCGTGCTCCAGGGAGCGCGAGTCGGTGCCCTTCTTGAGGTACGGGCCGTAGCGGCCGTTCTGCGCGGTGATCTCCACGCCCTCGGCGTCGGTGCCGACGACGCGCGGCAGCGACATCAGCTTGAGCGCGTCCGCCAGGGTCACGGTGTCCAGCGACATCGACTTGAAGAGCGAGGCGGTGCGCGGCTTGACCGCGTTCTTGCCGGTCTTCGGGGTGCCCTCGGGCAGCACCTCGGTGACGTACGGGCCGTAGCGGCCGTCCTTCGCCACGATCTGGTGCCCGCTGACCGGATCCATGCCCAGCTCGTAGTCGCCGCTCGGCTTGGCCAGCAGCTCCTCGGCGTAACTCACGGTCAGCTCGTCGGGCGCCAGGTCATCGGGGACGTCGGCCCGCTGGTGGCCTTCCTCGTCCTTCTCGCCGCGCTCGACGTACGGGCCGTAGCGGCCGACCCGCAGCGTGATGCCGCTGCCCACCGGGAACGACGAGATCTCCCGGGCGTCGATCGCACCCAGGTCCGTGACCAGCTCCTTCAGGCCACCGAGGTGGTCGCCGTCGCCGTTGCCGGCGTCCGCCGCGCCGCTCTCGCCGGCGCCAGAGCCCTCACCGAAGTAGAAGCGCCGCAGCCACGGCACGGCCTGCGCCTCACCGCGGGCGATGCGGTCGAGGTCGTCCTCCATCTTGGCGGTGAAGTCGTAGTCGACGAGCCGGCCGAAGTGCTTCTCCAGGAGGTTGACCACGGCGAAGGAGAGGAACGACGGGACGAGCGCGGTCCCCTTCTTGAAGACGTAGCCGCGGTCCAGGATCGTGCCGATGATCGACGCGTACGTCGACGGGCGGCCGATCTCCCGCTCCTCCAGCTCCTTGACCAGGGTGGCCTCGGTGTAGCGGGCGGGCGGCTTGGTGGCGTGGCCGTCGGCGGTGATCTCCTCGGCGGCCAGCGCGTCGCCCTCGGTGACCTGCGGCAGCCGCCGCTCGCGGTCGTCCAGCTCGGCGTTCGGGTCGTCGGCGCCTTCCACGTACGCCTTGAGGAAGCCGTGGAAGGTGATGGTCTTGCCGGACGCGCTGAACTCGGCGTTCCGGCCGTCCGCGGCCTGCCCGCCGATCTTGACGGTGACGGAGTTGCCGGTCGCGTCCTTCATCTGGGAGGCAACGGTCCGCTTCCAGATCAGCTCGTAGAGCCTGAACTGGTCACCGGTCAGCCCGGTCTCGGCGGGCGTGCGGAAGCGGTCGCCGGAGGGACGGATCGCCTCGTGCGCCTCCTGCGCGTTCTTGACCTTGCCGGCGTACGTCCGCGGCTTGTCGGGCAGGTACCCGGCGCCGTACAGCTGCGTCACCTGCGTCCGGGCCGCTGTGATGGCGGTGTCCGAGAGCGTGGTGGAGTCCGTACGCATGTAGGTGATGAAGCCGTTCTCGTACAGCTTCTGCGCGACCTGCATGGTGGCCTTGGCGCCGAAGCCGAGCTTGCGGCTGGCCTCCTGCTGGAGGGTGGTCGTCCGGAACGGCGCGTACGGCGAGCGGCGGTACGGCTTGGACTCGACCGAGCGCACCGAGAACGCGGTGTCCGCCAGGGCGGCGGCGAGCGCCCGGGCGTTCGCCTCGTCCAGATGGAGCACGTCGGCGTTCTTGAGCTGCCCGTTGGAGCCGAAGTCGCGGCCCTGCGCGACCCGGCGGCCGTCGACGGTGCTCAGCCGCGCGGTCAGGGACGACGGGTCGCTCTTGTCACCGGCCCGGCCGGTGGAGAACGTGCCGGTCAGGTCCCAGTACTCGGCGGAGCGGAACGCGATCCGCTCGCGCTCCCGCTCGACCACGAGCCGGGTCGCCACCGACTGCACCCGGCCGGCGGACAGCCGGGGCATGACCTTCTTCCACAGCACCGGGGAGACCTCGTAGCCATAGAGGCGGTCGAGGATCCGGCGGGTCTCCTGGGCGTCGACCAGCTTCTGGTTGAGGTCGCGGGGGTTGGCGACGGCCTCGCGGATGGCGTCCTTGGTGATCTCGTGGAAGACCATCCGGTGGACCGGGACCTTCGGCTTGAGGATCTCCTGGAGGTGCCACGCGATGGCCTCGCCCTCGCGGTCCTCATCGGTGGCGAGGAAGAGTTCGTCGGACTCGGCCAGCAGCGCCTTGAGCTTCTTGACCTGGTCCTTCTTATCCGTATTGACCACGTAGATCGGCTGGAAGTCTGCGTCGACGTTCACGCCGAGCCGGGCCCAGGGCTCGCCCTTGTACTTCGCCGGGACCTCGGCCGCGCCGTTGGGGAGGTCGCGGATGTGCCCGACGCTGGCCTCGACCACGTAGCCAGGGCCGAGGTAGCCCTTGATCGTCTTCGCCTTGGCAGGCGACTCGACGATGACGAGTCGACGGCCGCCGCCCTCTGCGGTCTCGCTGGTCGGGGACAACTTCGCTCTTCTCTCCGGTCGACGCTGGGGATGCTCCTGGGCCGGACGCCCGGGGCGCACTGCGGTGACGCTTGACGCTGCGGAGTGTGACGGTACCTCCCGCCCCCGTGTCAAACGGAAAAACCCCGCAACGCCACTCGAACGGTAACCCGACTACATGCCTTCGTGCCGCCCCGACCGCTCCGACCGCTCCCCCACGGCCCTCCGACGGCCGCCCGTGGATCATGGCCGCCCGGCGCCGTCCACCGCCTCCGGCCTGCCGCCGATCTCACAGAGTGACCGTCCGGTACCCACCGCCGCCCGCCGCCGGATTCCTCAGGTGCGGACGACTGTCACAAGGCGGCGCCGGTTGCCGTCATCACCTTGATACGGCGGGTGAACGGGCTGGCAGGATGGACGTGGCACGGCCCGTGGGTGGGCCGGCAGCCGCCGTCATCACGACTCTCGGGGGGAACCACACCCATGGCGCATCAGTACCCCGGACCGCCACCGGAACAGCCGCCCGGCCAGCCCGGCCAGAATCCGTACGCCGCTCCGGAGGGCGGCCGGCCCGCCGAGGCCGGCTACGGCTACCCGCAGGGCGGCCGCCCCGGCGAGCCCGGTTACGGCTACCCGCAGGCCGCCCCGCCGCCGCCCGCGCCCGGTTTCCCGCCCGGCACCCCGCCGCCGCCCGGCGGCTTCCCGGGCCAGCAGCCGCAGGTCGGCGGCATGGCGCTGTCGCTCGGCGACATCGCGGTCAGCGGCGACACGATCATGACGCCGGCCGGTCCTATGCCGCTCCGTGGCGCGGTCTGGACGGCCACCGACATGTCGCGCACGGAGGAGAAGATCCCCGCGCACGCGGTCGTCCTCGCCATCGTCTTTTTCTTCTTCTGTCTCCTCGGGCTGCTCTTCCTCCTGATGAAGGAGCGCACCACGACCGGCTTCGTCCAGGTCACGGTGAACAGCCAGGGCCGGCACCACTCCACGATGATCCCCGTGCAGTCGCGCGAGCAGGTCATGTTCGTCCTGAACCAGGTCAACTACGCCAGGTCGCTGAGCGTGTGAGCCCCGACGAGCCCCTGGAGCCCACCGACCCGGTCCCTCCCGGCGGACCCGTGCCGCCGGGCGGACCCGCGCCGCCCACCGGGCCCGGGGGCCCGACCGCGGAGCACGCCGACGACCCCGCGGCCGTCCGCCGGCGCACCCTGCGCCAGGCGTCCCTCGCGCTCGGCGCCGCCGCGCTGGGCGCCGTCTACCTCTGGCACACCGACCCGCACCAGCCCGGCCAACTGCTGCTCCCCTGCCCCTTCCGCATGCTGACCGGGCTGCTCTGCCCGTTCTGCGGCGGGACGCGGATGGCGTACGACCTGATGCACGGGGACGCCCCGACGGCCTTCCACGACAACGCCGTCCTGCTCGTCCTCGGCGTGCCCGCCCTCGGCTACGTCCTGGCGCGCTGGCTGGCCGCCGGACTGCGCGGGCGGCGCTACCCACTGAAGCTGACGGCCCGCGGCAATGCCGTGGTCCTCGGCACCGCCGCGGTGTGGATGGTCGCCCGCAACCTCATCGGCTGACGACCGGGACCTTTGGCGTCAGCGGACGGTGACCTTCACGATCGGGGAGACGGTGCTCCCCACCGCGATCCGCAGCTCGTTGACGCCCTTGATGCCGAGCTTGACGCGTACCGCGTAGCTCCCGCTGGTGTTGATCGGCGCCTGGGCCGGCAGGGACACCCACTTCGTGTGCTGCTTCTGCTGCACCGTGATCTTGGTGCCCGGCTTGATGCCCTTGGCGGCGCCGGTGATGCGGAACTGCTGCCAGGCGTTGACCGTCGTCGCGCTGGCCTTGGCGGTCAGCGCCGCCGTCGCGGGCGCGGTGGCCACGACCGGGGCGGGCGTGTGGACGACCTCCTGCGCGGCGAAGGCGACGGCCGAACCACCGGCGAGCAGGGCGACGGTGGCCATGGCGACACCGGCGTAGCGAAGTGCACGATTCATGTCGGATTCCTCACTGATGGGCCAATGAGCGGGTTGGTGACCTTCGCTGAGGAATACGGGCGCCAGCACACGGAGGTTCCCCTTCCGCGACGCAACCTGCCGAATTCTCCGAAACTGGCCGGAACTGAACGTCCGCCCTCGTAAGGGAAGTTGTCCCCTCAGAACGCACCCAGCAGCCGGCACCCCAACGCCAGGAACACCACCCCGGCCAACAGCGCCGTCACCGTCCCGGCCACCCGGCCGTACCCCACCGCCACCGGCTGCCCGCTCCGTACGCAGACACCCGCCCACAGCAGCAACCCGCTACCGAACAGCGCGAACGCCGCGCCCGCGAATGCCTCCGGCCCACTGTCCATACGGGGAGCCTGCCAGCCCCGTACGGCAGCGGGAAGAACACCGTGTGAACGCCGCCCGCCGCCACCCGTCGGACGAGCCCGCCGAACCCCGAGGAGCCCCGCCGCCGCTACGCCCGGCTCAGTCGACCGGCTCCAGGAAGCCCTGCTCGATCAGCATCCGGATCGAGGCCGGCGTACGGTCCCGGAGCAGCACCGGGTCCTCGCCGACGAGCTGGGCGATGGCGTCCAGGATCCGCCCGGCGGGCAACGTCCCGTCGCAGACGCCCGCGAACCCGGCGCCGACCGTGTCCACCTTCGTGGCCCGCCGCATACCGCGGTTCTGACGGAGCACCACATGCTCCGGGTCCTCCGCACCGGGCAGCCCGACCTGCTCCTGCACCACCTCGTCGGCCAGCCGGAAGCGCCCGGCCAGCAGCGCCGCGTCATCGGTGGCCCGCAGGTAGTCCTGCCGGTCGAAGTGGCGCAGCACCGCCTCGCCCAGGGGCTGTTCGACCGGATGCGGCCATTCCTCGACCGTGATGGACGGGTCCGCGGCACCGGACTTGCGCAGCGTGATCCAGCCGAAGCCGACCGCCTTGGTCTTGCGCGCCTCGAACTCGTCGAGCCAGGCGTCGTACCGCGCCGCGTACTCCTCCTGGCCGGCGCGGTGGTCACCGCCGTCGCGCAGCCACAGCTCGGCGTACTGGGTGACGTCCTGCACCTCGCGCTGCACGATCCAGGCGTCGCAGCCGCGCGGCACCCACGCGCGCACCCGGTCCTGCCACTCCTCGCCGGCCACGTGCTGCCAGTTGGCCAGCAGTTGGCAGTACCCGCCGTCGTTGAGGTGCGCGGCGGCCTGCTGGACGAGGGTGCGGCACAGGTCGTCACCGCCCATTCCGCCGTCCCGGTAGGTGAGCCGCGCGCCCGGCGAGATCACGAACGGCGGGTTGGAGACGATCAGGTCGTACGTCTCCTCGCCCACCGGCTCGAAGAGCGACCCCTCGCGCAGGTCCGCCGGGCCGGCCCCGGAGAGCGCCAGGGTCAGCGCGGTGATCCGCAGCGCGCGGGGGTTGAGGTCGGTGGCGGTCACTTCGGTGGCGTGCTGCGCCGCGTGCAGCGCCTGGATTCCGGAGCCCGTACCGAGGTCGAGCGCCTTGGCGACCGGGCGGCGCGCGGTGATCCCGGCGAGCGTGGTGGAGGCGCCGCCGACGCCGAGCACCAGCTCGGCGCGGTCCGTCTCCGCGGCGCCCCGGATGCCGCCCGCGCCGCCGACCGCGCAACCGAGGTCGGAGACGACCCACCAGTCCTGCCCGTCGGGGCCGCCGTACGGCCGCACGTCCACCGTGGCGCGCAGGGCGTCGCCGTCCCGCACCAGCCAACGGTCGGTGAGGCAGTCCGCCACCGGCAGCACCGCGGCCGCCTGCGCCTCCGGCACCGGATGTTGCAGCAGGAACAGCCGCACCAGGGTCTCCAACGGCCCGTCACCCCGGGTCGCGCGCAGCGCGGGGACGGTCTCGCTGCGGGCCAGCGCGGCGTACGCGGGCGCGCCGAGCAGGTCCAGCAGACCGTCGGCGGTGAAGGCGGCGGCCAGCAGCGCCTCGCGCAGCCGGCGCGTGCGGGCGCTGCTCTCGGGGTCCTGGGCATCTGCGGTGGGGAGGTGCGTTGTCACCCCTCCATTGTCGGTCCTGCCACCGACAATCGGCGACGGCCCGGCGCCACGCCCGTTCTCGGGCGCGTCGCCGGGCCGTCGCCCACGACCGTGACCGCACCGCGGGATCCCGCGGTGCGGCTGCCCGCTGGGGGCGGTCCGGTGGGCCTACGCGCTCTTGGACGGCGCCGCGGACGGCCCGCCGGAGGCGTTCTGGTTCTGGCAGCCCTTCTGCCGCGCCATCGCCTTGCCCACGTCGCCGGCCTCCAGCTTCTTGAATGCCTGCTCGCTCTTGGCGTTGAGCTTGTTGATCCCGTCGGAGAGGTTGCGCAGCCCGTCCGCGAACTTCAGCTTGTCCCCGGTGTTCAGGCCGTCCACCTGCTTCTTGAGGTCCTGGTAGCCCGCGGAGAGGGAGTTGAGTTCCTTGACGGCGTTCTTCTGGGCCTGGTCGCCGCCCTCGCTCGGCGGTGCCCCCGCCTTGTCGAGGGACTTGGCCAGCTGGCCGTACGAATCGGAGATCTTCTGGAAGGCCGCCGAATCGGTCTGCTGGACCTTCTTGGAGTCCGTGTTGCCGCTGTCGGCCGTCTGCATGGCCGCGTTGGCCTCTTGGATCTGCTTGAACGGAGCCTGCGCGGGGTCGCAGAACGACTTCGCCCAGTTGTCGAGCTTCTGAGTGTTGTCGCTGCTGCAACCGGTCAGCGCGAGCAGGAGTGCGGCACCGCCGGACAGGGCAGCCACAAGCTTCTTGTTCACCGGATTGGTCCCTTCCATGGCTCTCGGCC
The DNA here is from genome assembly GCF_042886435.1 of Streptomyces sp. NPDC058000. Classification (NCBI taxonomy): domain Bacteria; kingdom Bacillati; phylum Actinomycetota; class Actinomycetes; order Kitasatosporales; family Streptomycetaceae; genus Streptomyces; species Streptomyces sp. NPDC058000. The sequence goes on from NZ_JBHVQS010000001.1 coordinate 56,282, forward strand.
CCGGAACATACACGCCCAAACGGCCTGGTCCATGGGTCGGGCATCGGCCCCGGCCCGCATTGCAGCCATTTGCACCAAGGACCGCGACCCCGGCCGGACATGCCGCGGGCGGGTGTCCGGCGCGGACAAAAAGCGCCGTACACCCGCCCGTTGAGCGGTCCGCGGGCCGGTCGGGCGGCCCCTCCCGTCAGGACGCCACGGCGGTCTCGGCCGACTTGGCGACGCTTTCGGGATCCTCGGAGTTGTTGTCTTCGTCACCTACGGCGATCCCGCGCCGCTTGGAGACGTAGACCGCGCCGACGATGACGGCGAGCGCCAGCAGCGCGACCGCGACGCGTACGCCGAGGCTCTTGTCGTGGCCGTACGAGAACTTCACCACGGCCGGTGCGATCAGCAGCGCGACCAGGTTCATCACCTTCAGCAGCGGGTTGATCGCCGGGCCCGCGGTGTCCTTGAACGGGTCGCCGACGGTGTCACCGATGACCGTCGCGGCGTGCGCCTCGCTGCCCTTGCCGCCGTGGTGGCCGTCCTCGACCAGCTTCTTGGCGTTGTCCCACGCGCCACCGGAGTTGGCGAGGAAGACCGCCATCAGCGTGCCGGTGCCGATCGCGCCGGCCAGGAACGAGCCGAGCGCGCCGACGCCGAGCGAGAAGCCGACCGCGATGGGCGTCAGCACCGCCAGCAGCCCTGGCGTGGCCAGTTCGCGCAGCGCGTCCCTGGTGCAGATGTCGACCACCCGCCCGTACTCGGGCTTCTCGGTGTAGTCCATGATCCCCGGCCGCTCGCGGAACTGCCGGCGCACCTCGAACACCACCGCTCCGGCCGACCGCGACACCGCGTTGATCGCGAGCCCGGAGAACAGGAAGACGACCGAGGCCCCCAGGATCAGCCCCACCAGGTTGTTGGGCTGCGAGATGTCCAGACTCAGACTCAGCCCACCGGCCGCCCGGCCGATGCCCCGTACGGCGTTGTCGATCGCGTCCCGGTACGAGCCGAACAGCGCCGAGGCCGCGAGCACCGCGGTCGCGATGGCGATCCCCTTGGTGATGGCCTTGGTGGTGTTGCCCACCGCGTCCAGGTCGGTCAGCACCTGCGCGCCGTCCCCGGCGACGTCGCCGGACATCTCGGCGATGCCCTGCGCGTTGTCGGAGACCGGGCCGAAGGTGTCCATCGCCACGATCACCCCGACGGTGGTCAGGAGGCCGGTCCCGGCCAGCGCGACCGCGAACAGCGCCAGCGTGATCGAGGCACCGCCCAGCAGGAACGCCCCGTAGACCGCCAGCCCGATCAGCACCGCCGAGTAGACCGCCGACTCCAGGCCGAGCGAGATGCCGGAGAGCACGACGGTGGCCGGGCCGGTCAGCGAGGTCTTGCCGATGTCCCGGACGGGCCGCCGGCTGGTCTCGGTGAAGTAGCCGGTCAGCTGCTGGATGAGGGCGGCCAGCACGATGCCGATGGCGACCGCGACCAGCGCCAGCATCCGCGGGTCGCCGCTGCGGCCCAGGATCTCCGGGTCGCTGACGCCGCTCAGGTCCTTGTAGCTCGACGGCAGGTAGGTGAAGACCGCGGCCGCCACCAGGACCAGCGAGATGCCCGCGGAGATGAAGAAACCGCGGTTGATGGCGGTCATCCCGCTGCGGTCCCGACGCCGCGGCGCCACGACGAAGATGCCGACCATCGCGGTGAGCACGCCGATGGCCGGCACCAGCAGCGGGAAGGCCAGCCCGGCGTCGCCGAAGGCCGCGGTGCCCAGGATGAGCGCGGCGACCAGCGTCACCGCGTACGACTCGAAGAGGTCGGCCGCCATACCGGCGCAGTCGCCCACGTTGTCGCCGACGTTGTCCGCGATGGTGGCGGCGTTGCGCGGGTCGTCCTCCGGGATGCCCTGCTCGACCTTGCCGACGAGGTCGGCACCGACGTCCGCGGCCTTGGTGAAGATGCCGCCGCCGACCCTCATGAACATCGCGATCAGCGCGGCGCCGAGGCCGAAGCCCTCCAGCACCTTGGGCGCGTCCACCGCGTACACGAGCACCACACAGGACGCCCCGAGCAGACCGAGGCCCACGGTGAACATGCCGACGACGCCACCGGTACGGAAAGCGATCTTCATCGCTTTGTGGGCGACCGCCGTAAGATCCTTTTGCTGTGCCGCGCCTTCTTCCGGAGTGGCTTCCCGGGCCGCTGCCGCCACTCGCACATTGCTGCGCACCGCGAGCCACATGCCGATATAGCCGGTGGCCGCCGAGAATGCCGCGCCGATCAAGAAGAAGGCACTGCGCCCGGCCCGCTGCGTCCAATTTTCCGCGGGCAGCAACATGAGCAGGAAGAACACGACGACGGCGAATACGCCGAGGGTCCGCAACTGCCGTGCCAGGTAGGCGTTTGCGCCTTCCTGCACCGCCGCCGCGATCTTCTTCATACTGTCGGTCCCCTCACCGGCCGCGAGCACCTGGCGGACCAGCACCGCCGCGACCGCCAGGGCGGCGAGGGCGACGACGGCGATCACCAGCACGATCCCGCGGTTGCCCGCGGTGAGCGAGGGTGCGGCCAGAAAAGTGGGGGTGTCCATCAACTGAGGGGTGTAAGGCCCCGCCATTCGTCCTCCTTGACGTTATGGCACATGGGCGCGCGGAAGCACGCTCAGGCGTCCTGAGCAAGATGTGGACGGATTGTAGGGAGCCACGGTTGATCAAAACAGTGCGCCTCAAAGGGAATTCGCCTGATCCCGGCGAAGATCAAAAGGCCGACGGTTCAACGAATTCGCCCGGACGAGGTAAACCCAAGAATTCGCTGACTCCTGACCGATGATCTCTCCTTAGTATTGATCCGCCCACTGATCCCGCTGCTCAAAGACCTCGTGCGACAGTCCGCGCCGGCCGTGACCGCCGTGAAACCGGAGGGAATTGAGCCGCCCACCGCCCACCCGAAGCCGCCACGCAACCCCCTCCGCCCCCTTCCACGGCCCCCGACAACCCCATGACGCCTCGTCAGATCCCGACCGGATCACGTCGCCCACAACGGCGCGGACGGCCCTGCACAAGCCACCTGACCACGAGCCACCGGGACCACCTCGGCATCAGGGCATCAGGGCATCAGGGCATCAGGGCACACGATGGCAGGCGACACGGCCCCGACCACGGATCACGGGCGACCGGGCCCAGCAACAGCAACGCGGGACCGCGGGCCTACGGGAACACGGGACCGCAGAGCGCCGGGCCACCGGCCACAGGCCACAGGCCGCAGAGACACAAAAGAACCCGAAAGCCGGGCACGCGGACACGGAGGCACTCAGGAGCTCGGGTGCACGCAGATGCGGAGGCACTCAGGAACTCAGGTACACACGGGCACGGAGACACTCAGGGCTCGGGCACACACGAACGCAGAGCCCCAGGTGAACTCGGAACCGCAGGCTGAAACACCGACGCCCCGGGCCCGCCCGCAGGCCGAGCCGCACGCCCAACGATGGGTGTCCCACCCACTACGGACGAGGATCGGCCGGCCGCCGTCCCGCCCTCTGCTCGACGGCCCCTACGGCAGGACCGGAGCCGGGTGTGCGGGCCAGCTCATCCGGATCCGCCCGCCGTTCTCACCAGAGGTCACCTCGACGTCGTCGACCAACCCGCTGATGACCGCGAGGCCCATCTCGTCCTCGCCCTCGGCGTCGTTCTCCCCGACACCCTCGGCGTCGGCACCGCCCGCGGCGGCCCCGCCGGAGCCGGGAACCTCGTCACCCACCTCGATCGAGAACTTCTTCTCGTCCTCGACCAGCACCACCCGCACCGGCGCCGTGATGCCGTGACTTTCGTGCAGCCCCACGGCTCGGCTGCACGCCTCGCCCACGGCGAGCCGCACCTCGTCCAGCACGGCTTCATCCACCCCCGCACGCCGTGCCACGGCAGCCGCGACCAGACGCGCGGTCCGGACGTGCTCGGGAAGGGCGCTGAAGCGAAGTTCGACGGTGGCCATGCCATCCCCCTCGTGATGCGGGCGTGCAACGCGGGGGGCCGGACAGATGCGTCCGGTACCCCCCACTCCTTCCACCCCCGCGCCCTGGGCGCGGGGGACCGGCGAACCGTCAGTCAGTGGCTGAGACGGCTTCGTCGACCGAGGTGTGGATCGGGAACACCTTGGTCAGACCGGTGATACGGAAGATCTTGAGAATGCGCTCCTGGTTGCAGACCAGGCGCAGCGAGCCCTCATGGGCACGCACCCGCTTAAGTCCACCGACCAGGACGCCGAGCCCTGTGGAGTCCAGGAAGTCGACACGTTCCATGTCCACCACGAGGTGGTAGCTTCCGTCGTTCACAAGCTCGACCAGCTGCTCCCGCAGCTTGGGCGCGGTGTATACATCAATCTCGCCACCGACCTCGACGACCGTACGGTCGCCAACGGTCCGGGTCGACAGGGACAGGTCCACGGATCCTCCAGCACCTTGCTATCGAGCGGTCGCCCCCCTGGGGCCTCCCCACCGAGGTAGGGGCGGATCGGCAGCCGCCATGGCATTCAATCACTTACCAGCAGGCGTGCACGACGCCTTGTGAGCATTGTCCGTCACACCGGTGACACACTCGGTGCCGATGGCCTCCAATCGACTCCCGCCGGATCCTGGCGCGCGCACTTCCCCAGGCATGATTCTCGACCGTCTCGCCCGGGGCGCGACCCGCGCTGCGCGCATCACTCATACGGAGCACTTGCCCCCGCGCATCGGCACCCATGCCGACTGGCCGGCACGGATCCGGCCGGAAGTGGTCGACGCCATCCGTTCGGCCGGAATCGAGCGCCCCTGGGCCCACCAGGCACGGACGTCCGAACACGCACTGCGCGGCGAATCGGTCGTGGTAGCCACCGGCACCGCCTCCGGCAAGTCACTGGCGTACCTGGCGCCCGTGCTCTCCACCCTCCTGGACGGCTCCGAGGCGCCCAACGGTCGGGGGGCCACGGCCCTGTACCTGGCGCCCACCAAGGCCCTGGCGGCCGACCAGCGGCGCGCCGTGCGCGAACTGGCCGCCCCGCTCGGCACGGCCGTCCGGCCCGCCGTCTACGACGGTGACACCCCGGTCGAGGAACGCGAGTGGGTCCGCCAGTACGCCAATTACGTGCTGACCAACCCGGACATGCTGCACCGCGGCATCCTCCCGGCACACCCCCGTTGGTCCTCCTTCCTGCGCGCGCTGCGCTACGTCGTCATCGACGAATGCCACACCTACCGCGGCGTCTTCGGCTCCCACGTCGCACAGGTGATCCGCCGGCTGCGCCGGGTCTGCGCCCGCTACGGCGCCGAACCGGTCTTCCTGCTGGCCTCCGCCACCGCCGCGGAGCCGGCCCAGGCCGCGTCCCGGCTCACCGGGCTCCCGGTGGCCGAGATCACCCAGGACACCTCGCCGCGCGGCGAGTTGGTCTTCGCGCTGTGGGAACCGCCGCTGACCGAACTCCACGGCGAGCAGGGCGCGCCGGTCCGCCGCACCGCGACCGCCGAGACCGCCGACCTGCTCACCGACCTCGCCGTCCAGGGCGTGCGGACGGTCGCCTTCGTCCGCTCCCGGCGCGGTGCCGAACTGATCGCCCTGATCGCACAGGAGCGGCTCGCGGACGTGGACCGCTCGCTGCCCGGCCGGATCGCCGCCTACCGGGGCGGCTATCTGCCCGAGGAGCGCCGGGCCCTCGAACGCGCCCTGCACAGCGGCGAGCTTCTCGGGCTGGCCGCCACCACCGCCCTGGAACTGGGCGTGGACGTCTCCGGCCTCGACGCCGTGATCATCGCGGGCTATCCCGGCACCCGCGCCTCCCTGTGGCAGCAGGCCGGCCGGGCGGGCCGCGCCGGGCAGGGCGCACTGGCCGTACTGGTGGCTCGCGACGACCCCCTGGACACCTATCTCGTCCACCATCCCGAGGCGCTGTTCGACCAACCCGTCGAGTCGACCGTGCTCGACCCGGACAACCCGTACGTGCTCGCCCCGCACCTCTGCGCGGCCGCCTCCGAACTGCCGCTCACCGAGGCCGACTTCCCGCTCTTCGGCCCGGAGGCCGCCGGGCTGCTGCCCCAGCTGGAGGCCGCGAACCTGCTCCGCCGGCGGACCACCGCCTGGTACTGGACGCGCCGCGAGCGGGCCGCCGACCTCACCGACATCCGCGGCCAGGGCGGCTCGCCCGTTCAGGTCGTCGAGGTCGGCACCGGGCGGCTGCTGGGCACCGTCGACGCCGCGGCGGCGCACACCACCGTCCACGACGGGGCGGTCCACCTCCATCAGGGCCGCAGCTATCTCGTCCGGCACCTGGACCTGGCGGATGACGTCGCCCTCGTGGAGGAGGCCAATCCGCCGTATTCCACGACCGCCCGGGACACCACCGCGATCTCCATCCTGGAGACCGACACCGAGGTCCCCTGGGGTGACGCCCGACTGTGCTTCGGCTCCGTGGAGGTCACCAATCAGGTCGTCTCCTTCCTGCGCCGCAAACTGATCACCGGGGAGGTCCTGGGCGAGACCAAGCTCGACCTGCCGCCCCGTACGCTGCGCACCCGCGCGGTGTGGTGGACGGTCACCGAGGACCAGCTCGACGCCGCCCGGGTCAACCCGCAGCAGCTGGGCGGTGCCCTGCACGCCGCCGAACACGCCTCCATCGGGATGCTGCCGCTCTTCGCCACCTGCGACCGCTGGGACATCGGCGGCGTCTCCGTCCCTCTGCACCCGGACACCTTGCTGCCGACGGTCTTCGTCTACGACGGCCACCCCGGCGGCGCTGGCTTCGCCGAACGCGCCTTCCACACGGCCGCCGACTGGCTCGCCGCCACCCGCAGCGCCATCGCCGCCTGCGAGTGCGAGGCCGGCTGCCCGTCCTGCATCCAGTCCCCCAAGTGCGGCAACGGCAACGACCCGCTCCACAAACGGGGCGCCATCCGACTCCTGGAAGAACTGCTCCGCGGGGCGCCGGACGGCCAGGGCCACATACCGGGCAACTAGCCCCGGTGGTCGAACTCCCGACGTCCGCCCGGGGGCCGGTCCGGGTGCCTTCCCCCGGCTGAACCTGGGCGGAGGCACGCCCAGCGCCCCCTGAGGGCGTGCCCCCAGGGGCGTGCTCCCGGTACGCCGGGCGGCGGTTCCCGTACGAAGCGTTCCGGCACCACCACACGGTGCGGCGACCAGGCGCCCGAGGGGATGACCGGCAGGCGGGGGCTGGCAAACCGCGCCGCGCGGTCGCGCTGGGCCGGGAGCTCCGGGCAGCGCCCGACGACCGCGCCACGGCCCGGCCCAGACAGCCGGTGCGGGCCCGGCGTCCGCGCCCGATACGGGCCCGGCGTCCACGGCCGGGCCAGTGCCCTGCACCGCTCCGGCGCCCGCGGCTGTCCCGATGCCCGCGACTGCCCAGGCGGCCACTGCCGGACCGCCCTCCCCTGCCGGGTCGCCCCCCGCTGCCAGCGCCGCCAGGTCCGCCACCGCCCCGGTGTCCGGCGCGCCCGTGGTGGGGCCCGCCCGGGACCGTACCCGCGAGGTGATCGGGCCGCCGCCGGCCTCGACCGTGACGTCGGCGATCAGCTCGGCCACCGAACAGCGCACCACACGGGTGTGCTGCCCGGCGGCCACCCGGCGCGCCGTGGCGCAGGCCGCCGCCGGGCCCCGGAGGGCCTGGTCCGCAGCTGCCAGCGCCGCCAGGTCCGCCGCCGCACCCGCCCGGTGCCGGGCGGCGACCGCCTGCCCGACGGCCATCAGCGCGGCGAAGACCGCGCACAGGGCCGCCGCCGCGAAGACCGTCCACACCGTGGCGGAGCCCGCATCACCGCACCGTTTCCTCCGCAAGGGCCACCGCCTCTCCCCTGACTCGTACCGGCAGCCGGCCCGCCCCGGGCAGCGCGGCCTCGACCCGTACGCGCACCAGGTCGCCCTCGCGCGAGACCACGATCCGCGCGCCCCTGGGAGCCGCCCCGCGGGCCGCGACGAGCACCTGCGCCGGCGACTCCTGCCGTGCGGCCGCACGGGCGGCGGCCCGTGCGGCGTCCACACAGGCGATCCGGGCGCAGGCGGCCAGCAGCCCCCAGATCAGCGCCGCGGCGACCGCCACCAACACCGGCAGCACCACCGCCGCCTCCGCCGTCACGAACCCGGCGTCCCGCAGCGCGCGCCCGCCGGGCGGCCCCGCACCGGCCGGCGCGGCACGGGCCCGCCCACGGCCCTCAGAACGGCACATCGAGCGCCCTCTGGAGCACGGACCGCAGCGCCGCGGCCACCGGTCCACTCGTCACGAGCTTGTAGAGCACCGCCGCGAACGCGCACGCCGCCAACGTCCCCACCGCGTACTCCGCGGTGCTCATCCCGCGGTCCACTCCGGCCGCGCGCACCCGCGCCCACCATCGACGGAACATCTCCTGCCTCCTTGGAATCTCCTGAATTCGCCTGTGCATCCGTGAACTTGTGAAGCCTGTGGAACCCCGTGCAGCCCTGTGCTGAGGTCGGGCTCCGGCCTCGTCCGATGCGGTTCTCGCGCGCCGAACCGATCGGGTCGGCGCGCCACCGCGTCATCCCATTCCGTCACCCCCCAGCAGTCCGCCCGCCAGCCCGATCAGCACCGGTGCCACCCCGAGCGCCAGGAAGGCCGGCAGGAAGCACCCCGACAGCGGGAGGGTGACCAGCACCCCCGCCCGCCGGGCCCGCGCGGCCGCGGCCCGGCCCCACTGGGCGCGCAGTTCGGCCGCGATCCGGGAGGCCGGCTCGACGGCCGGGGCACCTGATATCCCCGCGCGCTCCATGCAGCGCGCCAGCGCCTCGGCTCCGGGGAGCTCCGCCAGCCGCGGCCATACCGCGGCCGGTTCGCCACCCAGGCGCAGTTCCGCCGCGATGTGGCGCAACCGCTCGGCGACCGTCCCCTCCAACGACCGGCCCACCGCCTCGGCCGCCTCCCGCGGCCCGGCCCCGGCCGCCAGACAGGCCGCCAGCAGATCGCCGGCCGGGGCGAGTTCGGCGGCCACCCGCGCGGTCGCGGCCCGGCCGGCCGCCGCGGCCCGCTGCCACCTCAGCCAGCGGTACGCACCCCAGCCGACGGCGAACCCCACCAGCACCCCGGTGACGCCGCCCACGAGGACGGCCACGCATCCGGCCGCCCCCAGGGGCCCGGCCCACTCCCTCAGCCAGCCGTCCCGCCGGGCGCCCTCCCGGGCCGCTCCGCGCCTCCGCCGCCAGCCCCGGACGATCCACCGCAGCCGCGTGCGCCCGCCCTTCTGGTCGCCGTACAGGCCGCTTGCCGCCCCCTCCAACACGACCGGCACCCGCCGCCGCACGGCGCGCTCCGCACGCACCAGCCGCACCAGCGCCCCCGCGCACAGCGCGCTCGCGACGGCCAGCACCGCCATCCCCACCCTGTGGACAACTTCCGGGCTCACCACACCCACCTCCCCCTCATTTCCGCACCGCCGCCGCATCGGCGACGATCCGGGCCGTCCAGACCACCCCGCCCCACTCCAGAAGCCCGCCGACGGCCAGGCAGCCCCAGCCCGCCGGGGTATGCAGCAGCACCCCGAGTGGATCGGCCCCGAGCGCACCGCCCATCAGGAGCCCGCCCACCGGCAGCAGCGCGAGTACCGAGGCGGTGGCCCGCGGCCCGGCCAACTGGGCTTGCAGCTCCTCCCGTTGATCCCGTTCCGCGGCGAGCCCGGCCGCGATCCGCTCCAGCCCGCGGGCGAGCCCCGCACCGCCCTCCACCGCCACCTGCCAGCACGCCGCCGCCCCGGTCAGCCCCTCGGCACCGGGCTGCCGCGCCGCCGCCCGCAGCGCCCCGGGGACGTCCCCGCCGTACCGCGCCGCCGCCAGCACCGCGGGCCCCGCCTCCCCCAGCCCCGGCGCCCCGGCCGCGACCAGCGCCCGATCCGGCTGCCGGCCGGCCCGCAGCTCCCCCGCCACCGCCCCGCAGAACCCGGTCACCGCCGCCGCCCGCCGGTCCGCCGCCCGCTGCCGCGCCCGCCCGGCCAGCCACCGCCGCACGGCGACCAGGGCCGCCACCGAGGCCACCACCGGCAGCACCGACCGCCCCAGCAGCCCCAGCACGATCCCGGCCGGCAGACACCAGAGCTCCGCACCGACTTCGTACCGGCGCCCCAGCCGCCACCGCCGCCCCTCCTCGCCGCCGGCCGCCCGCCCGACGCACCACTCCCAAAGCACCGCACTACGCCCCCGGACCGGCCGCCCCGCCGCAGCGGACGCCGCACCCGCGTCCCCCAGGACCGCAGCCATCCGCCGCCGCAGGGCACGGCCGCGCCGCAGCCACCGCACCAGCACCACCGCGCACCCCACCGCGACCACGAGCGCGGCCAGCCCCGCCCCGTCCCTCAGCACCCCTCACCACCCCTTTCGCACAGCCGCGCCAACCGCCCCCAGCCGCGCGCCTCCTGGAATCCCCGCGGGCTCCACACCGCCGCCGGAACGGTCACCACGAAGCCGTCACGGTCCCGCTCCAGGACGTGGATCTCGGCGATCCGCCGCCGTCCGGCCCGGTCCCGCACGAGGTGCAGCACTACGGACAGCGCGGCCGCCAACTGGCTGTGCAGGGCCGCCCGATCCAGCCCGGCGGTGCTCCCCAACGCCTCCAGACGGGCCGGCACATCGCACGCGGCATTGGCATGGACCGTGCCCGAGCCCCCTTCGTGGCCCGTATTGAGCGCCGCCAGCAGGTCCGTGACCTCGGCGCCGCGCACCTCGCCGACCACCAGCCGGTCCGGCCGCATCCGCAGCGCCTGCCGCACGAGGTCCCGCAGGGTCACCCGACCGGCGCCCTCCTGATTGGCGGGCCTGGTCTCCAGCCGCACCACATGGGGGTGGTCCGGCCGCAGCTCCGCCGAGTCCTCGGCCAGCACGATCCGCTCGGCCGGACCGACCAGCCCGAGCAACGTGCTGAGCAACGTGGTCTTTCCCGAGCCCGTACCGCCGCTGACCAGGAACGACAGCCGGGCGGCCAACAGCGCCCGGAGCAAGCCGTCGCCGCCCGGCGGAACCGTCCCCGCCGCCACCAACTCCGGGAGCGCGAAGGCCCGGGGCCGCAGCACCCGTAAGGACAGGCACGTCCCGGCGACCGCCACCGGGGGCAGCACGGCGTGCAGCCGCGTACCGTCCGGAAGCCGGGCGTCCACCCACGGCCGGGCGTCGTCCAACCGCCGTCCGGCGACCGCCGCCAACCGCTGGGCCAGTCTGCGCACCTCGGCCGCGTCCCGGAAGCGGACGTCGGTACGCTCCAGTCCACCGCCCCGGTCCACCCACACCGCGTCCGGCGCGGTCACCAGCACATCCGTCACCTCGGGCGCGGCCAGCAGCGGCTCCAGCGGCCCACTGCCGATCATTTCCGAACGCAACGCGCCCACCACGCCCAGCACTTCGGCGTCCCCGAGGAGCCGCCCCTCCTCGCGCAGCGCCACCGCCACCCGGGCCGGCGTCGGCTCCGCCCCGGCCTCGGCGAGCCGCCGGCGCACCACGTCCAACAGTTCCCGACTCATCCGGCACCACCACCCCCGGCGGCCACTCCGCCCCACACGCCCCCAACGGGCCCGACGCCACCGCAGCTCCTACGGGACCACCACCCCGCCCCGCACAGCAGCCCGTCCCGCCACCAGTCACCGAACCGTGGACCGCACCGGCCCGCGGCCGCCCCGCCGCCGGCTCCAGCCACCCGGCCCCGACACCACAGCGCTCCCCTCAGCCGCCGCCTCATTCCGACGCACCCCCCGGCTCCAACTCGCCCCCGCGACCCACGCCCCCGGCTTCCACCGCACCGGCCCGGGCCCGTTCCCAGAACCCCGCACAGAACCGCGCCAACGGCCCCCGCACCCGCGCTCCGGGCACCCGCCCCCGCGCCAGGTCTTCCGGCAGCCCCGCCTCCCACGGGAGTTCACCCGCCAACGGCAGTCCCACCAGGCGCGCGATCTCCTCCACCGTCGGCCCGCCGCCGCACCCCGGTCCGGGATGTCCACAGGCCACCACCCGGACATCACGCAGCTCCACCCGCACCCCGTCGGCCACCCGACGGGCCGCCGCCACCGCCCGCAGCTCCGCCGGGACGAGCAGCAGCCCGACGTCCACCTGTGCCAGGGCTTCGGCCACCGTCCCGTCCACCCGGCGCGGCAGATCCACGACCACCACGCCGCCGCGCCGCCGGGCCGCGGCCAGGACCGCCCGCATGGCCGGTGGCGGGATGACCACCTCCGCTCCCCGGTCCCAGCTCAGCACCCGTAAGGAGTGCAGCCGGGGCAGCGACTCGGCGAGCGCTCCGCCCGCCACCCGCCCCCGCGACTCGGCGAAGGCCGGCCACCGCAGCCCCTTCTCCTGCTCCCCGCCGAGCAGGACGTCGAGCCCACCACCCAGGGGATCGCCGTCCACGAGCAGGGTGCGCTCCCCCGTACGGGCGGCGGTGACGGCCAATGCGGCCGCGAGGGTGCTCGCCCCGGCGCCGCCGCGTCCGCCGATCACCCCGACCGTCAGGGCCGGCGGCCCCGCCCCCTCGACCGCGTCGGCGATCCGGTCCACCAGCCAGCGCTCGCCGTCGGGAAGGGCCAGCACCCGCTCCGCCCCGACTGCCACGGCCTGGCGCAACACGGCGACGTCGTCCGCGTCCCGGCCGACGATGACGACGCCCGCACGGCGCCCGGTACCGGACAGCCGGCCGGCGCAGTCCGCGCCGACGACCACCAGCGGCGCCGATTCCCACTCCTCCGTGCGAAGGGGTGGGCGATGCGTCACTTCGGGCAGCGCGCCTGCCGCCGCGCACAACCGCAGGAGGTCGTCGAGGAGCTCTTCGTCCTCGGTGACCAGCAGCGGCCCGTCCCGCTCTTCACCGCTTCGCACCAGCTGGTCTGAAGTAGATGATCCGGACACGTTCTGTCCCCCTATCGCTACGCAACTCGCGCTTCCGCGAACTTCGCGGACTTTTACGGTGCAGCGATCGGGAAATCTCTGTGGATCTTGACCCAAAACTGTGGACAACTCCGCGGTTGTGAATATCCCCGTCACCTATTCCAGCGACGAACGGCCACTTCTGGGGCGCATGAGAAGCCTCCGCAGAGCAGCCCGACGACTACCCTGCGTGATGGCATATGCATGACAGAAGCGCGCGCCAACAGCGCGCGGAATCCAGGCGAATCAAGGGTTCACGGCAGAAAAAGCGTCCGGACATGCGACGACCCCCGCCGGGGGGGAGAGCGGGGGTCGTCCCCACGGCCGACTCGGGGGGGGAGGAGCCGGACCGGGTTAGCACGGTCGCGAACGATCCGTGACTTCCATGGTGTACCCGAGAGCCTTCTCAGGCAAACCCACGCGCCGCACCTTACGCCGAATGGTGGGCGCCTATGCTCGCCCCGTGGAAAACCACTCCGTGCCTCACTCGACTCCCCGTACTGCCGCGTTCTTCGACTTGGACAAGACCGTCATTGCAAAGTCGAGCACGCTGACCTTCAGCAAGTCCTTCTACCAAGGTGGCCTGATCAATCGGCGGGCCGTACTGCGCACCGCGTACGCCCAGTTCGTGTTCCTCGCGGGCGGTGCCGATCACGACCAGATGGAGCGGATGCGCGAATATCTCTCGTCGCTGTGCCGCGGCTGGGATGTGGCCCAGGTGCGGGAGATCGTCGCCGAAACGCTGCACGATCTCATCGACCCGATCATTTATGACGAAGCGGCCTCGCTCATTGAGGAACACCACGCGGCCGGGCGGGACGTCGTCATCGTCTCCACCTCCGGCGCCGAGGTCGTCGAGCCGATCGGTGAACTCCTGGGCGCAGACCGGGTGGTGGCCACCAGAATGGTGGTCGGCGACGACGGCCGCTTCACCGGAGAGGTGGAGTATTACGCCTACGGGCCCACCAAAGCGGAGGCCGTCCGGGAACTGGCCGCGTCCGAGGGATACGACCTCCAGCGCTGCTACGCGTACAGCGATTCGATCACCGACGTGCCGATGCTGGAAGCCGTCGGCAACCCCTGCGCGGTCAATCCGGACCGGGCGCTGCGGCGTGAGGCGACCGCCCGCGGCTGGCCGACGGTCACCTTCAGCCGACCGGTCCCGCTCAAGAAGCGGCTGCCCGCGTTGGCGATGCCGTCCCGACCGGTGATCACCGCCGTCGCCGCGATCGGCGCGGCCGCCGCCACCGCGACCCTGGTCTGGTACGCGAGCCGCCGCAATACCGGAAAAAAGCGGCTTGCCGTATTGCCCGCATTTGCTGCCAAACGTAAAGATCTGGGAGCTGGGGTTCCGCTCACCCGCCACGAGTAGTACAAAGGACTTAACGGCCCGCGCGACCAAGGACATCCGAGAGGAACGCCTTAACGCATCAAGTGGCCCACGGACCGATGCATGAATGCCGAGCACCCACGCGACGCCGACCCGTCGATTACGGGCCAGCCGCACCAGGTAAGCGGACAACGAATCCGACCTGATGGGCAACAATTCGAGCACGCTTGGTAACTGGGCGGACGTGCCAGCGGCGGTACCGAAGGGTTGGTACCGCCGCAACCCTTGTCTAAGGGCCGGGTGCCGCGCCGTTACGCCGCACCGCGTTGCAGCGCCTCGCAGACCGCCGTGCTCTCCCGTACACCCAGCTCGATCGCGCGCCCGCAGTGGGCGATCCACTCCGCCACGCCTTCCGGAGTGCCCGAGGCATAGCCCTGGAGAGCCGCCATGTAGGCCGCGCTCCCCTGTTCCGCGTGACCAGCCTCGGCCGGACAGATCGACTTCGGGTCCAGACCGCTGCCGACCAGCACGATCCGCTCCGCCGCCCGCGCCACCAGCCCGTTGTACGAGCCGAAGGGCCGCAGCGCCAGCAGTTCCCCGTGCACCACCGCGGCCACCACCAGGGCAGGCGCCGCGGTGCCCGCCAACAGGAGCCGCGACAGCCCGTCCAACCGGCCGGCGACCTCGTCGGCATCTGGCAGCGGCAGCTCGACCAGCGGCTCGTCCACCGGCTCGGCGCCCAGCCGCGGCCGGCCCACGGCGTCGTCGGGCGCGCCACCGCCGGCGGCGACCAGGTGGAGTCGGGCCAGCACCCGCAGCGGCGACTGCCGCCAGACGCTCAGCAGTTGGCCCGCCTCGGCGGTCAGCCGCAGCGCCGCACCCACCGTGCGCGGCTCGCCGCCGTCGCCGAAGTCGGTGCGCCGCCGAATCTCTTCGAGCGCCCAGTCGGCCCCGGAGAGCGCCGCGGAACCACGGGCTCCGCGCAGCGCCGCCTCGGCGGTGATCTCGATGCTGCGGCGCCGCATGACGCGGTGCCCGTAGACCCGGTCGACGGCCTTGCGGACGGAGTCCACGGAGTCCGCGACCCCCGGGAGCGACGCCAGGGCCGCGAGCGGGTCGTTGCTCACCTGGGGAGGTTCGGGGGACGTCCCCCGGGAGATTCCAGCCATGAGGACGACCCTACGCACCACCGGGCCGGACCCCTCGAAGGAGTGGTCTTCTTCACGTAAACCACTGTCCGAGAGGTTGGCCACATCTACGCTTGCTGAATATGAAGATCGCTTTCGTAGGCAAGGGCGGCAGTGGCAAGACCACGCTGTCCTCCCTGTTCATCCGGCACCTCGCCGCGGCCCGGGTCCCCGTCGTCGCGGTGGACGCCGACATCAACCAGCACCTCGCCGTCGCGCTCGGCATGGACGAAGCGGTGGCCGCCGCACTGCCCGCGATGGGCGCTCATCTCCCGTTGATCAAGGACTACTTGCGCGGCGGCAACCCGCGCATCCCGTCCAGCGAGACGATGATCAAGACGACCCCGCCCGGTGAGGGATCGCGACTGCTGCGGATCTGCGAGGACAACCCGGTCTACGACGCCTGCGCCCGGACCGTGCCCCTCGATGACGGGGCGGTGCGGCTGATGGCCACCGGCCCGTTCACCGAGTCCGACCTCGGCGTGGCCTGTTACCACTCCAAGGTCGGCGCGGTCGAGCTGTGCCTGAACCACCTCGTCGACGGCCGCGGGGAGTACGTCGTCGTCGACATGACCGCCGGGTCGGACTCCTTCGCCTCCGGGATGTTCACCCGTTTCGACATGACCTTCCTGGTCGCCGAGCCGACCCGTAAGGGCGTCGCGGTCTACCGCCAGTACAAGGAGTACGCGCAGGACTTCGGCGTCCCGTTGAAGGTCGTCGGCAACAAGGTCCAGGGCGCGGACGATCTGGCGTTCCTGCGCGCCGAGGTGGGCGAGGACCTGCTGGTCTGCGTCGGCCACTCCGACTGGGTGCGGGCCGTGGAGAAGGGCCGCCCGGCCCCCTTCGCCCTCTTGGAGGAGGCCAACCGTCGTGCCCTGGAGGCGCTGCACGACGCCGCCGACACCTCTTACGAGCGCCGCGACTGGGAGCGCTACACGCGCCAGATGGTGCACTTCCACCTGAAGAACGCGGAGAGCTGGGGCAACGCGAAGACGGGGGCCGACCTCGCTGCCCAGGTCGACCCCGCCTTCGTGCTCTTCGAGGGGACGGCTACCCCGCAACCGGCATGATCCGGGCCGCCGGCGCCGGACCGGACGCTTCCGGGGTACCGGAGAGGTACGCCGCCCAGCCGTCCTCCGGCGCCCGGCCCACCGGCAGGTCCTGGAGCCTGGCCAGCACCTCCGGGTCCTGCGCGTCCAACCAGTCGCTCAACTGCTTGAAGCTGACGCAGTGCACGCCCCTACGGGGGCAGATCTCCTTGATCGCCTCCTCGACGGCCTTCATGTACGTGCCGCCGTTCCAGGACTCGAAGTGGTCGCCGACGAAGAGTGGGGCGCGGTTGCCCTGGTAGGCGCGCTCGAAGGCGTCCACGATGCCGTCGCGCATCTGCAGGCCCCAGGTGTCGTGCATCGCGCGGTTGCCGTGGGTGGTGCCGGACTGGTTGGCCAGGAAGTTGTAGTCCATCGAGAGGGTCTCGAAGCCCCGGCCGGGGAACGGTATCGCCTGGAGCGGGAAGTCCCAGATGCCGTCGATCTTCCGCGGCCAGGTCTGCAGTCCGCCCGCCGAGCTGGCGTCGTAGCGGAAGCCCATCTCCTTGGCCGCGGGTATCAGATTGCGCTGCCCCTCCAGACAGGGGGCGCGGCCGCCGACCAGTTCCTTGGCGTAGTCGAACGGGAGCGGTGACTCGTTCCTGAGGCCGGAGTTGGTCTTCCAGTTCCGGACGAACGACACGGCCTGTTCGATCTCGCTGCGCCACTCCTCCGGTGTCCAGCTGCCGACTCCGTTACGGCCGCAGAAGTGGCCGTTGAAGTGGGTGCCTATCTCGTTGCCGTCCTCCCAGGCGCCGCGCAGCTGGGCCACGGTGTCCTTGATCCCCTGGACGTCGTTGAAGCCGATCGCCGAGGAGCCGGTTTCGTGGCCGGGCGGTTCGTAGAGCTCCGCCCTGTCGCCGGGGAGCATGTAGACGCCGCTGAGGAAGTACGTCATCGTCGCGCCGTACCTCTTGCCGACGGCGCGGAAGTGGGAGAAGAGCTTCTGGCCGTCCTCGCCGGCGCCGTCCCAGGAGAACACCACGAACTGCGGTGGTCTCCCGCCCGGCTTGAGGCGGGCGGGCTGGGGTTGGTGGGGCTGCGTCCCGGTGTACGCGGTGGAGCCGTCGCCTATGAGGCGGAGGGGGCGGACGGTCGGGGCCTTGCCGGGTGCCGCGCGCCCCTTGGCCGTGCTCTGCGGGGGCCCGTCCTGGGTCGCCGCGGAGCAGCCGGCTATCGCCGCCAGCGCCACCGCCGCCGCGATGTGCACTGTCGACTTCGATATGACTGCCATCAGCCACCTCATTCCTGGCGCACAAGACACCATGGGTATTTACCAGCGCGAACCTGACGATTCGCCTATATCCATTGACAGGCGACCAAAAGGGCACGGCGAAAGTCGTTTTATTCACTCGATAGTTGGAATGACTGCGCCATATGCCCGAAAAGCCTTCTCACTCTCTTTACGCGTCATTACGATTCATTTACCGATGCTTGAGAGTCACCGGCTCGTCACCCACCGCGACGCCCGCCGGCCGGCTCGCTCCCGCCGCAGCACACCGCCGCCCCGCGGTCGCGCCCGAGGCCGACCGCGCCGCCCCGGAGGAGACGGGAATGACGCAGATCCAGAAGTCGCCGCAGCCGGCACCGGCCGAGCTTGCGCCCGCACCCAAGACGCCCTCAGGGGCGGCACCCCACGAAAAGGAGACCGGCGCGGCATGGCGACGGGACCTCTCGGCCTCGGCCGTGGTCTTCCTGCTGGCCGTGCCACTGTCACTGGGCATCGCCCTGGCCACCGGCGCCCCGCTCCAGGCCGGCCTGGTCGCCGCGGCGGTCGGCGGGATCGTCGCCGGACTCCTGGGCGGCGCCCCGCTCCAGGTGACCGGCGCCGCCACCGGCCTCCTAGTAGTCACCGCCGACCTCGTCCAGCGCTACGGCTGGCGCGCCACCTGCGCGATCACGGTCCTCGCCGGACTGACCCAACTCGCCCTCGGGGCACTACGGGTGGCCCGAGCGGCGCTCGCCGTCAGCCCGGCGATCGTGCACGGCATGCTCGCCGGCATCGGTGTCACCATCGCCATCGGACAGCTCCATGTGGTGCTCGGCGGCAGCCCCGACAGCTCAGCCGTCGACAACGCCGCCGCGCTGCCCGGCCAGCTGGCGCATCCGCACACCACCGCGCTGCTGATCGGGGCCGTCACTGTCGCCGTACTAGCCGGGTGGCCACGGCTGCCGGGCCGGGCCGGGAAGTGGGCCCGGCTGCTGCCGGCGCCGCTGGCCGCGGTGCTCGCCGCGACGGCGGTCGGCGTGGGGAAGGCGGTGCCGCGCGTCGAGCTGCCGTCCTGGCGACTGCCCCAGTCGCCCGTACTCCCCGACGCCTCGCTCGCCGCCGTCCTCACGGCGGTGCTGACGGTCACCCTCGTCGCCAGTATGGAGTCGCTGCTGTCCGCGGTGGCCGTGGACCGACTGGCCGCCGAGCGGCCGGGAACTCCCCCCGGACGGCCCCAGCTCAACCGCGAACTGGCCGGTCAGGGCCTGGCCAACGTCGTCTCCGGCCTCCTGGGCGGCCTGCCCGTGTCCGGCGGCGCGATCCGCGGCTCGGCCAATGTGCGGGCCGGCGCGGCCACCCGCCGGGCGACCGTGCTGCACGGCGTCTGGGTGCTGTTCTGCGCGGGCCTGCTGGCCGGGGTGCTGGAGCTGATCCCGCTGGCCGCACTGGCCGCCCTGGTGATGGTCGTCGGCGTCCGGATGGTCAGCTTCGCGCACCTCAAGCATGTGCAGCGGCACCGCGAATTCCCGGTGTACGCGGCCACGTTGGGCGCGGTGGTGCTCTTCGGCGTACTGCTGGGCGTCCTGGCCGGCATCGCGGTCGGGATCTTCCTGGCACTGCGGCGGCTGACCCACACCCGGGTTGCGGTGACCGAGGAGTCCGGCCGCCACCGGGTGCGCGTCAGCGGCCAGTTGACCTTCCTGGCGGTGCCCCGGGTGACCCGGGCGCTGACGCAGGTGCCACCGGGCGCCGATGCCGTCGTCGAGCTGTGCGGGTCGTTCATGGATCACGCCGCCTACGAGGCCCTGCAGTGCTGGGCGACCACCCATCGGGCCACCGGGGGATCGGTGACCCTCGGGGGCCGTTCGGGCCGCCCGATCACCGAGCCGACCAGTACGCACGCCTGCCGGCCGTGGACACCCTGGCGCAACCACCACTGCACCCGGCCCGCACCGGCCCGCACGGCGGACCACCGGAGCGGCAGCCAACTGCTGGGCGGGGTCAGTGCGTTCCAGCGGCACACCGCCCCACTGGTGCGCGAGGAGCTGGCCCGGCTGGCGCGGGAGGGCCAGCGCCCCACCCAGCTCTTCCTGACCTGCGCCGATTCCCGGCTGGTGACGAGCATGATCACGTCCAGCGGGCCGGGTGACCTGTTCACCGTGCGCAACGTCGGCAATCTGATGCCGCCGCCCGGCTCGGACGCCTCCTGCGACTCCGTGGGCGCCGCGGTCGAGTACGCGGTCGAGGTGCTGCGGGTCGAGTCGATCACAGTCTGCGGGCACTCGGGCTGCGGCGCCATGGCGGCACTGCTCGACGCGGCCGGTTCCCCACCGTCGTCCGACGGGGCCACCCCGCTCACCCGCTGGCTGCGGCACGGCCGCCCGAGTCTGGCCCGTATGGCGCGGATCGGGCGGCTGGGCAGGGGCGAAGTCGCCCTCGCCGAGCGGCCGGTGACCGACGACCAGGAGCGGCTGGCGCTGGTCAACGTCCGGCAGCAGCTCGACCACCTGCGGGCACACCCGTGCGTCGCCCGCCGGATGGCCGAGGGCACCCTCGCCCTGCACGGCATGTACTTCCACGTCGCCGAGGCCCAGGCGTACCTGCTGGACGAGTCCAGCGGGCGGTTCCGGGCGGTGCGCGCCGACGTCCCGGCGATCGGAGTCTGACCTGCTCGGCATCACCTGAACGGCCCCATGACGGGCTAGATTCGGACAGGTCTACACCAATAGTTGTCCACAGCCCTTGTCAGGGTCGGTCGCGGGCTGATGAGCTATGGCCCGGGACACATCGCACGCCCTGGGAATGGGAGATGTCGTGAGCAACGAAAGCCTGGCCAACCTCTTGAAGGAGGAGCGGCGGTTCGCACCGCCCGCCGAGCTGGCCGCGAACGCCAACGTCACGGCCGCCGCGTACGAAGAGGCCGCGGCGGACCGGCTGGGCTTCTGGGCCGAGCAGGCCAAACGCCTGACCTGGGAGACCGAGCCCACCGAGACCCTCGACTGGTCCAATCCGCCGTTCGCGAAGTGGTTCGCCGACGGCAAGCTGAACGTCGCCTACAACTGCGTGGACCGCCACGTGGAGAACGGCCTCGGCGACCGGGTCGCGATCCACTTCGAAGGCGAGTCGGGCGACAGCCGCGCGATCACCTACGCCGAACTCCAGCGCGAGGTCTCCAAGGCCGCCAACGCCCTGGTCGAGCTGGGTGTTCAGGCCGGCGACCGGATCGCCATCTACATGCCGATGATCCCGGAGACGGTGATCGCCATGCTGGCCTGCGCCCGGCTGGGCGCACCGCACTCCGTCGTCTTCGGCGGCTTCTCCGCGGACGCGCTGGCGACGCGGATCAACGACGCGGACGCCCGGGTGGTGATCACCGCCGACGGCGGGTACCGCCGCGGCAAGCCGTCCGCCCTCAAGCCGGCCGTGGACGAGGCGCTGACCAAGCCCGGCACGGAGAACGTCCGCAGCGTGCTGGTCGTCCGCCGCACCGGCCAGGACGTCGACTGGACCGAGGGCCGGGACGTGTGGTGGCACGAGCTGGTCGAGCGCCAGAGCGAGCAGCACACCCCCGAGGCGTTCGACGCCGAGCACCCGCTGTTCATCCTCTACACCTCCGGGACGACGGGTAAGCCCAAGGGCATCCTGCACACCACCGGCGGCTACCTCACCCAGGTCTCGTACACCCACCACGCGGTCTTCGACCTGAAGCCGGAGACCGACGTCTTCTGGTGCACCGCCGACGTCGGCTGGGTGACCGGCCACTCGTACATCACCTACGGTCCGCTCTCCAACGGCGCCACCGAGGTGCTCTACGAGGGCACCCCGGACACCCCGCACCAGGGCCGCTGGTGGGAGATCGTCCAGAAGTACGGCGTGACGATCCTTTACACCGCGCCGACCGCGATCCGCGCCTGCATGAAGTGGGGCGACGACATCCCGGCGAAGTTCGACCTGTCGTCGCTGCGCCTCCTGGGATCGGTCGGCGAGCCGATCAACCCCGAGGCGTGGATCTGGTACCGCAAGCACATCGGCGCGGACCGGACGCCGATCGTCGACACCTGGTGGCAGACCGAGACCGGCGCGATGATGCTCAGCCCGCTGCCGGGCGTAACGGAGACCAAGCCCGGTTCGGCACAGGTACCGCTGCCCGGTATCGCCGCCACGGTGGTCGACGACGACGCGCACGAGGTGCCCGACGGCGCCGGTGGGTATCTGGTGCTCACCGAGCCCTGGCCGTCGATGCTGCGCACCATCTGGGGCGACGACCAGCGCTACCTGGACACCTACTGGTCCCGCTTCGCGGGCACGTACTTCGCCGGCGACGGCGCCAAGAAGGACGAGGACGGCGACATCTGGCTGCTGGGCCGGGTGGACGACGTGATGCTGGTGTCCGGCCACAACATCTCCACCACCGAGGTGGAGTCCGCGCTGGTCTCGCACCCGAAGGTGGCCGAGGCCGCGGTGGTCGGCGCCACCGACCCGCAGACGACCCAGGCCATCTGCGCCTTCGTCATCCTGCGCGGCGGTGCGGCCGAGGACGAGGGGCTCGTCGACGAGCTGCGCGCCCACGTCGGCCAGCAGCTCGGCCCGATCGCCAAGCCCAAGCGGATCCTGCCGGTCGCGGAGCTGCCCAAGACCCGCTCCGGCAAGATCATGCGACGGCTGCTGCGCGACGTCGCCGAGAACCGCGCCCTCGGCGACGTCACCACGCTCACCGACTCCTCCGTCATGGACCTGATCCAGGCGAAGCTGCCGAGCGCAGCCAGCGAGGACTGACGCGCCGGGCGTCGGCCGGCGCAGCGCGCCGACGTGCAGCGCCGACGTGCGCACGGAGGGGCACCGGACCATCGCGCCCGGTGCCCCTCCGGCGTTTCCCCAGGGGCGGGCCCGCCCCTGCTCCCCCGGCGGCCCGACGCCCGAAATGCCCGTAAAGTTAAGCCCACGCATTAACCCCTTGCACCCACCCGGTAGGGTTAGGGAGGCGTCAATGAGACGCTAAGAAACTCTGGGTGCGCCGGGAAGTCTGGTCGGCAACTGCTATAGCCGTTCTCAGCTGCCGGAGGTCATCGCGTGACTGCGCCCAGCAACCGCCGCTCCATATTCCTCGGCCGCATGCCGCTGCCGGAGCGGAACTTCATCGCCGAAGCACTGCGCACCGAAACCGTCGGCGGTGTCCTCCTCCTCGCCGCCGCCATCGCCGCCCTGATCTGGGCCAATACGCTCGGCGGCAGCTACGAGGCGGTCCGCGGCCTGCACCTGGGCCCGGCCTCGCTCGGCCTGGACCTCTCCCTCCAGCACTGGGCCGCCAACGGCCTACTCGCGATCTTCTTCTTCGTGGCCGGCATCGAGCTCAAGCGCGAACTGGTCGCCGGCGAACTCCGCGACCGCAAGGCCGCCGCCCTCCCGGTGGTCGCCGCGATCTGCGGCATGGCGACCCCCGCCCTCGTCTACTTCGCCGTCAACGCCGCCGGCGGCGGCTCCCTCCAGGGCTGGGCAGTCCCCACCGCCACCGACATCGCCTTCGCGCTCGCCGTCCTCGCGGTCATCGGCACCTCCCTGCCGTCCGCGCTGCGCGCCTTCCTGCTCACCCTCGCCGTCGTCGACGACCTCTTCGCGATCCTGATCATCGCGATCTTCTTCACCTCGAAGCTCAACTTCCTCGCCCTCGGCCTGTCCGTCGCCGGTCTGGCGCTCTTCTACCTCCTGCTGCGCAAGGGCGTCCGCGGTTGGTACGTGTACGTACCGCTGGGCGTGGTGATCTGGGCCCTGATGGAGAACAGCGGCGTGCACGCCACCATCGCCGGCGTCGCCATGGGCCTGATGCTGCGCTGCCACCGCCGCGACGGCGAACGGCAGTCACCCGGCGAGCACATCGAGCACCTGGTCCGCCCGCTGTCGGCGGGGCTGGCGGTGCCGCTGTTCGCGCTCTTCTCCGCGGGGGTGTCCATATCCGGCGGCGCGGTCCACGACGTCTTCACCCGGCCGGAGACGCTGGGCGTGGTCCTCGGCCTGATAGTGGGCAAGGCGGTGGGAATATTCGGCGGCACCTGGTGCACCGCCCGCTTCACCCGGGCCGAACTCAACCCCGACCTGAAGTGGCCGGACGTCTTCGGCGTCGCCTCCTTGGCCGGAATCGGCTTCACCGTCTCCCTGCTCATCGGCGAACTGGCCTTCGCGGGCGACCCCGTCCTGACCGACGAGATCAAGGCGTCGGTGCTGATCGGCTCGCTGCTCGCGGCCGTCTTCGCGGGCATCCTCCTCAAGGTCCGCAACAACAAGTACCGGCGCCTGTGCGACGAGGAGGAGCGGGACGAGGACCAGGACGGCATCCCCGACATCTACGAACTGGGCCAGCCCGCGTACCACTTGCGCATGGCCGCGATCCATGAGGCGAAGGCCGCGGAACACCGCCGGCTTGCCGAAATGGCTGCCGACGGCCGCTCCGGGGACGATGGTCCGGCATGATCTGAGAGGCTTTGCATCCAGGCGAAGAGAAGAGGGAGACGGCGATGAGCGCAGCCGAAGACGGTGCGGACCGCAGCCTCGGGCAGTTGGTGGCCACGGCGACCGCGGAGATGTCCGCGCTGGTGCACGACGAGATCGCACTGGCCAAAGCGGAACTTCGGCAGGACGCCAAGCGGGCGGGCATCGGCAGTGCCGCGTTCATCGTGGCGGGCGCCCTGGCGCTGTTCGCGCTGCCGGTGCTGAGTTTCGCGGCGGCCTACGGCATCAACAACCTCGGCCTCGGCCTCGCCTGGTCCTTCCTGATCGTGGGCGGCGCCTTCCTGATCATCGCCGCGCTGCTGATCCTGATCGCGATGGCCAAGATCAAGAAGATCAAGAAGCCGGAGAAGTCGATCGCCTCCGCCAGGGAGACCGCGGCCGTGCTGCAGAAGGCCAAGCCGCACCCGCGCCCGACGGACTCGGAACACCCGGTCCTGGAGTCTGTGACACGCTCATCGGTATGACAGCCCCTGACAGCACCGCCTCGGTCGTGCGGCTCGGCCTCCCGGACGGGACCGAGGTGACACACCGGGACGTCGCGGCCAACGGCGCCCGTTTCCACATCGCCGAGATGGGCGACGGGCCCCTCGTGCTGCTGCTGCACGGCTTCCCGCAGTTCTGGTGGACCTGGCGGCACCAACTGCCCGCACTGGCCGACGCGGGCTTCCGCGCGGTCGCCATGGACCTGCGGGGCGTCGGCGGCAGCGACCGCACCCCGCGCGGCTACGACCCGGCGAACCTCGCCCTCGACATCACCGGCGTCATCCGCTCCCTGGGCGAACCGGACGCCGCGCTGGTCGGGCACGATCTGGGCGGCTACCTCGCCTGGACGGCCGCGGTGATGCGGCCCAAGCTGGTCCGCCGGCTCGCGGTGTCCTCGATGCCGCACCCGCGCCGCTGGCGGGCCGCGATGCTCGCCGACGTCCGCCGCAGCTCACACATCTGGAGCTGCCAGCGGCCCTGGCTGCCGGAGCGCCGGCTGACCGCGGACGACGCGGCCCTGGTGGGCCGGATGATCCGCGACTGGTCCGGCCCCCGGCTCCCGGAGGACGAGACCATCGAGGTCTACCGGCGGGCGATGGCCATCCCCTCGACGGCGCACTGCTCGATCGAGCCGTACCGCTGGATGGTGCGCTCGATGGCCCGCCCCGACGGCATCCAGTTCAACCGCCGGATGAAGCTGCCCGTACGGGTCCCCACCCTGCATCTGCACGGCTCCCTGGACCCGGTGATGCGCACCCGCAGCGCCGCCGGCTCCGGCGAGTACGTCGAAGCCCCCTACCGCTGGCGGCTCTTCGACGGCCTGGGCCACTGGCCGCACGAGGAGGACCCGGCGGCCTTCTCCACCGAACTGATCAACTGGCTGAAGGACCCGGAACCGGACCGCTGAGGGCCCGCGGCCCCACGCCCGTCCCTCTGTCCCCACCGACACCACACGGTGACGGGCCCGTTCCACCACGTCATACGAACGTTCGTCTGACGAACAGCCAATTGCCTCCCGCATAGGCCAATTGGCCCTCGCCGGGGCGGTTACGGACCTTGGGCCACGGGCAGAGTCGAGGGTATGGGCTGGACGCACGACTACCGTGACGTGGCACGCAACCGCCGCAGCAGTGCCGCTGCAGTGGGCACGCAGGACAGGGGTACCCCGGATCTCGGATCCGACGGGTCCCCCGACCCGGCGCACCCGATGGGCATCCCCCGCATCCTGCGCCGCAGAGCGCGTTGGATGAGCGCGCGGTTGCGCCATCCCCGGGGCTGACCCGGCGCACTCCCCTTCCCCGGCCGCCGGGCCGCGTCCCGTCCGCAGCGGATCGGTTCGCGGCCCCGCGCCCGGCCTCAGATCGCGCAGCCCTGGGTGTCGACCGGCCGGCTCGCGGTCCGCCCCCGGACGGCGTCCCGTCGGACCTCGTCGGCCGTCAGCGCGTAGCCGGTGTGGGCGTCGTCCCTCGACTTGGCGAAGACCACGCCGTAGACCTCACCCCCGGGCGTGAGCAGCGGACCACCGGAGTTGCCCTCCCGGACCGTGGCGTAGAGCGAGTAGACATCGCGGCCGACCGTGCCCCGGTGGTAGATGTCCGCGCCGTCGGCCTGGATGCGGCCGCGGATCCGCGCCGGGCGGACGTCGTAGCCGCCGTTCTCCGGGAAGCCGGCGACGATGGCGCTCTTGCCGCTGCCGGCGTCCTTGTCGGCGAACTTCAGCACCGGGGCGCGGAGCTGCGGGACGTCGAGCACGGCGATGTCGCGCGCCCAGTCGTAGAGCACGACCTTGGCGTTCACCGGGATCCCCTCGCCGCCCACCTGGACCGTCGGGTCGCTGACGCCGCCGACGACGTGCGCGTTGGTCATCACCCGGTGCGGGGCGAAGACGAAGCCGGTGCCTTCGAGGATCTTGCCGCAGCTGGGTGCCCGTCCGACGATCTTGACGATGCTGTGCCGGGCGTCCGCCGCCACGGGGCCGTTGGCCAGGCCCGGGTCCGGCGGGCTGACCGGCCGGATCGGCTCGTTGGAGAACGGCGTGAAGACCTGCGGGAAGCCGTTCTGCGCCAGCGCCGAGGAGAAGTCCGCGAACCAGGTACTGGCCTGCGGCGGCATGACCTGGGACACCCCGAGCAGCACCTTGGAGTTGCGGACCTCCTTGCTGAGCGTCGGCAGCGACGTACCGGCCAGCGCCGAGCCGATCAGCCAGGCGACCAGCAGCATCGCCAGGACGTTGACCAGCGCCCCACCGGTGGCGTCCAGCGCCCGCGCTGGTGTCCAGGTGATGTGGCGGCGGAGTTTGTTGCCTAGATGGGTGGTGAGCGCCTGGCCCACCGATGCGCAGACGATCACGATGGCGACCGCCGCGATCACCGCGAAGGTGTTTGGTTTGGCGTCGTCGGTGACCCCGTTCCAGATCACCGGCAGCACGTAGACCGCGATCAGGCCTCCCCCGAGGAAGCCGATCACGGACAGGATGCCGACGAGGAAGCCTTGCCGGTAACCGACGATCGCGAACCACACGGCCGCGATCAGCAGCAGGATGTCCAGGACGTTCACGCCGGACACCGTCTCACGAGCGCCAGTCGAGCGGGACCTGCTTGTCGCGGTCCCATGCGATCTCCCAGCCTGCGTAGTGCAGGATCCGGTCGATCACTCCGGCGGTGAAACCCCAGACCAGCGCATCCTCGACGAGGAAAGCGGGACCGACGTGGCCGCTGGGGTGACGGGTGGTGACCCGATGTGCGGGGTCCGTGAGATCCGCCACGGGAACCGTGAAGACCCGGGCGGTCTCCCCCCGGTCCACCACGTCCACCGGACTCGGCACCCGCCACCACCCCAGCACGGGCGTCACGACGAAACCGCTGACGGGGATGTAGAGCCGCGGCAGCACCCCGAAGACCTGGACCCCGGACGGGTCGAGCCCGGTCTCCTCCTCGGCCTCCCGCAGCGCCGCGCGGACCGGACCCGGCCCGTCCGGGTCACCGTCCTGCGGATCGAGCGACCCACCGGGGAACGAGGGCTGCCCGGCGTGCGAGCGCAGGGTGCCGGCGCGCTCCATCAGGAGCAGTTCGGGCCCACGGGGGCCGTGCCCGAAGAGGATCAGGACGGCGGACTGCCGGCCGCCGTCCTTCGGCGGCAGGAAGCTGCTGAGCTGGCGCGGCTCTATCGTGGCCGCCGCACGGGCCACCGGAGCCAGCCACTCGGGCAGGCCCTCGGTCGTGACCGCGACCTCCCGCTCGGCCACCGTCCGGCAGGGATCCGTCGTCTCGTCGTACTGCTCCCGTGCACTCGTCATCCGCGCCCCCTTGAGGCTTACGTCGATGGATCGGTCCCCTTGTGGAGTCGTGCTCGCCGGCGCCGCCCTATGAGGCCGCCAGCGGGGGCGCGGGCTGCCCCGGATAGTCGGTCGGCGGCTTCAGCCGCTGCCCGGGCTGACCGCCCAGCTCGTACTTGAGCAGCTTCTTCGCCTTCTCCGGGTCGGTCTCGCCCTCGCCGTACGAGGGGCACAGCGGGGCGATGGGGCAGGCCCCGCAGGCGGGCTTGCGGGAGTGGCAGACCCGGCGGCCGTGGAAGACCACCCGGTGCGAGAGCATCGTCCACTCGCTCTTGGGGAAGATCTCGGCGACGTCGGCCTCGACCTTCTCGGCGTCCTGCGCGGTCGTCCAGCCGAAACGGCGCGCCAGCCGGCCGAAGTGCGTGTCCACGGTGATGCCGGGGACGCCGAAGGCATTGCCGAGCACCACATTGGCGGTCTTGCGGCCGACGCCGGGGAGCGTGACGAGGTCCTCCAGGCGGCCGGGCACCTCGCCGCCGAAGCGGTCGCGCAGGGCGATGGAGAGCCCGATCAGGGACTTCGCCTTGGCCCGGAAGAAGCCGGTGGGGCGGATCAGCTCCTCCAGCTGCTCCGGGGGGATCGCGGCCATGTCCTCGGGCGTGGGGCAGACCGCGAAGAGCCGAGGGGTGGTCTGGTTGACCCGCAGGTCGGTGGTCTGGGCGGACAGGACCGTCGCGACCAGCAGCTCGAAGGAGTTGGTGAAGTCCAGCTCCGGGTGGGCGTACGGATACAGCTCGGCCAGCTCGCGGTTGATCCGGCGGGCCCGGCGCACCATGGCGACCCGGGACTCGGGCTTACGAGCGGGGGCCGCCTTCTTGGCGGGCGCGGTGCTCTTTGCGGCTGCCTTCTTGGCCACGGCCGTCGTCTTCGTGGCAGTGGTCTTCGTGGCAGTGGTCTTCGCGGCGGTGGCCGTCTTCGTCGCGGCCTTCTTGGCGGCCGGCTTCTTCGTCGTCGCGGCCTTCTTCGCCGCGGTCTTCTTCGCCGCCGGCTTTGCGGGGGTTTCGTTCACGACCGCCTCCTTCGCCTCGAACGCGACGCGCCGGTCGCGGGCGCCGTCGGCCTCCGCGCGGTCATCACCCTGGAAGACGATTTGTTACGTTTGTCGGTATTCGAGGCGCCTGCGGGCAGCTGTTCGCCCACAGCGGAATCGCGCCCTGCGCTCACTCTGTAGGCCCCCAGTCCTCTGCTCTCACCGGCGTGTTGGACACTCGGCCAGACTAAGGCCACCCACTGACATCCGACTCGATCACCAGGATTCGTGACCCCAATCGGCCCCCTGCCGTATGGCTCGGGCCACGGGTCCGGCAAACTTGTGATTGATCGCACTGTTTTGCATTCCGGCATGATGGGGACCACAGTCCTCCGGAGCATGTCGACAAGGAGAGAACTCG
Source organism: Streptomyces sp. NPDC058000 (assembly GCF_042886435.1). Lineage (NCBI taxonomy): Bacteria > Bacillati > Actinomycetota > Actinomycetes > Kitasatosporales > Streptomycetaceae > Streptomyces > Streptomyces sp. NPDC058000. The sequence goes on from NZ_JBHVQS010000001.1 coordinate 85,672, forward strand.
TGGACGACGTTCTGCGGCGCGCCCCGCTCTTCGCGGCGCTCGACGACGAGCAGGCGGCCGAGCTTCGCGCCTCGATGGGAGAGGTCACGCTCGCCCGCGGCGACGCCCTGTTCCACGAAGGGGACCCCGGCGACCGCCTGTACGTGGTCACCGAGGGCAAGGTGAAGCTCCACCGCACCTCACCCGACGGCCGCGAGAACATGCTGGCCGTCCTCGGACCCGGCGAGCTGATCGGGGAGCTGTCCCTGTTCGACCCGGGACCGCGCACGGCCACTGCCACCGCGCTGACCGAGGTCAAGCTGCTCGGCCTGGGCCACGGCGACCTTCAGCCCTGGCTGAACGCCCGCCCGGAGGTGGCCACCGCCCTGCTGCGCGCGGTCGCCCGCCGGCTGCGCAAGACCAACGACCAGATGTCCGACCTGGTCTTCTCGGATGTGCCGGGCCGTGTGGCGCGCGCCCTCCTGGACCTGTCGCGCCGCTTCGGCGTGCAGTCCGAGGAAGGCATCCACGTCGTACACGACCTCACGCAGGAGGAGCTGGCCCAGTTGGTCGGCGCCTCCCGGGAGACCGTCAACAAGGCGCTCGCGGACTTCGCGGGCCGCGGCTGGCTGCGCCTGGAGGCGCGCGCCGTGATCCTGCTGGACGTCGAACGACTGGCCAAGCGCTCGCGCTGACGCCCCGCGTTCACGGCGACCAACCCAAGGGCCCCGCTCCGGCGGGGCCCTTGCCGTGTCCGGGCCGCGGCGGGCGGCCGCCGGGTAATTGGCTCGCGGCCCGCCGTTCCGCCGCCCCATAGTGGGCGCCATGACCACCAGCGGGGATTCCCGGGGCAAGGGCCTCGACCAGGACGGCTGTTTCGTGCGGGAGGGCTCCCTGGAACGGGTGCCCGCGCCGTTCGCACCCGTCGTGGCGGAGCTGGCCGCCCGGCTGGCCACCCGCTTCGCGCCCGACCGGCTGGTGAGCAGCTACCTCTACGGCAGCATCCCGCGCGGCACCGCCGTCCCCGGGGTCTCCGACCTCGACGCGCTGCTCGTCCTGCGCACGGACCCCACCGGCTCCGCCCGTACGGCAGGAGGGCCCACCGAAGCCGACCGGGCCGCCGCCCGGGCCATCGAGGCGGAGTTGGACGCCGCCTTCCCGCAGATCGACGGCGCCGGGATCCTGCTGGTCGCCGAGGAACGGCTGCTCAGCGCGGAGGAGCGGTACGACATGGCCTGGTTCGTGGCCTGTCTGTGCACGCCGCTCAGCGGGCCGGACGTGACCGCGGCACTGCCCCGTTACCGGCCCACCTCGCTCCTCGCCCGGGAGACCAACGGGGACCTGCACCGCCGGCTGCCCGGCCTGCGCGAGCGGGTCGCCGCGGCCGCCACCCAGGAGGAGCGCATCCGGCTGACCCGTGGGGTCACGCGGAACCTCGTGCGCACCGGATTCACCCTGGTCATGCCGCGCTGGGGCGGCTGGACCAGCGATCTCGTCGAGTCCGCCGAGGTGTTCGGGCACTACTACCCGGCGCACGCCGACCAGATGCACGCCGCGGCGCGCGCCGCCCGGCACCCCGCCGCGTACCCCGAACTGCTCGACGACCTGCTGAACGGGCTCGCCCCCTGGCTGGCCGACGAATACCTGGCCGTCCACGGGGCGAAGACCCTGCCGTCACAAGGGCCCTGACGCCCCCGCAGCGCCCCTCTGGCGCCGCATGGGCCGGCCCGCCCTAGATCAGCCCGTGCTCGCCCAGGTATTCCAACTGTGCCCGCACCGACAGCTCGGCGGCCGGCCACAGGGAGCGGTCGACGTCCGCGTAGACGCTCGCCACGACCTCGGCGGGGGTACGGTGGCCGGCCTCCACGGCGGTCTCCACCTGGGCCAGCCGGTGGGCCCGGTGCGCCAGATAGAACTCCACCGCCCCCTGGGCGTCGTTCAGCACCGGCCCGTGGCCCGGGAGGACCGTGGCGACCCCGTCGTCCACGGTGAGGGAGCGCAGTCGGCGCAGCGAGTCGAGGTAGTCGCCCAGCCGCCCGTCGGGGTGCGCGACCACGGTGGTGCCGCGCCCCAGGACCGTGTCGCCCGTCAGGACCGCCCGGTCGGCGGGCAGATGGAAGCAGAGCGAGTCCGCGGTGTGCCCCGGGGTGGGCACCACCCGCAGCTCCAGCCCCCCGGTGGTGACGACGTCGCCCGCGCCGAGCCCCTCGTCCCCCAGGCGCAGCGCCGGGTCCAGCGCCCGTACGGGGGCGCCGGTCAGCTCGGCGAACCGGGCCGCCCCGTCGGCGTGGTCCGGGTGCCCGTGGGTGAGCAGGGTCAGCGCGACCCGGTGCCCGGCCCGCTCCGCGGTGTCGATGACGGCCCTGAGGTGGTCCTCGTCGAGCGGTCCGGGGTCGATGACGACGGCCAGGTCGGAGCCCGGCTCGGCGACGATCCAGGTGTTGGTGCCGTCCAGCGTCATCGGGGACGGGTTCGGCGCCAGGATGCAGTGGGCGCGCGCCGTGGCCGGCCCCGAGAGGACACCGCCGCGGGGCTGGCCGGGGAGGGCGGCTGCTTCGGTCATGCGGAGGGACCTCCCGAAGGGCCGGCGGGGCCCTCGTCCGCCGGTGCGATGTGCTTGGTGAACTCGTCGTGGCCCGGCCAGCTCAACACGATCTCGCCGCCCACCAGATCGGCGCGGGCCAGCACCGGCGTCAGGTCCTGCGCCCCGGCCCCGGACAGCGCCTCGGAGACGCTGGCGTACGGCTGGAGGGAGCGCAACGTGGAGATGGTCGGCGGCATCATCAGCAGCTCCCCGCGGTCGTAGCCGGCCGCGGCCTCCTCCGGGCGGATCCACACCGTGCGGTCCGCCTCCGTGGAGACGTTGAGGGCGAGCTGTCCCTTGGGGAGCGCGGCGACGAAGAAGAACGTGTCGTAGCGGCGCGGTTCGAACTCCGGGGTGATCCAGCGCGCCCAGGCGGCCAGCAGGTCGGAGCGCAGCACCAGGCCGCGGCGGGCCAGGAAGTCGGCGAAGGACAGCTCGTGGCCGACCAGGGCCGCCCGGTCCGCCTCCCAGTCCTCACCGGTGGTGTCCGCGACGACCGTGGTGGCGGAGTCGCCGGCGAGCAGCACCCCGGACTCCTCGAACGTCTCGCGCACGGCGGCGCAGACGATGGCCTGCGCGGTGGACGGGTCGACGCCGAGCCGCACCGCCCATTCGGCCCGCGAGGGGCCGGCCCACCCCACAGGGCGCTCGTCCCGGGGATCGACGGAACCGCCCGGATAGGCGTACGCGCCTCCGGCGAAGGCCATGGAGGCGCGTCTGCGCAGCATGTGGACGGCGGGACCGCCGTGGTCGGTGTCCCGCAGCAGCAGGACCGTCGCGGCCCGCCGGGGCGCGGGCGGCGTCAGTTCGCCGTTCGTCAGGGCCCGGATGCGGGCCGGCCATTCCGGCGGGTACCACTGGCCATTCGTCGTCGACGCCATGGCCGGATGCTATGCGCTCGCGTGCGGATGTTCGAGGGGTCCTCCGGGGAGAGGGCCCTATCCGGACGCGAGCGCACCGCTCGTGGCCCGTCAGTCGACGATCTCGACCTGGATCTCGACCTCGACCGGGGCGTCGATCGGCAGCACCGCCACGCCGACCGCGGAGCGGGCGTGCACGCCCCGGTCGCCCAGGATCTCGCCGAGCAGCTCGCTGGCGCCGTTGATGACGCCCGGCTGGCCGGTGAAGTCCGGTGCGGAGGCCACGAAACCGACGACCTTCACGACCCGGACGATCTTGTCGAGGTCACCGGCGACGGACTTCACGGCGGCCAGCGCGTTGAGCGCGCACACCGCGGCGAGCTCCTTGGCCTGCTCCGGACTGACCTCGGCACCGACCTTGCCGGTGACCGGCAGCGCGCCGTCCACCATGGGCAGCTGGCCGGAGGTGTAGACGTACGAGCCGGAGCGGACCGCGGGCTGGTAGGAGGCCAGCGGCGGCACGACCTCCGGCAGCTTCAGGCCGAGCGCCGCGATCTTCTCCTCGACCGCGCTCACGCCTTCTCCCGCTTCAGGTAGGCCACCAACTGCTCGGGGTTGTTCGGGCCCGGCACGACCTGGACCAGCTCCCAGCCGTCCTCGCCCCAGGTGTCCAGAATCTGCTTCGTCGCGTGCACGAGCAGCGGCACGGTCGCGTATTCCCACTTGGTCATGGGCCGAGCGTAATGCCTGTCCCGAGGGCTCCGGGTCCGCGACCCCTAGGGCACATCCCCGACGCCGTCCCTGACCGCGTGCGGACGGATCTCCGGGTGCTCCCAGGCGTATCCCGTGCGTACGCGGGACGCGGACTGGTTAGGCTCCATGGCGTGAGCAGGCTCCATGTCGTCAGCGGCAAGGGCGGCACCGGAAAGACCACGGTCGCCGCTGCCCTCGCCCTCGCCCTCGCCACCGAGGGGCGCCGTACCCTCCTGGTCGAGGTCGAGGGCCGGCAGGGCATTGCCCAGCTGTTCGAGACCGAGGCGCTTCCCTACGAGGAGCGCAAGATCGCGGTGGCCCCCGGGGGCGGCGAGGTGCACGCCCTGGCCATCGACGCCGAGCGCGCCCTCCTGGACTACCTCCAGATGTTCTACAAGCTCGGCAGCGCCGGCCGGGCCCTGAAGAAGCTCGGCGCGATCGACTTCGCCACCACCATCGCCCCCGGCCTGCGGGACGTCCTGCTGACCGGCAAGGCGTGCGAGGCGGTCCGCCGCAAGGACAAGAGCGGCGCGTTCGTCTACGACGCGGTCGTGATGGACGCCCCGCCGACCGGCCGCGTCACCCGCTTCCTGAACGTCAACGACGAGGTCGCCGGCCTGGCCAAGATCGGCCCGATCCACAATCAGGCCCAGGCCGTGATGCGCGTGCTGAAGTCCCCCGAGACCGCGGTGCACCTGGTGACCCTCCTGGAGGAGATGCCCGTCCAGGAGACCGCCGACGGCATCGCCGAGCTGCGTGCCGCCGGCATCCCGGTGGGCGGCGTCGTCATCAACATGACCCGCCCCGCGCTGCTGGACAACGGGGATCTGGAGGTCGCCGCCCGCGGCGCCCGGGCCGGCATCGCCAAGGCGCTCTCCCAGGCCGGTCTGGGCGGCGCCCGGCGCGGCGGCCTCGCCGAGCGCCTGATCGACCCGCTGCTGGAGCAGGCGCGCGAGCACGCCGAGCGGGTCGAGCTGGAGCGCGCCCAGCACGCCGCACTGACCGACCTCGGCCTGCCCACCTACGAGCTGGGGCTGCTCCCCGAGGGAGTGGACCTCGCCGGGCTCTACGGCCTGGCCAGAGACCTGCGGAAACAGGGGCCCATATGACCTCCGACGACACGACGCTGGACGCCTCGGCCCCGTGGCTGGAGGTCGACGCCCTGATCGACGACCCACGCACCCGCATCGTGGTGTGCTGCGGCTCGGGCGGCGTCGGCAAGACCACCACCGCCGCGGCGCTGGGGGTGCGTGCCGCCGAGCGCGGTCGCAAGGTGGTGGTGCTGACGATCGACCCGGCCCGCCGCCTGGCGCAGTCGATGGGCATCTCGGAGCTCGACAACGTCCCCCGCCAGGTCAAGGGCGTCGACGAGAGTGCCGGCGGCGAACTCCACGCGATGATGCTGGACATGAAGCGGACCTTCGACGAGATCGTCGAGGGCCATGCGGACGCCGAGCGGGCCCGCGCCATCCTGGAGAACCCCTTCTACCAGTCCCTGTCGGCCGGTTTCGCCGGCACGCAGGAGTACATGGCGATGGAGAAGCTCGGCCAGCTCCGGGCCGGCGACGACTGGGACCTGATCGTCGTGGACACCCCGCCGAGCCGCTCCGCGCTGGACTTCCTGGACGCCCCCAAGCGGCTGGGTTCGTTCCTGGACGGCAAGTTCATCCGGGTCCTGATGGCGCCGGCGAAGGTCGGCGGGCGGGCCGGCATGAAGTTCCTCAATGTCGGCATGTCGATGATGACCGGCACCCTCAGCAAGCTCATGGGCGGCCAACTCCTCCGCGACGTCCAGACGTTCGTGGCCGCGATGGACACCATGTTCGGCGGTTTCCGCACCCGCGCGGACGCCACCTACCGCCTGCTCCAGGCGCCCGGTACGGCGTTCCTGGTGGTCGCCGCGCCGGAGCGGGACGCGCTGCGCGAGGCGGCGTACTTCGTCGAGCGGCTGGCCGCCGAGCAGATGCCGCTGGCCGGGCTGGTGCTCAACCGCGTCCACGGCAGCGGCGCGGCCCAGCTCAGCGCCGAGCGGGCGCTGGCCGCCGCGGAGGCCCTGACGGAGGACTTCGCCGACCGCGCACCGGAGGACGCGGTGCCGCCGCAGGAGCCGGACGACGACCCCAACTCGCCCTCCCACGAGGCTGGTTCACCCTCCGCGGAAAATCTTGAGCCGGACGGCATTGTCGATCTAGCCGGCGGGAAGACTGGATCACGTACCCCCGGCGGCTCCTCCCCCGCCGCCGCGGCGGAGCAGGCGGCAACCCCTTCGGCCTCGGCAGCGCAACTCGCCGCCGGGCTCCTGCGGTTGCACGCGGAACGCATGCAGGTCCTGGCACGCGAACGACGCACCCGTGACCGCTTCACCGCACTGCACCCCGAGGTGCCGGTGACGGAGGTCGGCGCGCTGCCCGGTGACGTCCACGACCTCGCGGGCCTGCGCACGATCGGCGACCGCCTGTCGCTGCGCCCCGGCGAGACCGAAGCCTGACCGACGACTGGCCAACGGCCCGCCGCCGGGCGGCGAACGCGGCCTACCCGACCGCCGCGTACTCGTCGTCGAACGCGTCGTCCGAGCAGTCCACCGGCAACATGCCGGTGCTGCGCTCGTATTCCGTACGCGCCGTCTCCAACAGGCGACGCCATGACGTGACCGTCGGACGGCGGCGCAACAGCGCCCTCCGCTCGCGTTCCGTCATCCCGCCCCACACGCCGAACTCCACCCGGTTGTCCAGGGCGTCGGCCAGGCACTCCGTGCGCACCGGACACCCGGTGCACACCGCCTTGGCGCGGTTCTGCGCCGCCCCTTGCACGAACAGTTCATCCGGATCGGTAGTGCGGCACGCTGCCTGTGCACTCCAGTCGGTTACCCAGCCCATGCTGGCGCCGTCCTCTCCCGAATCGAGGCTCCCCCACGGCGGCAAACGGCATATTCACCGTTGCCAGTTGAGGACGTTACGGAAGGCGGGCAGGGCGCAACACCTCCTTCGGGCCCAATCTTGAATGGCCCGAACGGACTATGCGTACGCGGCAGATCACCCAACGGAGTGACCGTGCGACATACGTCACTTCCCTCCCAAGCGGGACACTTCGCTGTGACGGCAAGGGATTTCTGGCGCACGGCGGACATGTGGGACAGCGCCCGCGCCGGGAGTAGGGGTTGACGTACTGGGGAGAAACCATTCCGCTGCGGCAGATGGGAACAGGCTAAGCGAACAGGTGCGCCCCTGTCCGGCGAACGAGAACGTAGGGTGCCCTCATGGCTAAGAAGCGCGAGGGCGGGGGTCGATCCAAGACCCAGCAGGCCGCCAAGTTCCTCGGTGTCAGCGTCCTTGCCGGAGCCGTCCTCGCCGGGATCGCGCTGCCGGCCGCCGGAGCGCTCGGCCTCGCGGCCAAGACGTCCGTCGAGGGTTTCGACGACATCCCGGCCAACCTCAAGACCCCACCGCTCAGCCAGCGCACCACCATCCTCGACGCCGACGGTGGCGAGATCGCGTCGGTCTACTCCCGCGACCGCACCGTCGTCGGCCTCAAGAACATGTCGCCGTACGTCCAGCAGGCGATCGTCGCCATCGAGGACGCCCGCTTCTACTCGCACGGCGCCATCGACCTGAAGGGCATCCTGCGCGCGGTCAACAAGAACGCCCAGTCGGGCGGGGTCGCCCAGGGCGCGTCCACCCTGACCCAGCAGTACGTGAAGAACGTCTTCATCGAGGAGGCCGGCGACGACCCGGACAAGGTCGCGCAGGCCACCCAGCAGACCCTCGGCCGCAAGGTCAAGGAGCTGAAGTACGCGATCAAGCTGGAGGAGAAGCTCGGCAAGCGCAAGATCCTCCAGAACTACCTCAACATCACCTTCTTCGGTGAGCAGGCGTACGGCGTCGAGTCCGCCGCCCAGCGCTACTTCAGCAAGCCCGCCAAGGACCTGAGCCTGGAGGAGTCGGCGCTGCTCGCCGGCATCGTCCAGTCCCCGACGCGGTACGACCCGGTCAACCACCCGCAGGCGGCGACGGAGCGGCGCAACACCGTCCTGCGGCGGATGGCCGACCTGAAGAACATCACCCGGGCCCAGGCCGACGCGGCCGCCGCCCGGCCGATCAAGCTGAAGATCAGCCGCCCGCAGAACGGCTGCATCACCGCCACCGACGGCGCCGGCTTCTTCTGCGACTACGTCCGCGAGGTGCTGCTGAACGACAAGACGTTCGGCGCGACCCGCGAGATCCGTTCGAAGCGCTGGATGCAGGGCGGTCTGACCATCCGCACCACCCTGGACCGGCAGACCCAGAAGTCGATCCAGGCGTCGCTGAGCAAGCACGTCTTCGAGGACGACCCGGTCGCCAGTGCCTCCACGGTCGTCCAGCCGGGCACCGGCAAGATCCTCGGCATGGGCCAGTCCCGGCCGTACGGCTTCGGCACCAACCAGACCCAGATCAACCTCTCGGTCGACCGCAAGATGGGCGGCGGCGCCGGCTACCAGCCCGGCTCGACGTTCAAGCCGATCGTCGCGGCGGCCGCGCTGGAGCAGGGCATCAGCCCCTACCAGCAGTACTCCTCGCCGTTCAAGATGGCGTACCCGAAGCCGGTCCAGACCTGCACCGGCGAGTGGAACGGCGGCGGCACGCTCCAGAACGAGGACCCCAAGGAGGTCGGCCCGTTCGCCATGAAGGAGGCGACCGCGAAGTCGGTCAACACCTACTACGTGCAGCTGATCAGCGACATGGGCATCTGCCCCGCGATCACGATGGCCCAGAAGATGGGGCTCCAACGGGCCGACGGCAAGCCGCTGAAGCAGGTGCCCGCCATGGCGCTCGGCGTCCAGGAGATGTCCCCGCTGACCATGGCCACGGCGTACGCCACCTTCGCCAACGAGGGCACCTACTGCTCCCCCGTCGCCATCGAGTCGATCACCGACGCACAGGGCAAGGCGCTGAACGTCCCGAAGACCGACTGCCGCAGCGCGATGTCCAAGAAGACCGCGGACACCGTCAACACCCTCCTCAAGGGCGTCGTCGAGGACGGCACCGGCAAGCAGGCCGGCCTCAAGGGCCGCGACAGCGCCGGCAAGACCGGCACCACGGACAGCCGCTACGCCGCCTGGTTCGTCGGCTACACCCCGAACGCGGCCGGCGCGGTCTGGGTCGGCGACCCGCGCCACCAGCGCCAGATGTACGACATCACCATCGGCGGCGTCCCGCACGACAAGGTCTACGGCGCCGACACCCCCGGCCCGATCTGGCGCGACCTGATGACCGGCGCGCTGGCCGGCCGCCCGGCCCTGACCCTGCCGACCGTCCCGATCGACGACCCCAACGACAAGGGCGACGACGGCAACAAGGGCAAGCCGAAGCCCGACCCGAAGCCGAAGCCGAACCCCGGCGGCGGCGACAACAAGCCCGGCGGCGGCTGGCACATCCCCGGCTTCCCCGACTTCCTGGGCGGCGGGAACGGCGGTTGGTGAACGACCGGTCCGGTTGACCGCCCTCCGGCACGGAGAAGGGGCGCCCTCTTGGGAGGGCGCCCCTTCGACGTCTGCGCGACGGCCGGCCGAGGGCGCGCCGTCGCGTACGGCCTCAGCCGGCCAGCAGCTTCTTCACCATCGCGGCGACCCGGCCGCCGTCGGCCCGGCCCGCCACCTTCGGGTTGACGATCTTCATCACGGCGCCCATGGCCCTCGGGCCCTCGGCCCCAGCCCCGGTGGCCTCCGCCACGGCCTCGGCGACCAGCGACTCCAGCTCGTCGTCGGTCAGCGGCTTGGGGAGGTACTCGGCGAGCACCTCGCCCTCGGCGCGCTCGCGGTCGGCCTGCTCGGGCCGGGCGCCCTTGTCGAACGCCTCCGCGGCCTCGCGGCGCTTCTTCGCCTCCCGCGCGATGATCTTCTCGACCTCGCCGTCGGACAGCTCACGCGCCTCGGTGCCCGCCACCTCCTCCTTCTGGAGCGCGGTCAGCGTCAGACGGAGGGTGGAGGAACGCAGCTCGTCGCGCGCCTTGATCGCGGCGGTGAGGTCGTCCTTGAGCTTGGCCTTGAGCGTGGTCATGACGTTGAGTATGCCTCCACCCACCGGCAACCGCCGCGCCTTTTCCCACCGCGCGCCCCGCCGCCGCCCACCCGCCGCCGCGCCGCGGGGACCGCCCGCCGGCCGTCCCACCAAGATCACCTCTCCCCGCCCTCCGCCCACTCTGCAACCATGGACACATGCGCGCGCGATACGGAGTTCCCCTGTCCCTTGCCGCGGTCGGCGCGGCCGGCCTGGCCTACGCCGCCGGCTTCGAAGTCCGCTCCTTCCGCCTGCGACGCGTCACCGTGCCCGTACTGCCCCACGGCATGCGGCCGTTGCGCGTCCTCCAGGTCTCCGACATCCACATGGTCAGCGGGCAGCGCAAGAAACAGCGCTGGCTCCAGTCGCTCGCCGGACTCCGCCCCGACTTCGTCGTCAACACCGGCGACAACCTCTCCGACCCCGAGGGCGTCCCGGAGGCCCTGGACGCCCTGGGCCCGCTGATGGAGTTCCCCGGCGCCTACGTCTTCGGCTCCAACGACTACTACGGCCCCAAGCTGCGGAACCCCGCCCGCTACCTGGTCGAGAAGGTCCAGGGCCGACACGGCCTGAACGGCAACACCCCCGCCGTCGGCGTCGTCCACAACCCTTGGGAGGACCTCCGCGACGCCTTCGACGGCGCCGGCTGGGTCAACCTCTCCAACACCCGCGGCCACCTCAAGCTGGAGGGCGCCGAGATCGCACTGACCGGCCTGGACGACCCGCACATCAAGCGCGACCGCTACGCCGAGGTCGCCGGCGGCCCGGAAGCCGACGCCGACCTCTCACTGGCCGTCGTCCACGCCCCGTACCTGCGGTCCCTGGACGCCTTCGCCGCCGACGGCTATCCGCTGATCCTCGCCGGCCACACCCACGGCGGTCAGCTCTGCGTCCCCTTCTACGGCGCCCTCGTCACCAACTGCGACATCGACACCCAGCGCGCCAAGGGCCTCTCCACCCACACCGCCGACGGCCGCACCTCCTACCTCCACGTCTCGGCCGGCTGCGGCACCAACCGCTACACCCCGGTCCGCTTCGCCTGCCCCCCGGAGGCCACCCTCCTGACGCTGACGGCGCGCGACTGACACGTCGCGCGATCGACGCAACGCCCCGGCCCCTCGCCTCAGGGGCCGGGGCCGTGTGCGACCTCGGCGGGCCGGCATCCGCCCCGGAAGCCGCATCACGACCCAATCCAGGGTGACCTCCGTCACTTCACCCCCTTCGGCCGCCCGCCCCGCCCCTCCAGCACCCCGCGCCCCCGCCGACCCGGCCCGACAAAACCCCAGGTCAGGCCCGTCTCCGCCGCCGACCGAAAGCGGATTTCACCTACGGGGATCAGTCCGCTAAAGTAGAGCTCGTTGCTTCGGGGTGTAGCGCAGCTTGGCAGCGCGCTTCGTTCGGGACGAAGAGGTCGTGGGTTCAAATCCCGCCACCCCGACTGAAGGAACAAAGGGTCAGGCCCGGTGCTGAGAGATCAGCACCGGGCCTGATGTCTTGTACGGCCCCATTCCGGGAGTCATTTGGGAGCCGCCGCCGGGGGCGGCCGCCGGGCGAGGTCAAGGGTCGAGCTCAGGCCGGGTCAGCCGGCGAACCCCGGCACCACCAGGCCGGACTCGTACGCGATCACCACCGCATGGGTCCTGTTCTGCGCGCCTAGCTTGGCCAGGACGTTGCCGACGTGGGTCTTCACCGTCTCCAGGCTCACCGTGAGCGACTTTGCGATTTCCGGGTTGGACAGGCCGGTGGCCATCCACCGCAGCACCTCTTCTTCCCGGTCCGTCAGCGCAGCTCTCGGCAGCGCCTCGGCGGAGTCCAGCGGGCGGGCGGCGACCATCCGACGCAGCGCCGCGGGGAAAAGGATCGCTTCTCCCGCCGCCACCACCCGCACCGCCTCCGCGATCTGCCTGACCGGAAGCCGCTTGAGTACGAACCCGCTGGCACCCGCGCCGAGTGCGGCGGTGACGTAGTCGTCGTTCTCGAAGGTGGTGATCACCACGACCTTCGGCGGTTCGGTCGACTCGGCCAGCAGCTGCCGGGTGGCCTCGATTCCGTTGCGGCGTGGCATCCGCACGTCCATCAGGACCACGTCCGGGCGCAGCCGCCGCGACTGCTCGACCGCCTCGACGCCGTCGGCGGCCTCCCCGACCACCGCGATCCCCGGCTGGGCCGAGAGCAACGTACGCAGACCGCTGCGGGTCACCTCGTCGTCGTCCGCGATCAGGAGTGTGACGGGGGTGCCGGCAGGGGTGAGGTTGGTGGCGGCGCCGGTCGTGGCGGCCGCGCTCGGGGCGGGGCCGGTCATGCCGACACCCGTACCGGCAGCCGAACCGCCAACCGCCAGTGCTGCGGCCCGTGCGGGCCGGCCTCGATCTCGCCGTGCAGCAGCCGCACGCGCTCGGCGAGACCGGGCATGCCGCGCCCGGAGGTCGGGAAGGCGCCCGGGTCCGTGCCGATGCCCGGTTCCGCCTCGGTCCGGTTGACCACACGGAGCTCCAGTGCGTCCGGCGCCACCACCACCCGGACTCCGATCGGACCGCCCGCCCCGTGCCGCAGCGCGTTCGTCAGTCCCTCCTGAAGGATCCGGTACGCCGCCCGGGAGAGCGTTCCCTGCACCTGGGCCAAGTCGCCCGACAGTTCCGGCTCCACCACCGCGCCCGCATGCCGCAACCGGTCGAGCAGCTCGGGCAGATCGGCCAGGGTGCGGGTCGGTGCCGTCTCCGCCGGCTGCTCGCGCAGCACGCCCAGTACGTAGTCCAGGTCCTCCAGCGCGGCCCGGGCCGACTCCTCGATGCTGCGCAGGGCGGCCCGTGCCGCCACCGGTGACGTTCCGTTGGACAACGCGGCCGCGGGCGCCTGGGCCGTGCTGTGTGGCGACACCCGCGCGTCGTGGCCGCGTGACCCCGAGCAGTACCGGCGCGACGCGATCCGCGACCGGGCCCGGTATCCGCTGTCCGGCGATTTCGCGTCCAACATCATGCCGTGTGCCTTCTGGAAGCAGGGCTACCGCCGCATGCTGCGGGCCGGGGCGATCCGGGTGGTCGGGGTGGTCGACCCGGGAGCGCTCGGACAGAGCCGGTGGATGGTGCGCCTGCGCTGCCGACCCGGCAGCGTCACGGCCATCGCCGAAGCGCTCGCGCAACGCGACGACGTCAGCTGGGTCGCCCTGAGCGCGGCCGGCTCCGAGGTCACCTGCGCCGTGCGCTCGCGCTCACAGGAGCAGCGCGACGACCTGCTGGGCCGCCGGCTCCCCCGTACCGCCGCCGTGCTCGACCTCCAGGCGTCGGTGATACTCCGCCAGTTCCTCGGCGGAGTAGGGCACTACTGGGCCGCGCTCGCCGGGACCCTGACGCCCGAGCAGGAGTCCGCGCTCGGGCCCGGCGGCCGGCCGTTCACCGAGCGGCCGGTGGTGCGGGAGCATCCGTCGCAGCTCAGCGCGCATGACGAGAAGCTGCTCGCGGCCCTCGCCGCCGACGGACGGGCCAGTCTCGTCGATCTCGCCGCCGCGGCCGACCTCACGCCGGGCCGGGCGTCACGGCGTCTGCACGCGCTGCTCTCCGGCGGAGTGGTCCACATCGACGTGGAGATCGCACCGCTGGCCCTGGGATACCGGGCCCGGGCGAACCTGTGGATGCGGGTCCACCCGGCCGAGATCAAAACTGTCGGGCGGGCGATGGCGCAGATGCCCGAGGTGGGGTTCGCCGCCGCGGTGTCCGGTCCGTACAACCTCCACGCCGCCGTCCACTGCCATGACCTCGACCGGCTCTTCGAGTTCGGCACCGACCGGGTCGGAACGCTGCCCGGCGTCGAAGGCGTGGAGATCAGTCCCGTCTTCCGCCAGATCAAGCAGGCCGGAACCCGGGTGGACGGTGACCGCCTGAGCTCCGTGGCCGGTGCCGTCAGTGCGGCTGGGCGAACCGGAGGAGTGACGTCTTCAGGGCGGTGACGAAGGCGTCGCGGTCGTCCGGGGCGAGGCGGTCCAGTGACAGGTAGGGGTTGAGGTCCTCAAGTTCGACCAGCAGCAGGCGGCCGTCCTGCGTGCGGCAGGCGTCGACGCGTTGGATGCCGTGGTCGAGCGCGTTCCAGTCGACGAAGCACTGCGCGAAGGCCAGGTCGTCGTCGGTGGGCCGGTACGGCGTGAGGGCCCAGCGCCGGTCGGAGTCGGGGGTGCGGAGGGCGTACTGGAAGGTGTGGTCGACGAAGTAGAAGGAGACCTCGTAGCGGAAGTCGATGCGCGGCTGGATGAGGAGGTCGCCGCTGTCTAGTCCGTCGAGTCCGTCGAGCTCGTCTCGTGCGAGGACGCGCAGGCCGAGCGAGTCGGCGCCGGCCTTGGGCTTGGCCACGTAGGCGTCCGCGTGCGGGAGCCGGTCGAGGGTGTCGCGGCGGTCGGCGGTCGGGATGACCGGGTGGCCCGCGGCGCTCAGGTCGAGGAGGTACTGCTTGCCGGCCATGTCGGCCTTGCCGGTGAGCGGGTTGTAGACGCGCACGCCGTGCGACAGCGCCCGGGTGCGGAAGTCCTCGTATGCGGCCTGGTAGTTGAGTACGGGGCCGCTGTTGCGGACGACGACCGCGTCGAAGGAGTCCATCAGCGCGACCGCGTCCAGGGGATGGCAGAGGGCGACGGTGAAGGTGTCGCGGAGCCGGGAGCTGAGGAAGACGTCCTCGTCGCCGTACCGGCGTCCCCGGGCCTCATAGGTCAGGTCGGTGACGTACAGGACGCTGGGCTGGGCGGACGGCATCGTTCTCCTGGGGCTCGACTTCCGTCAACCTATCTGCCCCTGTTTCACCCCTGTGTGGGGGGACCGGCTCAGGCGGCCGCCCGGCAGGCACCCTGCCGGACCCGGTCGCCGGTCAACCGGCTGAAGGCGCAGGCCGCGGAGGCCAGGGTGGTGTGGTGGTGCCAGCCCGGGTAGGACCGGCCCTCGAAGTCACTCAGCCCGAAGTCGTCGGCGAGCGCGTCCATCGTGTCCGAGAGGTCGTGCAGGGAGGCGAGGGACAGCAGGCGCTGCATGCGCGCGTGGGCGAGGCTGGTGACCCAGATGCGGGTCACCGTGCGGCGTGCGGCGTCGTACGGGGCGAAGAGCCGGTGGACGGCGCCGGCGGGCGGGAACCCGGGCAGTCTCACCAGGCACGTCAGCACCTGCACGTCCCGGCCGAGGCCGTCCCGGGACCCGTGCAGCGCGGAGCCGGCGCTGCCGAACCGCTCCAGCAGCCGCCCCGCACCGAGCACTTCCTCCGCAGCGGGCTGGCCGCCCGGCGCCGGGACGCCCGGCAGGAACGGCGTCATCGCCAGCGAGGGGGGAACGGCGACGACGAAGTCGTACCGCCGGCCGGCCAGGGCCCGCAGGAGGTGCCCGGCGTCCCGCTCGTGGCTCATATCGGCGACCACGGGCAGCGGGGCCGCACCGCTCGCCGCGGCGAGGGAGTCGACCAGGCCGAGCACCTGGGCGGCGAGCGGCCGGTCGCGGTGGTCCGCGGGAATGCGGGCGCGGGAGCGCAGTTCCTCGTCCTGGCTCCACCGGCCGGGCAGCAGGAGGCGCCAGTCGACGGGCACGTGTCCACCGGGGCCCGAGAGGAACGCGCCCAGGCCCGCCTGGCAGTTGATCGTGCGCCCCAGTGTCGGGACGAAGCGGCGGTGCACCCCGGCCGAGTGCTCGCCCCGCTTGGGAACGGCGGTGAGCCCGATGGTCCAGGCCCCGGCGTCGGTCCGCTGCTCGGCCCAGCGCAGCAGCGCCGTGCGGACCGGCTGCCAGTCCCAGGGGCTGGAGTTGACGAACTGCTGAAGGGACAGCGCCGCCGCCGGCCGACCGGTGGCGGCCGCCAGGTGGCGGATGGACTTCTTGCCCGGTGTGGACAGCAGCCCTCCCAGGTACACCTGCGCCCAGCGGCGCTGGTCGGCACGGGGCAGCCCGGCGAACAGGTCCCGCACGAAGGACGTGAAGGCGTCGTCGCTCCGGGGGCCCGGCAGAGGCGTCACGACACTCGCGGCCATGGATGTGCTCCCTCCTGGGTCGTCGCGAGAAAAATACATAACGTTCTCTTTTTTTCCAACCCTTCGGAGTGGGGTCCCGCCGCGATCCGGCTCCGGCGCCGGCCAGCGGGCCCGCGCGCACAAACGGATTGCGGTTGTGGCAAGTTGCCCTTCAACGCCGCGCGGCCGGCTGCGAAGCTGGCAGGTGATCCACCGGCGGCCCGGCCGGGGCGGCACCCGCATCCCAGGGGCCTTGTCCGTAGGGAATCTGCCCAGGTGCCCGGCGAGGGCAACGGAGCGTGCGAGCGGGGAGAGCATGACCAAACAGGACAGGGCAGTGCGCACCCGTGCCGCACTCATCGGGACGGCCGCGACCGAGTTCGCACGCGAGGGGTACGCGGGGGCGGCGCTGAGCAGGATCAGCCGGGCCGCGGGGACCTCGGTCGGCGCCCTGACGTTCCACTTCGACTCCAAGGCCGATCTGGCGGCCGCCGTCGTGGACCAGGCCGTCGCGGCCGGCCGCGTCGTGGTCGACGAGGCGACCGCCGCCGGCGGCCCGCCCCTGCGGCAACTCACCGCCGTCATCCTGGGACTTGCCCGGAAGGCCGAGGCCGACGCCGTCGTGCGCTGCGCGGCCCGGCTCGAACGCGACGCCCTCGGCGATGCGGAACCCTGGCGGGGCACCTGGTGGCCCACCGTGTGCCGACTGGCTCACGAGGCCCACCACAGGGGCGACTTGCCGGCCACGGCGACGCCCGGCAGCATCGCGGACCTCGCCGCGCTGTTCATACGGAGCATCGGGACACACACCGAAACACACGCCGGGGAACCCGGCGTGGCCGCCGCCGGCGGTGAGTCCGGGGCGGCCCGGCTGGCGCGACTGTGGCGCATCACGCAGCCGGGCATGGCGGACCGGGCGGGCGACTGAGTCAGTCCCCCACCGGCCGGTCGTCCCGGAGCAGCCGCGCGAGCGGCCCCGGCCCGGGGTCGACGCCGGCCGCGCTCCACACCGTGTCGCTGCGGTACCAGTGGTCCTCGGCGAACAGCCGGAACTGCCGTTCCGACACCCACCCCGGAGTGTCCCGCAGCGCGTCCAGGCACCGTGCCAGGGACCAGGCGGGCTCCGGCCGCTCCACCGCGCCGCACCGGGCGAGTGCCGCGATCAGGTCGTCGAGCCGGACGGGGTCCGGATGGCTCGCGTGGTACCCGCCCGGCCCGACCCCCGCGCCGGGGGCCGTCGCGAGCCCGGCGGTCAGCCGGGCGAGATCGGCGACGTGGACGAGGGAGAGCAGGGCCCGGCCGGCGTCCCAGCGGGCCGGGACGCGGAGCAGGGCGTCCTGGAGCGCGGGCACCACCCAGCGGTCGCCTGCCCCCAGGATCAGTCCCGGCCTGAGCACCACCCCGCCGGCGGCCAGGACGGGCTCTTCGGCGGCCAGCCGGCTGCGGCTGACCGCCGAGACCGGCTCTGGGGTCACCTCGCCGGTGCGGATGCCGCGGTGCGGGCCGGCGCCGTAGACGGCCGCGGTCGACAGCAGCACGATCCGCCGCGTCCCGGCGCGCCGCGCCTCGGCCACCGCGGCGCGGGTGCCGTGGACGTTGACGGCCCGGCACTGCTCCTCGTCCGGTCCGACGTGGGACGCGAAGTGCAGCAGCACACCGCTGTCGTCGCACAGCCCGTGCAGGGATGCCGGGTCGGCCAGGTCGGCCCGTACCCACTCCACGTCCCCGGAACCCGCCCCGGCCCGCGGAGGTGTGCGGCGCGCCACCGCCCGTACCCTGACGCCCGTCCCGGCGAGCTCCCGCAGGACGGCCGAGCCCACGAACCCCGTGGCGCCGAGGAGGGTGACCCTCACCGCTTGCGTTTCCCGGGCGCGTCCGGTGTGGCGGCGACGCGCAGCGAGCCCCGTACGCCGTCGGCGGCGACGCCGGGCAGCAGGTAGCGCCAGAGCGAGATGATGCGCTGCGGCAGGTCGGCACGGTCCGTGGAGATCTGCGAGAAGAGCTGGGTGCCGGAGAAGCAGCTCACGAGCAGCCAGGCCAGCTCGGAGACGTCGGCGGACGCCGTGAGCTCGCCGCGCTCGTGGGCGGCGGTCAGCTGTTCGCGGAAGACCCCGACCCACTGCTGGTACGCCTCGTCGTCGCGGAGCCCGAACTCCCCCTGCTCCACCGAGAGCCGCACCCCGCCGCGGAGCACGGGGTTGGTCTGGAGCTGCTCGGCCAGGTACAGCGTGATGTCGATGAGGCGTTGCAGGCCGTCGGTTCCGGGGGGCAGCTCAAGGCCGTCGCCCTGGCCGACCATCACCGCCCGCGCGAGCCCCTCCTTCGAGTCGAAGTGGAAGTAGACGGATCCCTGTGTCACCTTCGCCCGTTTGGTGATCTTCGCCACCGAGGCTCCGCTGAAGCCGTACTCGTCGAACACCTCCGCAGCGGCCCGCAGGATCGCCTCCCGCGTCTTCACGGCCCGTTTCTGCAGTGTTCGTTCGCTCTGGTCCCCCGGTTCGCGCATCACACCGGCCACCTCTCGACAAAAAAACGATCGTTCTTTATCTTACGGGCAACGCGACACCACGCAGTAGTCCGGATGCGGAAGAACGGCCGCTCGCCCACCACTTGCGAGCTGCTACCGCATCCATGTTCTCGGGGGGAGACACACCCATGCTTGTCCTCACTGCGCACCACTCGCAGACGGCAACCGCCATTCCGCGGCAGTACGTCCACAAGGCGGCCCAGAGCGAAGTCCTGCTCACCGGCTGGCAGGCCCTCGCCGACGACTCCTTCCTCATCACCGCGCAATGGCCGCGTGCGCACGCCTACTACGCGGCGGCCGGCGGCCGGCACGACCCGATGCTCCTCGCCGAGACCGTCCGCCAGGCCGTGCCCCTGCTCAGCCACCTCGGCTACGACGTCCCGTTCGGGCACCGCCAGATCTGGGACCACCTGACCTGGACGGCCGACCCTGCCGCCCTGTCCTGCGCCCCGGTGCCGGCCGAGATCGAGATGCACGTCCGGTGCAGCGACGTCACGCGTCGTGCGGGCCGTCTCGCCGCCCTGCGCATGGACATCGCGCTCACCCGCGACGGCGCGCCCCTCGGCACCGCGCACACCCGCTTCACCAGCCAGGCGCCGCAGGTCTACACCCGGATGCGCGGCCCGTACGCCGACCTGGAGCAGGCCCTCGCCCGGTGCGTCCCGCTGGCGCCGCCGGCGCCGCCGCGGCGGGCCGGCCGCACCCGGTTCGCGGACGTGGTCCTCTCCCCCAGCGGCACCGCCCACCGCTTCCAGCTGCGCGTCGACCTCAACCACCCGGTGCTCTTCGACCACCCCGTCGACCATGCGCCGGGCATGCTCCTGCTGGAGGCCGCCCGGCAGGCCGCCCACGAGGTCCTGCACCCGCGCCAGGTGCGCATCACGGGCATGGAGAGCGTCTTCCACCGGTACGTCGAGTTCGACGCGCCCTGCTGGATCGAGTCCGAGGTGCTGGGCACCGGGCCGGGCGAGGCGACGGTGGTCCGCGTCACCGCCTCCCAGCACGGGCACGAGGCGTTCACCGCCACCGTCACCGCCTCGTAGGCCGGCGGGAGGGTCAGGGGGAGAGCCGACGGGAGGTCGGCGGGCCGGTCAGTGCGACGGAACCCGCGGCCGGGACGGCGCGGGGAGCAGGCCCGCCGCCACGGCTCGCTGCACGAAGTGCGGGGTGCCATGACGGTCGCGGTACTCCGCCAGGGCCCCGTCGCGGGCGGCGTCCCAGCGCCGCCGCGCCTCCTCGGCGTGCTCCGCCAGGCCGATCAGGGCGAGGTGGGCCGCGATCCGCTCGCGCGCCTCGTCCCACCGACCGGACAGTGCGCGAGCACGCTGCGCGAGGGCGACCGGGACCATGGGCGTCATGACCCGCCGGCCCGGGTCGACCAGTGCGCGCACCGTGGCGTCGACCGCCTCCCCGTGGGCACGTACGACGGTGTCGGCGTGCCCGGACCGGACGCCGTCCCGCACGACCGCCAGCGCATGGGTGAGGTGTGCGGCGTCGGCCCGTGCCATGGCCGCCAGTTCGTCGGCGACGGGGGCCGGCGCGCACGCCTCCCGGGCGGCGTCGCGCAACGTCCCCAGCGTGGCCGGCACCAGCACGCCGCCGCCCGCCAGGTAACCGGTGACGAGGCCCGCGTACCAGTCGGTACCCGGGCTCGGAGGGACCGCGGGCAACTCCGGCCTGGCCTCGTGGAGTTGGCCGGGGGCGTCGTGCTGCGGGCCGGCCCCGTCGCGCAGTCGTGCCGCGTGCCGCCGGCACTGTTCGGCATGCCGGCGCTGCTCCGCGCCGTGTCGGCGCAGGACGTCCCGGTGGCCGTCGCCGGATGCCCCTCGCGCGAGGGACAGCAGGGCGTCGGCAACGTCGGTGCGGTGGCCGGCGAGGTCTTCGAAGGCGGTGGCCAGCCGTGCGCGGGCGGGCGGGGAGAGGGGCCTCCGCCACGCCGGGTCGTGCCTCCGCGGTGCCTGCGGCAGGCCGCGGGCAGGGGTCGCCGGACCGGTCATCGTCGTCCTCTCCTCGCCCGCGCAGGGGCAGTTCGTCCGTGCGGGGGCAGCTCGTCCGTGCGGGGCTGCGGCCGCCCCGTCGGCCCGGGGGCCGGCACTCGGATGCGCGGGGGCGGCCGGCGGCGGCCGCCCCCCTGCGCTCCAGGCGGTCAGCTCCAGTAGGTCAGGGGCCGGTCGGTGCCGCGCACGCCGATGAAGAAGCTCACCGCGGCGCGGTCCCGGCCCCGGGACGGCCGCACCGCGTGGATGCGGGACGCGTGGGACAGGATGAGCATGCCGGCGGACGGCTTGAGCGCCACGGTCGGCTCGGGGATGAGTTCGCGGTTGAGCCCGTAGCTGTCCGCGGAGTTGCGCAGCGCGTCGTACTCCGTGTGCTCGTAGCCGCGGGACCACAGCTCCAGTTCGCCGCCCTCGTCGGCGGTCTGGAGGTAGAGGTTGGCGGTCATCTGGGTCAGCAGCTCGGGCTTGCCGTCGACGCGGGCGGCGCGGCGCAGGTCCTCCAGCTCCCAGGACAGGAAGTCCTGGTGGGGAATGGCCCCGTTGCCCTCCTGGAAGACCCGGGCCTGGCCGACGAAGAGCGGATTCCCGTCCAGGTGCTCCATGTTGGCCCCGCCCGGCCAGCCCTCCTGAAGTTCCAGGCGGAGGCGGTCGATCGGCGACAGGTAGGGGGACCAGGCGTCGCGCAGCGACTGCACGGCGGCCACGGCCTCGGAGAAGTAGCGCTTCTCGCGCTCCTCGCTCGACAGGCCCTCGTAGGTGTTCAGGCCCCACTTGTGGACGCCCGGGACGTTCGCGTACTCGCCGTAGAGGCGGTCGTGCATGAGCTGCTCGGTGGCCCGCCGGCAGAGGTCCTGCGGGCAGTAGTCGCGGACGACGATGGCGATGGCCTGGCCGTGGGCCAGGTCGAGGAGGTCCTGCCGGGTGATGCGGTCGGCCTCGATGACGCGGGGGTTCGCCAGCTCACCGAAGGGGGAAATGACGGGGTCGGCAGCAGCAAGCATGTGCGGTCCTTTTCCTGGGTTCCGGCGTGTTCGGCGTTCGGCGCCCGGTCGGCGGAGAACGGATTGCCGGTGATCGGTTGGCGAGATCGTAGAACGGCTCCGAATGCCCGTGCACGGCCCGGAAATTGACGCGCATTCCGGCCTTCTGCGCCGCTTTGGCGGCCCTTTGGGTTCGCCGCCGCACACGGCGTTCGGCAAAGGCCGGCCGGGAGGAGGCCCGGTCGGGCCCGGTGCGGGCCGGGAAAGTTGCCAAAGTGGTGCTGCGCTTCCGGGCGGGTCGGACCGGCTTCCCCTTGCGGCGCTTCGGTCGGCCGCCCACCGGCCGTCACGGTGCGGTGGAGCGGCCCGCCGGCGCGGTGTACGTTCAAGGCGTTTGGATCCGTCCCGGGGGGACGACGCTTTCGAGGTCAATGAGGGGTCCGATGTCTTCCGTAAACCGGCCTGCAATACCGGGCACGTCGCATCTGGAATTCAGGATACTTGGCCATTTCGAGGTGGTGGCCCGTGGCGATACCGGCTGCACACCGCGACCGCTGAAGCAACGGGCGCTGCTCGCACTGCTGGTCTCCAAGAACGGCCAGTGCCTTTCCGTCAACGAACTCGTGCACTGCCTCTGGGACGGGGCCCCGCCGCCCACCGCCCGGGCCGCGCTCCAGGTCTACGTCTCGAAGCTGCGCAAGCATCTGGGGGAGACCGGGTGCGACGGGGGCAGCCTCTCCACCAGCCTCCCCGGCTACGTCCTCCACCTGGGCGAGAACGCCCTGGACCTGCGCGCGTTCCGGCAGCTCACCCGAGGTCAGGGCATCGCCCACCCGGAGGACCGGACCGGGCTGGAGCGGGAGTCCGGGGACCTCCAGCAGGCACTCGCCCTCTGGCGCGGTCCCGCACTGGCCGACCTGAGGGACGTCACCGCCCTGCGCGAGTTGGGCGTCGTGCTCGACGAAGCCTGGATGGCGGCCACCGAGCGGAAGTTGGAGATCGACCTGCTGCTGGGCAGGGAACTCGTGGCGCTCAGCGAATTGCGCCGGCTGGCGCTCCAGTTCCCCGAACGCGAAAAGATCCAGGGCCTTTTGATGACCGCCCTCTATCGGAACGGCCGGGCCGCCGAGGCGCTCGCCGCGTACAGCGGTCTGCGCAGAACGCTCGTCGACCGGCTCGGCATGGATCCCGGCCACCGGCTCAACCGGCTGCACCATGCCATCCTCAACCGTGAGAGATGGCTCGAAGAAAGCAAGGACGGACTGTTCGCACCCGCACTGTGAACGCCCCGGAAAGATAACCGAAGAGCATTTCCCGTACAGCCCGCCGGACTCCCTGCGGGCTGTACGCGATGGGTTTTACGCAGGCATCGGAAAAGGCCACTAAAGCGCCACTGAAATCTCTCCGTAGACCCACTGAAAAAGCGGCCCGTCGCCGCCGGATCGGCTATGCGCGCGATAATCAAGTCCCGTACGGTGTCCCGGAACTCATTCCACCGAGCCGGATCTCCTTGCGCCGGTTCTCCGTAGAGTACGGGGCAGACCACCGTGCGAATAAAAACAGTCGAGCAGACCCTCCAGGAACTGCAGGGCGCCGATGGCGTCCAACGAATGCGGCGGGACCTGGGCTGGTTCGACCTCGTCATGACCGGCGTCGGCATGGTGCTGGGCACCGGAATCTTCGTCTTCACCGGGCAGGTGGCCAAGCAGATGGCCGGCCCCGCGGTGGCCGTCTCCTTCGTGCTGGCGGCCGCCATCTGCGGCTGTGCCGCGCTGTGTTACGCCGAACTGGCGTCGTCACGGCCTACACCTTCGCCTACACGACCCTCGGCGAGACGGCGGCCTGGGTCATCGGCTGGGCCATGATGCTCGAACTCACCCTCTCCGCCTGCGTGGTGGCCGTCGGGTGGTCCGGATACCTCCAGTCGATGCTGGACAGCGTCGGCGTCCACCTGCCGGCGGCGATCAGCGGCGGCCACGGCTCCGTGATCAACCTGCCGGCCGCACTCCTCATCGTGGCGCTCGTCGGCGTGCTGATCGTGGGCGGTTCGGTCTCCAAGGGCGCCACCCGGGCGCTGGTCGCCGTCAAGCTCGTCGTCGTACTCGTCGTCGTCGGCGTGGGCGTCTTCTTCGTCAAGGCGTCCAACTACGCGCCCTTCGTACCGCATTCGGCACCGAGCAAGGCCGCGTCCGGTATGAGTGAGCCGCTGTTGCAGTGGCTCGGCGGCGGCGTCCCGACCGCCTTCGGCGTCAGCGGCGTGGTGACCGCCGCCGCCATGGTGTTCGTGTCGTACATCGGTTTCGACGTCGTCGCGACGTCCGCCGAGGAGACCCGCAAACCGCAGCGCGACCTGCCGATCGGACTCCTCGGCTCCCTCCTCGTGGTCACCGTGCTCTACGTGGCCGTCAGCCTGGTGATCACCGGTATGCAGTCCTACCGGGAGCTCTCGGTGGCGGCCCCGGTGGCCGACGCGTTCAAGGCCGTCGGGCACCCGGCCGTCGCGGGCCTGATCAGCGTCGGCGTGGTCGTCGGCCTGGTGACGGTGTGCATGGTGAGCA
This sequence comes from Streptomyces sp. NPDC058000, assembly GCF_042886435.1. NCBI lineage: Bacteria > Bacillati > Actinomycetota > Actinomycetes > Kitasatosporales > Streptomycetaceae > Streptomyces > Streptomyces sp. NPDC058000. The sequence goes on from NZ_JBHVQS010000001.1 coordinate 109,910, forward strand.
TCCGGGGACAGAGTCGGGTGCTGCTCGCGATGAGCCGCGACCGGCTGCTGCCGCCGTCGTTCGCCGCCATCCACCCGCGGTTCGCCACTCCGCACCGCAGCCTGCTGGTCCTGGGGGGCATCATGGCCGTGCTCGCCGGCTTCGTCGACATCGGCGTGCTGGCCGACCTGGTCAACATCGGCACCCTCTTCGCCTTCATGCTGGTCTCGGTGGGCGTCGTCGTCCTGCGCCGCACCCGGCCCGATCTGCCGCGGCCGTTCCGGGTGCCCCTGGTCCCGCTGCTGCCGGGCGTCTCGTTCGTCGCCTGCCTGTATCTGATGCTCAATCTCCAGCTGCTGACCTGGGCGACCTTCCTGGTCTGGCTCGTCGTCGGCCTGGTGCTGTACGCGGCGTACGGCCGGCGTCACAGCCGCCTCGCGCCGCCCGGCGACCTCGCCCCGCTCACCGGCCCGGCGTCCCCCGCCCCGCAGGAGCGCGTCCCGGACGCCCCGACCCCGGTGTAGCCGCACGGGACACCCGCGCCGGTTCTCGCAGACGACCGGACGAGCACCCGACCGAACGAGGTCCCGCTCCGGGACCGACGAGATGAACAGGTTGTGATCAATGCGCCTCCCGAAAGCGTTCTGGCTGCTGTGGCTCGGGCAAGCGTGTAACCGGATCGGCACGCTGGCCCCCGCCTTCCTGGTCCTCTACTTGGAGCAGGGAAAGCTGGTGAACGCCCAGACGACGCCCGTCATCGTCGGGCTCTTCGGCGCCGGCGTCGTCGCCTCGGGACTGGCCGGCGGCGCCGTCGCCGACACCATCGGCCCGCGGCGCACGATCATCTCCGCCCAGCCGCTCGCCGCGGCGACGGCCCTGGCGTTCCTGGTGACCAGCAACGTCTACCTGCTCTGCCTGCTCTCCCTGCTCACCGGCTTCCTGTCCGCCGTCGACCGGCCGGCCGGCGCGGGGCTGATCGCGAAGATCGTGCCGCAGGAGGACTTCTCCCGGGCCTACAGCCTCTACATGGTGGGTTTCAACGTCGGCATGTCCCTCGGCCCGGTGCTGGCCGGATTCCTGCTGGCGTCCTACCCGCCCGCGCTCTTCGTGGTCTGGGCGGCCTGTAGCGGCGTCTACGCCCTGCTGGTCTGCGCGCTTCCCGCCGACGGCCCGCGGCAGGCGGCGGGGGACGGCACGTCGGTGCTGCGGACCGCCGTCCGGGGCATCGCCGAGCCGTTCCGCTCGCGGGTCATGCTCGCCTTCCTGGCCCTCACCTTCGTCCTGGCCTGCGTCTACCTCCAGGTGAACTCGACGCTGCCGCTGGGCATGCGCGCCGAGGGGCTGGGCCCCGGGGAGATCGGCCTGGTGCTCGCCGTCAACGCCGTGCTCTCCGTCGTCCTGCTGCCCCTGGTGCCCAGGGTCACCAAGGGGATGGCCGAAGAGGTGCCGCTGATGCTGGCCGCCGGGTTCGTCGCCGTGGGCTTCGGGCTCAACGTCCTGGCGCACGGCATCCCGGTGTTCATCGTCACGACCGTGATCTGGACGCTCGGCGAGGTGCTGTGGACGACGGTCTCCGCGGCGTTCGTCGCGCGGCACGCCCCCGCGGGCCGGGTCAGCACGTACCAGGGGTCGTTCTTCTTCGCCTGGAACGCGGCGTTCGTGGCCGGCGGGCCCGTCGGCATCGCCCTGGCGGCGTCGTTCGGGTACTCCACGCTGTGGCTGGCCGCCCTCGGCCTCGGCCTCGTCGTCACGCTCGGCTTCAAGTTCATGGTCAGAATGCCCGGTTTCGGCGCGGCCGCCGGCGCACCCGATGCCGCACGCGACATCCCCACTCCTGCCTCCCCACCCGTAAGCGCGAGTTGAAAGGACGCCCATGCGTTCCGCAGACAGCAAGCCCGTCGCCGTCGTCGTCGACGGCTATTCCGCCGGCAACTTCTACCCCGCCGCCTTCGCGCGGCTCGGCGCCGACCTCGTCCACGTGCAGAGCACGCCGGACCTCATCACCTCCATGTCCCCGCCCGCCTTCTCCGACTACCTGGCCAACGTGATCGGCTCCGACGAGGCGGAACTCGTCGAGCAGCTCCGCGCCTACGACCCCGTCTGCGTCGTCGCGGGCCAGGACGGGGCCGTGCCCATGGCCGACCGGCTGGGCGAACTGCTGGCGGTCCCGTCGAACGGCTCGGCGCTCTCCCGGGCCCGGCGCGACAAGTACGAGATGATCGAGGCGCTCCGCCGGGCCGGGGTGCGCTGCGCCCAGCAGTTCAAGAGCACCGACCCGGCCGCGGTGGCCGCCTGGGCGCAGGAGCACGGCAGGTACCCGGTCGTCGTCAAGCCGCTGAGCTCCGCGGCGTCGGACGGTGTGCGCATCTGCCGGAACGTCGACGAGGTCGTCGAGGCCGCCGAGAACGTCCTCACGTCCCGGAACATCTTCGGCGCCGCGAACGCCGAGATCCTGGTGCAGTCCTACCTCAAGGGCACCGAGTACATCGTCGACACCGTCAGCTGCGACGGCCACCGCTACACCTGCGGCGTCTGGGAGTACGAGAAGACGCTGCTGCCCAACGGCCGGAACATCTACAACCGCGACTTCCTCGTCGACCCCGACGGCGAACTGGTCGCGGAGCTCACCGCGTACCTCGACGAGGTCCTCCAGGCGCTGGACGTGCGCTGGGGCCCGGCGCACGCCGAGGTCATCGTGACGCCCGAAGGCCCCGTCCTCGTGGAGATCGGCACGCGGCTCAACGGCAACATCCACGCGGACTTCCACGACGTCTGCCTCGGGCACAACCAGGCGGGCCTCACGGCGGAGGCGTTCGTGCACCCGGAGCGGTTCGTCGAGCAGTACGGCGGCGGCACCTACCGCAAGCTGCGTCCCGCCGCCGTCTACAACGCCCCCACCACCCTCGACGGGGTGGTCGCCGCCGTCGACCAGTCCGTCGTCGACGAGATAGCCGGACTCGACAGCGTCTTCACCGTCAGCGCGAAGCTCAAGCCCGGCGCGCGCATCGCCCCGACCGTGGACCTGCTGACCAGCCCGCTGCGGGCGCACCTCACCGCGGAGAGCGAGGAGCAGCTCGCGGCCGACTACGAAAGGCTCACCAAGCTGAAGGACGACATCTACCGCCTCGCGTAACCGCCGCCACCGCACGCAGAGGGCGGTCCCGGCGGAACTCCGCGCCGTTCGGCACCGGTCCCTCCCCTCGTGGGGACCGGTGCCGAACGGCACAGGCGGCGTCGATCCGCGGATGAGCGGATCGAGGATGGCCGGACCGTGGTCGGCGTGAGACCGGTCCGCGGTGGACCGGCTCGGCGGATCCCCCGCGCTCCTGCGCCGAGATCCGCACCACCAACTCGTGACTCCGGCAGCAGGCGGGTGAGAACGTGCCCCAAGGGTTGTCTCTCCGCGCGCCGAGCTGGTGGCCTGTCCGGGTCGTACCGGTTTGCTGCCCTGCTGCGTGGTGATCCTGCCAGCTGTGGCTTCCGGGGAGGAGTTTCCGGCGTCCGGACAGGGGCTTATCCCCAGGTCAGCCAGTTAAGGTGAGTTTTCCGGTCCGGATGTCCAGGTGCGGGGGAAGTAAGGGGTGGAGACCTTGAGTTCCGACTCAGGGGCACGCACAGCCCTCGCGGAACGTCTCGCGCTGCTCTACAAGGAGGCCGGTAACCCGCCCCTCAAGAAGGTGGCCGAGGCGGTCGTCCGGCTGCAGCGGGTCGACGAACGAGGGCGTCCCGTGCGGGTGTCCGTGCAGCGGATCAGCGACTGGCGGCGGGCCAAGAACGTCCCCGCGCAGTTTGCCGCGCTCGCGGCGGTGCTGCACATCCTGATCCCCGAAGCCCGGCGCACGCGACCCGCGCCGGTGTCCACGGGACTGTACGACGTGGCGCAGTGGCAGCGCCTGTGGGAGCGCGCGGTCGCCGACCCGGTCGGCGACCGCACCGCGCCGTCCGCACGACAAGAAGAGGAGCGCCCCCCGGCCGAAGCCCCCGGCGTCCCCGGTGTGTGCCCCTACCGGGGGCTGGCTTCGTACCGTCAGCAGGACGCCCGGTGGTTCTTCGGTCGGGAGCGGAGCACGGAGGCCCTCGTCGCCCAGCTGCGCGCGGCGGAGCGGACGGGCGGTCTGGTCATGCTCGTGGGCGCCTCGGGGGCGGGGAAATCCTCCCTGCTGAACGCCGGCCTGGTGCCCGCCTTGGAGAACGGCGCGCTGGGCGACGGGACGGGCCAGGACCGGGAGGTCCTCCAGCTCGTGCCGGGCGGCGACCCGCTCGCGGAGCTGACGCACCGGATCCCCGAGCTCGCGCCCGTCCTGGCCGCCGCGGACGGGCCGGCGGCCGAGCAGTCGGACAGCTCGGGCTTCGGGCCCGCGGTGCGGGCGGCGACCACGGCCTGGGCGGGGCGCGGCGCGTCCTCCGCGGCCCGTCCGGTCGTGATCGTGGATCAGTTCGAGGAGGCGTTCACCCTCTGCTCCGACGAGGCGACCCGACGCACGTTCATCCAGCTCCTGCACGCCGCGTGCACGTCCGCCGACGCCGGTGAGCCCGCTCCGGCGCTGGTCATCCTGGGCATCCGCGCCGACTTCTACGAGCAGTGCCTCGGCCATCCCGAACTGGCCGACGCGCTGCAACACCGGCACATGGTGCTCGGACCGCTGTCCTCCGCCGAGCTGCGCGAGGCGGTGACCGGCCCGGCCAAGGCCGTGGGTCTGGAACTCGAACCGGGGCTGGCGGAGCTGATCGTCCGGGAGGTGAGCGCGGACGGCCCCGGCGGGACGCACGACGCGGGGGTGCTGCCGCTGCTCTCCCACGCCCTGCTCGCGACCTGGCAGCGGCGCAAAGCGGGACGGTTGACGCTGGCCGGATACCGCGCGGCGGGCGGCATCCAGGGCGCGGTGGCGGCGACCGCCGAGCGGGCCTGGTCCGGCCTCGACCCGTCGGCGCGTACGGCCGCGCGCCTGCTCCTGCTGAGGCTGGTCCGGCTGGGCGAGGACACCCAGGCCACCCGTAGGCGGGGGACCCGGCGCCAACTGGCGGAGGAATCGACGGATCCCAACAAAACGCAGGAATCCCTCGAAGCGCTGGTGCACGCCCGTCTGGTGACGCTCGACGCGGAGGCCGTGGAGATCACCCATGAGGCGTTGCTGCACGCCTGGCCGCGGCTGCGCGACTGGATCGACGAGGACCGGAACGGCAATCTGCTGCGCCAGCAACTGGAGGAGGACGGCCGGGCCTGGGAGGGCTCGCACCGCGATGCGTCCCTGCTCTACCGGGGTTCCCGGCTGGCCCAGGCCCGCACCTGGGCGGAATCCGCCGGCGACCCCTTCCTGACCCGCAGCGCGGTGGAGTTCCTGGCCGCTTCGGTCCGGCTGCGCAGGCGCACGGTCCTGCTCAGCCGGGGTGCGGTGGCGGCCCTGGTCGTCATGGCGATGCTGGCCGTCGGTTCGGCGGTGGTCGCGTGGCAGCAGCGGGACGACACCGTTTTCGAGCAGGTGCTCGCGCAGGCCGACCGCGCCCAGTACACGGATCCGTCCTTGTCGGCGCAACTCGATCTGGTGGCGCACCGCCTGCGCCCCTCCGACGAGGGCACCAACAACCGGCTGAACTCGATCGTGAACGCACCGCTGGCCACGCCGCTGCTGGGCCACACCGGTGCCGTCTACCTGACCTCGTTCAGCCCGAACGGGCGGATCCTGGCCACCGCCAGCTACGACCGGACCGTGCGGCTGTGGGACGTGGCGGACCCGACCCGCCCCAAGCCCCTGGGCAAACCCCTCACCGGCCATACGAGCTGGGTGAGCACCGCCGTCTTCAGCCCCGACGGGCAGACCCTCGCCAGCGCTTCGGACGACGGCACGATCCGGCTGTGGGACGTGCGGGACCCCCGCCACCCGGTACCGCTCGGCGCACCGCTCGCCGGCCATGACGGCACGGTCTACCTGCTCTCCTTCAGTCCGGACGGCCGCACGCTGGCCGCCGCCAACGAGGCGCGCACCGTGCGCCTGTGGGACGTCGGCGACCGGCGCCGGCCGACGTCGCTCACGACGTTGACCGGCCCCACCGCCCCGGTGCGCACCGTGGCGTTCAGCCCCGACGGGCGGACGCTGGCGGCCGGCGGCGACGACAACACCATCAGGCTGTGGGAGATGACCGATCGGCGGAGTCCGACGCCGGTCGACACGGTGCTGACCGGCCACACGGCCACGGTGCACTCGGTGGCGTTCAGCCCCGACGGCCGCACGCTGGCCAGCGGCAGCGCCGACGACACCGTCCGGCTGTGGAACGTGGCCGACCCGGAACACCCCGCTCCGCTCGGCGCGCCGCTCGCCGGCCACACCGGCGCCCTGTGGTCCGTGGCGTTCAGCCCCGACGGAAGCATGCTCGCCGCCGGCAGCGCGGACAGCACGGCGAGCCTGTGGAACGTCAGCGATCCGGCGTACCCGTCGCAGGTCGGCGAGTCCCTCGCGGGCAGCAGCGGCGAGATGTACGCCGTAGGCTTCAGCCCCGACGGGCGGACCCTCGCCACGGGGAGCGGCGACAGCAAGGTGCGGCTGTGGTCGATCCCGACGTCCAACATGGTCGGCCGGGTCGGCGCGTTCCGCCCGGACGGGCGGGTGCTGGCCACGGCCGCCCGGGACCAGAAGGTGCGCCTGTGGAACGTGGAGTCGCCCAAGCGGCCGGTGGCACTGGGCGGGCCGTTCCAGTCGGGGAAGGGGGGCAACGTGTACGCGCTGGCGTTCTCCCCCGACGGCCACACCCTCGCGGTGCGGACGGGAAACCCCAGCCCCGCGGTGCAACTGTGGAACGTCACCGACCCGGCCCGACCGGTCCCCTACGGGCCGCCCCTGGCGCTGCCGATCCGCTTCGCGGGCCCCGACACCGTGGCCTTCAGCCCGGACGGCCGCACGCTGGCGACCGCCTACGACGACTTCACCGTGCAGTTGTGGAGCGTCAGCGACCCGTCCCGTCCCCGCCGGCTCGGTCCGCTCCTCACCGGTCACAAGGGCTACGTCAACTCCCTCGTCTTCAGCCCCGACGGCCGCACGCTGGCCAGCGGCAGCGCGGACGACGCCATCCGGCTGTGGAACACCACCGACCCGGCGCACGTCACCCTGCTCGGCAAACCCCTCGCGGGACATCTGGGACCGGTGAACGCGCTCACCTTCAGCCCGGACGGCCGCACGCTCGCCAGCGGCAGCGACGACGACACGGTCCGGCTCTGGAACACGACCGATCCGCGCAAGGCGACCCGCCTCGGCTCCCCCCTCACCGGCCACACCGAAGCGGTCGTTTCGCTGACGTTCAGCAAGGACGGCCACACCCTGGCGAGCGGCGGCAACGACAACACGGTCCGGTTCTGGAACGTCGCGAGCCCCTCCAGGGCCGCTCCCATCGGTCAATCGACGAGCCCCAACGCCAAGACGGGCAATTTCCTGTCGTTCAGTCCGCAAAGCCACCTGCTCGGAGTATCGAGCGGCGCCGGCACCGTCCGACTGTGGAACCTGGACACCGACGAGGCAATCAGTCGCATTTGTTCGACGACCCGGGGTGTGCTGACCCCGGAGAAATGGCGCGAGTATCTACCTCACCTCTCGTACGCGCCTCCGTGCGGCGAGTAGCCGAGTAGGCGGGTACCCGGATAGCCGGGCGGCCGGCTATCCGGGCCGGGGCGCGGTGAGCCGCCCATTCCGACGCGCCGGGCGGGGCGTGGCCGATCGGCTCTGCGGCGCCCCCGGCGCTCCGTTCGCGCCCCGCGGCGAACCGGAGTCCGTGACACCGGTCACAACTCCGCCCGACAATTCGGCAGTTGACTCCCTTCTCGGAGCCAGTCTTGCTACGATTGGCCACAGCCCGATCGCTGGTGCATCCCCCGTCGCCAGCGATCGGGCCTTTTCGTGTCGCGCATGTCCCACATGGCCCGGATGTCCTGCGCGCCGTACGGGAGCCGGCGAAAACGCGCATTTCCCTTCCGCGGCATCCCACTGCGCGGGGCATTTCGATAGGGCGGACTGATGATTCCGCATTCAAACAAAGGCGTCCCTTCTTCTCCCCTCGCTTTACCTTCCCGGGGCGGCCGCCTATCCCCAGGGGCCCGGACCCCGAACTCGTACCCACGCACGCGGGATCTCGCAGCCGCATACGACCTCATGCGGCCCCGGGCCGTCTCCTGCACTCTCATCAGGCGCAGTCGGGGCGGCATGGTCGTGGGTAATCGGGCCGGTAAAGCTACGGACCGTGGGAGGGTGGCGCGCGTAGGGTCGTTCTCCGTGACTTCTGCGAAGAGTTCCGAGACGAGTCCGAGTTCCGAGACGACGGCGGGGCCGGTGGCGGGTGCGGGATCCGCGACGGCCTCGGGCGCGGCAGGGCGGCGCGCGGACGACGCGGTGTCGAATCCTTTCTTCTCGCCGAGTGAACTTCCCTACGGGCTACCGCCCTTCGCCCGCATGCGGCACGAGCACTTCCGACCCGCCTTCGAGCGGGGCATCACCGAGCAGCTGGCCGAGGTGGCCGCCATCGGGGCGAGCCCCGATCTGCCGACGTTCGAGAACACCGTGGCGGCGCTGGAGCGCAGTGGCGCGGTGTTGCAGCGGGTGTCCGCGGTCTTCTTCAACAAGGCGAACGCGGACACCGACGAGGCCACCCAGGAGCTGGAGGCCGAGATCGTGCCGCGGCTGGCCGCCCACGAGGATGCGCTGCTGCTCGATCCGGCCCTGTTCGCCCGTCTGGAGACGCTCCATGACGGCCGTGACGGGCTGGGGTTGGACGGTGAGCAGCTGCGGCTGCTGGAGCGCCACCACGCCGCGCGGGTGCGGGCCGGGGCGCGGCTGGACCCCGAGCAGCAGCGGCGGCTGCGGGAGCTGAACGCCGAGATCGCCACTCTCTGCACCGAGTTCCGGCGGAACCTGCGGGCCGATACCGCGGCGGCCGCGCTGGTGGTGGACCGCGCCGAGGAGCTGGCCGGACTGCCCGCCGACGAGATCGCCGCGGCCGCCGAGAACGCCCGGTCCCTCGGGCACGACGGCGCCTTCGTGCTGAGCCTGCTGAACTTCACCAACCAGCCGCAGCTCGCCGCCCTGGAGGACCCCGCGCTGCGGGAGCGGCTGCTGGCCGCCTCCATGGGGCGCGGCGGCGGCGCCAATGGGGCCGTCGCGGTCACCGTGGCCCGGCTGCGGGCCGAGCGCGCCGCCCTGCTCGGCCATCCCCACCACGCTTCCTGGCAGGTCGCCGACCAGACTGCGGGGACGACCGGTGCCGTGGAGGAGATGTTCGGGAAGCTGATCGGCCCGGCCGTGGCCCATGCCGAGCGGGAGGGCGCGGCGCTGGAGGCGGCCGCCGGCGTTCCGCAAGTCCCCGCCGCCGACTGGCAGTTCTTCGCCGAGCGGGTGCGGAAGGACCGGTTCGACCTCGATGCGGCCGCACTGCGCCCCTATCTGGAGCTGGAGGCCGTCCTCCGGGACGGCGTCTTCCACGCCGCCACCCTGGTGTACGGGGTCACCTTCACCGAGCGCCCCGATCTGGACGCGTACCACCCGGACGCCCGGGTCTTCGAGGTGCACAACGCCGACGGCAGCCCGCTCGGCCTGTACCTCGGCGACTTCCATGCCCGGGAGTCCAAGCGCGGCGGTGCCTGGATGAACGAACTGGTCACGCAGTCGCACCTGTTGGGGCAGCGCCCCGTGGTGGTCAACAACCTGAACGTCGCCAAGCCGGCGGCGGGTGAGCCGGCGCTCCTGAACTGGAGCGAAGTGACCACGCTCTTCCACGAGTTCGGGCACGCGCTGCACGGGTTGTTCTCCGATGTGCGCTATCCCCTGCTGGCGGGCACCGAAGTGCCGCGGGACTTCGTCGAGTTCCCCTCGCAGGTGAACGAGATGTGGGCGGAGTGGCCGGAGGTCCTGGCCCGTTATGCCCGGCACCACCGCACCGGGGAGCCGATGCCGCCCGAACTGCCGGCCAAGCTGCGGGAGGCGGAACGGTTCGGTGAGGGTTTCGACAGCGTCGAGCACCTGTCCGCCGCCGTCCTGGACTGGGCCTGGCACACCATGCCCGCCGCGGAACTGCCCGGTACGGACGGCGTCGAGGCGTTCGAGGCGGCCGTACTGGAGCGCCACGGGCTGGCCCACCCGGCGATCCCGCCGCGCTACCGGACCGGCTACTTCGCGCACGTCTTCGGTGGCGGCTACGCGGCCGGGTACTACGGGTACCGCTGGGCGGAAGTCCTGGACGCGGACACCGTGCGGTGGTTCCGGGAGAACGGCCGGACGGTCCGCGAGAGCGGCGAGATCTTCCGGCGGGAGCTGCTCAGCCGGGGCAACAGCATCGACCCGATGGTGGCGTTTCGCGCGGTGGTCGGCCGCGATCCGGACTTCGGGCCGCTGCTGGAGCGGCGGGGCGCGGCGGTCGCGGAGTAGCCGACGGGCGCCGGGGCCCTCGCCGGGGCCTCCGGCGCCCCGGCGCCGTCTACTTCCCGTCGTCCGCCGCGGCCCGCCAGGTGACCGGCTGCGCACCGTCACCGCTGCCCTGGAAGGTCAGCGAGGCCGGCGGGTCGCCCTTCGGCAACATGTGGATGGTGCACGCGGTCACCGTGGCGCCCGGCTTGAGCATCTTGTCGGGCACCGCCTCGGGGCACTGGCTGACCCCGGGGCCGCCGATGTCCAACAGGAGCATCTTCCGGGCCTGTTGGCCGCTGGCACCGCTCAGCACCAGGCTGTCGTTGAGGCTCGGGAGCAGGTCCTGCTTGCCCGTGTTCCGGTACTCCACCGTCACGTAGTACGGGACGAGCTTCTTCTGGTCCGCGTTCAGGTCGAAGCGGCTCAGGTCGGCCAGGGAGCCGGTGCGGACGCGCTTCGGGGTGGCCAGGACGGTCGCCGTACGGCGGTCGCTGTCCGTGGTGACCGCGTCGGCGGGCTGGTGCGCGGGCAGCACGCCGCGCGCACCCTGTTGGGCGCCCCCGACCTGCCACAGCAGGGTGTCGCCGCCGTCGTCCTTGTAGGAGACGTTCCCCGGCTTCAGCCCCTTGGGGAGCATGAAGATCTGGCAGAACGCGGCGGTCTCACCGGCGGCCAGCTCGGCCTTGCCGGACTCCTGGCACTCGGGCGGCAGACCGTTGCTGGTGGCCAACGGGTCGGTGCGGAACAGCGAGACCTGCTGGCCGGCCTGGCCGTCCACCCCGTTGAGGGAGAAGTTCCGCTGCGGGGACAGCTGGCTCACCGCGTCCTTGCCGGTGTTGGTGTAGGAGACGGTGAGGTAGTACGGGACCAGCCCCTTGAGGTCGTCGTCCAACCGGATGTGCGCGAGGTCCGAGGGGTGGCCGAGCGCCAACCGGGTCGGCTTGAGCCGCAGCGGGTGCGCCTTGTGGTCCGAACCGGTCCAGGTGCCGGTCCGGGCCGCGGACACCATCGGCAGCGGTTTGGCGGGCACCACGGCGGGGGACGCCCCCGGGCTCGCCTTGCCGCCGGGCGCTCCACCGCATCCCACGGCCAGCAGCATCAGCACGCTCGCGCCCGCGGCGCCAGCCATCCGTCTCCGTACGCGCACGGAAACCCCCGTTGCAGAGTCGTTCGTCGTTGCCCGCGTCCGCACGGATCGTGGTCGCGCTCGAAGTGGTCCTTCGCAGTGGCCCCTTGGGGCGGCGGACCGCAACCGGCCGAAACCGACCGGGCCGTCCGCCACATTAACCGGCCCGGGCCGGAGCAGCCCCGGGGGGCCCGGCGGGCCGCCTCCGGCCCCGAACCACCGGCTTCACCGCCCGCAACCCATCCATCCGGTACCGCGCCCTCAAACCGCCGGCTTCGTCGCCTTCAGGGAGTACATCAGCGGGACGCGGGGCCGGTCCTCCGGGAAGCGGTAGAAACCGTCCTCGCCCCGCCGCAGCACCCCGAAGCGCTGAAACAGCGTCATGTCGTGCTCGTGCAGGAACTCGATCCGCAACCCGGCCCGCGCCACCGCGCTGACCACGTCCCCCAGGGAGTGCTGCCATTCGACGCTCCTGTTATGGACCGTCTGCGCCGAGAAATCCGTATAGCTGCCGGAGGTTTCCTCGTCCCACGCCTCGCGACGGAAATAGTCGTGGGCGACGCGCGAGCCGGTCTCCTCGTCCAGCACATCGCCCAGCGGGTGGAACTCGGCGAGGTAGAGGAAACCACCCGGCACGACCAGGGACGCGGCCGTCTCGGCCCAGCCGACCAGATCCGGCAGCCAGTTCACCGCCCCTATGCCGGTGTAGACGATGTCGTACGCGGGGTCGGGCACCGCTTCGGCGGCGTCATAGACGTCGGCGGCGACGAAGGCCGCGCGGTCCGGGCCGTAGCCGAGTTCGGCGGCCAGGTCGCGGGCCGCCTCGACGGCCGGTTCGGAGAAGTCGAGGCCGACGACCCGGGCCGCGCCGCGGTGCGCCCACGACAGCGTGTCCTGACCGAAGTGGCATTGGAGGTGCAGCAGGCTCCGGCCGGTGACGTCGCCGACCTCGGCGGCCTCGAAGTCACGGATCACATCCCGGGTCCGCCGGAACGCGTCCTGGTCGTAGTAATCGCTCACGGTGTGGAGGGGAACGCGCTCGTCCCACCTCGCACGATTCACCTCACGCCAGTCATCGGGACCCCGCTGTTCTCGCATAGGGCGAAGTTATCCACAGCCTGACGGCCTCGCCAACGGAAATTCTCCCGCCGGGCGCAGAATGGCCCCATGACTGACGAGACCACAGGCCCCGGCCGCACCCCCACCGATCCGTCCCCCGCCCACCCCCGTGCCGCCGACGCCGCGACGGAGTCGGCGGCACCGCAGACCACGGGCCCGCAAGCGGGCACGGCGGACGCGACGGGCGGCATGCCGGCCTGGGAGCAGCGCTTCCGCGCCCCGCGGATCGGGCTGCCGGACTGGGCCGAATACGCCCCGGCCCACTCCCTGTTCGTCTCGAACGCCACCGGCACCTTCGAGCTGTACGCCTGGGACCGCGCCACCGGCACCCAGCGGCAGGCCACGGACCGCCCGCACGGCACGACGGACGGCACGCTCTCGCCGGACGGTGAATGGATCTGGTGGTTCTCCGACACCGACGGGGACGAGTTCGGCGTCTGGATGCGGCAGCCGTTCACGGGCGGCCCCGACGAGCCGGCCGCACCGGGGCTCGACGCCTCGTATCCGGGCGGCCTGGCGATCAGCCGGGACGGCACCGCGGTGATCGGCCGCTCCACGGACGAGGAAGGCTCCACGATCCACCTCGTACGGCACGGGGAGCCGCCGGTGGAGATCTACCGGCACCGCGAGTCGGCGGGCGTCGGCGACCTCTCCCACGACGGCTCGCTGATCGCCATCGAGCACACCGAGCACGGCGACGCCATGCACTCCGCCATCCGCGTCGTACGCCCCGACGGGTCGACGGTCGCCGAGCTGGACGACACCAACGGCGGCACCGAGGAGCTGGGCCTGTCGGTGATGGGCTTCGCCCCGGTGGACGGCGACAGTCGGCTGCTGGTCGGGCACCAGCGGCGGGGCCGCTGGGAGCCGATGGTCTGGGATCCGCTGACGGGCACGGAGACCGCGCTGGAGATCGACCTGCCCGGCGATGTGGCCGCGGACTGGTACCCGGACGGCTCGGCACTCCTGGTGGAGCACGAGTACCAGGCCCGCAGCGAGCTCTGGCGCTACGACCTGGGCGCGGCCGGCGGTGCGGGCGCCACGGACGCCCCCGGCAGCGCCCTGAGCCGGGTCGACACCCCCGCCGGCACGGTCTCGGGCGCCACCGCCCGCCCGGACGGGACGGTGGAGTTCCTGTGGTCGTCCGCCGCCCAGCCGCCGGAGGTGCGGTCGACGGACGGCACGGTGGTCCTGGACCCGCCCGGTATGAAGGCCCCCGGATCGGTTCCGGTGACCGACGTCTGGGTGGACGGCCCCGGCGGCCGGATCCACGCCCTGGTCCAGCAGCCCCCCGGCACGGGCCCCTTCCCCACCGTCTTCGACATCCACGGCGGCCCGACCTGGCACGACAGCGACTCCTTCGCCTCGTCGCCGGCGGCCTGGGTGGATCACGGCTTCGCGGTCGTCCGCGTCAACTACCGAGGATCGACCGGTTACGGCCGGGCCTGGACCGATGCGCTCAAGCACCGCGTCGGGCTGATCGAGCTGGAGGACATCGCCGCGGTGCGGGAGTGGGCGGTCGCCTCCGGTCTCGCGGATCCGGAGCGCCTGGTGCTCGCCGGCGGCTCGTGGGGCGGCTATCTGACACTGCTGGGCCTGGGCACCCAGCCCGACGCCTGGGCGCTGGGCCTGGCCGCGGTCCCGGTCGCGGACTACGTCACGGCGTACCACGACGAGATGGAAGCCCTGAAGGCCATGGACCGCACCCTCCTCGGCGGAACCCCGGAGGAGGTCCCCGAACGCTTCGAAGCGTCCTCCCCCCTGACGTACGTCGACGCGGTGCGGGCCCCGGTCTACATCTCCGCCGGCGTCAACGACCCCCGCTGCCCGATCCAGCAGGTCGAGAACTACGTCCAGCGCCTGGAAACGCGCGACCACCCGCACGAGGTCTACCGCTACGACGCCGGCCACGGCTCCCTCGTCGTCGAGGAACGCATCAAGCAGGTCCGACTGGAACTCGACTTCGCCCGCCGCTACCTGGAGACGACACGACCGGCGGCGAACGAGTAAACGAACAGCCACGATCCGGGGGAGGTGGGGGTGGGTGGGGGTGGGTGGGGCGGGGGGGAGGGGGAAGCCCCCCGGGGGACGGCCCCCTACCTGCCCGCCGGCACTTCGTCCCCGGCCGTGACGTCCCCGCCCCCGCCCCCGCTCTCGCTCTCGCTCCCGCCGGCCACCGCTCGGTGCGACTCCTCCGGGAGGATGCCCAGGGCGGCGTCCTTGGCGGCTTCCGCCTCGCGGCGGACCAGGCGGAACCACATGAAGACGACGAAGCCCGCGAAGACGAACCATTCGCCGGTGTAGCCGAGGTTCTGGAACGCCTTCATGTCCAGGCCGCTGCCCTCCGCGGCGGCCGGCGGCACGGCGTGCAGCGGGGCCGGCGGGTCGGCGAGCGTGATCCAGGCGTCGTAGATGCCGTACGGCACGATGTTGACCAGCGACGCCGCGCTGATCATGCCGAGCTGGCCCTTGGGCAGACCGCCGCCAGCCTGGACCCCGGACGTGCCCTCGTTCTCGGACGCCTGGAGCGCACCGGTCACCGTGACCTCGCCCTTGGGCGGCGCGGGCACCTTCGCCGTATCGGCCTTGGCGTTCGCGTCACCGGGGAGCCAGCCGCGTACGACCGGCAGGGCCTTGCCGCTGTCCGTGCGCAGCAGGGTCAGAACGTAGAAGCCCTGCTGGTCGCCGTGCTTGCCCTGCAGGATGCGGCCCGGGACCAGAAGTTGGTGCCCGGTGTCGTAGCGGCCTCGGGCGCTGGCCTGGCGACCGGAGGTGACCTGGTCGACCGGCAGCAGGCTCTCCAGCGGTCGGGGAGCCGCGGCCTTGGCGTCGGCGGATCGGTTCTCCTGCTGATGGTGTGAGGCGACCCGGTCGTCGAAGCGACTCAGCTGCCAGCTGCCCATGAAGATGCAGAAGGGGATCGCCAGTACGGCGAAGACGTTGATTCCCCACCACCGCGGGGTCAGCAGGAACCGGTACACCCCACCAACGGTACGGGGCCCGCACCGCACGACCGCACCGCCCCCTCCCCACCGCCGCCCCGCCCCCGCGACCTGGGCGGTTTTCGGCGAGCACACCACCTGACGGCCCGGCACCCGCACCCGCACCCGCACCCGCACCGAACGACGACTCATGCAGCCCGTTCAGGACAACGGCAGCGAGAGCAGCGACGACGGCCAGGGCAACACGAGCAGCAAGAGCAACGGCCACAGCAACAACAGCCGCAGACCCACAACACACAACAACAGCCCAGCAGCAACGGCCCCTCGGCAACAGGCCCTCACCGAAGGCCCGCCCGGCGCCGCACCGGCTACGGCGCCGCCAGGGGTGCCGTGCGGTACACCGTGCCGGCGCACGCGTCCGAGATCTTGGTCTCGGCTGCGACGGGCTCGCCCGCCTCCGGCGTGTGAGTGAGGCGCACGCCGCCGGCCGCCGCGCCACCGCCCCCGGTGCCGTCTCCGCCGCCGGCCTGGCCTTCGGTGCCGCTGCCGCCGCCGCTCGTCGTCGACGCGGCGGCCGGCGACTCCCCAGGCACCTTGGACGGGTCGGGCGTCGGCGACGGCCCCGGGCTGACGCATCCGGTCGGACCGCCGCCGGCCGCCGGGATCCAGGCGAACTTGACCTCGTACGCCTGCCCCGGCTTCAGCACCAACTGGTCGGGGGTGGTCGCCGGATCGGGCAGCCCGGTGGCGTCGTCGCCCGAGGTGTGGTCGACCACATGGATCTTGTCCGGTTTGGTGGAGCCCTGCGGTGTGAGGTCAACGGTCCCGCCGCCCTGCACGGAACAAGCGGAACCGGAAGTGTTCACCACCCGGAACGCGCCGTAGACCCGGCCCGACGAGTCGGCCGCGCCGACCGTGCCGGTCCCCTTGCCGAGTTGCTCACGCCCGCAGACCGGCGAGGTGACGTCCATGGTCGTATCGGGGGCGGGTGTGCCGGCTCCGGCGCCGGGGCCCGTACCGGGCGTCTCGGTGCCCTTGCCCACTGTGCCGGGCGGGCGGTCCGCGCCGGGCTTCCCCCCGCTCTGGCCGGTCGGGCGGGTACTGGCCTGCTCGGTGCCTTCGCCGTGCGCGCCGCTGCTGTCGTGCTCGGTGCTGCGACTACTGGCGGCGTTGGCCGGGCGGTCCCCGGGGGCATCGCTGAAGCTCGCGACGTGGACCATCGCCGGGACCGCGGTACCGCCGAGCAGTACCGCCGCGGCCGCGCCCACCAGGGCGTGCCGCCGTCGCTGACGACGGGCCGGGACCGCCCGCCGCAACTGCTCCAACGCCTCCGGCGCCGGCTCCAGGTCGGCGACGCTGGACTGCAACAGCCGCCGCAGGTCGTCCTCACTGCCGAACCCGGCACCACCCTCACCAAGTCCAGCGCCAGCACCAGCCCCAGAACAGGAACCGGAACCGGAACCGGCCCGGGCCCCGGAAGCCAAATCGCCCCCGGCCCGCGCCCCGAAGTCGTCCTCCCAGGCGCCCCAGGCATCCCGGGCGCCCTGGGCGTCCCGGGTATCCCGGACCTCCCGGGCTTCCCCGTCGTCCCAGTTGCCCCCGTCGTGCCCAGCGTTCCCCCGGCTGGATCCTGCCGCACTCACGCCGGAGCCTCCATGGCGACGCGGAGCGCCGCGATCCCCCGCGAGCCGTACGCCTTGACCGAGCCGAGCGATATCCCCAACGCCTCCGCGACCTGAGCTTCCGTCATGTCGGCGAAGTAGCGGAGCACCAGCACCTCGCGCTGACGGCGCTGCAACCCGCGCATCGCCTTGATCAACTCGTCCCGTTCCAGCAGGTCGTACGCGCCCTCCTCGGCGCTCGCCATGTCGGGCATCGGCTTGGAGAGCAGCTTCAGCCCGAGGATCCGGCGGCGCAGCGCGGAACGCGAGAGGTTGACGACCGTCTGTCGCAGGTAGGCCAGGGTCTTTTCGGGGTCGCGCACCCGGCCGCGGGCGGAGTGCACGCGGATGAAAGCTTCCTGCACGACGTCCTCGCAGGAGGCGGTGTCGTCGAGCAGCAGCGCCGCCAGGCCGAGGAGTGAGCGGTAGTGCGCGCGATAGGTCTCGGTGAGGTGGTCGACTGTGGTGCCGGCTGCCATCGCGTCGTCAGTGTCCCCACGCTGCGTCGAGAGCTGCGCGGGGCGCGCGGCGGACCAGGGGGCGATCACCGGCATGCCCCCGGAAACCCGTGGGCGTTGCGGGCGCACTGCCGCGCCTGCCGCTCCCGCCGGGACGATGGTGAATCCGAGTACCTCTGCCACGCCTGTTGGACACGCTTCCCCCCAAAAGGGTTGTACGCACAAGGCACCGCTTGCGGCGATGCGTCAAATGCCCTCATGCGCACCAGCTCTTCCCAAACACCCCAATTGCCCTGATACGACAGCCCTGACGCCATCGCTCCGCCACCCCAGGGCCCCGGAAGCGGCCCGCGAACGCCACGGCCCACCCCAGGGAGTGACCCCAAAAGACGCCACCCGCCGGCCGCCGGTTGCAGCACCACGGGAAGCGAATGATCGAACAGAACATCAGCCCAGATCAAGTGGCTCGAACCAGCACTCCGCACACGAAATCTTCACACGCCCCACAAAGTATGTCGCAGGCAGCCGGCCCACCGCAGCCACTCCCCCCAACTACCGCGCCCACCACAGAGGAGCACCGGAAACAGAGTCACAGAACCGAGCCACAGAACGGAGTCACAGAACCAAGCCGCAGAACCAGCAGCACGAGACCCAAGTCACGGAGCCCAAGGCGCGGAACCCAAGGCACAAAACCCGAGACCCACCACCCACCGCCGCCCACCAGCCCACAACCAAGCGACCGAGGCCCCGAGGCCCAAGCCCCCACCCCTACCCCCGCAGCTCCCCCGCCACCAACTCACCGATCTGCGCCGCGTTCAGAGCCGCCCCCTTGCGCAGGTTGTCCCCGCACACGAAGAGCTCCAGTGCGCGCGGATCGTCCAGCGACCGCCGCACCCGCCCCACCCAGGTGGGATCGGTCCCCACCACGTCCGACGGGGTCGGGTACTCGCCCTCCGCCGGGTCGTCGCACAGTACGACGCCGGGCGCGGCCGCAAGGATCTCGTGCGCACCGGCGACCGTGACCTCGTTCTCGAAGCGCGCGTGCACGGCCATCGAGTGCGTGGTGAGCACCGGCACCTGCACGCAGGTCGCGGTGACCGGCAGTTCCGGCAGCCCCAGGACCTTCCGGGACGCGTCGCGGATCGCGAGTTCCTCCGAGGACCAGCCGCCCTCCTGGAGCGATCCGACCCACGGCACGACGTTGAGGGCGAGCGGCGCCGGGAACGGCCCCAGGGTGTCGCCGACCGCCCGCCGCACATCGCCCGGCGCGGCGCCCAGTTCCGTACCGGACACCGCGGCGAGCTGCGCCCGCAGCGTGTCGGTGCCGGCCTGTCCGGCCGCCGAAGCGGCCTGGTACGAGGAGACGATCAGCTCGCTCAGCCCGTACTCGGCGTGCAGCGCGCCGAGGACGACGATCATCGACAGGGTGGCGCAGTTCGGGTTGGCGATGATGCCGCGCGGACGGATCCGTGCCGCGCATCCGTTGACCTCGGGCACGACCATCGGCACGTCCGGGTCCCCCCGGAACGCGCCCGAATTGTCCACCACGACCGCGCCCTTGGACACCGCGACCGGTACCCACTGGGCGGCAACCTCGTCCGGCAGGTCGAACACCGCGACGTCGATGCCGTCGAAGGCGTCCTCGCTCAGCCCGACGACCTCGACCTCTTCGCCCCGCACGGTCAGCTTGCGGCCGGCCGAGCGATGGGGGTCCCCCGTGCTCGAACGCAGTTGAGAGCTTGGGGGAGAGGCGATCAGCCGGATCTCACCCCAGATGTCGGCCCGCTCGGAGAGGATCCCGAGCAGGACGCGGCCGACGGCACCGGTGGCACCGACGACCGCGAGGTGCGGCTTGGCAGCCGGGCGGGCCCCCGCCCCAGCCGAATCGGCGAGGGACGGGCGGCCCGCCTCGGCCGGAATCATCGTCCGGTGCCGCCGTAGACGACTGCTTCGTCGGTCTCGCTGTCGAGGCCGAAGGCGCTGTGCACCGCCTGGACGGCCTCGTTGACGTCATCGGCACGGGTGACGACCGAGATGCGGATCTCGGAGGTCGAGATGAGCTCGATGTTCACGCCCGCGTTCGACAGCGCCTCGAAGAACGTCGCGGTCACGCCGGGGTTGGTCTTCATACCGGCGCCGACCAGCGAGATCTTGGCGATCTGGTCGTCGTAGCGGAGCGAGTCGAAGCCGACCGCGGCCCGGGTCTTCTCCAGTGCCGCGACGGCCTTGCGGCCCTCGGCCTTCGGCAGCGTGAAGGAGATGTCCGTCAGCCCGGTGGAGGCCGCCGACACGTTCTGGACGACCATGTCGATGTTGACCTCGGAGTCGGCGATGGCACGGAAGATCCGCGCGGCCTCGCCCGGCTTGTCCGGGACCCCGACGACCGTGACCTTCGCCTCGGAGGTGTCGTGCGCGACGCCCGAGATGATTGCCTGCTCCATCGGCCTGTCCCCTTGCGGTTCGTTGCTGACCCACGTGCCCTTCAGCCCCGAGAAGGAGGAACGGACGTGGATCGGGATGTTGTAACGGCGTGCGTACTCGACGCAGCGGTGCAGCAGCACCTTGGAGCCGGAGCTGGCCAGCTCCAGCATGTCCTCGAAGGAGATCCACTCGATCTTCCGGGCCTTCTTCACGACCCGCGGGTCGGCGGTGAAGACACCGTCCACGTCGGTGTAGATCTCGCAGACATCGGCGTTCAGCGCGGCGGCGAGCGCCACCGCGGTGGTGTCCGAACCGCCGCGTCCCAGCGTCGTGATGTCCTTCTTGTCCTGGGACACGCCCTGGAATCCGGCGACGATGGCGATGTTGCCCTCGTCGAGGGACGCCTTGATACGGCCCGGCGTGACGTCGATGATCCGTGCTTTGTTGTGCACGGAGTCGGTGATCACTCCGGCCTGGCTGCCGGTGAAGGACTGCGCCTCATGGCCGAGGTTTTTGATCGCCATCGCCAGCAGGGCCATGGAGATCCGCTCTCCGGCGGTCAGCAGCATGTCGAACTCGCGCCCCGACGGGATCGGGGACACTTCCTGCGCGAGATCGATCAGCTCGTCCGTCGTGTCGCCCATCGCCGAAACCACCACGACAACCTGGTTGCCGTTCTTCTTGGCCTCAACGATTCGCTTGGCGACGCGCTTGATGCCCTCGGCATCCGCAACGGATGAGCCGCCGTACTTCTGCACGACAAGGCCCACGTGCGCTCCTCGCAACTGTCTCTGCGGGAGGGGGTCCCTCCCGGACCCCCTGACATGGGGGTACTGCGGTCGGCTCAGTCTAACGAGCGGGCGGAATCCGCCCCGCTACTACCACATCGTGAGACACAAAACCCACGCTTCGATCAACTCACTCACCATGAACACGCCCGTGAAGGCGCCCGATGAGCACGTCGAACGCGGTCCGTGAACGCCGTGTCTCTCACTGGTTCCAGCGCGGTGCTCCATCGCACCGGCCCGGCGTGCACCTTCCCGCTCCACACCCGGGCACACGGAACGTAACCCAGCTCACACCTCGCACACCGCTCAAGCGTACGGCGGCGCGAGCGGCGGTTACACCCCCCGCAACCCCAGCGGACCGGCGATCTCCGCCGCCATGACCTTGCCGGCCTCCTCGGCGAGCCGGTCCTCGTCGTCGGCGGCGCCGGTGTCGGTGTCCAGCCCTTCCAGCGCGTCCAGCGGCTGGTCGAGGCGTACGTGGGCGACCAGCGACTGGAGCGCCCGTAGGGCGGCCGAGGCGGTCGGGCCCCAGTTGGAGAGGTAGGAGAACTGCCACCACCACAGGGCCTCGGTGACCCGGCCCGCCCGGTAGTGCGCCAGCCCGTGCCGCAGGTCGGTGATGACGTCGGCGAAGTCGTCGGAGATCCGGCAGGCCACCGGCTCGCTGCGCGGCACGTACGGGTCGAAGACCTCGGAGTACACGTCCACCGGCTCCAGCAGCCGCGCGAACCGCTCGCGCAGCTCGTCCACGTCCGCCTCCGGGCCGGTGTCCGGTTCGTACCGCTCGTCCGGAACGATGTCCTCGTGGGCGCCCAGCCGGCCGCCCGTGAGCAGCAGCTGGGAGATCTCCAGCAACAGGAAGGGCACCGCGCTGTCCGGCTCGTCGCCCTTGGCGACCTCGGTCACCGCGACGATGAAGCTCTCGATCGAGTCGGAGATCGAAACGGCGAAGTCGTCCGGGTTCTGTGTCGTGTCGTGCAGCGTGGCGTCAGACATCAAGAAGTCTCCTCCCTTCGAAGGCCCGCCCGAGCGTGACCTCGTCGGCATACTCCAGATCGCCTCCGACCGGCAGCCCACTGGCCAGTCGCGTCACTTTGAGGCCCATCGGCTTGATCATGCGGGCCAGGTACGTGGCCGTGGCCTCGCCCTCCAGATTCGGGTCGGTGGCCAGGATCAGCTCGGTGACCGTGCCGTCCGCGAGCCTGGCCAGGAGTTCCCGTATCCGCAGGTCGTCTGGGCCGACGCCCTCGATCGGGCTGATCGCCCCGCCGAGGACGTGGTAGCGGCCGCGGAACTCCCGCGTCCGCTCGATCGCCACGACGTCCTTGGACTCCTCCACGACGCAGATGACCGCCAGATCGCGCCGCGGGTCCAGGCAGACCCGGCACTGCTCCTCCTGCGCGACATTGCCGCACACGCTGCAGAACCGGACCTTCGCCTTGACCTCCATCAGCGCGTTCGCGAGCCGGCGGACATCGGTCGGCTCGGCCTGAAGGATGTGGAAGGCGATCCGCTGCGCGCTCTTGGGACCGACGCCGGGCAGCCTGCCCAACTCGTCGATCAGGTCCTGGACCACGCCTTCATACACGGAACGTCTTCTCTCTCTTCTGCCGTGCTGCGTACGCTAGTTGGCTACTCCTCAGAAGGGGAGGCCCGGGATGCCACCGCCGCCGCCCAGCGCCTGGGCGAGCGGACCGAGCTTCTGCTGCTGGATCTTCTGCGCGGTGGCGTTGGCGTCGCGAACCGCCGCGAGGACGAGGTCGGCGAGGGTCTCGGCGGTCTCCTCCGCGGAGTCGGTGTCGACCGCCTTCGGGTCGATCACCAGCCCCTGGAGCTCACCGGAGCCGGTCACCGTCGCCTTCACCAGGCCACCCCCCGCGGAACCCTCCACGGGCGTCTCGGCCAGCTCCTGTTGGGCGGCCGCGAGATCCTGCTGCATCTTCTGGGCCTGCTGGAGCAGCTGCTGCATATTGGGCTGACCACCGGGGATCACGACATGACTCCTGCCGTACGACAACGATTGGTGCGGTAGCCCGAGCCTACGTGTTTCCCGCGCCCGGCGCCCTACGCCGTAGGGAGGAGCACTGATGTACCCGGTACGCCCCTGGGACGGGCCGGCGGCCCCCCTCCCGCCCAGGCGCGCGGACCACGGTCAGCGCATGACGCTCCGCCGCCGAAGCCGCGCCCACCAGCGCTGACGCACCGGCCCCACACCGCCGCTCACTCGTGGCCACGCGCTCGCTCGTCGCCACATGTCACTCGATGCCGCGTGTCACTCGTTGTCGAACTCTTCCAGCACCGTCGCGCCCAGTTCGCGCACGATCAGCTCGTGCCCGCTCAGCGCCGAGTCGACGAGATCCGGGTCGTCCTCCGCCGGCATGTCGTACTCGATCGACATCGGGGGCTCCGGCGCGGTGTACGAGGGCTCCGGAGCCGGTCCGCCCTGGCCGCCGCCCGTGGACGGCGACGAGGCCACCGCCTCGCGCGCCATCCGGGCACCCTGACCGCCACCGGATCCGGCACCGCCCGACCCGTACGACTCGGGCGCCGCCGGGGCGCTCTGCCGGGCCGGGGCCTGCGGCGCCGCCGGCTGCGGCGCACCGCCCCCGCCACCGAAGCCGCCTCCGCCGCCCCGGGCACCGCCGGCCGGCGGATTGGCGCCACCGGACGGATCGACGATCGCCTCGACCCGCCACTGCAACTGGAAGTGCTCGGCGAGCACCTCCTTGAGGACGTCCTCGCTGCCGCCGTTGGCGAAGCTGTCCCGGGCCCCGGCGTTGGGGAACCCGATCTGCAACGTGGTGCCGTCGAAGCCGGAGACCTGGGCGTTCTGGCTCAGCAGGATCCAGGTGAAGCGCCGGCGGCCCTTGACCGCGTCCAGGATCTGCGGCCAGAGCTGCCGCACCTGTGCGGCACCCTGCGCCGCCCCACCGGGCACCGGCCCACCGGACACCGGCTGACCGGGCCCCACCGGGGCGGGAGCGCCACCGCCGCTGGACACGGGCGCACCGCCGGCCTGCGCGGGGGCACCGCTGCCGACCCCGGGCGCACCGGCCCCGGACGCCGCAGGCGCCTCGGACGCCGCCGGTCCGCCCTGCCCGGGCGCCACGGCCGACGGCCAGCTGCCGGGCTGCCGCGCCGCAGCGCCCTGCCCGGCGCCCGCCGCACCGGCACCGCGGCTGCCACCGGGCCACGCTCCGGGCCGCGCCGCGCCGCCCTGCGGTGCGGCCGCCGGCCCGGCCTCCTGGCCGCCCTGCGCACCGGTCTGCGCCTCACCGTAGGCACCGCCCCCGGCCGGCCCCGCACCCGCGTCCCCGCCGGGCCCGGGAGCAGCCGGAGCGGCAGGGCCGGCAGGCGCAACGGCCCCCGCAGGGCCCACCCCCGGGCCCCCGCCGGGCGTCGGAGCCGCACCCGAGGCCGCCCCTGCGCCCGGGCCGCCCGTCGTTCCGCGCACCGCGGCCCGCGCCGCCGCCGGTCCGGACGGCCCGGACGGTCCGGCGGCCGGCATCGGCGGATGGGCCTCCGCGCCCGGCGCATACGCGACCGCGGGCCCACCGGACTCCACCATCGCCCCGCCGGGACCAACGCCCCCCATGCCACCGGCGCCACCGGCCGCCCCTAGCCCGCCGCCCAGCGCCATCACCGCCGCACCGGCGCCGATCCCGCGCTCCAGGCGGTCCAGCCGCGCCTGCATCGACCGCTCGTCGTCGTACGCCGCGGGGAGCAGCACCCGGGCGCAGATCAGCTCCAGCTGGAGCCGCGGAGAGGTGGCCCCGCGCATCTCCGTCAGACCGGCATTGACCAGGTCGGCGGCGCGGCTCAGCTCGGCCGCCCCGAACACGGACGCCTGCGCCGTCATCCGCTCCACGACATCGACCGGGGCGTCGATCAGCCCCTTCTCCGCGGCGTCCGGCACCGCCGCCAGGATCACCAGGTCCCGCAGCCGCTCCAGCAGGTCGGCCACGAACCGCCGCGGATCGTTCCCGCCCTCGATGACCCGGTCGACGACCTCGAAGGCGGCCGCCCCGTCCCCGGCCGCGAACGCCTCCACGACGGAATCCAGCAGCGACCCGTCCGTGTACCCCAGCAGCGACGTCGCCATGGCATACGTCACACCGCCCTCACCGGCACCGGCGAGCAGCTGGTCCATCACCGACATCGAGTCACGCACCGAACCGGCACCGGCCCGCACCACCAGCGGCAGCACGCCGTCCTCGACCGGGATCTCCTCCCGCCCGCACACCTCCGCGAGGTACTCCCGCAGCGTCCCGGGCGGCACCAGCCGGAACGGATAGTGGTGCGTACGCGACCGGATCGTCCCGATGACCTTCTCGGGCTCGGTCGTGGCGAAGATGAACTTCAGATGCTCCGGCGGCTCCTCGACGACCTTCAGCAGGGCGTTGAACCCCGCCGAGGTCACCATGTGCGCCTCGTCGATGATGTAGATCTTGTACCGGCTGCTGGCCGGCCCGAAGAACGCCTTCTCTCGCAGCTCACGCGCGTCGTCGACACCACCGTGCGACGCCGCGTCGATCTCGATCACATCGATCGAGCCCCGGCCGTTCCGTGCCAGGTCCACGCACGAGTGGCACTTCCCGCACGGCGTCGGAGTGGGACCTTCCTCACAGTTCAAACAGCGCGCCAGGATCCGCGCGCTCGTCGTCTTGCCACAGCCGCGCGGCCCACTGAACAGATACGCGTGGTTGACCCGGTTGTTCCGCAACGCCTGCTGCAGCGGGTCGGTCACGTGCTCTTGCCCGATGACCTCGGCGAAGGACTCGGGGCGGTAGCGGCGGTACAGCGCAAGGGACGACACGCATACGACGATATCGGGCTCCGCTGACAACCGGCCGTCCCCAAGCTCTCGGCTCCGCTTGAGCAGGGGAGGCCCCATCCGCAAACGCAAGCGCCCCTCACGCACCCGCCAGAGCCGACCTACCCTTGCTGCCTTCCGGCCCTGGGGGATTTCAGTCAGATAGCGCCACGTGAGGGGCTGAGCCCCACATTAGCGGATCCCCGCCCCAAGAAACGACCCAGCCCCCCACCGGCCTCTTCCTCACCCCCTCCCCGCCCCCTCGGCCACCCCTCCCGCCGGATCATGTTCGCGAGCACCCCCCGACGTCTTGTATTGTTTGCGGCGGAGGATTCGCCTAGTGGCCTAGGGCGCACGCTTGGAAAGCGTGTTGGGGGCAACCCCTCACGAGTTCGAATCTCGTATCCTCCGCCAGTGCTCTCACCGGGCACGATGTCGAAGGGCCCCACCGTTCGCGGTGGGGCCCTTCGACGTTCCTCAGCCCTCGTTGTCGGTGGTCCGAGGTACCTCGCGCGCATCCTCGCGGCGCCGCCCGGCTCCCACCCCAATGATCTGGTCGATGACCCGGTCCGGGACGCCCAGCAGCCTCAGCACCGTTCCGGCGGTGTGACGGGCGTCATGAAGCCGGCTGTCGCGGACCTGAGCGGGGCCGCATGCGTGCCAGCAAGGGCGGGAGGAGGGCATGAGGAGGACATGGCGTGGCATGGCGGAAATTCGTGTTTGGGGTTTTCTCGGTCCGGTAAATTACCCCGCTCCTTCACGGCTGCCGATCGCCAAGCCCGATCGCCGCGGAACAGCTCACGCGTTCCACTGGTCACTCGATCTGTCCGATGCTCGATCTGCCCAATGATCTATCTATTCAACGATCGATCTGTTCAATGATTGATTTGCGGCCGTCGGTTTTGGGTGAGGTGGAAAGTCCCGGGCCGGCCCCCGGGTCACCTGAAGTTGCCGGCTCGGTCCAGATGTCGGTAGACGCCCAGGCCCCAGCCGCCCCCGGCGGATGCCACGGTCACCGGCGACGGCGCTCCGAAGTACTCCTCGCACGCCTTCATCACGCCCGGTGATTTCGGCTGCGCCGGATACTCGTCGTCCACCCCTGGTGCGGAGGCGTCCGCGTAGTCATCGAGGACGAGCACCGCCCCCGCCGAGAGGCGCGGTACGCAGGCACGCAGACACGTGAGGGTCGATGCGTACCGGTCGGCGTCCAGGTAGACGAACGCGATCCGCTCCGGTAGGTGGTGGGGCAGTGTCTGGTTGAACCAGCCCTCGTGGATGACGGGTTGGGGCAGTCCCCAGGTCTCGTGCAGGCTGCGCACCTCCGTGGCGCAGGCGGCGAACTCGCCGGCCGCCAGATGGTCGCCGTCGTGCGCTCCCGTTTCCGGTAGCCCCTGGAAGGCGTCGTAGGTGTGGATCACCCGGTCCGAACAGCCCTGTCCCTCCAGGATGGCCCGCATCCAGGCGGTCATCCCGCCGCGGAAGCAGCCGAACTCCACCACCGCCCCGGGGACGCCGGTGGCCACCACGCGCGACAACTCCCTTTCCACCACCGGCATCCGCCCCCGGTTGACGGTCCGCGGTTGCTCGCCCAGCAGGGCCTCCCGCAGCGCTCCACGAATATCCGTCATGTGCCACCGAACCTCTCCGCCATAGGAATGCCACCGCCACATCGTTCGACGTTGCTCGGCCCCGGCATTGTGCTTTCTCGCCATGCATGGGCAGCGGGACGCGCACAAAAACTCGCGGTTTCCCGCGCGACGGGGGCTGCGCGGCGTTTCCCGGAGTGGAGCGATATCGCGTCAGCTTCAACGTCAATGCGTCACTCGCCTCGTACGCCGTCGGGAGGATGTCGTTTCGGTCGTATGGCGGGTGAGACGGGGTGCGTCCCGAATTCGTGGATTCCGGGGCGGCGAAGGGCGGAACGGGCCGGCTTTCCGGGTGGGTGGGGCGTAAAGACCCAACTCGTCAACACCTCATGAGGAGTCGTAGCCTGGAGGTAGGCGGTTGATTCGGCTGGGGCGGCCGGCCGGGCGTCCGGGGCGCGGGCCGGAGCGTCGGGCGACGGAACGGTGAGCACCCATGGCAGTGGCGTACGAGCGGATCGCGGATGAGCTTCGTACTGCTATCCGTGGCGGCCGGCTGAGGCCCGGGGACCGGCTGCCGGCCGAGACGAAGCTCGCCGAGGAGTTCGGTCGTAGCGTGCCGACCGTCCGGGAGGCGCTGCGTGCGCTACGGGACGAGGGGCTCATCGAGAAGCAGCACGGCATCGGGAACTTCGTCCGCCGTCCGCGGGCTCTCGCGCGGCGCAGCAATCTTCGGCACCAGTGGGAGAAGGACCGGGCGCGGGCGCCACTGGAGCGGCGGGCGCAGACCGGGGCCACCGAGCACGACACCGGCCTCCGGGTCGGCGACCTGGTTTTCCGCGCGCGGTACCGCGAGATCGAGGCGACCACGGCCGTCGCGGAGGCGCTCGGCGTCCCCGAGGGCACGGCGCTGCTCCGGCGTAGTTACCGGACCCGGTGCACCGTCGAGAGCGCCCCGTTCAGCCTGGTCACCTCCTACCTCGTCCGCGACATGATCGCCGGCAATCCCGACCTCCTGGACGAGACCAAGGAGCCGTGGCCGGGAGGCTCGCAGAGCCAGCTCCATTCCGTCGGGATCGAGCTGGACCGCGTCGAGGAGCGTGTCACCGCCCGCCCGCCGACGCCCGAGGAAGCCGAAGAGCTGGAGTTGCCGCCCGGGACGTCGGTGCTGGTGCTCCGGAAGGTCTCCTACGACACCGATCGTCGCGCCGTGGACGTCACCGACGTCATCCTGCCCGGCGACCGCACGGAACTGGTCTTCACTACTCTCCTGGAAAGGTGGTGAGCCGTGCGTCGGCGCATCATCATCGTCACGGCCGTCCATGCCCCCTCCGCGCCGTATTTGCCGGACGCCTACGCGTCGCTCTGCCGGCAGGAGCTCCCTGAGGGGTGGGAGTGGCACTGGGTCGTCCAGGAGGACGGCACGAGTGCGGAGGTCGCTCCGCACGTTCCGGACGACCCGCGGGTGACTTTCCGCCAGGGGCGGCCCGGCGGCCCTGGCGTCGCGCGCACCATCGCCCTGGCGCAGGCGGAGGGCGAGTACGTCAAGGTCCTGGACGCCGACGACCAGTTGCCGCCCGGCGCGCTCGCCCGTGACCTGGCCGCGCTGGAAGGCGATCGCAGCCTCGGCTGGGCGACCTCGCGCGTCCTCGACCTGCTCCCCGACGGCTCCACCGTCGGTTTCGAGGGGGATCCGGCGCCCGGTCCGATCGAGCGCGGCGCGGTCCTCGACTTCTGGAAGGCCCACGACTACCTGGCGCCGGTCCACCCCGCGTCCCTGTGTGTCCGCCGCGATCTGCTCCTCGCTCTAGGGGGCTGGATGGCGCTCCCCGCCTCCGAGGACACGGGGTTGCTCCTGGCGTTGAACGCCACCAGTCGCGGCTGGTTCTCCTCCGAGGTGGGTCTCCTGTACCGGAAGTGGCCCGGGCAGGTGACCAGTCAGGCGTCGCACACCGATGCGGCCGAGCGGGACGCCCGGATGGCCGTTGTGGAGGCCCGGGCGCGTCAGCTGGCCCGCTTCGAGTGGCGTTTTCCGGCCAATGGATAGCTGGGTTCGGGGGGTTGGGGCGGGTCCGGTGCCGGTGGTGCCTTCGGTGTCGGCAGGGGGCGGCCGCTGGTGTGGGATGCGTCTCCTTGCTGTCCGTCGGGAGGTCTCGTAGCGTCGCGGACATGTCTTCCGCCGGGCTCCGTCCTCCGCCGTCCGAGACGCACTTGGTGCCCCCACCGTGGACGCCGCTGTTGTTGGCGTCCCGCTGGTGGGTCCGCCATGGGTGGGGCCTCGGCCTGAAGCGGTTGATGTTGCGCGAGTGGCTCGATGTGGGGCTGCGGCAGAACCCGCGCCGCGATCAGGTGGTGCGGACCCGGTACGGCTTCCGGGTCCGGGTCGCCACGACGGAGGATCTGATCCAGCGGTCGATCCTGGTGCACGGGTGCTGGGAGCCGCAGGTCAGCGCGTTCATCGCGGCGCGGCTGACCCCCGGCTCCGGGCTGGTGGACGTCGGGGCGAACCTGGGGTACTACTCCCTGCTCGCCGCGCAGTTGGTCGGCCCGGAGGGGATGGTGGTCGCGGTCGAGCCCGCCCCCGAGATGCACAGCGCGCTGCGGGCCAACATCGACCTGAACGGCTTCTCCCACGTGCGGGCGGTGCGGTGCGCCATCACGGCGGAGCCCGGCGAGGTCCGGCTGTTCGTCCCGCACGCCGGGAACCTCGGCGCCACGAGCCTGATCCAGCCCGACCGGCACGAGGCCGAGCTGCGGGTGCCGGGCCTCCCGATGACCGAGGCGGTGACCGCGGAGGAGTTCCGGCGGGCCCGGATCATCAAGATCGACGTCGAGGGGGCCGAAGGGACGGTGCTGGCCGGCCTGGTCCCGCTGCTCGACGAGCTGCCGGCGGACTGCGAGATCGTGGTCGAGGTCAGCCCGGACCGGCTGGCCGCCTGCGGGACGACCCCTGACGAGGTCCTGGCGCCCTTCCTGGCACACGGCCTGCACCCGTACCGCCTGGTCAACTCCTACATGCCGGAGGACTATCCGGCGATGCTGCGACAGCCGCGCCCCCCGGTCCGGGTGCGCGGACCGGTGACCGAGCAGATGGACCTGGTCCTGTCGCGGGTGGACGCGGACGCGCTCACCTGACTGGGCCGCGGCCCGGCCACCGCCCGGCTCAGTCACGGTCTCCGGCGCGGCCTCAGTCACAGTCTCCGGGCGCGGTAGCGGTCGAAAGGCAGGTCCAGCATGCGGATCGCGTTCCCGCGGAGCAGTTTGTAGGCCACGTCCTCCGGAAGGTGGCCCACGTGGTCGGCGGCCACCTCTTTCGTATGCGGCCAGGTCGAGTCGACGTGCGGGTAGTCGGTCTCGAAGGTCGCGTTGTCCACCCCGACGGTTTCGATCGCCTCGACCCCGTGCTTGTCGCGGAAGAAGCAGCAGAAGATCTGCCGGTAGTAGTACGTCGACGGTGGTTCCGGGATCAGGTCTTTCACCCCGCCCCACGCCCGGTGCTCCTCCCAGACGTCGTCGGCCCGCTCCAGGGCGTACGGGATCCAGCCCATCTGGCCCTCGCTGTAGGCGAGTTTGAGCCGCGGGAACTTCACCAGCACCCCGCTGAAGAGGAAGTCCATCATCGAGGCCATCGCGTTGTTGAAGGAGAGCGACGCCTGGACGGCGGGCGGTGCGTCCGGGGAGGCGGCCGGCATCTGCGACGACGAGCCGATGTGCATGTTCACGACCGTCCCGGTCTCTTCGCAGGCCGCGAAGAACGGGTCCCAGTAGCCGGAGTGGATGGACGGCAGGCCCAGGTAGGTGGGGATCTCGCTGAAGGTGACCGCCCGGACGCCGCGGGCGGCGTTGCGCCTGATCTCGGCGACGGCGAGGTCGATGTCCCAGAGGGGGATCAGGCACAGCGGGATGAGCCGGCCGCCGCTGTCACCGCACCACTCCTCCACCATCCAGTCGTTGTACGCCCGGACGCAGGCCAGTCCGACCTCCTTGTCCTCCGCCTCGGCGAAGGTCTGACCGCAGAACCGCGGGAAGGTCGGGAAGCAGAGCGACGCCTCGACGTGGTTGACGTCCATGTCCGCCAGGCGGGCCTTGGGGTCCCAGCAGCCGCGCCGCATCTGGTCGCGGGTGATGCCGTCGAGCGTCATCTCGTCGCGGGAGAAGCCGACGGCCGCGATGATGCGCTTGTACGGGAAGAGCAGCCCTTCGTACTCCCACCAGTCCGTGAGCTGGCCTTCCGGGTCCGTGGTGAAGCGGTACTTCCCGCCGACGTACGCCAGCTCGCCGATGCCGGCGGTGAACGGTTTCGGGCCGCGGTCGCGGTACTTCCGGGGCAGCCAGGTCTCGAAGAGGTGGGCCGGCTCGATCACGTGATCGTCCACGCTGATGATCCTCGGCAGCTCCGCGGTGCCGTTGGTGCTGCTGTTGCCGCTGGTCACGCTGTACCCCCAACTGCCGTGCCGGTGAGTCACGCCGGTCCGGAATCTGACGACCCATCAGTTCGGAGGTTAGGAGCTCACCCTTGCAACCACAAGGGAGGACCGGAAACTCGACCCCTTGCGCGATCGGCCGACCTCCGCTGAACTGACGGACCATCAGATAGCCAGGGAAGTGAGAGGGGCAGCTCGCATGCAGACGATCTGGCTCACCGGCGCCGAATGGCTCGCCGTCCTCCGCATCGGGCTCGGGCTGTGGTGGCTGGAGAGCTGGCGCCACAAGGACAAGAAGAGCTGGTTCGCCGGCGGCGGCATCGACTGGGCGGCCGGGGTCGCGGCCAAACACCGCTGGTCCGTGGTCCGGACGGGCTTCGACCGCGTCGTGAAGCCCCGGCCGCGACTGATGGCGTACGTGGTCGCCTACGCGGAGCTGGCGCTCGGGCTCGGCTTGATCGTCGGGCTGTTGACCCCCGTCGCTCTGATCGCCGGACTGGTGCTCAACCTGATCTACCTCGTCCTGATGATCCACGACTGGGCGGAGCAGGGGCAGAACCTGATGATGGCGCTGATCTCCGCGGTCGGCTTCTTCGCCGTGTGCTGGCAGAGCTGGTCGGTGGATGGCGCGTTGGGGTTGTTCATGTGACGGGGGTGTTCCCTGGGGCGGCGGGGGCGTTGCCTGGGGCGGGGGCGTTCCTGTGATGGGGCGTTCCTGTAGCGGGGTGCTGTTCCTGTAGCGGTGCTGTTCCTGTGGCGGGGCTGCCTCGTCCTACATCCAGCCGGCCGCCTCGGCTGCCGCTACGGCTGCCGCCTCGTCGGCGTCCGCCGTCCGGTTCAGCGCCTCGTCCCGGCCCCGCGCGGCCTGGCCAGCGGCTGCTCCACCGGTCATGGAAGCCTTGATGGCGGCGCGGTAGGCGACGTCCGAGAGGTCACCGGCCCCCGTGTGGGACTGCGCGACCTTGGCGACGACGGCGGCCGCCGCGGCGGCGTTCCGTGCGCAACGGGCGTCGGCCGCGGGGTCGAGGGGAAACCCGGGAAGGCGCGCGAGGGCCTGCGCGGACAGCCGGACGGCGTTGGCCGCCTTCGCGGTGGGGTCCTTCGGCACGACCTGCGCATCGTCCTCGGCGATACCGGCGTAACGGCACATCGCCGTGGCCCGGTCGATCGCGCTACGGCCGCGCGCCAGATGCCGCTTCCGCAAGGCGTCCCCGCAGGCCGCTGCCTCGCCGTGGCACCCTCCGCCCGCGTTTCGCGCGGGGTCGGGGTTCTGTGGCGCGTCGTCATGGGTTTCCCTCATGGCCGTCTCCTTGTCCGTCGAGCGCCGCGAAGGTGTCGGCCGGCCGGCGGGGTGCCGCGGCCTGCCGGACCGGCGGGCGCGGCCCGTGCCGTAGGCGCCCGGAAGGGTGCCACGTCCGCCGCGAACACACCAGAGTTGTGCGCGGGGCACGGAGGGGCGTCCCGTTGGTCGTGGGTGTGGTGGCCGCGTTCGAGGAGCAGCGCATACCGGCCGCCCTAGTGCCCTACGTCGGGCCTCCCCCCTGCGAACAGTTCCGCGTACAACCCGCCGTGGAGGAGGAGTTCGGTGTGGGTGCCCGATTCGGTGAGGTTGCCGTCGTCGAGGACGAGGATGCGGTCGGCGGTGGCGGCCAGGTCGAGGTCGTGGGTGATGACGAGGGTGGTGCGGCCGGCGGCGAGGCGGTGGAGGGGGGCGAGGATGCGCTGGGCTGCGAGGGTGTCGAGGCCGGTGGTGGGCTCGTCGAGGATGAGGACCGGGGCGTCGCGGAGCATGGCGCGGGCGATGGCGATGCGTTGCAGCTGGCCGCCGGAGAGGGCGGCGGTGGCGGGGGCGATGACCGTGGCGTAGCCGTCCGGGAGGGCGGTGACGAAGGCGTCGGCGTCGGCGGCCTGGGCGGCGTGGACGACTTCCTGGTGGGTCGGGTCGGGGCTCTCGCGGCCGCAGGCGATGTTGCGTTCGATGGTGTCGTGGAGGACGAGCGTCTCTTGGGGGAGCAGGGTGATGTTGCGTCGGAGGTCGGCGAGCGGGAGGCGGTCGACCGGGATGCCGTCGAGGCGGATGGTGCCGGCGTCCGGGTCGTAGAAGCGCAGCAGGAGCGCGGCGAGGGTGGACTTGCCGGCGCCGCTGGGGCCGGTGACGACCAGGAACTGGCCGGGGTGTGCGGTGAAGGAGAAGGCGTTGAGGGCGTTGTGGTGGGGGGAGTTGGGGTAGCGGAAGGTGACGTCGTCGGCGGTGAGCTCGCCGTGGGCGCGCTGCGGGAACGGGGTGGTGCGGGCGGGTGCCGGATCGGTGACGGCGGGTCGGGCGTCGAGGATCTCCAGCAGCCGGTCGGCGGCGGCGGTGGCGGCGGTCGCGGTCAGGCCCAGCTTGCCCAGGGAGCGGATCGGCGGGTAGAGGTAGCCGATGAAGGCGGCGAACGCGAGGAGCTGGCCGAGGGTCATCCGGCCGGCTGAGATCTCCCAGGCGCCCAGGCCGATGATGGCCAGTACGCAGAGTGTTTCCAGGATTTCGATGAGCTGGTCGTAGAGGGCGTTGAGGCGGGCGCTGGCGACGGAGGCGCGCAGCCAGCGGAGGGCTTCCCGTCCCAGGCGTTTCTCTTCGTCGCGCTGGCGGTTGTACGCCTGGGTGAGGACGACGTTGACCAGCGTTTCCTCGACGACGGAGGTGAGGGCGCCGTCGGCGGCCCGCTGGCGGCGGGAGACCTCGCGCAGCCGGCTGGTGAAGCGGCGGGTGGCGGCGAAGAAGATCGGGGCGGCGACGAAGGTGGCGAGCGCCAGTTCCCAGCGCAACAGGAGTGCGGCGGCGGCGTAGAAGAGCGTGCTGAAGACGGCCGCGCAGGCGCCCACCAGCCCGGACACCACGAGGCTTTCGATGGCGTCGACGTCACCGGTCAGCCGTTCCACGAGGTCACCGCGGCGGTTGCGTTGGAAGAAGTGTGGCGGCAGCTTCTGGAGATGGGTGAAGACGCGGGCACGGAGGCGCAACAGGAAGCGCTCCGCGGTCCAGGCGGCGAGGGAGTGGCCGAGATAGCCCACCACGGCGCCGATGACCGCGACCGCGAGCCAGATGCCGGCGGGGTGCCAGAAGGCACTGACCGAGCCCTTCGCCAGGGCGTGGTCGGTGAGTTGGGCGAAGATCAGGATCGTGACGGTCTCGGCGAGGGCGGCGAGGATGGCGCACAGTCCCACCAGCAGCATCCAGCGGCGGTCGCCCAGGGTCAGCGGCCAGAAGCGACGGAACGCCTCTACGGGGCCGACGTGGCGGGTCAGGATGGGGGCGTCGGCGGGGAGGTGGGTGGGCTGGGCGGTGCGCGGGCGTTCGGGGGCCGATGCGGGCGGTGCGGGCGGCGGGCCGGTGAGTGTGGCTGTCTTCGTCCCACGGCCGCGGGGCGTCGGCGTCTCCCGGTCGTTGGCCGTCCCCGCCGTACGTCCGTCGGCCGTCTTGGGGCCGCGGGCGCGGCGGGAGTTGCGCAGATGCATGGTCACGAGGTGTGGTGCGGGCCGGTGAACGGGGTGGGCAGCCCACGAGGCCGGCCCGCGTGCGATACGCGAGCCCGCCTCGGGCTGTGTCTCAGGTCTCTAGGCCCGAATCACATTTCACTGTCACTGGTCGTCAACTGTCGCCCGAAGGTGATGACAACAGATGAGGACAACAGGTCGGCTGGTCGGTTAGCAGAAGAAGTAGCCTCCACGGCCACCGCGACCACGGAAGCCATAGCCCCCGCGTCCGCCGTATCCGCCGTATCCGCCGCGTCCTCCGCGTCCTCCGCGTCCGCCGCCACCCCAGCCGCCACCACCGTGACGTCCGATGTCGTTAATGCGGTTGCGGGGGAAGAATGCCCTGAAGGTCATCTTCGCCTCCTGTGAGAGGAATGGCGCCGCGGCTCTCCCGGACCGTGCTCTGGTGGCGATTCGGCGCTCCCGTCGGGGCGTTCCCTGCGGTTCGTTCCGGCGGCACGTTCTCGCCGCGACACTTTCGACACTACGACGGACGTCCAGTGCCAACAAGTACCTTTCCGTGAAAATTCAGGCAAAACAGGCACGTCACTGTGGGTGGCCCGGCGCTTGCCGATGGTCCACGCGGGCCGGCCCGGAAGGCGGTGGCGGCGTCACGGGCGCCGCCTCCGGCGCATCAGGAACAGGGCCGCGGCCGAGGCGATGACCACGCTGCCGGTACCGACGCTGATCAGGACCTGCTGTACGCCGTCGAAGGCGAAGCTGGTGGCGACGTTGACGACGAGGGCGACGGCCAGTGCGCACCAGACCAGGGCTTTCAGGGCGTTCATCGGTGGCGTTCCTTCCGGGCGGGGGCCGGGTCCTGGGGCTGGGGCCGGGGACCTCAGGCGGTGCACAACAGGGCGTGGGGCGGGCGCGGTCAGCCGGTGCGGACGCCATGTCGGCAGCGGTGACCCTGTGCGCTCGACCCGTCCACCACGATGCCCGGCGCGCGGGCCGGCGACGAGGGAGCGCACACCCCGATCAGGGGTGTAGCGCGCTACACCCCCGGGGTTGGGGACCTGGCCCGACCGTGGGGAGCCGACCCGACCGTGCCCGCCGGTACCGTCGCCTAGCCTGTTGGCCATGGGGGGCGGGGCGGGGATGCGGGCAGCGGTACGGCGGGCGGCGTGTGCCACCGGGCAGTTGATGGCGGGGGCGGGGCTGGCGCTGCTGTCGTACCTGTTCCTGGCGGTGCTCCTGTTCACCGCCGTGGCGACGCTCATCGTGATCGGCGCCGGGGTGCTGCCCGAAACGGTGCTGATGCTGCGCGGGATGGCCGGGTTCAAGCGGCGCCGGGTGGCCGGCTGGACGGGCGAGCCGGTCCCCGCGGCGTATCTGCCGTTGCGCGGCGGGCTCGGCGAACGGGTGCGGACGGCACTGTCGGACCCCGGGACGGTGCGCGATCTGCGGTGGCTGGTGGTGCACTTCGGCTACGGCTGGCTACTGGCGTACGCCTGCCTGCCACTGTGGGCGCTCGGCCTGGTGGTTGACGGGGTGTGGTGCGGGCTGCTCAGGCGCCGGGCGGTGGTGCTGCCGCTGATCGGGCGGCTCGCCGACCTCGACGCGGCGTGGTCGCGGGCGCTGCTGACGCCGACACCGGAGGCCCTGCACACCGGCCGACTCGCGGAACGGGTCGAGGAACTGACCGTCACACGGGCCGGCGCGGTCGCCGCCCACGGCGCCGAACTACGGCGCATCGAACGGGATCTGCACGACGGCACACAGGCCCACTTGGTGGCGCTGTCCCTGCGGCTGGGGCTGGCGCGGCGGATGTACGACGCGGACCCGCAGGCCGCGCGCAGACTGCTGGACGACGCCCAGGACCAGGCCGAGGAGGCCCTCACCGAACTGCGGCACGTCGTCCGTGGCATCCATCCGCCGATCCTGACCGACCGTGGACTGGCCGGCGCGGTACGGGCGTTGGCGGCCGGCAGCGGTCTGACGGTGGAGGTGCGCGAGAGCGGCCGTACGGAGGCGCCGCGCGCCCCGGCGGCGGTGGAGGCGGCCGCGTACTTCGTGGTCGCGGAGGCGCTGACCAACGCGGCCAAGCACAGCGGGGCGGACCGGGCGGCGGTCGAACTCACCCGGGTGGCGGGGGCGTTGCGGGTCCGGGTGCGGGACGAGGGCCGGGGCGGTGCCCGTGAGGGGGGCACCGGGGCCGGCGCGGGCTCCGGCGCCGGCGGCACCGGGCTGCTCGGGATGCGCCGGCGGGTTGCCGCCCTCGACGGGACGATGGAGCTGGCGAGCCCGGTCGGCGGGCCGACCGTGATCGAAGTGGAGCTGCCGTGCGCGTGGTGATCGCCGAGGACAACGCCTTGTTGCGGGAGGGGCTGGTCCTGTTGCTGACCTCCGCAGGGCACGAAGTGGCGGCGGTCGCGGCCACCGGACCGGAGGTACTGCCGGCCCTGCTCACCCACCGGCCGGACGTGGCGGTGCTGGACGTGCGGATGCCGCCGGGGTTCCGGGACGAGGGGCTGCGGGCGGCGCTCGCGGCGCGCAGGGAACTGCCCGGGCTGCCGGTGCTGGTGCTGTCGCAGTACGTCGAGGAGACCTACGCCGCCGAGTTGCTGGGCGACGGCGCGGGCGGGGTCGGCTACTTGCTCAAGGACCGGGTGGGCCGGGTGGACGCCTTCTTGGACGCGTTGGAACGGGTCGCGGGCGGCGGTACGGCGCTGGACCCGGAAGTGGTCACCGAGTTGTTGACCCGCCGCCGGGACGATCCGCTGGACTCGCTGACGCCGCGCGAGCGCGAGGTGCTCCAGCTGATGGCGGAGGGCCGGGACAACACCACCATCGCGCGTCTGCTGGTGGTCTCGGACCGGGCCGTCAGCAAGCACATCGGCAACGTCTTCGCGAAGCTGGGGCTGCCGCCGAGCGACAGCGGGCACCGACGGGTACTGGCCGTGCTGGCGTATCTCAACCGGCGTACGGAGAAGGCGTAGGCGGGTCACCGGGCGGCCCGGTGACGGCGGGGGCCGGTGGCGGCAGGGGCCGGTCCGCGCGGCCCGGTCGGCCCGGTCGGGCTGGTCGGGCTGGTCGGGCTGGTCGGGCTGGTCGGCCCGACCAGGTACGAGGCGACCGCACCCCGCCGGCCCTCCCGGCCGGTACTCCCGGCCCGCATCGGCCAGTTGGAGCGCGGGCGCCCCGCCGGTCCGGTCACCCCACCGCGACCGCACCTGCCCCGTCACCCGACGACGCCCCCTGTTCCGGCCCCTCCTCGTCCCGGTCCGCCTGTCCCTGCTCCGCCCAGATGATCTTCCCGTTGGCCGTGTAGCGGGTGCCCCAGCGGCGGGTGAGCTGGGCGACGATCAGCAGCCCGCGGCCGCCCTCGTCGGTGGTCCGGGCGTGCCGCAGATGCGGGGCGGTGCTGCCGGTGTCGAAGACCTCGCAGATCAGGGCGGCTTCCTGGCGGATCAGCCGCAGGGTGATCGGGCCGCTGCCGTGCCGGATGGCGTTGGTGACCAGTTCGCTGACGACCAGTTCGGTGGTGAACCGCAGCGGCTCCAGCCCCCACTCCGTCAACTGCCGCCCGGCGAGGTTGCGGGCGCCGGCGACCACGGCCGGGTCGGTGCCCAGGTCCCAGGAGGCGACCTGGCTCGCGTCCAGGGCGTGCGTCCGGGCCAGCAGCAGCGCGGCGTCGTCGGACGGTGGGCCGGTGAGCAGCGCCGTCACCACGTTCCCGCCGATCTCCTGGAGCGTCGCGCCGGGCGCGGCGAGGGCCCCGCCCAGTCGGGCCATGCCCACCCCGATGTCCCGGTCGTAGGTCTCGATCAGGCCGTTGGTGTAGAGCGCCAGCAAACTGCCTTCGGCCAGCTCCAGTTCGGCCGGTTCGAAGGGCAGTGCGCCCAGGCCGAGCGGTGGTCCGGCGGGCAGGTCCGGGAACTCCACGGCGCCGTCCGGGGCGAGGACCGCGGGCGGCAGATGGCCGGCGCGGGCCATCGTGCAGCGCCGGCTGACCGGGTCGTACACGGCGTACAGGCAGGTGGCACCCAGGAAGCCCTGGAGGGTGGCGGCCGTCCCGTCGTCGAACGCCGCGCCGCCGTCGGTGACCGTCCCGTCGTCGGTGGCCGTCCCGTGGTCGGGCGCCGCGCCGCCGTCCCGGCGGGTCTCCATCAACCCGATCACCAAGTCGTCGAGCCGGGCGAGGAGTTCGTCCGGCGGCAGGTCCAGATTGGCCAGGGTCCGCACCGCGGTCCGCAGCCGGCCCATGCTGGCCGCGGCGTCGAGACCGTGCCCGACCACGTCCCCGACGACCAGCGCCACCCGCGCCCCCGACAGCGGGATCACGTCGAACCAGTCGCCGCCCACCCCGCTCGGCGCGTCCGCCGGGAAGTACCAGGACGCGACGTCCAGGGCCGCGCCGCCGGCCAACGCGTGCGGCAGCAGGTTGCGCTGCATCATCCGGGCCGCGGTGCGCTCGCGGGTGAACCGCCGCGCGTTGTCCAGGCAGACCGCGGCGCGGGCGACCAGCTCCTCGGCAAGGCGCACGTCGTCCGCGCCGAAGGGCCCCAGTCGCCGGGACCGGACGAAGGTCGCCGTGCCGAGGGTGATGCCGCGGGCCCGGACCGGCGCCACCATCGCCGACCGGAACCCGTAGGCGCGCACGATGTCGGCCCGCCGCGGGTCCTCGTTCACCCAGGGGCTGTCGGCGGCCAGCAGCGGTTCCACCACCGGTTCCCCCGACAGCAGGCAGCGCGCCACCGCCGACGACGGCGCCCGCCGGACCGCCTCGCCGACCGCCAGCCCGGCCTCCGGGCACCCCTCGCGGACCGACCGCTGCCCGGTCCGCCGCATCGTCGGGGTGCTGTCTACCGGCCCGGGGACCGGTTCCTCGCCGCGCAGCACGGAGTCCAGCAGATCGACCGCCACGAAGTCGGCCAGCGCCGGCACCGCCACGTCGGCCAGTTCCTGCGCGGTCCGCGTCACGTCGAGGGTGCTGCCGATCCGGGCGCTGGCGTCGTTCAGCAGCGCCAGCCCTTCCTGGGCCCGCCAGCGCTCGGTCACGTCGATGACCATGTACCAGATCCCCACGCACCGGTCGTGCGGGCCGGCCAGCCGGAAGAACGACGCCGAGTAGGCCCGTTCCTGCGTGGGATCGGCGTAGGTGGGGCTGCGGAACTCGTAGTCCATCACCGGGTGCCCGGTCTCCAGCACCCGCGTCATCCGCTCCTCGAACGCCTCCGCCTCCAGCCGCGGCAGCACCTCGCCCACCGTGCGTCCCAGCCGCTGCTCCAGCGGGATCAGGCGCTCCAGTACGGCGTTCACCCAGACGTAGCGCAGCTCGGTGTCGAGGACGGCCATGCCGACCGGCGCATGGGCCAGGAACGGTTCCAACATCAGCTGGTTCACCCCGCCGCCGGGGACCCGCCACTCCTCCAGGGCGACCACCGACCACCGCCCGGCCCCGACCGTCCCGTCGTCGGTCGCGGCGAGCACCGGCGACACCTGCACCGCGAGCTGGATCGCCCGCCCGTCCCGGTGCCGGGCCGCCACCGATCCGCTCCAGCCGTCCCCCGCCCAGTGCGCAACGGCGGCGACCCGCGCCGCGTCCCCCGGTACGGCCAGCAGCTCCACCGCGTCGTGCCCCAGGACCTCCGCCGCCGGGTACCCGAGCAGCCGTTCCGCCGCCCGGGTCCAGGAGACCACCGCCCCGCGCCCGTCCAGCTCGGCCGCGGCCGCCGTGGCGAGGTCGCAGGCCCGGCCCGGCCTCTCGTCCGCCCCGCCGCCCGGCCTCTCCGGCCGGTCATTCTCCGAGGTCATCGCATCGCCAGTCCGTCGCAGCCGGTTCTCTCCGGGGCGCTGTCGTCTCCGTGGCGCGGGTGCCGGTGCGGTCCGCCGCCGCGGGCGGGCGCTCGCCGGGCCGGTGGTCCACCGGCGCGCTCGGCGGTGTCGGGGCGCCCGCCGTGTCCTGCTCGCCGCGCCCGCACCCTGCCCACTACGCCCCGCCTTGCCCATTTTAGGAGCAATCCGAAGGCGAAGCGGAGGGAAGCGCCGCGGCAGAGGGGAGCGGAGGGGTGCCGCAGAGCCGATCAGTTCCCGCCGGGAACGGCCGCCTCCGGGCCCGCCCGCTCCGCGTGGCCCCGCTCCGTCACCACCCCGGCCCGCTTGTACGTCCGCAGCAGCAGGGCGGCTTCCGCGGCCGTGACGCCGTCGAGCGGGGCGAAGACACGGGCGGTGAAGGTGTGCAGGTCCTGGGTGGAGCGGTGGCTTGAGTAGCCCTGGACGTTGCTGTGGCCCGTGGTGAGCACGAGGTGGCGGACCTCGGGTTCGCGGGCGAGGCGGCGGACCGCCGCGTCCAGGAAGCGGTGTTCGACGGTGAGCCGGAAGCGGGCCTCGATCGGGAAGCCGAGGACCTCCGGTTCGGCGTGCAGCCGCAGGTGGAGGATGTGCGAGTCCATCAGGCGGGCCAGCCGGCGCCGGGCGGTGGTCTCACCGACGCAGAGTTCCTGCGCGAGGCGGGTCATGGGGGCGCGGGCGTCGCGCTCCAGGAGGGCCACCAGGCGACGGTCGAGGTCGTCGATGGTCGGCGGCGGGGGCAGCGTCCCGCCCTCCGCGATCCGGCGCCGGGTCGGGGTGGGT
This sequence comes from Streptomyces sp. NPDC058000, assembly GCF_042886435.1. Lineage (NCBI taxonomy): Bacteria > Bacillati > Actinomycetota > Actinomycetes > Kitasatosporales > Streptomycetaceae > Streptomyces > Streptomyces sp. NPDC058000. The sequence continues at coordinate 151,698 of NZ_JBHVQS010000001.1, forward strand.
TCGTCGCCGTACGGGTCCCAGTCGGTGGCGGTCAGCAGCAGGCGCAGCACGACCGCGGTGTGGATGCCGGTGACGCCGGGGATGCGGGCGATCGGCCCGTCGACCAGGGAGAGCAGCTGGTCGGGGCCCGGCACGATCATCTCGGCGACGACCTCGGACGCGCCGGTGGCCACGTCCACCGCGCGGACGTCCGGCCGCCGGGCCAGTGCCAGCGCCGTCTCGTGCAGCCGGCCGGGGGCGCAGCGGACGGCGAGTTCGACGACCAGGCCCTCACCGAGGTGCTCGGGCACGAGGAAGGCCGTGAAGCGGACCAGGCCCGCGGCGATCAGCCGGTCGAGGCGACGGGCCACCGTCCGCTCGTGCACGCCGAGGCGCGCCCCGACGTCGGCGAAGGCGGCGCGCGGTTCACGGGCCAGGATGCGGATGACGGCGTGATCCAGCTCGTCCAAAACCACCGCGGCGCCGGCCGGGATGTCTGAATCCACCGATGACCACCTCTGGGATGCGGGTTCCGGGCCACCTGAGGGTCACATATGGACGAGGGTACGGCCGGCCCGCCACATTGATGCCCTGTTTCCGCCAGCGACGATCTTCCGCCCTACGGCGTTCCGTTGCGGAGGCTCCTCACCCCGGCCGCCCGGCGCCCCCGCCGCGCGCCCTCAGAGAACAGGTGCGGCACCGCCATGACCGAGCCCGGAACCACCCTCGACCCGTCCCCACCCGCCAGAACCCCCGGCCCGGCCGCCGCCGTGGCGACCGGAACCAGCCGGCCCACGGTCCCCACCTCCCCCGCGATCGTCCTCCACAACCCCGAGTTCACCCGCTACGGCACCACCCCCAGCGCCGACCGCGCCCTCCTGGACGGCGGCCTGGCCATGGCCTGGACGGCCCTCTCCCTGGCCCAGAGCACCCACCGCACCCGCCTCCTAGCCCACCTGGCAGCCCGCCACACCAACTGACCAACGCCACCCACCAGTTGGCCGGCAACGACGCGGGGGCTCCCGTTAGCCGCCCCGAGGCGGGCGGAAAGCAGGCCGCCCGCCCCGACCCCGCCCGAACCGCCAGCCGGGGACCTCAGGTCGGGCCCCGGCCGACCACCACCCCCACCGGCCCGCCGAACCGCACCACCCCCGCACCGTCAGACCGCACACAACGCGACCCCGCACGACTCACCACCGCCAGGAAGAGCACCGGCCGGGCCGACCACTCCACCCACACCCCACCGCAGTCGAGCGCCAGGCCGCACGGCTCCCCTCGATGCAACGCGGCCATGGCTCCCACGCGCCCGCCGCCCTCCGTCCCGCTCAACACCCGCCGCCGCGCCCGGCCAGCGAGTCCACCGGCCATCCTCCGCGCATCCGCCCCAATGACCCGCGCCGCCTGAGCCGGGCTGTCCACCGCGAGCGTCACCCACGACACGACGACCTCCGCGTCCAGCGACCGGTACACCACCCGCTCGCACCAGATCCCCGGCGTCCCCAGCCCCCGCGTCACGCCGCCACCTCCAGCGTCGCGACGACCGGCCGCGCCACCAGCGCATACGCGCACCCCTCACCATCAACCACCGTCAGCGCCACGGCACTTCCCCCGGCCAGCGCATCCACCGCCCCGTCGAACTCCCCCGCACCGTCCAGCCAGGCCCGCACCCCACCCTCGTACGGCGCCCCTAACTGCTGCGCCATGTGCACGGCCCGCCGCCGGACCCACCCCACCGCCCGACGCGGCGACGACGACGCCAGCCCGCCCAGCTCGATCGACGCACCGTCCGGACACCGCACCGTCACGTCGGCGCGATACCGCACGGCCCCTCCGGTACCGCCAACTCCGCCCACACGACCTTTCCGATGCCGTCCGCTGCCACGCCCCAACCACTTGCCAAGGCGTCCACCAGCACCAACCCACGCCCACATTCCGCGCCCTCCTCCACGATGTCGTTCACCACCGGCTTCTCCGCACTCCCATCCCGCACCTCCAGCCGCAGCCGTCCGCCCGAGAACCCGAACCGGACCCCGACCCACGCACCACCACCCGCCCCCTGCGCCCGCACCGCATTGGCAACCAACTCGGACACCAACAGCTCAGCGGTACCGACGAGTTCGCCCGCCACCCCCCATTGCCCCAACTGTCGCCGCAGCTCCCTACGGGCCCATCCGGCACTACGGGGCTCACTCGGTATCCGGTAAGCGACGCCGCCCGGGGCAGCGGAGACGAAGCGAGTCGAAACGGGCCGGGCGCGTGCGGACATGGCTATCCCCTCGGGGAGCGCGACTGGAGAGGCCCACACCACCGGGCACAGACGCCACAGCGTGAGCTGGTACGCACTCAACGTGACATCACCCGGCTACCTCGCGCAACCTAACTCAGGGAATTAATTCTCAAGAGCGACTACTCGCTACCCGAACTTGCCCAGGGAAGCCGCGCGCCCAGACACTGTGCACACGTGCTCACGGGAGGTAGTCGTGGCGAGCCAACAAGCCGGCAGGGAACGGAAGTCCACCGTCCTGGGCAGGAAGCTGGGCGGAGAGCTGCTGAAGCTCCGCACCGCGAAGGGCCTGACGCAGCCCCAGGCGGCGGCACACCTGACGGCTACCCAGACGAAGGTCGTCAAGATAGAGCGTGGCGTCGTCCCCGTCCGCGACCCTGACCTGCACGCACTGTGCGACTTGTACGGGGTGGAACGCCCCGGACCCGCCAGGGACCGTCTGCTCGCCCTCGCGAAGGCGGACCGCGAACGTCGACGGGCAAAGGGCTGGTGGGAGGAGTACACCGACCTCGGCGATCTCCAGGAATACATCCAGCTTGAGGCCGGAGCATCCAGGATCCGCACGTTCCAGAACCAGTTGATCCCTGGCCTGCTGCAAACGCCCGAGTACGCTCGCGCGGTCACCGCTGCCGATGACGTGTGGGAAGACCCCGACGAGATCGACCAGTTCGTGGCGGCACGAATCAGCAGGCAAGCCCGCCTGACCGAGGAAGTCCCCTTGAACTTCTGGGCGATCCTCTCCGAAGGCGCCCTACGTCAACAGGTCGGCGGCCCGACCGTCATGCAGGGGCAGTTGGAACGGCTCCTCGAAGCGTCCGCCATGCCCAACGTAAAGCTCCAGGTCTGGCCGTTCGAGGCTACCGCGCACGCCTCCATGACCGGACCGTTCGTGATCCTGGGCTTCGAGGAACCGGCCTCGTTGGACGTGGTCTACGTCGAGACCGCCGGCTCCAGGCTGTGGCTGGAGAGTGAAGACGACGCCCACCGGCATCGCGGGCTGTTCGATAGCGTGCGCAGGAAGGCGCTGTCCCCCGAGGACACTCGCGCACGGCTGTCCAGCCTGATCAAGGAGCACCGGTGACCGCATTCGAGTTCCGTAAGTCCAGCCACAGCGGTTCCCAGGGCGAGTGCGTCGAGGTAGCGCGCAACGTCCCGGGCTTCACGGCCGTACGCGACAGCAAGGACGCCTCGGGCCCCAAGGTACTCGTCGACGAGGGGGCCTGGGACTCGTTCATAGCGGCGCTGAAGAACGGCTGACGGGGAGGGCGCCCCACCTCTTCCGGCAAAGGCGCCGCCCCATGCGCTAACCGACCGGCAACCCCAACGACCGCAGTGTCCCCGGCGGGACGTCCACGCCGTCGAGTTCGTCCGCGAGGCGGAGCGCGTGGTCCGCGACGACGAGATCGTGCGGCACCGGCGGAATGTCGTCGCCGAGGCCGCGCAGAAACCCGGCGATCTTGCGCCAGGAATAGAACGCCGTACCTTCCGTCTCCACGTCCGGTTCCGGAAAACCGCCGGGGCCGCGCTGCCCGCGCGAGAGCTGCACCAAGGACTGGCGGCTGCGCCCACAGCGCTGCGCGGCTTCGCCCAGCGTCACCATGTCGTCGTGCCGGACGCCTACCGCGTGCAGCCCGGGAATGAGCCGGATGTTGCGGGCCACTTGGGCAACGGCGTCCAACAGCGTGGGGGCCTCAACGTCACAGGAGAGTTCTCGCAGTTCGGCCGCGTCGGGGCGGTGCGCGGCGTACTGCTGCGGGTCCGCGGGGCCCAGGACATACGCGACGGAGCCATCAGCAAAAGCATCGCAGTGGTCAAAGGCATCGGCCTGCTCCGGCGTAAGGGCCTGATTGAGCCGGAGGGTGAAACTCCACTCGGACACGGAAAACCCTTTCAGTGCTGATGGATGCTGACGAACCGGTCGATGCGCTTGGCCTCGTTACCGGGATTCTTGGGCGTGCCAGACACGGTGTACCGCGCACCGCATAGTCTTAGCCGGCACCCTCGGCGGTCAGCAGGAGGCCCTACTGACCGCCCTCGCTTACGGATCTGAGGGGGAGGGCCTGGTGGAGCTCCCCGAGCACGTTCTGAGGGAGGTTGTCCGTGCTCTTGGATGGTGAAGAGTGGCGCAGCTTCTTTGACGCGTTCGAACGGGAGGCATGGCGGTTCGAGGCCCAACCCACCTACACCATGCCCAAGGAGCAGGAGAACGTCGCCCGCTTCCTTCGGGGCGCGGACAAACCCGTTGGCCACAACGCCCGTTGGCATGAACGGGTGCGTGGATACGTTGAGTCCGGACGGCACATCGGCCGGGTCCGCATCGTGCGCCGGCCGCTCACCGACTACCAGCGGTACCAATTCGCCTGGGGCATCCCCGGCAACCTCGCGGCCGGTGAAGACATCCGCGTCCTGGACGTGACGCGGGAGGACTACGACTTGCCACTGTCTGGACGGGACTGGTGGCTGTTCGACGATTCCCGCATCGCCCACCTGAATTTCCGGCCGGACGGCACCCAAATCAATCGCGAATCCTACGAGGGCGACCCCGGTCCCTACCGGGAGTGGAAGAGAATCGCCCTGGAGCACGCCGTGCCCTTCGAGAAGTACGTGAAGGGCCTTGACGTTTGACCCCGGGCAGCTGGGCCAGTCAAAGGCTGAACTGGCGGAAACGCTCCGCAGCATGCGCAAGCGAGCCAGCCGTACACAATCCTGGCTCGCCCTGCGCTGCAACATGTCCCAGATCAAGCTCAGCAAAATTGAGACCGCGCGCACCACGCCGAGCCTCGTCGACGTCGAGCTGATTCTCCGCGCCCGTGGGCTTCTGGGCGATGTGCCCCACGCAACATCTTCGGCCGCACGGCCATGCGCGGCAGCAAGGACGTCGCCGGCCCCCGCGTGATCGTCGACGCGGGAGCCTGGGACTCGTTCATAGCGGCGCTGAAGAACGGCTGACGGAGGCGCCCCTGAACTCCCGACGGCCTTGGGGCGAGACCAGCGCCTACCGACGCGGCCGGGTGGGCCGCCACGGTTTCCCGTTCTCTCAACTGTGATCCCTTGACCCTCGGGTCATCACCTCGGAAGCATCAGGTCGGACACCAACCGACAGGGGGTCAGCCGGTGAAGCTCAGGCAGCTTGCTAGCGACTGCGACGAAGGGCCGTGCCCAACCGTTTGGGAAGTGGAGGGCACAGAGCACGTGTTGGTCCAGGGCTTCAAGGTCGAGGACGGGGAAGCCCTAGCGACCATGGGCTTACCCGAGAACGAAACGGCGGTCCGAATTCCCATGGCGCTGCTGAAGAGGGTGGCCAGTGAACATCGCACCTGAAGACTTCGGGAAACTCTTCACGGAGTTCGAGCGGGAAGCTTTCCGACTCGAAACCCTGGACGACTACAGCAAGTCGGGCGGCGTGGACGCTTACGAAGCCTTTCTCGCCGGCAAGCCTCAGCCGGAGAGCTACAAGTCGTCCGGCTGGGTCACCACGGTGCGCGACGCCACCCAGGCCGGTAGGCGCATGTACCGGGTGCACATCCTCAACCGCCCACTGAGCGACTACCTGCGCTTCGAACTGGGCTGGGGGTATGTCCGTAATCAGGGCGCCGGAGAAGAGTTCTTCATCCTGGACACGACGGAGCAGGTCAACCCGTTGGATGGCGTTCCGGACTTCTGGGCATTCGATGAGAGGGTCGTCGTGTCTATGAAGTACGGGGATGCTGGCGCATTCCTTGGGGCTGAGATTGCGCCCGAAGGGCGGGCGCAAGAATGGTTGGAGCGGCGAGATACGGCCATGAACCACGCGGTGCCATTCCCCGAATGGTGGGACCGCCACAAGCCGGAGTGAACGGAATCAGTATCGGCAGAGCACTGCGGGAACTGCGAGAGGCCAGCGGAAGGCAGGCCAAGGCAGTCGCCCGCAGTGCTGCCATGTCTCCAAGCAAGCTGAGCAAGATTGAGCGGGAGGCGCTCACTCCCAGCATCATGGACGTTGAGCGCGTCCTTGCGGCCTTGGAGGTCTCCGAAGAGGTCAAGGCCGGGCTGACCGAGGCCGCGCGGAAGGCTGCAACGGAGGCAACCGCATGGCGTCTGTACCGCCGCACCGGGCTGTATAAGCATCAGGAGGAGATCCGGGCCATTGAGGCACAGACGGATCTCATGCGACTCTTTCAACCCGTATGCATTCCCGGACTACTCCAGTCACCGGAGTATGTGCGTGCCGTATTGAGCAGACACGGCTATGCAGACGATGCTCTGGAGAAGATGATCTGCTCAAGGATGCGCCGACAAGAAGCTCTTTACGATAAAAACGCAGCTATCACTTCGTGATCACCGAGTCGGTCCTCAAGTGGAGGCTCATTTCGCCTACCATGATGGCGGCCCAGCTGGACAAGCTCATCACCATGTCGAGAATGCCGAACATCAGCATTGGCGTGGTGCCGTTGTCGGCACCCATGACAGACCTGCCAAGTTCTTCATTCGCCCTCTTCGACAACCGGCTAGTCATTGTCGAGATCCCTCACGCTAAGGTCACCACTACAGAGCCTAGGGACATTGAGCGGTACGTAACCAAGTTCGACGGCTTCGAGCAGGTAGCCGTTGCGGACGAGGGAATGCGAACATTGATGGAAGGAATACGGGACGACTTCTTGAGGGAACAGGAAATCAACTAGCACACTCTCGGAATCCGCAGCACGATGGACCTCGGTCAGATCAAACCGGGGAGGTCAGCGGAATGGTGAGCAGCACCGAAACATCCGAGGGGACTTGGGAGTACGCGACATATGCGCCCAAGGGCCAGCGATGCTCCGCTTGCATGAAGCCGATCCAAAGGTTCGAGCTGACTCGCCGAGGTCAGATCACGGGTGCCTCTGGGACGCCCGTGGTGGTCTACCGGCACGCCGACAAGTGCCCCAAGTAGGCGCCGTGGTCATGCAATCCAGGCGGGATCACCGCAGCCGGGGGCCGCAGCCGGAACCGAGCACACCGATGGCCAGCCTGTCGGCAGCCGAGCCGGCAGCCCCGTCCATGGCCTCTTCGGGATGCCGGACGGACTACGGCAGGCAACTGGACGCGGCCTCTGGAGTCGTACGTATCCCCTCGGGAGCGAAGGTTCCGCCGTGCCCCTTTCCGTGCCTCAGTTGCCGACGTAAGGGCCGTCAGTAAGGGAAGTAACGCCCGTGATCCACGGTGAGAACCTGGCGAAAGTCCTGCGGCGTGACCACGGATTCGTCCACGTCGGACGCACCAGGGACGGCAACGCCGTGGTCATGCGCAAGCGCGACAGGTGGACCGTGGTCTCCCTTCGCTGGCTCACCGAAGACGCCGTGGAGAGCATCAAGGCCCAGGCCGGAATCAGCCTCGTCCGAGTCGGCTCCCGCGCTTCGTTGGCGCGCCCGGCCGTCGTTCCCGGCGGGACGGCGCCGGGAGGGGTGGCCCCGGGCCCGACAGCCCTGGAGCCACCCGGCCGGGTAAAGGCCCTACCCGACCGCCGCCCCCATCACCCCCACCACCCGCGCCCCCGACGTCCCCAGGCCCGTCGCGCCCGGTGTCCACCCGGACGTGCCCGGCCGGTGGCGGAGGTACTCGGGGCGGTAGCGGCGGCAGTCGCGGTGCCAGGTGAGGATGCCGGCGAGCCAGTTCTCCAGTTCCCTGACGTAGCCGTCGAGGGTGGCGCGGGCCTCGGCGGAGAGGTTGAAGTCGTCGTAGAGGATGGGGAGTTGGTTGGTGGCGACGTGTTGGAACTCGCGCATGCGGGAGGTCATCAGGTCGTGGACGATGGCCAGCGCGGTCGGGTAGTCGCAGTCGAAGAAGTTCTGGACGACGAGGATCCCGTTGTGGACCTCGCCCTCGTACTCGATCTCCTTCTGGTACGAGAAGACGTCGTTGAGCAGGCAGGCGTAGTCGGCGGCGGCGTTCTCCAGGGAGCGCATCGGGCCGCTGCGGTAGATCTCCGGCGGCACCTGGCGGCCGTGGCCGAGCCGGCTCAGGCTCATGGTGAGGTCCGAGCCGAAGGTGGCGCGGCGCATCTCGATGTAGTCGACCGGGTCCGGGACGCGGTGCAGCACCATGTTGTCCAGTTCCCAGAGCCAGCTGGCCGTCATCGTGTCGATGGTGGCCTTGAAGGTGCGGCGGGCGTCCGGGGGCATCGGTCCGGCCGTGCGGTTCCAGAGGTCGACGAGGGCGCGTTCGAGGGCGTTGGCCGGTTCGGGGGTCGGGTCGGACGCGTCTACGGGCATCAGGGCGGAGAGGCGTTTGGTGGTGGCCATGGCGCCGGCGACGTCGCGGGTCCGGCCGAAGACCGCGGGGTAGTAGTCGTCGGCGTAGGTGCCCCAGGTCAGCCATTGGGTGCCGAGGTCGAGTTCGTCGAGGGTCGCGTCGGGGTGCAGGCCGGCCGCGCAGAGGGCGAAGTCGAAGCGGACCAGGGCGTCCTCGTCCCAGATGTCGGAGAACGGTACGCCGGGCTGCGGCTGGAGCAGGCCCATCCGGTGTGACCAGGTGACGACGTTGCGCCGGGCCGCCTCCAGGTGGGGGCTGAGGGTGGTGGTGAACGGCATGGAGAAGTCGGGGAGTTTGGAGGGGCCGACCGGCTGGTGGGGGGTGTGGGTGCGGCGGCGGAGCCGCTGGGTGCCGGCGGTGCGGAGGGCGGTCGGCAGGTCCGCGGCGGAGGTGCCCAGGCCGAGCGCGCCGGTGGCCAGGGCGCCCAGCCCCTGGGTGCCCAGACCGCCGAAGACCAGCGGCGACCAGGGGGCCGCGGCGGCACCGGGTTCGCCCGCCCCGCCGCCGTTCATGTAGCGGCTGGACCGCATGTGCCACTCGTGGCCGCCGGACTGCCAGTCCTGGAGGCCCTTGGCGTACGCGAGCACGGCGGCGCAGCCGGCCGGGTCCAGGCCCTGGTCGACGAAGAGCGTCGGCAGTTCGGTGAAGACGGTGTCCTCGAACTGCTGGAGTCGGGAGGTGATCAGGTCGTTGACCGCGTCCGCGGCCTCCTGGGTGGTGCAGTCCAGGAACGTCTCCAGCACCAGGACGCCGTTGCTCAGCTCCCCCTCGTCCTCGATCTCGCGCTGGTACGAGAAGAGGTCGTTGCGGAGGTGGACGGCGTCGGAGAAGGCGTCCTTGAGGACGCGCAGGGGGCGGGATTCGGCCACCACCGCCGGCACCTCGGCGCCGGTCGCGTACTCCACCAGCCCCGCCGACCAGGGGGCGCCGCCCACCTTCCGCCGCATCTCGATGTATTCGACGGGGTTGGAGATCCGGTTGATGTTGATGTTGGAGAGTTCCCAGAGGGATTCGTTCAGCAGGTTCTCCGTGCTTTCGGCGAATCGGCGGCGCCAGTCCAGCGACATCGCGGGCACGGTGCGCCGCCACAGGTCCGCCAGCCCCGCCTCGACCTGGTTGGTCGGCTCCGGCATGGGCGTGTCCAGGTCCATCGGCATGAACGCCGGCAGCCGGTCGAGGTACGCCTTCCCGCCCTCCCGGTCCAGGGTCCGCTTGAACTTCTCCAGGAAGTGGTCGTCGAAGAAGAAGACCCAGACATACCAGTCGGTGACGAGGTTGAGCGCCTCCTCGGAACACTCCGGGTGGGTGTAGGCGCACAGCAACGCGTAATCGTGGGCGTCGAGATCCCGCTCGTCCCAAATGCCGGAACCTTCCAGCATGTTCATCTGTCGCGCCCACTGCTTGGAGTGCGCCCGGGCCGCCTCCAGATGCGGGTTCAGCCGCGCCGGATGCGGCATGTAGAAGTGCGGCAGGACGAATGGCTGCGACGTGGGCTGCGACTGTGACTGCGTCACCGTTGGTGGCCTCTCCCGATACCGATGCCCCTCCGTACGGACGGTGTGTACGGAAGGAGGGCGCACCAAAGCACCCCCTCTGACGGCGCCAGCCCTACCCCGGGTGTCGCCGCCCTAGCCATGACCGGTCACACCCCCGCCGAACTGGCACTCTTTCGGGTTGTGTTGGCGGGGAAGGGGTGTCACTCGTGGGGTGTGTGAGCTATGGGGAGACGCTTGTGGCCGTTTGGGCCGCCCGCGTCGACCGTCCGCGCCGGGCCCTCGCCGGCCCGCGCCGGGCCCGCGCCGGTCACCGCCCGGCGCCGCCCCCGGCCCGGCGCAGCGCCAGTGCCGCCAGCGTCTCCGGGGCGCCCACCTGGCCGCGGATGCCCGGAAAGGCGTTGATGTCCACGAACAGCGGGGCCCCGACACCGAGGTGGAGGATGTCCACGCCGTACACCTCCAGCCCGAACACCTCACCGGCGCGCAGTGCGCCCTCGATCCAGGCGGTGGGGAGGGCGGCGGGCGGCAGCGGCTGGTTCGGGCCGCGGCCGCCGGGGGACAGTTCGGAGCGGCGGCGGGCGGCGAACGGCTGCCCGTCCACGATCCACAGCTTGTGGTCCCAGCCGCTGTTGGCGGTGAACTCCTGGACGACCACCGGTTCGTCGGCCCAGGTGGCGGCCAGCTCCACCAGGGCGGTTGGGGTGTCGACGCGCGTCACGAGGTCGTCGCGGCGGCTGTGCCGGCTCTTGAGGACGAGGGGAAAGTCGAGGTCCGTCCCGGAGGCCGCCAGCTCGCCGACCGTCGCCATCCGCACGGTCTCCGCGAACGGCAGCCCGGCCGCCCGCGCCACCTCCGCCATCGCGACCCGGTCCTGGCACCCGGCGGTGGCCGACGTGGAGTTGATCACGGGCACCCCCCGGTCCTCCAGCCGCGCGGCGCACGCCAGTGCCTCCGGTGTACGCGCCTTGAGCAGATAGACGTCGGCGGGAGTGCCCGGCGCCGCGTCCCCGTCCGACGTCCCGTCCGGGGCGAGCGGTGTGCCATCCAGATCGACGAACTCCACCCGGTGGCCGTCCCGCCGCAACGCCGTCGCGGTCGCCGACAGCAGCGGGTGCCCGGGATCCGCGCTGATCACCCCGACCCTCACCCCGGTCCTCACCACGCGCCCCCGAGCGCCTCCGCCGTGGGCCACGGCTCGCGCCGGTGGCCGATCTCGCGCTGGTGGCCGATGAAGGGCAGGCCGGTCGCCAGTTCGCGCTCGCTGCCGTGGCGGGCCAGTCGCAGCACCGCCGCGGAGACCCGGGCGACCGCGTCCGGCACCTGCCGAAAGCTCGGGAAGTCGTTGATGTCGACCACCACCGGTCCGTCCGGCCCCAGCAGCACGTCCACCCCGTACAGGTCGAGCCCGAAGACCGTGCCGACCTCGGCGGCGATCCGGGCGACCTCGGGCGGCAGCGGAACCTGTTGTTCCGGTACGGCCTGGTCGGGGTGCAGCGGGGAGCAGCGTTCGGTCGCGTAGAGGTCGCCGGCGACGCAGTAGACCTTCAGGTCGGTCCCGGAGTTGGGGACGTAGGGCTGCGCGATCAGCATGCCGTCGCCCGCGCCGGTCCCGTCGGACGTCGCCTCCGCGGTCCCGGCGGTCAGTTGCCCGGGCCGCTCCACCAGCCGCACCGCACGCCCGGAACTGCCGTCCGCCGGCTTCACCACCAGCGGGTACTCCGCCTCCGGTATCTCGGCGAACTCCTCGGCCCGCACCGCCGCGTAGGTCATGGGCACCGGCAGTCCGCCGGCCCGCGCGATCACCGCGGCGAGTGCCTTGTCCCGCACGCCCCTTATGGCCCGGACGTCGTTGACGGTGGTCAGGCCGGTGGTCGCGGCGGCTTCCAGCAGGGTCAGCCCGGGCCCGCCGGAGACGGTCTTGAGGACCCAGGCGTCATGCCGGCCGTCCGCCACGACCTCGGACAACTCCGACATCCGGATCAGCGAGCGGCCCGGCATCAGGACGTCCACCTGGTGCCCCCAGGCCCGGAGTTGGGCGATCACGTCCCGCGGCATGCCGTCGTGGCGGTACTGCTCCTCCACCAGGAAGCAGAGTCTCATCGATGCACCCTTGTATTGCCGCACGTCCACCCGTATCGCCAACCCGTCCGCCACCTCCGGCGCACGTCCACCCCGTGTCGCCGTACGCACACCGTCCGCCCGGCGGAAACATGACGCACCAGGATCCCATGCGGCGATCAAGCGGCCGGTCGTGGACCGGCCGCCGCCCCGGAGGTCGTGTTTCGGCGACGTTACGCCACCGGGTGGGACCTCGGCACACGCCGTGAGCTGGGACGCCGTCCACCCCTCGGGGGGTTGCGCCACCCACCCCCCGACCTCCCCAAATCCCGCATGTCGAAAGCCTTGTTCCGCTTTATGGCTGGTCCTAGGGTCGGGCCACCCAGCGCGGCCGGCCCAGTTCCGGGGCCGGCCGCGCCTACGTACGCGGTGACGGAAGCAGGCGAGCGGGTTGGCGAACGAGCAGCGGGGCCACGAGGCCCGGCAGACCGGGGAGGCCGGGGAGACCGGCGCGGACCACCCCGGCGAGTGTCCGGACGCGGGACGACCGGACGACACAGGACGCGCAGGACGCACAGAACGAGCAGGACGCAAAGGACACATAGCGCCCACGGAAGCCGCAGGAACCACCGGAGCGGCAGGAGCCCACGACGGGCCGCCCGGCGCGACCCCCCAAGCGACACCCGAAGCACCCGCCCCCCACAGCAGTTTCCGCCGCCGCGGATTCCTCGCCGGCGTGGCCGGACTGGCCGGCGTCGGTGCCGGCGGTCTGCTCGGCGGAGCGGGCGCCGGCACCGCATACGCCCAGTCCGCGACCGCAGGGGCCACCCCGCCCCCCGGTTCCGGCTCCGGCGCCCGTACCGAACCCCGCCCGGGCGCCCACCCCGCCCTCCGCCCCGACCAGTTGACCGGCGCCCGCCAACTCCTCGTCCCGGAAGTGGTGCTGCTGCCGGACGGCCCGGTGCGCGACCACGCCGTCCTCGTCGAGCACGGCACCTTCCGCGAGGTCGGCCCGGCCGCCCGCCTCCTCGCCGCGCACCGCGACGGCCCCGCCCCGGTCCGCCTCGACGGCCATCTGCTGATGCCCGGCTTCGTCGACGCGCACCACCACCTCACCCAGAGCTTCGGCAAGGCCCAGTCGTTCGGGCAGCCGTCGGAGATCTTCAAGACCGTCTGGGAGCCGCTGGAACACGCGCTGGACGAGGAGAGCGCCTACCTGTCGGCCAAACTGGCCGCGCTGGAGGCGCTGCGCGGCGGTTTCACCACCGTCGCCGACGCCGGGACCCGGGCCCCGGTCGACGTGGCGGCGCTGGCCAAGGGCACCGAGGAAGCCGGTATCCGCTGCGTCCTGGGCAAGATCGTCTCCGACGGGACCGGCGGCCCGACCCACCTCGCGCGCTGGCACGGCCATCCGCTGGTCCACCCGTCCCTGGCCATCGCCGTCCCCGAGGACGCCACCGGACCGGTCATCAAGCGCACCGCCGACCTCTGCGCCGAGGCCGGGGCGGTGCTCCAAATCCACGTCAACGAGCATCTGGCCTCCGTGGAACGCTCGTTGAAGAGCGTCGGCCGCCGCCCGGTGGACTACCTGCACCACCTCGGCGCCCTCGGCCCGCACACCCTGGGCGCGCACGCCACCCTCCTGACCCCCACGGAGATGCGGCAGCTGGCCGACACCGGCACCGCGGTCAGCTACAACCCGGTGGCCAGCGCCTGGAAGGGCAACGCCGTCGCGCACGCCACCATGTGGGCCGCGCTGGGCGTCCGCTTCGGCACCGGCACGGACGGCACCCGCGGCGACGGCTTCCGGCTGGTCGACGCGGCGGAGTCGGCCCAGCGGCTGACCTACGGGCTGGCCTCGGGCGACTCGGTGTGCGGCGCCGGGGACCTGTGGCTGGAGCACGCCACGGCGGGCGGCGCCGACGCCCTCGGACTGGGCCGCGTCACGGGTCGGATCGCCGTCGGCAAGGCCGCCGACTACCTCCTCGTGGACCTGGCCGTCCCCGAACTCACCCCCTCCTACGATCTGCGCTGGGAGCTCGTCCGGCTGGCCGGCCGCGACCAGATCCGCGCCGTGGTGGTCGCCGGCCGGCTCCGCCTCTGGGAGGGCTGGCCGACCGACTGGGACGCCCGCGCACTGGTCGCCCGCGCGGCGGAGGTGGGCCCGGAGGTCGTCAAGCGGGCCAAGATCCAGCGGGTCGAACCACGGTAGGAGCGCGGACGGGGCGTGGACGGGGTACGGACGGGGCGCGCCCGGACCGACCGGGCGCGCCCCGCCTGGCGTCACTCGCCGACGCGCACGAACTTCCAACGCTGGGAGGGCGATCCGTTCGCCGGTTCCACGTGCAGCTGCTCCCGCCCCGCCTCGTTCAGGGTGGCCACGGCGTCCTCACCGGGGGAGTGGATCCGGTAGGAGCCCGCGCCCGCCGGCTCGATGGCGAACTGGCTCCAGCTCGCCTCGGAGGCGACGATGCCCTCCCCGCGGCGGGACCAACTCGCCCCCGGGTGCGTGGTCGAGTTGATGGTGAACGTGCCGCGCCCGGTGGGCGTCACCGTCCACTGCTCCTTCAGGTCCCTGTCGTGCGAGCCGACGATGAAGAAGATCGGCGGGTGGACCGGGATCGTGAACGGCGCGAAGGCCAGTTTCCCCACCTCGGGGTTCTCACTGACGATCAGATAGCGGCCCTCCTGCATCCGCGTCGCGGCCGTATCGGGCTTGGCGGCCTGCGCCGAACCGGCCATCGGAGCCAGCGTCATGAGCGCGGCGGCGGCCGCGCCGATCAGCCCGTGACGTCGACGCACGGGACGCACGGAACGCGCAGGACGCACGGAACGCATGGAACGCGCAGAACGCATGGAACGCATACGGGATCCCCTCCCTCGTCGCTCCCGGCACGTCCGGGAGACCGCATCCGATCTGTCCCCGGCGCACGCCGACTACGCCCCGCGCACGCCCAGTTACCTCGTGTGAGTTACGCGTGCGCCCTTGGCGCTTCCGCACGCTCCCCCTCCGGCATCCACCGGAAGATCGCCCCCGCCGCGACCGCCACCCCCGCCGCCAACGACAGCGTCGCCACGTGCAGCCCGGACGTGAAGGCCCCGATCACCGCCGTCCGCAGCTCGCCGCCCCGGCCCGGAAGACCCCCGAGCGCGGCCTCGGCCGCCGCGACCGTCGTCGGCCCGCCGGGCCCGGCCAGCGGCGCCGGCAGCCGGGCGGTGAACACCGCGGCGGTGAGCGTCCCGGTCACCGCGATCCCCAACGCGCTCCCCAACTCCCGGGTCAGGCTCTGGAGTCCGGACCCGACCCCGACGGCCTCCGGCGGCAGCGCGGACATCATCGCGTGCGAGAGCAGCGGGGTCGCGGTGCCGCAGCCCAACGCGGTCAGCCCGGCCCCGACGGCGTACAGCGCGTACGGCGTCCCGGCGTCGGCGGCCGACACCGTGGCCAGCCCACCGGCCAGCACGAGCATCCCGGCGGCGACCGCACCGCGCCGCCCGCACCACCGCTCCAACACCAGTCCGCACCGCGGCCCCGCCAACAGCGCCGCCGCCATCGGCAGCAGCCGCACCCCGGCGCCGAACGGCCCGTACCCCTTCGCGTACTGGAGGTACTGGCCGTTGAGGTAGAACAGCCCGAACATCCCCAGGAACAGCACCGCCATCCCGACCGCCCCCGCCCGCACCGCGGGCCGCGCGAACACCCGGGGGTCCAACAGCGGCCGCGGGGACCGCAGTTCACTCCGGGCCCAGCCGGTCAGCAGCAGCCCGGCCACCCCGAACGACCCGAGCACCAGCGGGCTCAGCCACCCCTCCCCCGGCCCGCTCACGATCCCGTTCAGCAAGGCCAGGAACCCACCGGTGAACAGGCCGGCGGCCAGCGGCGCGACCGGCCCCGGATGCCGCTCCGCCACCGGTGCGACCATCGCGACCAGCACCAACGCGGCCAGCGCCACCGGCACCACGCACACGAACAGCGCCCGCCAGCTCCCGTACTGGATCGCCGCGCCCCCGCCCACATTGCCCAGCACCGCGGCCAGCCCCGTCATCGCCGCCCAGACCGCGATCGCCCGGCGCCGCGGCCCGTCCGGCTCCCCGTCCACCAGCAGCGCCAGGGTGTTCGGCAGCACCGCCGCGGCCCCCACCCCGCTGATCATCCGCCCGGCGATCAACACCCCGACGTGCGGCGCCACCGCGCACACCGCCGACCCGACGACGAACACGGCCATCCCGCCCAGCAGCGTGCCCTTGCGCCCCCGCCGGTCGGCCAGCGCCCCGGCCGGCACCAGCAGACAGGCGAAGACCACCACATAGCCGTCCACCACCCACACCACGGCCTGCGCTGACGGGTGCAGCGGCCCGGCGGACAGGTCCGGGATGGCCAGGTTGACCGCCGAGACCATACCGACGACCAACGTCACGCACAGACACATCGCCACGGTCACCAGCCCCCGCGGGCCCGACCGGTCCGGCATCCGACCCACCCTCACCCCTCCCGGACCCGGTCCATCCGCGCCCGCAGCGTCAGCCGGTCCCCGCGCAGGTGGATGAACTCCAGGTCGGCCGGTCGCCCGTCCGCCAGCCGCGTCAGCCGCTCCACGGCCAGCACCGCGCCCCCGCCCGGCATCGCCAGCACCCCGCAGGTCGCCGGATCCCCGACCACCGCCCGCACCGCCACCTCCGCCGACCCCAGCGGCCGCCCGGCCGCGCTCTCGATCAGGTCGAAGACGTCCTGGCTCTCCAGCCGCTCCCGCCCGAGCGCGAGCAGCGGCTCGCCCACTTCGGGAATGAGGTACGTGCAGTCCAAGGACAGCGGCATCCCGTCCACCCGCCGCAGCCGCTCCAGATAGACCACCGGACCACCCGCCGGCAGCTCCAGCCGCCGCGCCACCGCCCCCGGCGCCCGCACGGTGCGCGCCTCCCGCACCTCGTTGACCACCGTCCCGTGCCGCTGCAACACCTCGGCCAGCCCGGACAGCTCCCCGAGCGGATGCTCGTAGGTCCGGCCGACGACGACCGTCCCCACCCCGCGCCGCCGCTCCACCAGCCCCTCGTCGCGCAGCAGCCCCAGCGCCTCCCGGACCGTGTTGCGGGTCGTCCCGAACTCCGCGACCAGCGCCCGCTCATCGGGCAGCACGCCCCCGGGGAACGCGCCCCGCAGCACCTGCCCGCGCAGCACGTGCGCCACCCGCCGCGCCCGGTCCGCCCGGGTCAGCCCGTCACCGACCGCACCACCCCGGCCGTCCCCGACCGCGCCCCCCTGGCCGTCCCGGCCGTCCCCGCCGTCCCGGCCGTCCCCGCCGTCGTCTGCACCGTCCGCGTCGTCCATGTCGTCCATGGCCAACCCTCCTCGCCCCTGCCGCGCCGCCTCCGATGTGCCCCGACGAGCGACCGCCGGGCCCCCGACGCTAAGCCAAGCCCCATTACGGCGGAGTTACGCCACCCACACTGACCTGCACAAACGCCTGACCTGGGGATTTCCCGCCGGGTCCGGGCGCTGCGCCACCACCCGCCGGACCCCGTTACCGTGACGTGCGATCCCGCAACCCGGGGACGGGACGGGAGAGAAAGAAAGGGCCGCCCCTTGAGCACCAAGTCCGCGCCGTTCGACGAGCTGGACCGCAAGATCGTCGCCGCGCTGATCGAGAACGGCCGGGCGAGCTTCGCCGAGATCGGCTCGACCATCGGCCTGTCCCCCACCGCCGTCAAACGCCGGGTGGACCGCCTCCGCGAGAACAACGTCATCACGGGCTTCTCCGCCACCGTCCGCCCGGCCGCCCTGGGCTGGCTCACCGAGGCGTACGTGGAGGTCTACTGCGACAGCGCGGCGCCGCCCCGACGCCTGGCCGAGGTCGTCCGCAACCACCCGGAGATCGCCGCCGCGATGACCGTCACCGGCGGCGCCGACGCCCTGCTGCACGTCCGGGCCACCGACGTCGAGCACTTCGAGGAGGTCCTCGAACGCATCCGGACCGAGCCGTTCATCCGCAAGACGATCAGCTACATGGTGCTCTCGCACCTCCTCCCGGACAGCCCCGAGGCCGGCGCCCGAAGCTCCTCCGACGACGCTCGGGACCGTCCCCACCCGCAAAAGCGCGCAGCAAACCAGCGGTAACCGTCCCGTACAAGCAGCATTCCTGCGTATCTGCGCAGCATTCATTTCTTGTGGCCAGAATCGGCCGCTCCGTACCGTGAATTGCCCCCGGTGACGACCTCTGACGGTCCGTCACCCGGCGGGCAGTGGAAACGGATCCCAGGAAGCGGAGGCCCTTTCTGTGCCCACCACCCAGCCCGGCGGCGCGCTCCTGAACGCGCACCGAACCCCCCGTGCCCGGCGCTATCTCCTCTGCCGGCCGACCCACTTCGCCGTCGAGTACGCCATCAACCCCTGGATGAGCGAGGACGCCGACGTCGACACCGCACTCGCCCTCCACCAGTGGGAGAACCTGGTCCGCGCCTACCGCGACCACGGCCACACCATCGAGACCGTCCAGCCGGCCCCCGGCCTCCCCGACATGGTCTTCGCCGCGAACTCCGCGGTCGTCGTCGGCGGCCGCGCCTTCGGATCCCTCTTCCACGCCCCGCAGCGCCGCCCGGAGTCCCGCGAGTACGAGATCTGGTTCAAGGCCGCCGGCTACGACCTCTACCGACCCGAATCCCCCTGCGAGGGCGAGGGCGACCTCGTCCCCGTCGGCCGCTACCTCCTCGCCGGCACCGGCTTCCGCACCACCCGCGACGCCCACGCCGAGGTCCAGGAGCACTTCGGCCTACCGGCGATCAGCCTCCACCTCACCGACCCGTACTTCTACCACCTGGACACCGCCCTCTTCGTCCTCGACGACGGCCTGACCGCCGACCCCGGGCGCCCCGACGGCGGCGCCGCCGTCGCCTACTACCCCGAAGCCTTCTCGCCCGGCAGCCGCGAGGTGCTCCGCCGCCTCTTCCCCGACGCCGTCCTCGCCACCCGCGACGACGCCCTGGCCTTCGGCCTCAACTCGGTCTCCGACGGCCGCCACGTCTTCATCGCCCCCCAGGCCACCGGACTGATCGACCAACTCACCGCCCGTGGCTACGTCCCCGTCCCCGTCGACCTCTCCGAGTTCCACAAGGCCGGCGGCGGCATCAAGTGCTGCACCCAGGAGCTTCGCCCATGACGAACACGTCCATCGACGCCCGCCGCTCCTCCGCCTCCCTCATCGAGGCCGAGGCCCCGGTCCTGGCCCACAACTACCACCCCCTCCCCGTCGTCATCTCCCGCGCCGAGGGCGTCTGGGTCGAGGACGTCGAGGGCCGCCGCTACCTCGACATGCTGGCCGGCTACTCGGCACTCAACTTCGGCCACCGGCACCCGGCGCTCATCGAGGCCGCCCACCGCCAGCTCGACGCCCTCACCCTGACCTCCCGCGCCTTCCACAACGACCGCCTCGCGCAGTTCGCCGAGAGCCTGGCCGAGCTCACCGGCCTGGACATGGTCCTCCCCATGAACACCGGCGCCGAGGCCGTCGAGAGCGGCATCAAGCTCGCCCGCAAATGGGCCTACGAGGTCAAGGGCGTCCCCGCCGGACAGGCCACCATCGTCGTCGCGGGCGGCAACTTCCACGGCCGCACCACCACCATCATCAGCTTCTCCGACGACGAGGAGGCCCGCGCCGGCTTCGGCCCCTACACCCCCGGCTTCCGCACCGTCCCCTACAACGACCTCGCCGCCCTCGAAGCCGCCCTCGACGACACCACCGCCGCGGTCCTGATCGAACCCATCCAGGGCGAGGCCGGCGTCATCATCCCCGACGACGGCTACCTCGCCGGCGTCCGCGCCGCCACCACCCGCGCCAACTGCCTCTTCATCGCCGACGAGATCCAATCCGGCCTCGGCCGCACCGGCACCACACTGGCCGTCGAGCACGAGCACGTCACCCCGGACATCGTCCTCCTCGGCAAGGCCCTCGGCGGCGGCATCATCCCCGTCTCCGCGGTCGTCGCCCGCCGCGACGTCATGTCCGTCCTCGGCCCCGGCCAACACGGCTCCACCTTCGGCGGCAACCCCCTGGCCGCAGCCGTCGGCACAGCCGTCATCGACCTCCTGTCCACCGGCGAATTCCAAGCCCGCGCCACCGACTTGGGCAAGGTCCTCCACTCCGGCCTCACCGACCTCCTCGGCCACGGCGTCACCGGCTTCCGCACCCGCGGCCTGTGGGCCGGCGTCGACATCGACCCCGCCCTCGGCACCGGCCGCACCATCAGCGAACGCCTCATGACCGAAGGCATCCTGGTCAAGGACACCCACGGCTCCACCATCCGCCTGGCCCCGCCCCTGACCATCACGGAGTCCGAACTGATCTCGGCCATCGCGACATTGGGCCGCGTACTGGCCTAACGGCGGCCGAACGCCCCACCCTTCACGGCATCCACGAACGCCCCCCAAGCCGCATCCCCGACAACAATCGCCGGGCCGTGCGAGACCTTGGAATCGCGGACGGGGGTGCCGTGGGGGTATCCGTCGCGGACCTCAAGGCAGTTGTCCCCCTCGCTGTCGCTGTACGAGGACTTCCGCCAGCCGCTCAGCGAGACGGCGTCATCTATGGTGCGCTCACTCATGGTCTCCGTACTCCTTCGCTGTCGCCCTCATCAGAGCCAGTGACTGCTGCACCGGCAACGCGTCCCCCAGTGTGAGAGCGTATTTGGTCTGCAACGCGTGGACGACAGACAGCGACTCATGGATCTGGCTCGTGGACAGCCCCACGCAATAGGCAGCCGGTGGCTGGTCCTCGAACCACATCAGCTTCAACTGCCCGTCCATGAGTGGTTGGGCACAGGCGCTGAACGGCAGGACGTGCACCCGCACCCGCCCTTCCTCGGCCATGCGGACGATGTGCGTGATCTGCTCCGCCATGACCGCGGGACCACCCACCGGACGACGCAATACCGCCTCGTCCAGCAGTGCGCACATTACTGGCGACGTCGGGCCGTCGAAGATCTTCGCCCGCCCGAGCCGCGTGCGGACGAGCCTGTCACAGTCTTCCTCACTCCACGGAGGAAAGGCCGTGCTCATCACCGCACGCGCGTACCCCTCCGTCTGCAACAAACCAGGCACTAGCGTGCTCGCAAACTCCCAGATCATTTCTGCCTGCTGTTCGAGTTGCAGTGCGTCTGTGAAGCGTTCGGCCACCGTCGGCTCACCCGCCGGTCGAAAGCTGCTCAGCACATTCCCCGTGTTGAGCGCCTGGTCAAGCCGCCTCGCGTCATCCTTCGACGGCACCCGCCGCCCCGCTTCGATATGCGCGATATGCGAACGCGTCATGATCGCCACATCCGCCAACTGCTGCTGCGTCAACCCCGCTTGTTGCCGCTGCTCCCGAAGCCAATCACCGTAGGTGTTGCCCATCGCGTCAACCCTCTCGTGTCACCTACACCGTCACACTCTGCCTATTGCGAACGTACCCATCGTCACTAAACCCTGGTGGGGAGTTCACACAAGACGCCCGACCTCGGTCGGCACCGTGCAGAGATGGACTGAAATGACCTACGACCCCGACAACCCCCAACAGCCGGGCTCCGCCCTCCGGTTGCTGCCCTGGTCTACCTGGGACGGCCGGCCTTGCTACCTGGCCGCCTCCGGCGACGGCAACGGCTACCTCTCCCGCAGGGCCGACCGCATGGAAACCCAACAAATGCGCAACGCGGCCAGCGCCATCACCGACGCCCAAACCGTCCTGCGCAACGAAGCCGCCGGCCCCCTCATGCTCCGCCTGACCCTCATCCGCACGACGGCCGCCCTCAACAACGTCCTCCGCATCGCCGACAGCCGCCTCGGCCGCCTACCGGCGCCCTCAACAGGACACGACGATCAGAGCCAAGAGGAGGAGAAAGAGGAAGAGGAAAACGTGGAACGCCACTAGCAAGGGACAAGGAGGAGGCGAGAACCGGCCCGCCCCTCCCCCGCCTACCGTCTTACGGCCAGTTGACGATGGCCATGGAGACGACGAACAACCCGACGATCGACAGCGGGGCCATCAGGGCGAACATCGCCCGTCGCCCCGCGTTCCGCCGCTCCCAGGGCAGTCCCCAACTGGCGAGGAGCAGCGCAGCCGGCACCAGGAAGCCGACCTGGAGCACCGAGATGGCCGTCGAAATGCTGGCGTCGAAGCCATGCGCCTTCTCGCTACTGCACGCATCACAGGCCATGGCCGAGAACCCGACGAAGACCAGGGCGAAGAACCCCACCACCACCGTGGCCACGGTCGAAACCAACGGCCCCACCCAGGCCCGCGAGTCCCGCTCTCCGTCCAAAGACAACGACGTCTGCTCCATACACGCCAGCCAACCCGCAACCGCTCCCGCCCGCATGAGTCGAGGTACTCAGAAACCCTGGACGCTTCTCAGGGTTTCCGTGACTCACACTCCCTGCCGGCCATCCAACTGCCACTCGCATGGCAGCCGGTAACTACACCGGGCCAGGCATGTATTCGAGAAGGGCAGGCATGTCCGCGTGAGACGTCCCCTCCATCGTCATAATGACCCGCTTCCCTGTCGAATCACCAAGGCCCTTCATGAAGGTTGAGACTCTCGTAAAAGTGCGAGAATTAACAACGTCACCAGGATCGAAGGTGAACTCGATTTCGGCCGCATCGAAGAAGTAACAAGTGAACCAAATACCGCCAACCTGGACAGCAAGGGTGGCCGACTCGTCTGGGTCACTCTCAAGAGCCGCGAATAGCGAAGCCGCATCCGGAAGGCGCGAACCCTCAAGACCCATCAGTTCGCACGAAAACCAGAGAGACCAGCCAGAGGCAGAAAAATGATCAAAAACATTCTGCCAGTCACGCAGCTCCGCATTCAAAATGCAGACATCACGCAATGCCCCATCCGCCTGAAAGTCACCCTCGACATAGATCACGCAACCACACCCACTTTACAAGAAGCCTTCAAAATGGAGGCTACCATTACGCATACTCCAACGGGCGCCCCACCCTTTCGCGCCAATCCTTACATCTCTCGTGACTCCACCATAGTGGGCGATAGCAGATGCATTAATCTTCTCCACCGCTTCCGGGTGCGTCAAAACCTCTTCGATTATCTCATTCCCCACTTCCGTCCTCTCGCTATTCTTCAGCTTGCCGAAATCATATCTCTTCACATGCTCCTCACCTCTTTTCTCGAGGTTACCCGGACTCGGATCCCCGTGCTTTTGCTGCGCCCTTCCGGCAGGCGACAGCTGCCCCTTCTTGATTTCCGTCGCCTCCTTATGCAAGTCGTCCAATCCAGCTCTTTCACACGGCGAGAGGCCGAACGGATCCACCCACCGGCGAGGGTTCTTCACATATGCACATGGGTTTTCAGCAGGCTCCAGTCCCAGCGGATCCGGTGACGCGAATCGAGCGACCTCGGGGTCATAATGACGATGGTAGTTGTAGTGAAGGCCAGACTCTATATCGAAATACTGCCCAGGAAAGCCCAACGGGGTATATGCTACGGCGCCAGCGTCCCAAGCAGTCGTTCCCCATAGAGTGGAACGACTGCGCCAAACCGTTCCACCGACCTCATCAAAAAGCTCGGCGGGGGACCCCACCAAGTCAGTTACGACAGCGAAGAATCTCCTGTCTACCGTTTCCCAACTGAGTCTGCCTTGACCACACAGGCGCACCTTGGATTCGCTCTGCGTGAGCGGAATAAAGCCATCCCTATCCCACACGAGCGCAATCGCAACCTGCTCCCCCGCCTTCCAAGTCGCCTGCTCTTCAAGGCTGGGCCCGTCCCACGAAAACTCCGTCTGCTCAGCGACTCTTTCTCCGTCAAGAGCAAGACGTTGTTTCGCTATTCGGCGAGCAAAAGGATCATAGAGATAGCGCCATTTGAACCCGTCCGGGGTGGTGACGGATGTCAGGCAGTCTTCGGCATTCCAGGTGTAGTGCCAAGTATCCGGTTTACGGGACAGCCGGGTCTTCTGGCGAAGGACAACCCGGCCCAACTCGTCGTGCTCATACCGAACACTTCCCGCCCGAGTGATCCGCGTGCCTTCATAGGCACGTTCACCCCGTGCCGAAGCGTTCGGATGCCGGTCAGGCCAAGCCGCGTACGTCTGGTTGCCCGCCGCGTCGTAGGCGTAGGTCTCCGTCCAGTCAGTGGCGTTGACGGCGGTGACGCGGCCGGCGCGGTCGAGGTCGAAGGTGCGGCGGCCGGTGTGGGAGTCGTCGATCGCGGTGAGGTGGCCGTCCGCGCGGTAGGTGTAGGCGCGTTGGAGGACTTGTTGGACCTCGGCCTGGGCGGTGCCGGCGGGGTCGGTGGCGGCGGTGGTCAGTGACTGGCTGGTCAGGCGGCCGGTGGGGTCCCAGGTGTGGCTGAGATGGAGGGTGCCGCCAATGGTGCGGGAGAGCTCCTGGCCAGCGGCGTCGTACGCGAAGGACAGGGGGTGGCCGGCGATGTCCATGCCGGTGCGGTTGCCGGCAGCGTCGTAGGTGTAGGTGGTGGTGTGGCCGGTGGGGGTGGTGCGGGAGGTGCGGCGGCCCAGGACGTCGTAGGTGAACGTCATGGTGCGGTCGTTGACCGTCTCGGCCAGGACCCGGCCCAGGGTGTCGCGGGTGTAGGTGACGGTGGCGTCGGGGTTGGCGGCCTGTTGGAGGTTGCCGGCGGTGTCATGGACGTAGGTGGTGACCAGGCCCGCGGCGTCCTTGGTGGTGATGCGGCCCAGTGCGTCACGGGTGTAGGTCGTGACCTCGCCCAAGACGTTGGTTCGGGTGGCGAGTTGGCCGGCGGCGTCGTGGAAGTAGACCAGGGGACGGTCGTCGAAGTCGGTCTCGGATATGAGGCGGCCGGCGCCGTCATAGGCGTAGTTCCAGGTCAGGCCCTGAGGGTTGGTGACCTGGGTGAGGCGGAGTTCGGTGTCGTGGGCGAACTCGTAGCGGACGCCGTCGGGGTCGGTGCGGGCGGCGAGCAGGTCGAAGTGGGTGTATTCGAAGCGGGTCGTCTGGCCGACGGCGTCGGTGTGGGTGAGGCGGTTGCCCTCGCCGTCGTAGGTCCACGTCTCGGTGGCGCCGCTGGGGTCGGTACGGGCGGCGAGTTTGCCCTCGACGGTCCACTGCAGGTGGGTGGTTGTGCCCAGAGGGTCCGTTACGGAAGTGGTGCGGCCGAAGGCGTCGCGGCGGTAGTGGGTGGCGTGGCCCAGCGGGTCGATGACCGACGCGGGCAGGCCGGCGGTGTCGCAGGTGATGCGGGTGGTGTTGCCGAGGGCGTCGGTGACGGAGGCGAGGTTGCCGCGGGCGTCGTGGGTGTAGGTGGTGGTGGCGCCTACGGGGTCGGTGGTGGCGACGCGCTGGCCGCGGGCGTCGTAGGTGTGGGTCCAGGTGGCGCCGTCCCGGCCGGTGACGGTGCGGGGGTTGCCGTGGGCGTCGTAGGCCGTGGTGGAGGTGGTGCCGTCGGCAAGGGTGACAGTGGTGGGGCGGCCCGCGTCGTCGTAGGTGAAGCGGGTGGAGCGGCCCAGCGGGTCCGTGATGGAGAGGACGCGGTGCTTGATGTCGCGGGTGGTGCGGGTGGTGGCGCCGGTCGGGTCAGTGGTCGCGACGATCTGATGGTGGTCGTTGACCTGGTACGTGGTGGGCTGATCAAGGGAGTTGAAGAAGCGGTTGATGCGCAGGCCCGTTTCGGGGTCCGGGTCGCCCCAGGCGTAGCGGGCACGGAGGTGGCCCGCGATGCCGCCTTGTGAGGTGCAGCGGTCCGCCTCGTCGTAGGCGTAGGTGTAGCTGCTGCTGTTGGTGTCGGTCCAGGAAGTGATGCGGCCGGCATCGTCGTAGGTGAAGCAGAGGGGGCGGTCGGTGGAGGGCTTGGTGACGGTGGTGAGGTGGCCGAAGGCGTCGTAGCCGTAGGTGACCAGGAGTTGGTCGCTGCCGTCGGGGGCGGCACCGGCCAGGTGGAGGGCGGTGATGCGGTCGCCCTCGGTGGTCAGCAGGAGACGGTAGCCGGCGCTGTGGGTGATGGCGGTGGGAGTGCCGTCTTCGGTGTAGTCGATGGTCTGGTGGTTGCCGTGGCGGTCGGAGATCTCGTCGAGGAGGGCGAGGTTCTCGGTGTAGGTGGTGAAGTAGCGGCGGATTCCGGTGACCGGATCGACGAGGAAGTAGTCGCCGTCCGGGGTGCGGGCGAGCGGCGCACCATCGCCTTCGATGGGGAGGGTCGGGACGCCTACGGCCGGGTGCGGGTAGAGGAGGAAGTTGCCCTCCTCGCCTATGAGGATGACGCCCTCGGCGTCGATCTCCAGGCGCTGGTCGAGGGTGCTCATCCACGTGCGGCCGAACCAGCGGCCGGTGCGGTAGGACGACTCGAAGGTGCGGGTGAAGGCGAGCGGGAGGCTGCCGGGGAGGGAGACGTCGGTCTGCGGCAGGATCATCCGGCCGGTGGCCAGGTCGATCGGGTCACTGCCGAAGGTCTTGCACCAGGCGGTGCGCAGGCGGTCGCGGACTGTCCGCTTGCCGCCCTCCTTGGCGGCGTTACGGGCGGCGCCCTTGAGCGCGTCCTTCGCGCCCGCCTTCACCGCCCCCTTGGCCAGACCGCCGGCCCCTTTGCCCCCGACGAGGTTGCCGAGGAACGTGCCGTACGACTCCATCGGGTCGCTGCCCCAGCCGGAGCCGAGCATGCCCTTGGCCGTTTCGACGGGGTGCATGGGCGCCTGAGCCAGCCCGAGGAGGGTGGTGGAGACGTTCGCGGCGTACTGGAAGGGGTGGGCGATGTTGTAGGGGTCGAAGGGGTTGACCTTGCGGGCGAGGTTCAGGGTCTCGATGCCGGCCTTCGCGACACCTCCGAGCAGGTGCATGTGCTCGATGGCGAACGCCTTGCCGCCGTCCTTCAGGCCGGCGCTCGCCAGATCGGTGAACTGCGGCTTGTCGGGGGCGTGCGCCAGGGCTCCCTGGATGGCGTTGCGAGCCCGCTCGGCGGCCTCGTCGCGCTGACTACGGGCGTTCTTGACCATGTCCTGTGCGGCTTCGCGGCCCTCAGCGCCCGGGTCCACGAAGTCGCCGGGCGGGGTCGGCTGCGGGCCGGCGTCCTCGCCCCGTTGGACGGCGGCTTCGTAGCGCTCGCCCTGCGCCACGTAGGCGTCGACCTTCGACTTCCAGGACTGCAGGGCGTTTTCGCGGTCCTGCTGGGCCTGGCGGTACTTCTCGATCGCCTCGGAAGCCTTGCCCTGCGCCCATGAGACCGTCTCCGCGTACGCCTTCAGCGCCTTGTACGCGTCGTCGCAAGCGTCGGCGGCGTGCATCCACTGCTTGGGATGCATTTCGAACGCCTCGCGGAAGGCGTCGGCGGCCTGGCCACTCCAGTGCTGTCCGGAGCCTAACTTCCGCATTCCGTCGGCGACGCGGTTGAACGCCGCCGCGAAATCCTTCAGGTGGGAGACCGTCTCGTCGAGCTTCTCGGCATCTCCGTGGATGAGCTGTTTGGGGTCCTCGGTCTCGTCCAACTGTCGCTCGCCGACGTGGGTGCCGAGCGCGCCCGCGAGCTTGTCGCCGCCCGAGCGGACCGAATCCGCGGCGCCGTCCGCACCGACCGCCTCCAGGCCGTCGCCCAGTTTGTCGGCGCCGTACTCGACGACCTTGCCGGCGCCGCGCTCCACGGCGTCCGTGAACTCGCCCATTCCCTCGGAGACCTTGTTGAGGCCGTCCCCGAACCAGCTCACTTGTCACTACCCCCGTGTGTCTGATGCGGCTCCTGGAGCTTCGCGGTGGTCTCGGCCGGATCCTCGCCCCCGTTGGCCAGGCGGTCCGGGAGCGAGGTCACCTCGTGCCCGAACTGCCGCGCGGCTTCGCTCGTCCTCCCGTACGACTCCTGTGAGGCCGCCGAATTCGGGTCCCAGTCCCAGCGCGTGTACGCATCGACGGTGTCGTTCTTGAGCTTGCTCCAGGACGTCCCGTGCAGATCTTCCGCCGACTTGTTCGGGTCACCGACGGCGGCGTTCAGACCCTGTTTGAGGAGGTCGGAGGCGTACTGCTCCTGCTCGTAGTAGAGACCGGCCGTGATCCCCAGCTTCTTGGAGAAGTCGTTGGCTTCCTGTATGAGGTTGTAGACGCCCCAGCCCCAGCGGTCGCAGAATGAGGAGAAGACCGACGCCAGCCCGTCATCCCCACACTCCACGGCGTCCAAGGACAACTTGTCGAAGCCTCGGCCGAGTTGGGCCTCGATATCGAAACCCAACTCCTTTAGCTCACTCGTCGCAGCGGTTATGCCCTTGGTGAGCTGTTCAAAAGCCTCCGGATCAGCGCGGTAACCGCTTCCCTCGATAAGCCCCATGGACGTTCTCCCCCTAGGCGTGCGTGGTGCCCGACGTATCGGCAACTGAGGCCGTGGCTATGCCGTTGTCCACGTCCACCGCGACGTGGTCCGGAACGATTCCGGATACCGGCGGGAAAAGCATGCCCTCTGCGCTTCCGGCGTCCAGGGCCACGCCCGCTGGTCCTTCGATGGCGGGGATCAGTACGTCAAGAATCCGGGCGCCGGACACGGTGACGTACTGCCATTCCGTCGCCGACTCGCTCCCCCGGCCCGCGGCAAAACGGGACAAGGCATCCTCGCCACTGAAGGCGTAAAGCCAGCGAATTCCGTCCATATCAGCGGCGAGAATGGCGTCGTTGACCATCGGGAGCATGACGACCGCTCGCCGGAATTCACCGACCAACGCGGCCGGATTCGGCCGCGCTTCATGGAACGCCGCTACCTCGTCCGCCAATGGCATGGCGAGCCCCTCCCCCGTCGCTGTTCAGCTCATCCGCTGGAACCACTTTGGCATACGGCACTGACAACGCCGCTGGGAGATCTCCCCAATTAAACCGGCCGGGAGTTCTTTTTTTGTTCAAGTATTAGGAGGCGTCCACAGATACCCCGACCAGCGCCTCCGCCGCCGTGCGGGCCGTGCGGGCGGGGCCCGGGTCGCCCGATATGGCGGCGCTCGTGATGGCGCCGTCGATCAGGAGCGCCAGTTGGCCGGCCAGGGCGGTGGGGTCGTCGTGTCCCAAGGGTTGGACGAGGCCGGTGAGGTAGGCGAGCAGGGCGCGTTTGTGGTCGCGGGTGACGTGGGCGACGCCGTCCGAGGTGGCGCCCAGTTCGCCGTAGGCGTTGATGAAGGCGCAGCCGCGGAAGTCCGGGGCGGCGAACCAGGCGGCGAGCCAGCCGAAGACGGCGAGGATCCGGGCCGCCGGGGCGTCGGGGGTCGCGCGGGTGTCCACGTAGGCGGCGAGGTCGGCCCGCCAGCGCGTGTCGCGGCGGCGCAGGTACGCCTCGATGAGGTCGTGCTTGGCCGGGAACGTGCCGTAGAGGCGTTTGAGGGACACGCCGGCGGCGGTGCGGAGTTCGTCCATGCCGACGGCCTGGATGCCGCGCTCGTAGAAGAGCTTTTCCGCGGCGTCGAGGATCCGCGTCCGCACCTCGTCGTGGTCCGTCACAAGGTCCCGCCTTCCGCTGAGAACGTTCGTTCTCTACACTAACCGAGGTGAGCGGAGAACGAACGTTCTCCAGTTCTCCAGCTGCGCACGGCCATGCCACACGCCACAGACAGGAGTCGCGCCATGTCCGGTACGTCCACCGCATCCGCCACGCCCTCGCCCCGGCCGCCATTCCCCCCGTTCGACGAAGAGAGCGCGCGGCAGAAGGTCCAGGCCGCCGAGGACGCCTGGAACACCCGCGACCCCGAGCGGGTGGCCCTCGCCTACACCGAGGACTCGGTCTGGCGGAACCGGGACACCTTCCTCACCGGGCGCGCCGAGATCGTCGCGTTCCTGCGCCGGAAGTGGGACCGGGAACTGGACTACGCACTGCGCAAGGAACTCTGGTCGTACGCGGGGGACCGGATCGCGGTGCGGTTCCAGTACGAGAGCCGGAACGCCAGCGGCCAGTGGTGGCGGAGTTACGGCAATGAACTGTGGGAGTTCGACGCGTCGGGGCTGATGCGCCGGCGGGAGGCGGGGATCCACGACGTCCGGATCGAGGAGGCGGATCGGCGAATCTTCGGGCCGCGACCGGAAGGGGAACGGGGGCTGCCGATTCCGTTCCGGTGAGGGGAATCACCGCCTCCCGGACGGGAGTTCATGCTCCGCCTCCGCCGTCCCGTTGGCCCGCGGCGCGTAGCGCCTCCCCCAGGACGGCGACGCCCTCGGTGAGCTCCCCGGGCGTGCGCGCCGCGTAGCCGAGCACCAGGCCCGGCCGTCCGTAGGGCCGCTGGCTGTGCCAGGACAGCGGATGGGCCTTGACGCCGCGGGCGAGCGCGGCGGCCGCCAGCTCGATGTCGGGCGGGGCGGTGGGCGGGAAGGTGATCGTCAGGTGCAGGCCGGCCGCGGCGCCGTGGACGGCCGCGGCCGGGAGGTGGGTACGGACCGCAGCGATCACCGCGTCCCGGCGGGCCCGGTGGCGGCGTCGCACCTGCCGTATCAAACGCTCCAGTTCGCCGGATTCCATCAGGTGGGCCAGGACGAGCTGCGGCAGCGCGGCATTGCCGAGGTCGGCGAAGCGCTTGGCGGCCACCAGCGCCTCCCGGTAGCGGGGCGGGGCGAGCAGCCAGCCGATCCGTAGGGCGGGTGCCAGCAGCTTGGAGGCGCTGCCCGCGTAACAGACGTGGGCAGCGAGGAGGGAGCGCAGGGCGGGGACCGGGGGACGGTCGTAGCGGTGCTCGGCGTCGTAGTCGTCCTCGATGATCAGGCCACCGGTGTCGGACGCCCAGCGGAGCAGGTCGCGGCGGCGTGCCCCGCCGAGCACCACGCCGGTCGGGAACTGGTGGGCCGGGGTGAGGAGGACGGCGCGGGCGCCGGTCGCCCGTAGGGCGTCGACCCGTACGCCGTCCTCGTCCACCGGGACCGGTGGGGTCGCCGCGCCCCAGTGGTGGAGGTGCTGGCGGGCGCCGAGCGAACCGGGGTCCTCCACCGCGATGGCGTCGACGCCGTCACGGTGCAGCACCTGGGCGATCAGCCCGAGCGCCTGTGCCGTACCGGCGACGATCAGGACGTCGGCGGGGTCGGCCCGGATGCCGCGGTTGCGGGCCAGCCAGTGGACGACGGCCCGCCGCAGCTCGGGGGTGCCGCGCGGATCGCCGTAGCCGAAGGCCGCCGACGGGAGCCCGGCGAGCACCGCGCGTTCGGCGCGCAGCCAGGCGGCGCGGGGGAACGAGGCCAGGTCGGGCACACCGGGCGTGAGGTCGATCCGCGCGGGGGCCGAGCGGAGGGCGTCGAAGATGTCGCTGCCGGGCGCGGCGGCGAAGGGCATCGGGGTGGCGGCCGTCGGGGTGGCAGCCGTCGGGCCGGAGGCCGGCGCACCGGGGCCCTCCGTGCCCTCACCCGCCGTGGTTGCCGCGCCGGCCGTCATCGGGGCGGCGACCACCACCGTGCCGCCGCGCCCCCGCCCGGCCACCTGGCCGTCCTCCCGTAGCCGCTGGTACGCCTCGGTGACCAGGCCGCGCGAGACCCGCAGGTCGGCGGCGAGCACCCGGGTCGCGGGCAGCCTGCTCCCGACCGGCAGCCGGCCGTCCGCGATGGCCCGCCGCAGCTCAGCGGCCAGCCGGTCCGCCCGGCCCCCGACGGGCACCTCCCCGATCCGCAACTGGAGGAAATCGGAGCCGGCTACGACCCCGGACCTTATGGCCCCCTGAAATGCACCATCTTTGGACCTGTCCACCGGACCATTCTCCCGCGACGGTGATCCCATGACCGCGCACGCTCCATCCCAACTCCCCTTCCCCGCCCTCGTATCCGAGGTCCACACACCCGAGATCCAGGGAACCGATGCCCACGTCTCCCCTGGCTACGTCCACGGCTACTCCGACGACGAGGCCCGCCGCCTCGGCGACCAGGCCGACACTCTGGCCGCACTGCTCCACGCCGGGACCGCCTACCAGGACGGGAGCCGCGTCCTGGAGGTCGGCTGCGGCGTCGGCGCGCAGACCGTCCACCTGGTGAACGGCAGCCCGGGCGCCCGCATCGCCGCCCTCGACCGTTCCGCGTCCTCCCTCGCCCAGGCCCGCGCCCACCTGGCGGCGCACGCCCCGCACGCGACGGACCGGGTCACCTGGCACCGCGCCGACCTGCACCGACTCCCCTTCCCTGACGCCTCCTTCGACCACCTCTTCCTCTGCTTCGTCCTGGAACACCTCCCCGACCCCGTCCGCGCGCTGACCGAACTGCGCCGCGTACTGCGCCCCGGCGGCTCTCTCACCGCCATCGAGGGCGACCACGGCTCGGTCGTCTTCCACCCGGACAGCCCGGCCGCCCGTCAGGTGATCGGCCACCAGGTCCGCCTCCAGGCGGCGGCCGGCGGAAACGCCCTGATAGGGCGGCAGTTGCAGCCACTCCTCACCGCTGCCGGTTTCGCGGACGTCGCCGTCCGGCCGCGCACCGTCTACGCCGACGCGAGCCGGCCCGGCCTCGTCCACGGCTTCACCCGTCGAACCTTCCTCGCCATGGTCGAATCCGTCCGGGACGAGGCCCTCGCCGCCGGGCTGAGCACACCCGCCGACTGGGACCGCGGCATCGCCGAGCTACGGCGCTCCGCGGAGCCCGGTGGCAGCTTCCACTACACGTTCTTCAAGGCCGTGGCCGTCGCGCCGGCGGACGACCCGCAGGGCCGGGCCGACCCCGTCAGCACCCCCGTAGCGCAGGCAGTTTCTCCCGCGTCTGCTCGTCGTGCGGCAGGCAGGCGAACAACTTGACCCCGGGTGCTTCCAGCGCCGCCAGCTTCACGTAGTCGAAGGTCAGCGATCCGACCGTCGGATGCCGGAAGGTCCGCCGGGTGCTGCCGAATTCCGCGAGATGGTGTGCCTGCCACCACCTGCCGAACTCCGGGCTCCGCGCGCAGAGTTCCTTGGTCAGTCGATCGCATCGCGGATCACCGAAGCGCTCCCCGGCGTCCGCCCGGAACTGGGCGACGAGGTCCCGCGCCTGCCCCTCCCAGTCGACCAGGAGCGTCCGCATCGCCGGGTCGGTGAAGACGATCCAGAGCAAGTTGCGTTCTTCGGGCGCCAGTTGGCCGGGGTCGCCGATCAGTCCGGCCTCGGCGCGGTTCCAGGCCACCAGGTCCCAGTTGGCGTCGAGCAGGTACGCCGGGTGCGGGTCCAGCGCCTCCACCAGCCGCTGGAGGGCGGGCCCTGGGCCGGAGCGGGCCGGCTGTTCGGGGGGCCGTTCGCCGGCCAGCGCGTACAGATGGCGCTGCTCGACCGAGCTGAGCATCAGGGCCCGCGCCAGACTGGCGAGGACCTGCCGGCTGACGCCGATGTCCCGGGCCTGTTCCAGCCAGGTGTACCAGGTGACGCTGACGCCGGACAGCTGGGCGACCTCCTCGCGCCGCAGCCCGGGCGTCCGCCGCCGGGGCCCGGCCAGGATGCCCGCCTCCCGCGGGGTGATCCGCTCCCGGCGCGAGCGCAGGAACTCCGCGAGGGCGCGCCGCCGGTCCTCGTCGGCCATGGGCCCTCCCAGGGCGGCGACGCCCGGCCGCCGACGGGCCGTCGGCCGGCCGTGCGCACGCGGTCGGTGGTGGCGAAAACACCAGCATAAACAGTCTCTGTACGGCCGTTCGAGGCTGCGCGAGCGTGACGCCATGGCTCAGACATCACCTGCGGCCGGGGCTCCGCACACCGCCCCGCCCCCTCTTCCCACACCCCCCGCGACGGCTTCACGGGGCGCCCTCGCGCTCGTTCTCACCGGCGCCTTCATGGCCGTCCTCGACACGTTCATCGTGCTGGTCGCCGCGCCCGCCATCCAGGCCGATCTGCACGCCTCCGACGCCGACGTCCAGCTGATCCTGGCCGGCTACCAACTCACCTACGCCATCGCCCTGATCACCGGTGCCCGGCTCGGTGACCGCTTCGGCCGCAAGCGGCTGTTCCAGTGGGGGATGGCGCTGTTCACCCTCTCCTCCGTGGGTTGCGCGCTGGCGCCCGCCGCGGGCCTGCTGATCGTCGCCCGGCTCGTCCAGGGGCTCTCGGCGGCCGCGATGTTCCCGCAGGTCCTCGCGATGCTCCAGGTGCTGGTACCGGGCGAGCGGCGGGCCCGGGCGTTCGGGGCGCTGGGGGCGGTGATCGGCATCGCGGGCGCCGTCGGGCAGTTGTCGGGCGGCGTCCTGGTCTCCGCCGACCTCTTCGGCTCCTCCTGGCGCCCGGTCTTCTGGGTCAATGTGCCCGTCGGCCTGGCGACGCTGCTGCTCACCGCGCGCTACGTGCCGGAGACGCGGGCCCCGGAGGCGCGGCGCCTCGACCTGTTGGGCGCCGGGGTGTTGACGTTGGCGCTGGGCCTGCTGGTCGTCCCGCTGGTCGAGGGGCGGGCCGCCGGCTGGCCGCGGTGGACGTGGTTCAGCCTGGCCGCCGGTGTGCTGGCGTTCTTGACGTTCGCCCTGGTGGAGCGCCGGGTGGACGCGTCCGGCGGGGCGCCGCTGGTGCGGCTGCGACTCTTCCGGGAACGGCCGTTCGCGGTCGGCATGACCCTCGTCCTCCTCACCTACGCGGGCATCAACTCCTTCTTCCTGGTCTTCTCGCTCACCCTCCAGGACGGCCTGGGGCAGGGCGCGCTCGGCGCCGGGCTGTCCTACCTGCCGTTCGCGGTGGTCTTCTTCGCCGCCGGCCTGCTCGCCGGGCGGCTGGCCCGCTTCGGACGGCGGGTCCTCCAGGCGGGCTCCCTGATCACTCTCCTCGGCTTCGGCAGCACCGTCGCGGTGACCGCCACGACCGGACCCGAACTGACCGCCTGGCGGCTGCTCCCGACCCTGGCCCTGGTCGGTGCCGGCAACGGCCTGCTGGTCACCCCGCTGCTGAGCGCGGTCCTCGCCGGCGTCCGCCCCGAGGAGACCGGCACGGCCTCGGGCGTCCTCTCCACGGGCCAGCAGGTGGGCGGCGCGGTCGGCGTGGCCGTCATCGGCGTCCTCTTCTACGGCGCTCTCGGCCCCGCCGGACACCAGGACGTCGCCGCCTACGGCCACGCGCTGACCTGGGCCCTCACCGCCAACGCAGCCCTCGCCGCGCTGGTCTCGCTGCTGCTCCCGCTGCTCCCCGACCCGGCGGCCCACCGCGGCTGAGGGCCGGCGCCGGCGCACCGCCCGACCGCTCCGGGAGCACCCCGCCCGGCCTCCTCGTCGCACCACCTCAACGGCGCACCAACTCGCCGCCCTCCCGCCATAGGCCGCCGCACGCCGGAGCGCTATGGTCGGAATCCAAGAACGAACGGGGGAGGGCAGCGATCGATGGCCCGGGATGAAGCCGTAATCGGCTGTACCGGAGTGCTGCTGATCGGCACACGTGGAGCTGCCGGACCCGGTGAGGTTCTGGTGCGGATCCGGGGTGGCTCCGAGACGTTCCTCGCCTGGTCCCCCGAGCCCCTGCCTGTGGGGGCGACCGTGCTCGTGATCGAGTCCCGTGGCAATCGCCAGGTCAACGTCATGGAGTGGGCCGATCCGTTGGACGCGTCGGCCGGTGATCCCGGCGACGCTGGTGGAGGAGACAAGTGATGTTCGGTTACCGCGTTCCTGCCCCTGATCAAGCCATGCTGATCTCCGGTGGCAGGCGAGGACAGGGCGGGGCGCCCTTCCGGGTGGTGACCGGCCACGGCAAGTTCGTGCTGCCGGTCTTCCGCAAGTGCCGCTTCCTGACCCTGGCGATGTGCGAGGCCGAGGTCGCCGAGAAGTGCGTGACCCGGCAGGGCATCGGCCTCACGGTGCGCGCCGTGATCGCGTTCAAGGTCGGCAACGACACCGAGAGCATCGTCAATGCCGGCCAGCGCTTCCTGTCCGACCAGGACCAGATGGCGGTCCTGACCGGCCGGATCTTCGCCGGCCATCTGCGTTCCATCATCGGTTCGATGACGGTCGAGGAGATCGTCACCGAACGGCAGAAGCTGGCCACCGAGGTCCTGGAGACGTCCAAGACCGAAATGGCCAAGATCGGCCTGACCGTCGACTCGTTGCAGATCCAGTCGATCGACGACGGCGACACCGGCTACATCGCGGCGATGTCCGCCCCGCACAAGGCCGCCATCCAGCGCCAGGCCCAGATCGCCCAGGCCCAGGCCACCCAGGCGTCGGTCGAGGCGCAGCAGGAGGCGGCACGCAACCAGGCCGAGTACCAACGGCAGACCGCCGTGGTCCAGGCCGAGTACAACGCCGAGGTGGACCGCGCCCAGGCCCGTGCCGCGCAGGCCGGCCCGCTGGCCCAGGCCCACGCCCAACAGGAGGTGATGGCCGCCCAGACCGAACTCGCCGAGCGCGCGGCCAAGCTGCGCCAGCAGGAACTGGTCGCCGAGGTCGTCAAGCCCGCCGAGGCGGAGGCCGAGCGCATCCGGCTGCTGGCTCTGGCCGAGGCCGAGCGGATGAAGATCCAGGCCGAGGCCGCCGCCTCGCACGACCGGGTCGCCCTGGACCGGATGCTCATCGACCAGCTCCCGCAGATCGTCAAGGAAGCCTCCGCGGGCCTGGCCAACGCCAACGTCAACGTCCTCAACGGCACCGACGGCCTGGGCGAGATCGCCGCCGGCCTGGTCGGCCAGGGCCTGACCATCCTCGACTCGGTCCGCCGCAACCTCGGCACCCCCGCTGCGTCCGGCGGCACCACCGCCCAGAACGGGGCCACCGGTACCGGCACCGCCCACGGCGGCCGCGTCGAGATCGAGTAATCAGGACGAGGACGAGGAAGTAGCCCGCACGCCGGGGGTGGCACTACCGGTCACCGCCCGGCACCGGCACTACCGGTCACCGCCCAGGGGCGGGCCGCCACCCGGCTCGCCTCCGGGCGCGGGTGCTACGCCCCGCGCCCCCGGGGCCGCGGCTCCTCTGTGTGCTGGTCGCGGACGTAGTCCACGAGGCGGTCCAGCACCGCCTTCGTGGTGTCCAGATCGGCGTCGTCGAAATCGCCGAGGGCCTGACGCAATCCGGCCAGTCTGGCCGCCTTGAAGCTCTCCAGGACGGCCTTGCCGTGCGGCGTGATCGCGATCCGACGGGCCCGCCGGTCCATCTCGTCCGGGGTGCGCTCGACCAGGTCCTGCGCCTCCAACTGGCTGATCTGCCGGGTGACGTGCGGCGGCTCGACCATCAGCTGCGCCGCCAGGTCACCGACCCGGCTGACGCCTCCGCTGTCCTCCAGCGCCATCAACAGATAGAGGTCGGAGCGGCCGGCCGTGATGCCCGCCTGGCTCGCGTGGCGCTCGTGCGCCCGCGAGCGGGTGAGCAGGTAGGACAGCGTGGCCAGCACGCCTTGCAGTGCGGCGGTGGAGTCCTGGTGGGGCGCGGGGTCCGGCATGGGGGCACTGTAGCGGGCACCGGTTCCCGGATCCGCCGCGTTCCGTACCAGGATCCGGCCGCCACCGGACCCCGCCGCCAGACCCGCCACCGCATCGCCCTACGGACCGCCTACGGATCCGCTTACGGACCGCCCTCGGATCGCTCCACGGACCGTCCCGCACCCGCCCGTTCCTCCGTCCGCCGGTCCGCGCTCCGTCCGCCCGCCCCTCCCTCCGCCATGCAGTTTGAGCCAACCTCGGGCCTGCCGTGATCCGTCCTTCCCTCCCCCACCGGGCCTGCGTTAGCGTGGCCACAACTTAATTACCTAAGTTAGGTAATTAACTCTCACGCGGAAGGACCGGCCGCATGACGACCGCAGAACGCACCGCTCCCCCCGAGCCCCTCACCGTCCCGGCCAGCCGCGCCCCCGGCTGCCCGTTCGACCCCGCCCCCGCCATCACCGACGCGGCGCGCGCCGAACCGGTCACCCGGGCGACCCTCTGGGACGGCTCCCCCTGCTGGCTGGTGACGGGCTATCAGAACGTCCGGGCGGTGCTCGGCGACCCGCGCTTCAGCGCCGACGCCCACCGCCCCGGCTTCCCCTTCCTCACCGCCGGCAACCGCGAGGCCATCGGCGCCAACCGGACCTTCCTCCGCATGGACGACCCGGAGCACGCCCGGCTGCGCCGGATGCTCACCGCCGATTTCGTGGTCAAGAAGGTCGAGGCGATGCGCCCCGAGGTGCAACGCCTCGCCGACGACCTGCTCGACCAGATGACCGCCGGCCGCACCTCCGCCGACCTGGTCACCGACTTCGCGCTGCCGCTGCCGTCCCTGGTGATCTGCCTGCTGCTCGGCGTCCCCTACGAGGACCACGAGTTCTTCCAGGAGCGGAGCCGGATCCTGCTCACCCTGCGTTCCACGCCCGAGGAAACCCGGGCCGCCCAGGACGAGTTGCTGGAGTACCTCGTCCGACTCGCCCGGGCCAAGCGGGAGAAGCCGGACGACGCCATCGTCAGCCGCCTGGCCGCCCGCGGCGAACTCGACGACACCGACATCGCCACCATGGGACGCCTGCTGCTGGTCGCCGGCCACGAGACGACCGCCAACATGACCGCCCTGTCCACCCTCGCCCTGCTCCGCAACCCCGACCAACTCGCCCGGCTGCGTGCCGAACCCGCGCTCATCAAGGGCGCCGTCGAGGAGCTGCTGCGCTACCTGACGATCGTGCACAACGGCACCCCTCGGGTCGCCACCGAGGACGTCGTCGTCGGCGGCCGCACCATCCGCGCCGGCGAGGGCGTCCTGTGCATGCTCAGTTCCGCCAACCGGGACGCCGAGGTCTTCCCCGACGGCGACGCCCTCGACGTGGCCCGGGACGCCCGCCGCCACGTCGCCTTCGGCTTCGGCGTCCACCAGTGCCTGGGACAGCCGCTGGCCAGGGTGGAGCTCCAGATCGCCGTGGAAACCCTGATCCGCCGCCTGCCGACCCTGCGGCTGGCCGTCCCCCACGAGGAGATCCCGTTCCGCGGCGACATGGCGATCTACGGGGTCCACTCCCTGCCGATCGCCTGGTGACCCGGACCCCTCACGCCACCCCGACCACCGCCCACCACCCACCACTTGGGAGCACCATGCGCATCCACGCCGACCAGGAGAAGTGCTGCGGCGCCGGTAGCTGCGTCCTCGCCGCACCGGACGTCTTCGACCAGCGGGAGGAGGACGGCATCGTGGTCGTCCTCGACCCCGAACCGCCCGCCGCGCTGCACGACGCGGTCCGCGAGGCGGCGGCCATCTGCCCCGCCGCCGCCATCATGGTGACCGACTGACCGCCTGGCCCGCTGACCGGCTGGCCGGTTGGCCGGTTGGCCGGTTGGCCGGTTGGCCAACGGGCCAACCGTGGGGCCGCCACCGGCTCCTACGCCACCACGCTCGCCGCCAGCCTCCGCAGCGCCGCCTCGGACGGCGAGCCCGGCGCGGCGTGGTGGGTGACCAGCATCTGCTCCGGGTCGGCCGCCACCACCAGCGACTCGTAGGACAGCGTCAGCGGGCCCACCAGCGGGTGGTGCAACTGCTTCACGCCGAAGCCCTTGTCCTTGACGTCGTGCCGGGCCCACAGCCTCCGGAACTCCTCGCTCTGCCCGGCCAGTTCGGTGATCAGTCCGGTCAGCGCGGGATCGTCCGGCATCCGCCCCAGCTCGCGGCGGAGCAGCCCGACCATCACCTCCGCCTTGCCCTCCCAGTTCACGTAGAGCGCGCGGGCCGCCGGGTCCAGGAACACCTGCCGGGCCATGTTGCGCCGCTCCGGGGGCATCGCCGGGAAGTCCCCGAACAGGGCGCAGCCGAGCCGGTTCCAGCCGATGATGTCCAGCCGCCGCCCCACCACGAACGCCGGGACCAGCTCCAGCGCGTCCAGCAACTGCCGGCACGCCGGCCCGACCCGTTGCGGCCGGCGGGCGGACCGGACCCGCCGGGAGACCGGGCGGACCAGGTGCCGGAGGTGGTCGCGCTCGGCCGGGGTCAGCCGGAGCGCGGAGCCGAGCGCGTCCAGTACGGCATCCGAGACGTTCGGTCCATGCCCCTGCTCCAGCCTGATGTAATACGCCACGCTCACCCCGGCCAGCTGCGCCAGCTCTTCGCGGCGCAGCCCCGGCACCCGGCGGTGACCGCCGCGCTCCGGCAGCCCGACGTCCCCGGGCCGCAGTCGGGCCCGCCGCGAGCGCAGGAACTCGCTCAGCTCGGTGCGCCGGTCGACACCCAGCTCACCGGCGGGCCCCGGCCGGCCCGCCGCACCACCGGGCCCTTCGGGTCCGCCGCCCCCCAAGGTGGTTCCGTCAGTAGTAGGCACACCATTCATATGTTCAAGAGTGCACTGGTTAGGGCATGCGGAAGGACGCATTCTCGGTGGCATGACGCACACCTCTGTCGCCGCGTATGCCGCATCCGCACCGAAGGCACCGCTGGAGCGGACCACCATCCCGCGCCGCGAGCTGGGTGCCCACGACATCCTGATCGACATCAAGTTCGCCGGCATCTGCCACTCCGACATCCACACCGTGCGCGCCGAGTGGGGCGACGGCGGGAACTTCCCGATCGTCCCCGGCCACGAGATAGCCGGCGTGGTCGCCGCGACCGGCCCCGAGGTCACCCGCTACCAGGTGGGCGACCGGGTCGGCGTCGGCTGCTTCGTCGACTCCTGCCGCACCTGCGAGAACTGCCGGGCCGGCCTGGAGCAGTACTGCACCGGCGAGCTCGGCACCGTCAACACGTACAACGACACCGACCGCAACGGCGAGGCCACCTACGGCGGCTACGCCACCCAGCTGGTCGTCGACGAGAACTACGCGCTGCGCATCCCCGACGCGCTCCCGCTGGACGCCGCGGCCCCGCTGCTGTGCGCCGGCATCACCCTCTACTCCCCGCTCGCCCACTGGCAGGCGGGCCCCGGCAAGAAGGTCGCCGTGGTCGGCCTGGGCGGCCTGGGCCACATGGGCGTCAAGATCGCGCACGCGATGGGCGCGGAGGTCACCGTCCTGAGCCAGTCGCTCCGCAAGAAGGACGACGGCCTGCGGCTCGGTGCCGACCACTACTACGCGACCAGTGACCCGGCCACCTTCGAGGCGCTGGCCGGCACCTTCGACCTGATCGTCAACACCGTCTCGGCCAACCTGGACATGGGCGCCTACCTCGGCCTGCTGCGCACCAACGGCACCCTGGTCCAGCTCGGCGTCCCCGAGCAGCCGCTGCCCATCGCGCCGTTCGCGCTGATCGGCGGCCGCCGGTCGATCGCCGGTTCGCTGATCGGCGGCATCGCGGAGACCCAGGAGATGCTCGACTTCTGCGCCGAGCACGGCCTGGCCTCGGACATCGAGGTGATCAGCGCGGACCGGATCAACGAGGCGTACGAGCGGGTGCTGGCGAGCGACGTCCGCTACCGCTTCGTGATCGACACGTCGACGATCTGAGCCGCAGCACCGACCGTCGGAGCCGTCGCGCCGATCCGTCGCGCCGACCGTCTGAGCCGCCGCACCGATCCGCCGCACCGACCGTCTGAGCCGTTGCGCCGACCCGCCGCACCGACGGTCGCGCCGACCCGTCGAATCCGGGCACGTGAGCGCCCGGGGCCGCCCCCACTGGCTGCCCCGGGCGTTTTGCGTGCCGTGACCCCTGGCACTGCACCGACACTCTACTTGGAAATGGTACCCATTTCCATATAGCCTCCTTCCCGACCGGTACCCACCCGCTCCCCGGAGGCCCACCACCATGGCCGTACCCAAGCGCAAGCTCTCCCGCAGCAACACCCGCCACCGCCGCGCCCAGTGGAAGGCCAGCACCCCCCAGCTGGTGCCGATCACCGTCGACGGCTCCGTGTACCAGGTCCCCCAGCGCCTGGTGAAGGCGTACCAGCTCGGCCTGATCGACCCGAAGGGCTGACCGGCCGTGCCGCACCCCCGGCTGCCCGTCACCGTGCTCTCCGGCTTCCTCGGCGCGGGCAAGACCACCCTGCTCAACCACGTCCTGACCAACCGGGAGGGCCTGCGGGTCGCGGTCATCGTCAACGACATGAGCGAGGTCAACATCGACGCCGCCCTGGTCCGCGGCGGCGACGCGGCGCTCTCCCGCACCGAGGAACGCCTGGTCGAGATGACCAATGGCTGCATCTGCTGCACCCTGCGCGACGACCTGCTGGCGGAGGTCGACCGGCTGGCCCGGGCCGGCCGCTTCGACCACCTGCTGATCGAATCCAGCGGAATCTCCGAACCGATGCCGGTTGCCGCGACCTTCGCCTTCCCGCGCGACGACGGCGCCACCCTGGGCGATCTGGCGCGCCTGGACACCATGGTCACGGTCGTCGACGCGGCCAACTTCCTACCCGAACTCGCCCGCGGCGACGCCCTGGTCGAGCGCGACCTGGACCAGTACGAGGACGACGAACGCACCGTCAGCGACCTCCTGATGGACCAGATCGAGTTCGCCGACGTCCTCGTCCTCAACAAGACCGACCTGGTCGATCCGGCCACCGCGGACCGCCTCGGCGCCACCCTCGCCCGGCTCAATCCGGCCGCCCGGATCGTCCCCGCCCGGCACGGCCGGGTCCCGCTCGCCGAGGTCCTGAACACCGGCCGCTTCGACCTCGAACGCGCCCAACAGGCGCCCGGCTGGGTGCGCGAACTCAACGGCGACCACGTCCCCGAGACCGAGGAGTACGGCATCTCCAGCACGGTCTTCCGGGCCGACCGCCCCTTCCACCCGGGCCGCCTCTGGCAGTTCGTCACCACGCGGATGGACAGCGGCGACTACGGCGACGTCCTCCGCTCCAAGGGCTTCTTCCGCCTCGCCACCCGGCCCGGCATCACCGGCCTGTGGTCCCAGGCCGGTGCGATCGCCCGCTTCGAGCCGACCGGGGCGGACGCGACCGGCGACCTGGCCGAACCGCTCGGCCCGTCCGGCCAGGAACTCGTCTTCATCGGCACCGACCTGCGCCCGGAGCCCCTGCACGCCGCACTGGCCGGCTGCCTCCTCGCCCCCGACGAGCCGGTACCCACCACGGACGACGACCCGTTCCCGGCCTGGGCGGTGCACGGCACCGACGACGCCTGCGCACACGAGCCCGGGCCCGAGGACGAGCCCGAGCCCGGGGCCAGGACCGGGCCGGCCCCCTCGCCCGCGGCGGTCGGATAGCCGCGCGGGGCGGCGGCCGCGGCACCCCACACCCCGTGCGGGGCCGCGGCCACCGCACGGGGTCACGGGGTACGGTCACGGAAGCGCTGCCGGCCCGCGAAAAGTTTTTCGGCCCGGGCGGCAACCCCGTCCCCGGCCGCACGTCGTCTCGGGTGAGGGCGCCTTAGGGCGCCACCGTCGACGAACTGGAGCAGCCGACCGTGAACCCGTCCCGTACCGCTCACACCTCTCGTACCGCCGGCCACCGGCTGCGCCGTTCGGCCGGTGCTGGCCTGCTGGCCGCGATAGCGCTCACCGCCGTCTCGACGACCGGCACCGCCTACGCCGCCCCCGCGTCCGCACTCGCCTCGGGCCCGGCCTCCAGCGCCAGCCCCTCACCCGTCCCCACCCGTCCCCCGGGCCACAGCGCCACCCCGTCGCCCGTCCCCACCCAGCCGCCCGGCCACAGCGGCAGCCCCTCGCCGGTCCCCACCTACCCCCCGGGTCACAGCGGCACCCCCTCGCCGGTCCCCACCCAGCCGCCCGGCCACAGCGCCACCCCCTCGCCCGTCCCCAGCCACCCCGGCAGCCGCCCCGCACCGACCCGGGCCGGCGGTGACGACAAGCAGCTCGCCAAGACCGGTGCCTCCTCCGGGACCACCCTCGCGCTGGGCGCCGGCGCGGCCGTCCTGATCGCCGCGGGCGGCGGCGCGCTCTACGCCGTCCGCCGCAACCGCGCCTGACCCCGACCGGGTACGCCCGAGGGAACGATGGCCCACTACGCCCCGCACCCGGCCCCGACAGGGTTCGCCCTGTCGGGGCTCCGGCGCGCCGCCTGGCACCGCCTGCTGCGCGCCATCCGCCGCGAGTCGCCGCCCCACCACTCCACATCCGTCCACCAACTACCGCTCTCCACCCGGCAGTTGGCGTACGAACAGGACGGCGCGCCGCCCCCGGAACCGTCCCGCCCCACCATCACCGAGCTCTACCACGCCCACCGGCTGAAAATGGTCCGGCTGGCCGTCCTCCTCGTCGACGACCGCGCCACCGCCGAGGACGTCGTCCAGGACGCGTTCGCCGCCCTCTACAAACGCCACGGCGAACAGCTCGGCGAGGTCGACAACGCCCTCGCCTACCTCCGCACCGCAGTGGTCAACGCCGCCCGCTCGGTACTGCGCCGCCGCCGTACCGCCCGCGACTACACCCCGCCGCACGAGGCCGACGCGCCCTCCGCCGAGGAGCGGGTGGTCCTCGACGAGGAGCACCGCGAGGTCTTCGCCGCGCTCGGCGGGCTCACCGCCCGCCGCCGCGAGGTGCTGGTCCTGCGCTACTGGGGCGACCTCACCGAAGCGGAGATCGCGGCGACCCTGGGCATCAGCCGCGGCGCGGTGAAGTCCCTGGCCAGCCGCGCCCTGGACGCCCTGGAAAAGATCCTGGAGGAACGGTCTTGAGTACCCGCGACACCGCCCCCCGGGACACCTGCGCGCAACGCCCCGTCGAGGACCGGCTGCGCCGCGCCTTCACGGCCCGCGCCGACGCCATCGGCGTCCACGACCTCCGCCCGGCGGCGCCCCCCGGCCCACACCTGCGCCCCCGCCGCCGCCCCCGCCCGGCCTTCCTCACCCGCCTCTCCCCGCGCCGCCTCGCCCTCCCGCTGGCCGCCGCGGCGACCGCCGCCGTCGTCGCCCTCGCCGCACACCTCGCCACCGCCCCCGACCGGCCCCCGGCCCCGCCGCAACCGGCCGCCCCGCCGAGCCCGGCCCCGCCGAGCCCGCGCGGCACCACGCCGTCCCCGTCCCCGTCCCCGTCCGCCCCGGGCCGGTCCACGGAACCCGGCCGCAGCCCCGTCCCCACCTCTCCGGGCCGCCCCTCCGGCCGCCCGCCGCACAGCCCCACCCCGCCCGTCCCCACCAACCGGCCGTCCGGCACTCCCACCGGCCGCGCGGCGCACAGCGCCACCCCCTCCCCCTCCTCGTCCGCCTCACCCCCGCCCATGGGGAAAGCGACGCCCAGCGTTCGCTGAC
The DNA here is from genome assembly GCF_042886435.1 of Streptomyces sp. NPDC058000. Classification (NCBI taxonomy): domain Bacteria; kingdom Bacillati; phylum Actinomycetota; class Actinomycetes; order Kitasatosporales; family Streptomycetaceae; genus Streptomyces; species Streptomyces sp. NPDC058000. The sequence goes on from NZ_JBHVQS010000001.1 coordinate 196,676, forward strand.
CGGCCCTTGCCCGTCCCGTACCCCCCTGCCCGAGAATCGTGCCCATGCCCTTCCGGCCCGCACCCCCGACGCCGGCCCCGCCCCGGTGCACCAGCACCGCCCGCCGCGCCCGAACCCTCGCCGCCGTCGCCCTGGCCGCCGCGACCGCCCTCCCGCTCGCCGCCTGCCAGGACGGCACCGGCTACCGGGCCGACGCCGCCACCCGCGCCGTCTCCCACGCCCCGGCCCCCTCGACCGACCGCGGCGACCGGGACGGCTGCACACCCGACATGCTGCGCTTCCACGCCGTCGCGGAGCCGCACCGGGCCCGCCGCATGCTGCTCACCGTCACCAACATCTCCGACCGGACCTGCACCTTCGCCGCCCAGCCCTACCCCCTGCTGCACTTCGGCGACCACCACCCCGGCCCCCTCCCGCCCCTCCCGGACGGCCGACCGCGCACCCCCGTCACGCTGCCGCCCGACGGCACCGCCCACGCCGAGGTGATCACCGCCGCCACGCCCGGCGGATCGGGTGGCCGGAGCGCACCGCGCAGCACGGCCGAAAAGGCGTCCCAATTCGGCGTCGCCCTGGCCGCGCGCACCACCCCCGCCCAGGTCGGCGTGGACGGCCGCGCCCCGGTCCGAGTGGACCCGGACACCGCCGCGGTCACGTACTGGACGCCAGGCCCGGCGCCCACCGGGACGTGGTGATCCGGCCACCCCTCGGGGCACCGTGCGGTCGACGCGGGCGGACGGACGAGCGATAGCCCGTTCGTGCCGTATCAGCCAGCTCATCACCCACCAATGATCCAACTTTGCCGCTATTGATCGCCTTTGCTCCGCCGCTTCCTGGCTGCGCCCGGTGCCCCCGGCCCGGTAGGCTTTCCGTGTGATCTTCAAGCGCATCGGAAATGGGCGGCCGTACCCCGACCACGGCCGGGAGAGCACCCGCCAGTGGGCGGACGTCGCCCCGCGCCCGGTACGCCTCGACCAGTTGGTGACCACCAAGCAGCAGCTCGACCTCGAAACGCTGCTCGCCGAGGACTCCACGTTCTACGGCGACCTCTTCGCCCACGTCGTCAAGTGGGAGGGCGACCTCTATCTGGAGGACGGCCTGCACCGCGCGGTCCGCGCGGCCCTCCAGCAGCGCCAGGTGCTCCACGCCCGCGTGCTCGAACTCGACAACTGACGACCGGACGCCGCCCGAACCACCGACACGGCGCAGGCGCCACCCGAATTGGCCCACTCGGGTTTCCCTCACACAACGCACTGATCATCTAGTAGGCACGGCACACGCCCGGCACTACGCTGCGGCCATGAGCATGCTGACGCCTCCGGGAATGGGCGGTAAGTACCGCATCACAGGCGGCAGGTACCCGCGGATGCGCCGCCCCCGCCACCGTCGCCGCATCATCCTCGGCATCGTGACCGGCGCCTGTGTCCTCGGGCTGGTCGGCTGGGGAACTCTGCAGCTCATCGACGTCTTCGGCGGCCAGGGCAGTACGGCCCAGGCCGCGCAGGACACGAGACATTGCCCGGACAGCGCCGCGGCCGACCACGCCAAGGCCACCCCGCCGGCCGCCAAGCCGCCCGCCCCGGCGTCCCTGACCATCAACGTCTACAACGCCACCCCGCGCTCCGGCCTCGCCAAGCGCACCGCCGACGAACTCCAGAAACGCGGCTTCAAGATCGGGAAGGTCGGCAACGCCCCGGCCGCCTACGACAAGAAGGTGCCCGGCACGGGGATACTGCTCGGCCCCAAGGCCGCCACCGCCGGCCCGCTGAAGGTCCTGGCCACCCAGCTCGCCGGCGCCCAGCTGAAGACCGACGACCGCAAGGGCGCCGACCTCGACCTGGTCATCGGCGGCGCCTTCCAGGAGCTCACCGCCCCGCAGGAAGCCGCCAAGGCCCTGGCCCTGCTGTCCCGCCCGGCCTCGGCGCCGGTCCCCGCGAAGTGCTGAGCGCCGCGGGGCCCGCACCACGTCGTGGTGCGGGCCCCGCGGTCCACCGGTACCAACCGGGGCGCTCCCGCCCCGGGCACCTCTGGCTCAGCCGGCCGTGCCGTACATCCGGTCGCCCGCGTCGCCCAGGCCCGGCACGATGTAGCGGTCCTCGTTCAGCATCTCGTCGACGGCGGCGGTGACCACCGTCACCGGCGTACCGGCCAGTTCGCGCTCCATGACCTCGACGCCCTCGGGCGCGGCCAGCAGGCAGATCGCGGTGACGTCGTCCGCACCGCGCTTGATCAGTTCCTTGATCGCCGCGACCAGCGTGCCGCCGGTGGCCAGCATCGGGTCGACGACGTACACCTGCCGCCCCGACAGGTCGTCGGGCATCCGCGTGGCGTACGTGTGCGCCTCGTACGTCTCCTCGTTGCGCACCATGCCCATGAAGCCGACCTCGGCGGTGGGCAGCAGCCGGACCATGCCGTCCAGCATGCCCAGCCCGGCCCGCAGGATCGGCACGACCAGGGGACGGGGGTGCGACAGCCGCACGCCGGTGGTCGCCGTCACCGGCGTCTCGATGTCGACCTGCTCGGTGCGCACATCACGGGTGGCCTCGTAGGCGAGCAGGGTGACCAGCTCGTCGGCGAGCCGCCGGAAAGTCGGGGAGTCGGTGCGCTTGTCGCGCAGAGTGGTGAGTTTGTGCGCCACCAGCGGGTGGTCGACGACGTGGATCCGCATGACATCGACATTAACCGAGCCGTAAGGCCCCGGCGCCCGCCGTGCGCCGCCCACGCTCCGGCACGTGAGCGACATCTCTCACAACGTCCGCACGACGCAGCGTCGAAGACACCGCGCAGACGCGATGTTTCTGCCACGATTCCGAAGGGGCGGGAAGCAGCGGCGTGCAGCCCCGCCCCGCCCGGCCCGGCACGCCCCTGACCAGTGGGAGAGTCACGGTGTATTTCGCCGCACTGCTCGCGCGCACCGAAGACGGGTGGGAAGCGAGCGATACGGAGCTCGACAATGTGGAAAGGCTGACCGATCTGGCCGACCTGGCCCGAGCGGCAGCGATCGACGACACGGTAGTGATCCTCATCGAGCAGGAGGACGCCTGGTTCGGCGTCGTCCGGGTCGACGGCGAGGACGACCCGAGGGTCTTCGTCTCCAACGCCGCGATGGCCGCCAGGAGCTCGTACGGCGCGATGCTGACCGACGAACTCCTCGGCCGCGACGACAGCGACGAGGACGACCTCGACCTCCTCGACCTGGACGGCACCGAGGACGGCGAACCGGAAAGGGAGGACGAGGACCCCGAGAGCGCGGAGACCGACGAGGCACCGGTGGCCCGCGGCCCGCTCGGCGACCCCAAACTCCTGGAGGACGTCGGCGTCAGCGAGCGGGAACTGCTGGCCCTCGACGGCGACGCCCTCGGCGAGATCGCCGACGCCCTGGGCTGCTCCGAACTCCTGGAAGCCGTCCGCTGACCCCGCCGGGCCCACACACCCCGGGCCCGGCCTCACCTCACCGCCCCGTCCCCGACACTGGGGACATGACCGTCCCCCCGTCCGCCTCCCTCCCCTCCCCCACGCCCGACCCGCTGCGCGACCCCTGGACCGGGCCGATGCGCCGGGCGCTGGCGGAGGCCGCCCGCGCCCCCGGGACCGGTGACGTCCCGGTGGGCGCCGTCGTGCTGTCCGCCGACGGCACGGTCCTGGGCACCGGCCACAACGAACGCGAGGCCACCGGCGACCCCACCGCCCACGCCGAAGTCCTCGCCCTCCGTGCCGCCGCTCGCGCCCTCGGGGAATGGCGGCTCACCGGCTGCACCCTCCTCGTCACCCTCGAACCCTGCACGATGTGCGCCGGCGCGATCGTCCTCTCCCGCGTCGACCGGGTCGTCTACGGCGCCCGCGACGCCAAGGCCGGCGCCGTCGGCTCCCTCTGGGACGTGGTCCGCGACCGCCGCCTCAACCACCGCCCCGAGGTCATCACCGGCGTCCTGGAAACCGACTGCGCCGCCCTGCTCACCGCCTTCTTCCGCGACCGCTGACCCGCACGCGCCCGGCAATCCGATTTCGGCGCACGGGGCCTTTGGGCTAAGCTCTCTCTCGGTAGCGTGTCCGAGCGGCCGAAGGAGCTCGCCTCGAAAGCGAGTGTGGCGCAAGTCACCGAGGGTTCAAATCCCTCCGCTACCGCAGGTAGATGAGGCGCCCGGTCCTATGGATCGGGCGCCTCATCTCTTTCCGTCTCAGTTCCCGTCTCAGTTGGCCGGTACGAGCGCTCCAGCAAGCCCGTCATCATCGTCATCCGGTCCGTCTTCGGCCGGCTTCCAGATGAGCCCATCGACCTGACGGGCAACCTCGCTGCGGACCGAATCGACCATGTGCTGGTATCGCGCGGCCATGGCCGTGGTGGACCATCCCATGAGCCCCATGACGGCCCGTTCAGAGACTCCGAGGATCAGCAGGACCGTCGCGGCGGTGTGCCGGGCGTCGTGCAGCCGGCCGTCCCGCACCTTCGCAGCGCTGAGCAACTCCTTCCAATCGTCGTAGTCCGTGCGGGGTGACGTGCCCCGGCCGGTCAGCGTCGCGAAGAGCCAGCCCTCTTCCGACCAGTCGTCCCCGGCCGCTACGCGTTCGGCCTGCTGCTTGGTCTGGTGCGTCCGGAGCAGGTCCACAAGCTGTGCGGGCAGTCCGACCGCTCGGCGTCCCGCACGGGATTTCGTGTCGGCAGTCTCCGGGTTGGTCCGCTGACGCTGCGGGCAGTACCCGGCCTTCTTGCCGCAGGTGTCGCTGCACCCGTGGGCGTAACGCGGCCGGCGACGGCTCCGACGGACCATCAGCACCCCACGCTCAAGGTTCACGTCCGCCCACTTGAGTCCGAGCGCTTCGCCCTGCCGGAGTCCGAGGGCGAGCGCCACGGCCCAACGCGCAGAGTTCCGGCGGCAGTCCGCCGCACGCAACAGCCGCTGCACCTCCTCGACGGTGTACGGCTCCACCTCCTCTTCGCTCACCCGGGGCGCCTTAGCGAGCTGGACGGGATTCCGTCCGAGGTGACCACGCCGTACCGCCTCGTTGAGCGCGGTACGGAACGTTCGATGGATCTGGTGGATGGTCCCGGCCTTGCGGCCGTCGATCTTCATGCGCCCGTAGAAGTGCTCGATGTGCTCCGGCTTGAGCTTGTCGAGCCGGTGGGCGCCAAGCGCCGGAATCAAGTGCTTCCGCACGGCTACGCCGTAGCCGACCATCGTGTTCTCGTTGACGGCGAGCGGCGCGATGCTCTCGACCCAGTGCGTCAGCCACGTCTTGACCGTCCAGGGTCGACCGGCCTTGCGGATGGTCTTGGCGTCGCGTTCCCGTTCCAGTTCACGGACGGCCTTCACCACCTCGGTTCGGGTCTTGCGCTCGACATGGCGGCGGTCGGGCTTGCCGTCGTCCCGCACTCCGACGGTAACGCGGCCGTGCCACTTCCCGTCCTTGCCCAGGTAGATGGAGGATTCACCGTTCGCTCGCCGGGTGCGCTTCTTGTCGTCCGCCATGGGCGGGGCTCCTTCAGGTTGGGGAGTGGAAACGTCGGAGCGCCGCCCCGCGGCGGGGCGGCGCTCCGGTGATGAGTCGGTCAGGCCGCGTGCTGCTCGGCGCGGCGGCGGGCGAGGTAGGCGGCCGGCGCGTCGGCGGGGACGCGCCGGAGTCCGCCGACCATCAGGGATTCCAGCTCTCCGGAATTGATGAGCCGGTAGCAGACGGTGCGACCGACCTGGAGGCGGCGAGCAGCTTCTTCCACCCTCAGCAACACGAGTGTCGTGTCGACGACTTCAGCGAGTTGAGCCGTATCCATTCGCGCGATGCTCCTTCGTTGCACGGCGAGAGGAAGGGCGGGGCTCCCGCCCCTTCCGGGAAGTCCGCTACTTCCGCTACCTCCGCTACCGCGCAGGTCAGGGGCCTGCGCGAGGTAGCGGGAAGGGGTAGCGGTAGCGGATGGGTAGCGGCGGGGTAGCGGACCGGGAGGCCGGTTGCCGCTACCCCGTTGTTGCTGGTCAGACCGTGTTTTCCGTGTCGGGTAGCGGAGGTAGCGGACTTTCTGGGGGTGGGGGGCAGTAGCGCTGCCACGCGTCGGTTAGATCGGCGGCGTAGTAGCCCTTGAGGACGCTCCCGGCGGTCTTGATGTTGCGGGAAGCGATGGGCTCGTTGTCGGCCGTCATGTACTCCGCGAGCATCCGCGACAGGCGCCGGTTGTCGAGCGGCTTGCCGTGGAGGTCCGCCCAGGGGGCATCGTCCAGGGCGTTGAGCCGGTCGAGGATGGCGACGGTGGGCAGGCGGTCGATGCCGACCATGACGTGGTCCCGCAGGTCGGTCAGCAGCCGGATGCCCAGGCTGCCTTTGTCGTTGGCCTTGGACGCGGTCACCAGCGTCACGCAGGCTTCCCGTGCCCGCTCGGGCCAGTTGCCGCCGGCCGCGTCGGCGATGGCGAGCAGGGGTTCCCACACGTCCGCCGGTCGGTCGGTGACGCCGTCGGGCATGTCCGGCCAGGCGCCCATGACGCGATCGGTGACTTGCTCTGCCCATGCGGCGAGCCGGTCGCGCAGGGCGAACCCTTCCTTCTCGTGGATGCGGGTGCGGTAGGGCTCGACCTTCTCGTTGAGGGCCCTGCGTCGCATGCGGATGTTGACGGAGCGGTCCCGGATGGTGTCGGGCAGGGAGCCGAGCCCGGCCACGGCTACGGCGGTGTAGGACTGGAATGCCTGCACGGTCTGGTTGGCGCCGTCACCCACGCACCGGAACATCGGCCGATTGCGGCGGTGGCCCGCATTGATGAACCCCCGGAGCTGCTCGTTCTCTCCGGCTTTGGGGCCAAAGATGGTGTCGATCTCGTCGAAGAGGATCGTGGGCCGCTTGCCATCGCCCCCGGACACAGCTCGGAAGAGGGCGGCGGCGGACGCGTCGACCGCAGCCATCGGGTTAGGCACGAGCGTTTCCACGATCTCCAGAGCCCGGGACTTTCCGGACCCCGGCTCAGGAGACAGGAAGGCCAGCCGCGGAGTCGACTCGAAGCAGTCGAGCAGGTGCGCGTGCGCGTCCCACAGGACGACCGCGACGTAGGCGGCTTCGTGGGGGAAGGCGTTGAAGCGGCGGTGGAATGCCTCCACCTCGTCCAGCAGCGCGGCCCCGTCGATGGTGGCGGTCATGCGGCTTCGGTCCCTTCCTGGGTGGTGCGCAGCGGGCAGGTGTCGCGGTGGGTGGCGTGTGCTTCGATCAGGGCCAGCACGCGGCGTTGGCCGACGGCGCTGCGGTCCCAGCCGCAGCGGCACTTCGACGTGGCCGTGGGCGTGGCACCGCGCGGCGCCGCGATGTGGAGCCACGCGATGGGGTAACGCCGGTCTGGGCGGCGCGGGTTAGAACCAGTTCGGACGCCTTCGGCGACGTTCTTCGAGCCGCCTACCGCCGTAGCCTGCGGGCGACGTGTGGGCGCCTGCGGGCCGTTGGGGGTTGGGGTGGTGCATTCCAAGGGGGCGGGGCGCTGGGGGCTCACAGGGCCTCCCGCGGTTTGGCGTTGTGCAGGGACCAGTTCAGGGCGGATCGGATGGTGGCCACGCACTCGGCCGCGGGTAGACCGGCTGCCTCTCCCGCCCCTTGGAATGCCTCCTCGAACACGCTCGGCGCGAGGTCGCCCCAGGCCACGAACCGTGCCACCTTCGCCGCGCACTGGTAGAGCGTGCGGTTTCGGGCCCCTTCACCGGTGCCCATGACGGTCGCGCACTCCCGCTCCAGCGCGACGGTGGCAGCGCGGGAGCCGTTGCGCGGGACCGACACCGGCCGCGCTGGCCGCGAGGGCTCGCGCAGCAGCGCGGCGAGCCATGGCGGGAGCGGGGCGACGGGGGCTTCGGGGTCCAGGAGGGTGTAGGTGCCTTCGGGGGTGGTGCTGGAGGGAGCGACGACGTAGCCGCCCCATGCTCGGGTGTCGATGTGCGGTCCGAGCTTGCCGACGGTGCAGCCGTACCGAGCACCGGGCGGTGCGGTGAAGTACCAGTGCTCGCCGCCGGACGGCGTGCGGACCTGGCGGGTCACCGGACGGTCCCCGGCGCGCTCGCAGAGCGCCTGCCAAGAAGTCGCCCCCGAAGGGGCCCCTTCTGTCTTGGTGCCGTCAGGCTTGGGCACGTCGAGGTCCACCACGAGCAATCCGGCGGGGCCGGTAGCGATGCCGACGTTCCAGCGGCCGCGAGCCCAAGTGGTATGGATGAGGGCTTCGTCGGTGGTGGCGCGCTGTTCGGGCTTGAGGTGTCCGTGGGCGCACCGGCCGGACTTCGGGCAGCGCTGTTCGCTGTGGCCAGCGGGAGGCTTGCCTTCGGGCCGCAAAGGGATGACAGGCCAGTTGCGCTCGGCCGCGTCCAGGGCTGATGCCAGCAGGGGCAGGCTGGCCAAATCGACGTCCAGGACCTCTAGGGCAGGTCGCGAAACGTGGGCGGGTTGGGTCATGCTGGATTCCTCCAACAGGTCTGATTGGGCTGGTGGAGCAGGGCGGGCCGGTCATTGGCGTGAGGCGGCCCGCCCTAGCCATGGCTAGAAGGGCGGTTCGTTGCTGTAGCTGCCGGGCGGGGTGCGCAGCAGGGCGCGGGGCAGGGGCAGCAGGCGCCAGCGGCGGGTGTTGTCCCAGCACAGGCAGGGGGCCCAGTGGCTGCCGGTGTATGTGCCGGTCGCGAGGTGGACGGAGTGGCAGGTGTGGCCGCCGTCGCCGTTGCAGGCCCAGCAGTCGGGGCGTGGGGTGTCGGTGAGGATTAGGGCCGGTCGGGGGCGGTAGGTGCGCCGGATACGCATACGCACGGGGTCTCTCCTAGCTGTTACTCGCAGGTGCACTCGGGCAGGTCGGCGTAGCCGGTGTCGCCGCACTGGCAGCAGTGCGGGTAGGGGTAGGGGTCGCTGTCGTCGGTGGGGACGCACAGTTCGCAGTCGGTGAAGTCGTCGTCCTCGTACATGGGTCTCCTTGGTGGTGAGGCGGGCGTGTGCCTGCCGAGTTGGGGCTGTGCTTGATGGCGGCACGATCGGGCGCACCGACCACATGGGTCACCGTGTGTAACCGATGGTGGAGGTCGGAGGGGAGGGGCGCCGGGCCTGAAAACCGGGCTTGTGGGGCCCCGTCGGAGAAGTGTCTCCACCAGGTCCATCAGGTCTATCAAGGCGGCATTTCCGCAGTTCAGGGCCGGTGGAGGCGGGTGGTGGACCGTCTGATGGAGTTCTCCATCAGATTCCGGCGCCTCCACCACGCGCCTCCACCAGTCTGCGACTACCCTGCGTCGCGCTCGGCGGCCTCTTCGCGTCCCTCGATGGCCGCCTCGACCCGGGCACGGGACACGCACACCACGCCGGTTTTGCCGTTGTCAGCCCGTGTCGCCTTCGGCTCAGTGCCTGCCTCGCGCAGCACTCGCGTGAGGTCGTGCAGCTCCCAGCTGCCATACGCCTTCGGGTGCTTGCTGATGAGCCGACGCAGAACCTCCTGGGTCTGGACGCGCTTCCCGTCGCCCAACGCGTCGAGCACGTTGGCCAGGTGGTCGAGGTCCTCAGCGGGTTCTGCGGCGGTCTGCGTTTCGACGCCCGCCCGGCGTGCTTTTGCACGCTCTGCGATCTCCTTCGCGGGGTCGATGTCGATGAAGTGGGTCCGGACCGTCACCGACGGCTGACCAGGGGCGAGTTTGACCCCGTCACCGGCCACCACGAGGGTGCCCTTGTCCAGGCCCTGCCTCAGCTTGTGCGGGGCCGCACCGGCGTCGACCGCCGAGTCGCCCACGGCCATGCGGGCTTGGGACTCGGTGCCCAGCACCAGGGACGCACGGATGTGGTTGCCCTCCCGGGAGCGCTTGGGGAGGTTCTCGTTCGTCGGGTCCTGCGTGCCCTCCCAGATCGTGACGTTGACCGCGCGCCCCTGGTCGTGGACCTTCTTCACGGCCTGGAAGTACCGGCTGTCGGCCTTCGAGCCGCCGTAGGGCGCCCCCTTGCGGACCGCCCCGCTGTCGGAGACGAACGTCTCCACGGCGCCGGACCCGTAGGCGACCTGCGCCTCGTCGACGATGAGGACCAGGGGGTTGAACCGCGGGTCGGCCATGATCTTGTCCTGGCTCCAGCCCTTGGCGGTCAGCTCCCGCATCAGGTCGATGCGGCGCATCATCTCCTCGACGCCCCCCTCGACCATGTGGGTTGCTTCCATGACGTGCTCATCGGTCGGGCCCTGGATGAGCACCGTGGCCAGCCCGTAGAACATCTGCCAGTCCCCGACCCCCTTGAGGTCGGCGAGGTGGAACTCCACCCGCGTGTCGAAGGCGAGCCACAGGGCCAGGGCCCGCAGGCTCGCGGTCTTGCCCTGGTTGGACAGGCCGGTGATGAGCATGTGCCGCTGCCACAGGGAGATCAGGGCCGCGTCGCCACGCAGGTCCTGGCCCCACGGCGCACGGCCCTTGCGCATGTCGGCGGTCAGGTCTTCGTCGATGACGAGCGGGGACGGGCCGATTGGTTGGTCGAGTGCTCCGGAGTCGGCGACCCACATCCGCACGGTGCGGGGCGCTGGAGGGATCGTCATGTGCAGCTCGTGTTCGTGCCGGTTGAGGTTCTCGGCGAGCTTGCGGCGCTTGCCGAGGATCTCCTCCGTGGACACCCCGGACGGCAAGGTGACGTCGACCTCGATGCCGCACCCTGCCAGGCGGATCGGCCCGAGCATCCCGGCCGCCCCGTCTGCCATCTCCTTGATGGCCTTCTTCAACGCGGGGACGCCGAGGTCGGACAGGGCCTTGACCACGATCGACGGGGTGATCGGGACATCGTCCACGGTGTCGGAGGTGGGTCGGGCCCAGGCCGGGGCGGTCTCGTTCTTGTGGCCGGCGCGCCACAGGTGGGAGAGGCAGGCCACCAGCGCCAGCCCGAGAGCCGGGCCCCACGCGATCCCGATGAACCAGCACAGGGCCTGCACCGCGTCGATCGCGGCGAGGGTCGGTGCGACCACGTCGTGCAGCTCGCGGTTCGAGATGGCCATGCAGATACCGACCAGCAGCAGGACGCCTTCGACGGCGGCCGTGCCGATCGCGGCCGACTTCGCCATCGTCGGCACCTTGTGGACCAGCTCGATCCGTCGCTCGTGACGTTCCCGGCGGAATCGGTCGGCCCGGTCCTGCCATTCGGCCGCCGCCAGGTGGTCCCCGGAGGCCAGGGCCATGGCCCGCATCCGGTGATGCACCGCGACGGTGCGGCCCTCCCAGGTCCGCTTGGCAACGACCCCGGCGCCGCCGACGAAGTAGCCCCCGTGCCGCACCACGAACCCGACGGTGCTGCGGGTGCGGTCGTGCGTGGCCAGTGCGTGTGCCCGGCGGACGGCCCTGCGGGCGCGGCTGGAGCTGGAGGAGGGCGGTGCGGCGTCAACGGGCGCCGGGTCGGGGGCGGTGGTGTCTTTGGCCAGGGAGACGGCCGGGGCCGTGGTGCGGGTGGCGCGGTGTTCGTCGAGGTTGTGGACGGTTCCCATCGGCTCGGCCGCGGGTTCGGTCATGATGGAGCTCCTGTCACTGCCTAAGTGGGTGGAGGTAGGCCCGGGGCGGCCGGTCGCTTGGCCGTGGACGGCCGCCCCGGGGCGAAGTCACTGCGCGGAGTCGCGCTCTTGGCGCTTGCGGGCGCCTTCCAGGACGCCTTCGACCTTGCGTTCCAGGTCGCCCTGGTAGACCTGCTCACCGGCCAGGCCACGCTTGGCCATCCGGCCGATCAGCCAGGTGACCTTGGCCTTCTCGCCTGCGGTCAGCTTGGGTTCGTCGGGCGATGCCATCGGATGCTCCCGTCTGGGCCGGGCTGTCCCGGCTCCCCTCACCGCCCGTACGAGACGGGCGGATCGGGCAACCGTCAGCCGCGGCTGCGGCGGGCCTTGGCGACGCTGGCGATGTTCTTCGCGGCCTGTTCACCCTCCGGGCCGCCGAGGGCTTTCACGCCGGTGACCAGGCCCCAGGAGACGGCGACCACGACCAGGGCGACCGCCCCGATCGAGATGGCCATGGAGGAGATCGCGGCGATCAGGAGCGGACCGAGGAAGACACCAGCGGCCACGGCACCGCCGCCGACGCCGGCCCCGAGGGCGACGCGCTGGACGGTGCGGTCGGGCGGGGCGTGGTGGATGTGCTGGACGACGATCGGCCGACCGTCCTCGTAGACGGCCGGGCCGGGCATCGGTTGGGGCTGGTAGACGGGCAGGGGCGGCTCCTGCCGCGGGGCTGGCAGGGGGTTGTCGAACTGGTAGCGGCGGCTGGCCATCAGGCACTCTCCAGCTCGTCGGCACGGAAGCTGGGGAAGCCGCACAGGCCGTCCATGAAGCCGCTGTTGATCCCCTTCAGGGAGATCCATTCGGCGCGGTCGGGGTTGGGGTCCACGATCGTGCCGACCTTGCCGACGGCTGCGGGGTAGTCGCGGCTGGCGATGACGCGGACCTGGTCGCCGTAGCGAAGAGCCATGGTGTTTCCTCCTGGGTTCCTCATGGCGGGGTGCTGGTTAGTCGTCGGTGTCGAACGTGGCGTAGCCGCCACTGGCCTTCGGGGCGTGCAGCAGGGTGTCGGCGGCGACGAACAGCGCGGCGCCCGCAGCGGCGGCCACGGCGAGGCCGGAGTGTCCGCTGTCGGTGGCCACTCGGGCTGCGGCTTGGGCTGCGGAGTTGGCCTTCAGGACGTTGGTCGGGTCGTTGGTGGCGCTCATGATCCGGTCGTACAGGCCCACGTCAGGGTCCTCTCAACAAGCGAGCAGCTCAGGCCGCGCGCTGCTGGTCGTCGGGGTAGGCACAGGCGTTGCAGATGCCGATTGAGCGCGGGATGCAGTACCCGGCGTCCGTACGGCAGGTGGGGCAGATGCGGCGGGCCGCGTTGGCCTTAGCCAGCGCCGCCCACCGGGCGGGCGTCATCGGGCGGACCGGCTTGGCCAGGTCGACCCGGTAGAGGTAGGCGACCAGCGGGGGCCGGCGGCGGCGCGGCCGTTCGAGCTGCGCCACCACCTGCTGCCCACCGGGCCGCAGACCACAGGCACGCAGTTGGCGGCGCGTGGCGTAGCCATCCGGGGCAAGGCGCCACCGGAACACCGGCAGCGTGCCCATCAGGCGGCCACGCGCTTCCACGCGGCCCGCAAGCGAACCTCAGAGGCGGAGTGACCGGCCGCCCGGAAGCGGGCGGACATCTTGTTGTAGGACAGGGCAGGGACCTCGCTGTGACGGATCTGGTCGACCAACGCGTCCAGCTCGTCATCGGTGAGGCCGGGTGCCGCGTCCAGGGCGGGAGCCCTGACCGGCTCGAAGGGGCCCCACACGGGAAGCTCCCAGCGGGGTGTGACGCCCGGCGTGACGGGGGTCGTCACGCTGGTCAGCGCCTTGCCGGTCTCCTCACCCGCCCGCGCCGTCTCCAGCGTCGACCACGCCTTGGAAAGCGTCACAGCGGTCGCGGCCTGGACGCGTGCGACGCGCGCCCCGGCCCCCGTCACGGCCGTCAACCGAGTCTCCTCCGTAGCCGCTTCAGCCCGGAGTCGAGCCCGTGCCACGGCCGCGTCGTCCCGGGCTTCCTGCTGGATACCCCGGATCGACTCCAGCGCCCTCGGAGTCAGGGCCGTGCGCTCCCACAGCCCATGGACCAGCCACAGGGCCTTGGCAGCGAGGGGGAGCCAGGAGACCGCCAGCCACGCGGCCGGCGACGAGCTGGTGAGCGCGTGGGCGACTAGGACGCCGGTTGCCACCGTGCCGAAAGCCCAGCCGACGACCGTGACGGGGGTGGAGTGGTCGCCCTGTGCGGCGAGTCGCCGCTCGTAGGCGAGGGTGGCCAGCCAGCCGCCGTCGATCCCGAGACCGACGACCAGCGCGACCATCCACGGCATCGCCGTGCCCAGCCACATCACCACCACGGCCAAGGTGAGCACCATCGACACCGCCGTCATCGCCACGGCGGGCAGCACCGTCTTGACCTTCATGCCGCACCCCCGTCGGCGGTCCACGGGGTGTAGGTCACCGGCTGATCTGCCGTCCACTCGCGCAGCTGCTCAGCGGCACGCCCCACGTTGTGGTCGTCGTGGAGGACACCCGCGAGGATGACCCGCGCATCGAGCGCACGGTGCTGGAGGAGCCTGGCGTAGGCGCGGCCATCTGCGTCGGCCGTGCCCGACAGGGGGATGTCCAGCGCGTCATGAACCGCGCGAAGCAACGCCACGGCCGCTTCCGGGAGGGAATCGAGGTACACGGTCGGCTCGGTCATGCCGCACCCACCCACGCCAGCACCCCAGCGCCGACCAGCAGCGCACCGCCGGTCAACGTCCAGTTGATCGACCGGCGCAACCGGCCGTACTTGGCGACCGCGATGCGGGACAGTGTCGCGATGTGCTCGGCGCGGTCATCGACCGCCAGCACATCCAGCACCTCGCCGGCGGTCAGCGTCGCCCACAACGGGAACCCCACCGGCCGGGACCCGCCCAAGTTCGGCCGGACCGTGCGCAGCAGCAGGACGACCGCACCCAGCAGTACCGCCACGCCGGCCGCGCCGACGATCCGAGCCGCGGCCGACAGGTGGACGCTGCTGGCGACCGACCAGACGCCTGCGAGCACGGCCCCGTCGAAGGCCAGCAGCAGGGAGGCTTTGGTGTCGGTGCGGGAAATCTCCGCCTTCACGTCCCCGTGCGCGGCGGCCAGGGCGGAATCGGTGCTGTAGCTCATGCCCCCACCTCCGGCAGCTCAGCGCCAGCGGCGGTGCGGTTGGCCAGGTCCCGGCGGGCCGCCAGCACCCGGCGGCGGGCCCGGCGGATGCGGCGCACGTCCAGCTCGGTGGCCGGGCGGTCCATGACGGTGACGTAGGCGTCCAGCAGGTCCGCCTCCGCCGTGATGAGCGGCATCTCGCCCTCGATGGCGGCCAGTTCGGCGGCGGTCGGCTCCAGCCACGGCTCGAAAGCCGTCAAGGCGTCGGCGACGGTAATCTGGTTCATGGGTCGTTGCTTCCTTTCAGCGGGAACGGCTCGTCAGCGCCCCGGAGCGGCTACTCCGGGGCGCGTGCCGTTTGGGGTGAAGCGGGCCAGCTCGGCCCGAGGGTCAGCGGTTCTCGTCGTCCTGGACGACGGTGATCTGGTCGTCGGTGAGGTGGACCACCTCACCGGGGCCGGCGGTGACGGTGTAGCTCTCGTCGGCCTGGTCCGCGATGTCGTTGCGGAACTCGCCATTGCCGCCGAAGCCGATAACCAGGGCCATGAACGCTCCTTCGAGAGAAGGAGCCGGGGTGTCCGGCTCCCCGCGCCCCGCCCGTACGAGCAGCCCGCGAGAGGGCGCCCGGACGGGCGGGGGAGGCAACCGGCCGCGGATAGCCCGCGGTCGCCTGGGATGAATGCGCGCAGTGGGTCTCTGGGTGAAGTGGGAACCCGCTGCGGTCGTGGTCTTCCGGCGACATCGTCCGTTTCGGCTCTCACGCGCAACGTGAGGGAGTGCCTACACCGTCCGTGGCGACACTCGGAAGCTGTGTCGCCGCAGTCCTATCCACCGACCGGTCATCGCGAGGATTCGCCCTCGCTCGGGATTCGGTGTCTCAGTGCCAATGCACTCACCAGCCTGCGGAGTCCGTTCTCCCTGCGCTGGTGGACCGCTGTCCAGGTTGTTCGCACCGGGTCTGACAGCCGACGGGCCATCTGCCGCTCCCCTCCGACCCGATGGCCGGAGGGTGGTGCTGCCGCTCGGGCCGCGTGTAAGCGGGGCCGGCGGGGCCGTTCTGCCGTGCGTTTATGCAGGTCAAACGAGGCGGAAAGGCATCCCCTCTCGCTTGCTTAGGGGGGCTTGCCGTCTTGCTTGTTAGAGACCATAGGCAACCCCGAAGGTTCGCGCAACCCCCTCTCGCGGTAGGGTTGCTAGACCCCCTAAGCGAGGATTGGAGAACTGTGCACAACGACATGAAGCGGGTCTCTGAGATCGCGGCCCCGGTCGAGCGAGCCAAAGCCGCGATCGCTCTGATGGCGACCTATCAGGGCTGGGTGCTGGAGCTGTCTCGCGTCCGCCGCGAAGCCATTGAGGAAGCGCAAGCGTCCGGCATGACCCAGGCCGAGATCGCGGCACAGCTTGGCGTGAGTCGCGGCCGGGTAGGGCAGCTCGCATCCGCCGGCCCGCCCCCAGAGCGGGCGTTCTTCGGCACGGACCTCGTGACCGTGTCACTCGGTGGCAAGTACGAGGGCGGTAAGACCCCTGAGCAGAACCCGAGTGAGGTTGTGACCAGGGAAGATTTCAAGAACTTCGAACACCTGCGGAAGCTGCTGAGCGGGATGAAGCTGGACGCGGAGTACGAGGTGATCCCGCCGTCCGGCATCGTCGATCTCAACCGCGAGAACCACGTGGTCGTCTGCGGGCCCCGACTGTCCCCCGTCGTAGCCATGGTGCTTGCGGGCGACAACAACTTGGCGTTCGAGAAGGATCACGCCTGGCATTTGGTGGACAAGAACGACGGGAACGTCTACCGCTCGCCGATGGATGAGGATGGCTCAGCGAGTGACTTCGGCTACCTGGGAAGGCTCCCTCGGCTGGATGGCCGCGGCACGTTCCTTTACATCGCGGGAATCCACTCCGTTGGCGCCAACGGGGTCGTGCACTACCTCGAAAACAACCTCGCTGAGCTGTACCGAGAGGTTCGCACCCGTCGATTCTCGACACTCATTTCCTGCCGCTACGACCCGAAGACGCTGGACGTGCTGGAGAGCCGTCGCGTCACCCCGCTCTACCGACACGAGGGCTGATCATGCGCGTCGCCATCGACACACGTCCCGGGGGAACCAACCCGAACGAGGATTGGGTGGCCGCCACACCGACGCTTGCCGTAGTGCTGGACGGACTCAGCACGGCAGGACTGGCCACGGGGTGCCAGCACGGCGTCCCCTGGTACGTCGCCCACCTCGGCGGCCACATCGTCGCCGCTCTCGCGGACACGGACCGCCCCCTGCCTGAGGGGCTCGCTGATGCTCTCGAACGCACCGCGGCGCTGCACCCCGAGTGCGACCTCGGCAACCCGGGGACGCCGTCGGCCACGGTCGCGATTCTGCGGCATCGGGAGGACGTCCTCGATCACCTCGTTCTCGCGGATTCACCGATCGTTTTCGATGGACCGCAGGGCTGCTCGGCAATTACTGACCTTCGAGTGGACGAGGTCCTTCCTGAGCTGAAGGCCGAGGTTGAGAGGTACGAGACTCACACCCAAGAACACAGAGAAGCCCTGCAACGCCTCGTCGTTGCGCAACGGCAAGTGCGCAACACTCCGGAGGGGTACTGGGTGGCTATGGCCGGCCCGGAAGCGGCAGAGCACGGCGTGATCGGCTCCACACCGCTCGATCAAGTGCACGCGGCCGCAGTGCTTTCCGATGGCACGTCAAGGCTCGTGTTGGAGTACGAGATGGCGACCTGGTCTGAGGTTTTCGCAACGCTCAGGGCGGGAGGGCCGGGCGAGCTACTCGACACCGTGCGGCGCGTTGAGGCTACGGACCCGACAGGCCGGCGATGGCCGCGCTACAAGTCCGGCGACGATGCCACGGTGGCCTTCTGCCAGTGGTGAGCGGGCTGGCCGCAGCAGCGCGGCCACGCGCTCAGGAATGGCGAACGCGCCCGGTCAGCGATGGCCGGGCGCGTCTCAGTTTCCGTCTCATTCATCGCCGTCCGGCGCCGTTCACGACGGTTCACGCCACGGATGGGAGTACGGGGATGAACGAGCCTGAACGTCCGCGGATTGGGCCCTGACCAGCACGAACAAACCTCGAAAGCGAGTGTGGCGCAAGTCACCGAGGGTTCAAATCCCTCCGCTACCGCCGGTAACACCCCCCTGAACTGCGGAAACGCAGATCAGGGGGGTGTTGTGCGTGTGCGATGCGCATTGAGGCGCGTCGACACCTTAAGCGTCCCGCTTCGTCCCATCTCCCTTGTAATTCAACGGAGTTGGTGGCGCGTAGGGGGATCACCGGTTCGGATCCGCTGGCATGGGCCACGCCTCTTTCCGCGTGGCGTCCCGGCCGGGGCGGACTCGACGTGGAACGGTGCCGGGCCACCTGTACGGGGGCCGTCGCGGCGAAGGGAAGCGACGGCCTCATCGCGTCGTCGCCGCCTGCCACCAAGCGGCAGATCGGTGCTGACCGTGTCCACGGGAATCTTCGCCGGTGGAACTGAGTTGCTTGCTATGACAGCGCTGACAACGGGGGGCCGCGGTCCAGCGCAGGGAGGGGACGGGAGTCGATGAGCCTTCGTCAGTTCGAGTACGCCCTGGCCGTTGCCGAGGAGGGCTCGGTGACGGCGGCGGCGGAGCTGCTGCACGTTGCTCAACCGTCGGTGTCCCAGCAGATCCGCGGCCTGGAGCGGGAGCTCGGCGTGGAACTGTTCGCCCGCACGCCGAGCGGACTGGTGCCCACCGTGGTGGGCCGCGCGTTCCTGCGGGAGGCGGAGGCCGCGGTGAGCGCGGCGCGGCGGGCGAGGGCGACGGCGCGGGCCGGTGCCGAGGAGCTGGTGGGCGAGCTGGTCGTCGCGGTGCAGATGGGCTTTGGCACGCGGCAGCTGCCGGGCGCGCTGGGCGCGTTGCGTCGCCGCTTCCCGCGGCTTGAGGTCACCGTCTTCGAGGAGCCGAGTTCCGCCGAGCTGGATCGGCTGGCGCGCCGGGGCGCGCTGGACCTCTCCTTGATGGCGGCGTGCGAGCGGACCCCCGCCGACGCCCACTGCCTCGGCCATGAGGAGTTCGTCGTGGTGCTGGGCGCCGAGCACCCGCAGCTCGCCGCGGACCGGGTCGAGCTGCGCGAACTGGAGGGGGAGCCGTGGATGAGGTTCGACCGCGACAGCGCGCTCGACGGCGTGCTGCTGGACGTGCTGCTGGACGTGCTGCGGAACAACGACCTGACCCCGGCCACGGCCGCCCGCGTCTCCCAGACGGCGACGGCCGTGCGCTGGGCCGCCCACGGGCTGGGGGTGACGCTCGTCCCGGCCTCCACGGTGCCCCCCGGTTACGAGCACCTCGTGCGCCCGGTGTTCCCGGTCGTGTCCCGGCCCGTCATCGCCGTGGTCCGGCACGGCGCGGGCCCGGCGGAGACGGCCCTGCTCGAACTCCTGCGTCAGGAGACCTGGTCCGAGTCCGCTTTCCTCTCACCGGTGTCCTGACGGCGGGGAGGGGGGCGGGCGCCGCTGAACTCTTCCTGTCGAACGTGGCGTTCCGTGGTGCCGTGCGAGCCCGCGGCAGAACGGCGGGGCACGCTCAGAGCTGGGTGGTGCCGCCGTCCACGACGAGCTCGGCACCGGTGGTGTAAGTGGCTTCGAAGGCAAGGAACGCGGCCGCCCTGGCGATCTCTTCGGGGGTGCCGAAACGCCGCATGGGATTGTCCGCGACCATCTGCGCCTTGAGCTCCTCAGCGGCCTCCACGGTCATCGCCTTCTCCAGAACTCCCGTGTCGATGGGGCCGGGGCTGACCGCGTTGACGCGGATCCCGCGCGGAAGCAGCTCGCGGGAGAAGCTGCGGGCCATCGAGCGCAGCGCCGCTTTCCCGGCCGCGTAGACACTGGTCTCCAGCAGGCCGACGGCGTTCGCGATCGAGGTGGTGAGGACGACCCCGGCGTCCGCGCTCAGCAGCGGGGCGAGCTTCTGCACGGTGAAGTAGGCGCCCTTGACGTTGATCGCGAACAGTTCGTCGTACGCCTCCTCGGTCGTCGACTCGAAGGGCGTGAGGCTGGCGATGCCGGCGTTGACGAACAGGGCGTCGATCGTGCCGAGTTCGTCCTTCACGCGGGCGGCCAGCGCATCCAGGTCGGACAGTGCGGCCACATTGCCCCGGACGGCCACCGCGTTCTTGCCGAGCCGCTCCCGCGCGGCGTCGAGCGCGGTCTCGGAACGGCCGGTGATCACCACCCGGGCCCCGCCGTCCACCAGCAGTTCCGCCATCGCGAGCCCTATGCCGCTGCCGCCACCCGTGATCACTACGTTCTTGTCGCTGTACTTATCGCTGTACTTACCCATGCCAGGATTCCTTCGCTTTTTCTTTCACAACCCAGTGATGCGCCGCGGCGCAGGTCGATGAATTTATTTCAATGAATTCTTTTTGCCGAAAACGGCGTTCCGGAATGTCGTCGGCGTCAGCCCCTGGGGAATTCGCCGCCGTCGACGAAGAGATTGCTCCCGGTCAGCCAGCCCGCCCGGCCGGACACGAGGAACAGCACCGCGTCGGCGATGTCGTCGGGCCGGCCGTCGCGCCCCAGCGGCACGGTGTCGTCGGCGTTGGTCTGGCCCGGCGCCGCGGCCAGGTCCGCCCACTGCTCCCGCGTCGCCTCGCCACCGGGGGTGGCGGTCCGGCCGGGGGACACGGTGTTGACCCGGATTCCGAACGGGGCCAGTTCCAGGGACAGCCCGCGGCTGTAGTTCTCCAGCGCCGCCTTCGCCGTGGTGTAGTGCAGGAACGGTCCTACCGGGGTGCGGACCGCGGCCGAGGAGACGTGCACGATCGCCCCCGAACGCCGTTCCCGCATGCCCGGTACCAGCAGCGAGTCCAGCCGCACCGACGCCAGGAAGTTCAGGTCCAGCGCGTCCTGCCACTCCTCGTCGGGAATGGCCGAAGCGTCCTTGTGCGGCCGCGCCCCGCCCACGTTGTGGACCAGGATGTCCACCCCGCCGAGCCGCTCCTGCACGGCCGCGGCGAGCGCCTCCGCGCCAGCCCGTGTCCGCACGTCGGCCGCCACGAAGGTGGCCCCCTCCGGCACCGTGCTCGTCGCCGACCTGGCGGTCGTGAGCACCTCGGCGCCCGCGTCCAAGAGCTGCCGCACGACGGCCGCTCCGATTCCGCGAGTACCGCCCGTGACCAGGGCCCGCTTTCCCGCTAATTCCCCCGTTCCCGATCCGTCCTCCATCGCGCTCATGCCACCGGTCCTTTCCATCGCGTGTTTGTCCGCTCGACGGAAGAAGAATCAGCGTGCGCAGAGCGCGAATCCTCGGAGAAATCGCGGTGGGCACCTCGTCGAGCTGTTTCACGGTAGATCCGGGAAAGGACGCGGGGCAAAGACGAAATATCAGCAGGGGGCATAGGTGATTCCTATGCCCCCGGGCGGATCACTCGGCCGGGATCGGTCCGAGGTAGGTACCGCCGGAGACGTCGATGGTCTGGCCGGTCACCCAGCGGCCCTGCGGCCCCGCAAGGAAGCCCACTACGTCTGCGACGTCCTCCGGCTGGCCGATCCGTCCGAGCGCGGTGATCGACTCAAGGCCGGCGACCGCCCCGGGAACCGCGGTGTAGGGGGCGATCAGGTCGGTCAGCACCACCCCGGGTTCGACCGTGTTCACGGTGATCCCGCGCCGGCCCAACTCGTTGGCGAGCGACGGGGCGAGCGCCGCCAGCGCCGCCTTGGTGACGGTGTAGCCGATCTGCATGGGGTTCGCGATCCGGGTTGCCGCGGAGCCCATGTTGACGATCCGTCCGCCGTCCCGCAGCAGCGGCAGAGCCCGCTGGACCACGAAGATCGGCGTGCTCACGTTGACCGCCAGCAGCCGCTCGAACTCCTCCTCGGTGAGCTTCCCGATCGACGTGACCGAGTGGATGCCCGCATTGTTGACCAGGATGTCCAGGCCGTCCGCGCCGTGGTCCGCCAGTCCGGCGGTGAGCCCTTCGAACAGCCGGTCCACCGCACCGCTCTCGCCGAAGCGGGCCCGCACCGCGAACGCCCGGCCGCCGGCCTCGGCGATCTTCGCCACGGTCTCCGCGGCGGCCGCGTCGTTGCCACCGTAGTGGACCGCGACCAGCGCCCCCTCGGCGGCGAGCCGCAGGGCGACCGCCCGCCCGATCCCTCGCGAGCCGCCCGTGACCAGTGCGGTCCTGCCGTCCAGTTCGCCCATGATCGCCTCTTCCCTCGTGACGCCTCGGCCGAGTCCGGGGACGATTCAGCCTAACTAGCGGCTGCAACAGCCGAGTTGTAGGCGGTGTCGGAGCAGATGAACCGCAGGTGCGCGGGCCACTGCCACCGCCACTGCCACTGCCACTGCCACCGCGGCGATCCTCGACGACCGGGACCGCCGTCGCGACGAGTACGTGTCTGCCGCGGCCGGCCGAGTCCTCACTCAGGTGCCGCGCCGCCGGGCGTCGACTCCGACCCGGCGGCGAAGACTTCCCGCCAGCGTGTGGCCGAGGTGACCAAGTCGCGGCCGACGTGGGTGAGGAACTGGCTCATGGCCGCGAGGCGTTGCCCGGAGGGGGTGGTGGCGCCGAGCGTGTCGGCTCCTCGGTGGGCGGCGTCGGCGAGCAGCGCGTTCACGTTGGCGCTGGCGAGCATGGCCCGGAACCAGACGTCGTCGTCGATGACGTACCGCTCGTGCCGTTTGCCAGGGGCGCGTTCGCGTCGGATCAGTTCCTGTTCGTCCAGGTAGCGCACGGCGGAGGAGATGGAGGCCGGGCTGACCTGTAGGCGTTGCACCAGTTCCGCGGCGGTGCGGCTGCCGGTGTCGGCGGCGTACAGGCAGGCGAGCACCCGGGAGGCCATCCCCGGCAGCCCTGTCTGGATCAGCAGGGCGGTGAACTCCTTCTCGAAGTCGCGCGCCCCCGTCCGTTCGGGCCCGTCGGTCCCGGTCCCGGTCCCGGTCCCGGCCGATGATCGCGTCGGGGCGGCCTTATGGCGGCGAGCGCGCCGCTCGGTGGCCTGGTGTGCCTGGTCTGCGCGGTAGCCAGTGGGTCCGCCGTTGCGGTTCACCTCCCGGGTGATGGTCGACGTCGGCCGGTCCAGGCGCCGGGCGATCTCGGTATAGGAGAGCCCTTCGGTCAGTCCTGCCGCGACGGTGCGGCGTTCTTGCTGACTGAGCCTGCTTCCCGGCATCGGTGTTCTCCCTGTCTCGCGCTCCAGTGTCCGGCGCCAAGTGTGCATTCAGAGTCATATCATTGCAACAGTGGGGTGAGTGGTGGTGCATTCGGCGACAGGGTCATTGCACCAATGTAAGTCTTTGACCTGCATAAATAGCAGTCAACCCGGGATTCAGCATTGACCATTTACTGAACGCAACATAGCTTTCAGTACGTACTGAACGCTCGCTGCGGCGCGGTCGACACCGCCCCGCGCATCCGAAGAGGAGTACCCCATGAACAAGATCCAGGACGCTCTTGAGCAGGCCGTCGCCGCGGGCCTGCCCGGCATCGTCGCCGAGGTCCGCGACGGCGAGCGCAGCTGGTTCGGCACGGCCGGCGTGGCCGACCTCGCCACCGGGCGCGCACGCACCCAGGAGGAGCAGTTCCACATCGGCAGCCTCACCAAGGCGTTCACCGCCACCGTGGCCTTCAAGCTCGTGGACGAGCACCGGCTGCGCCTGGACGACACCGTGGAGCAGTGGCTGCCCGGCCTGGTCCAGGGCAACGGCAACGACGGCCGCCTGATCACCGTCCGACACCTGCTGCAACAGACCAGCGGCCTGGTCAACTACGCCTTCGACGACCCGGACATGATGAACCGTTACATCAGCACCGACTACCTCAAGCACCGGTTCGACCAGTGGACCCCCGAAGAGCTCGTGCGGATCGGCCTGAAGTACCCGCCCTACTACGCGCCGGGCACCGCCTTCCGCTACTCCAACGCCAACTACATGCTCCTCGGCCTGATCATCGAGCGGGCCAGCGGCAGCACCTACGCCGAGGAGCTCTCCCGCCTGATCTTCCGCCCGCTCGGCCTGACCGGGACCTACCTCCCCGGCACCGAGACCACCATCGCCGGGCCGCACTCGCGCATGTACGCCAAACTGCCCGCCGGTGACCCCGACGCCCAGGTCCACGACGTCACCGAGCTGAACTCGTCCCTGGGCTGGGCCGCGGGCGGCATCGTCTCCACCACCGGCGACCTGGGCCGCTTCTTCGCCGCCCTGCTCGGCGGCGAACTCTTCTCGCCCGCCCTACAGGCGGAGATGTGGGCCACCGTCTCCACCGAGGGCGCGGGCTGGATCCCCGACACGCGCTACGGCATGGGCACCTTCGAGCAGATGCTCCCCAACGGGGTCACCGTCTTCGGCGGCGGCGGCGCCCTCAACGGCTCGTGGACGTACGTGATGGGCACCCGCGACGGCAAGCGCCTGGTCGTCTGCAACGTGAACGGCGACTGGGTCAACCCGCTCGACGCGTTCTTCGCCGTCCTCGAAGCGGAATTCCCCGCCGCCGAGAAGTGACAGGCGCGACGGGTCGAGCGCACCGTACGGGGGCAGCCCCGGTCACCGAGAAATTCCCGAAAACGCCCGAACAGAAAACAAAAAACGGGGGCGACCGGAGCCCGTTGCGGACTCCGGTCGCCCCCGCATGCGCGGTCGGCGCCGAAAGACTGACGCGATCCGTCAGTCCCGGCGGCGGAAAGCCTTCCGGATGAAGTGCACGATCATCCAGATCAGCAGGATCACGATGACGATGACGACCACGATGATCACGATCAGGAAGATGCCGAGCTTCTTGAAGAAGCCCATCTTCTTCTTCGGCTTGCTGTGGGACGTGAAGGACGCCTGGTTCGTGACGTGGTGGTAGCTGCTGTGCGTGCTGTGCCGCCACTTCATGGCGGCCGCGGGGGCCGCCTCGACGCGCTCGGCGGCGTCGGCGGTGGCCGTCCGCGCGCCCGACGCGGCCTGCGGGTGGGCCACGGCGGCCACAGCGGCCGGGTGGGCCGCGGCGGCGTCGGTCAGCCCGGCGGCGGCCGCCGGACCGGCCGCGACGGCCAGCAGGCCGAACAGCAGCGCCAGCACGGCCATCGGGCGACTACGCGCCACGACCCGGCGGGCGGGCGTGCGCGGCGAACCGGACTGCCGGTGCGCGGAGTTGGTGAGCTTCGGTCGCATGGGTTGGTTTCCCCCTCGTACGGTGCGTTCAGCCATTATGGGCGGGTGCGGGCATCCCGGCGGACGTCTCGACCTCCAGCAAGGAGGCGCTCTGCCGCTCCTCCTCGAAGGCCGCGCGGCCGCCCCGCAGGCCGAACAGCCGCTTGCCGAACGCGATGTAGAGCACCGCGAGGATGTTGATGACCAGGGTGGCGATCTTGATCCAGCTGACCTTCTCGGTCAGTTCGTAGATCTCCAACGGCAGGAAGGCGGAGGTGGCCACCACCGCCAGGTACTCCGCCCAGCGCTTGGCCCGCCACAGGCCGACGCCCTCGACGATCTCCACCAGTGCGTAGGCGAGCAGCAGCGCGGCCACCACGACCAGAGTGGAGTGTTTGTAGCCGAAGGTCTTCCGGATGGTGTCGACGACCGGGGAGTGGTCCAGGTCGTAGTGGAAGTGGACGGCGATCGGGCGGACCACGTCCAGGTTCTTGTCGAAGAACTGGCGGACCGCGTCCTGCTTGTTGCTGAACTGCCACACCGCGAGCGCCGCCAGCACGACGAACACCCCGCGCAGCGCCCGTTCCACGGCCAGGAACCGCAGGATGAACAGATCCCGCAGCGCCTTGCCGCGCGGCACCAGGGGGGCGTCGGTGGCCGGCCCGGAGCCGTGCGGCTCACCGAGCACGAAATCGCCGCAGCGCAGACAGCGCCAGGCCGTGCCCAGGGCGGTGCTGGCGTGCAGTCTCGCCTGGAGGTGCTCCTCGTGCGGGAGATAGGTGATGTGCCCGCGCCGCGCGCAGGTGCGCCGGTCCCAGTCGATCTTCATCGTCGGAGCCCCGTTTTCCTCTCGTCGTTCCGCGCGGGCCCATGCCACGGCGGTCGGCCGCCACGGGCCGGCCCGCGCACCGTGCCGACCGATTGTCGCGTACATGGCGGAATCGCCGGCGTACGGGGATGCCTTACGGGGAGAGGGACGAGAAGAACGGCCCCGAGGTTGCCGGAAAACGGTCCGGAACGGTGCGCGCGCCCGGCGCACGGAGCGCGGGGCGGGGGCGAGGGGGGTTGGCCGGGGGAGGCGGGCCAGGGGGTTGGAACCGCCTCCCCCGATGAGGACCGGGCCCCGATGTCCACACCGCGCTGTCAGGGAGCACGCGGCACGGACCCCGCAGTGGGGCACTGGTCCCGGGGCCCCGCGGATTCCTGCCAGATCCGCCGCGGCCCGTACCTCCATACTGCCGCCCGCGGGCCGCCCCAACAGGCGGACAAAGGGCCCTCCTTGGCGGGCCTTTGGTCCATAAGGCCCGCGTGAAGGACGGGGCCGGACGGGCCATGCCGCCTGCCCCGGTCGAACACCTGTGGTTACACTCGCCCGACCGCACCGGCAACCGGGGCGGCCACGGGGGCCAGGGGGTCCGCGGGGGACGCCGTAGGGGCGTAGGGACCTGCCGCAGGGGAGACGGAACTGATGGCGACAGCGAAGAAAGTGGCGTTGTACCTGGTCGTCGTCTTCATACTCTGGACGATCATCGCCACCCCCAAGCGGGCCGCCGGGCTGGTCCAGATAGGCTTCGAGGGCATCTCGACCGCCGCGCAGAGCGTCGGCCAGTTCATGACCCAGCTGGTCAGCTAGGTCCCAGTCGGCCCGCCGGACCGGCTGCGCATCGTCCCGCCGCACGGAGGCCGCCGTGATCCGCCACCTGGTCCTGTTCAAGCTCAACGAGGGCGTCTCGCGCGACGAGGAGCGGGTGCAGAACGGTGTCCGCGCCTTCGCCGCGCTGGAGAAGGAGATCCCGGAGCTGACGTTCTGGGAGTGCGCCTGGAACATCACCGACCGCCCGATCGCCTACGACTTCGCGATCAACTCGGCCGTCGCCGACACCGACGCCCTCAAGCGGTACATCGAGCACCCGGCCCACCAGGCGGCTGCCGCCCAGTGGCGCGAATTCGCCACCTGGGTGATCGCTGACTACGAGTTCTGACCCCCTCCGGCGCCACCCGCGCCGCCGCGCCCGTCCCGGCCCCTCGCCCCCGCAGGCGAGGGGCTTCGCCGTGCGCCCGGGCCGCCCACCGCACCCCCCTCGCGCGCGACCCGCGCGCGACGCCAACTCTCTCTTCAACACGGCATTATGGGGTGCTTGCACACAGTGCACATGTCTTGTGATGCTATGACCGCTTTTGCCGGATACATGCGATACGCGAAACATGCTGCGATATATGCACTGTGAAGGGTGGCGTGACCGTGACGGCCCGTACTGCGCCCAAGGCTCCGGCCCGCGAGAGCCGTAGCGCGGACACCCGGGCGCTGACGCAGGTGCTCTTCGCCGAGCTGGTGGGCCTGGAACCCGGCACCCCCGAGCACTCCCGCGTCCGTGCCGCACTGATCGAAGCCAACCTCCCGCTGGTCCGCTACGCCGCGGCCCGCTTTCGCAGCCGCAACGAACCGATGGAGGACGTGATCCAGGTCGGCACCATCGGCCTGATCAACGCCATCGACCGGTTCGACCCGGACCGCGGCGTACAGTTCCCCACCTTCGCGATGCCGACCGTCGTCGGCGAGATCAAGCGCTACTTCCGGGACAACGTCCGCACCGTCCACGTCCCGCGCCGCCTCCACGAGCTGTGGGTACAGGTCAACGGCGCCACCGAGGACCTCACGGTGCTGCACGGCCGCTCCCCCACCACCGCGGAGATCGCCGAGCGGCTGAAGATCGGCGAGGACGAGGTACTGGCCTGCCTGGAGGCGGGCCGTTCGTATCACGCCACATCTTTGGAGGCCGCGCAGGAGGGCGACGGCCTGCCCGGCCTCCTGGACCGCCTCGGCTACGAGGACCCCGAACTGGCCGGCGTCGAGCATCGGGACCTCGTACGGCACCTCCTCGTGCAGCTCCCGGAGCGCGAGCAGCGCATCCTTCTGCTCCGTTACTACAGCAATCTGACGCAGTCCCAGATCAGTGCTGAGCTCGGGGTTTCGCAGATGCACGTGTCCCGGCTACTGTCGCGGAGCTTCGCTCGACTTCGATCCGCAAACAGGATCGACGCCTAACCAGCACGGGCGACCCGTTCCTGCACAGATATGTCGACAAGACGCTACAGCGTGTTGCCGACATGTGACATTCTGCAGGAACTGCGTTTGCCGTGGTGCTGCCTCCGGTATTCAGGTGGAGGCATAACTCCTCGGTCCGCCCTGGGCCGGGGACGCCGCAGCGACCCGTCCGCGACCTCAAGGGGGTGGCATGTCCGTAGAACTGGGCAGCTCAAAGGTGCTTTCCGCGATTCCCGCGCCTGCACCACACGTGCATGACGACGTCGACGCCATCAACACCCGCTCGCTCTCCCGGTCCCTGTTCCTGCGGCTCGCCACGCTCGACAAGGACTCCGCCGAGCGCGCGTATGTGCGCGACACACTCATCGAGCTGAACCTCCCGCTCGTGCGCTACGCGGCTGCGCGCTTCCGCAGCCGTAACGAGCCGATGGAGGACATCGTCCAGGTCGGCACCATCGGCCTGATCAAGGCGATCGACCGTTTCGACTGCGAACGCGGGGTGGAATTCCCGACGTTCGCGATGCCGACCGTGGTCGGCGAGATCAAGCGCTTCTTCCGTGACACGTCCTGGTCCGTGCGCGTCCCGCGTCGCCTCCAGGAGCTCCGCCTCGCCCTCACCAAGGCCAGCGACGAGCTCTCCCAGAAGCTCGACCGCTCGCCGACCGTTCCCGAACTCGCCGTGTGCCTCGGGGTGTCGGAGGAGGACGTCGTCGACGGCCTGGCGGTGGGCAACGCCTACACCGCCTCCTCGCTCGACTCCCCCTCCCCGGAGGACGACGGCGGCGAGGGCTCCCTCGCGGACCGCCTCGGCTACGAGGACACCGCGCTGGAGGGCGTCGAGTACCGCGAGTCCCTCAAGCCGCTGCTGGCCAAACTCCCGCCCCGGGAGCGCCAGATCATCATGTTGCGGTTCTTCGCCAACATGACGCAGTCGCAGATCGGCGAGGAGGTCGGCATCTCCCAGATGCACGTCTCCCGACTGCTCACCCGCACGCTGGCGCAACTCCGAGAAGGGCTGATCTCGGACTGAGGAACGGTCCGCCGAGGGACAACGGCGACAGCCCGTCCGGGTCGCTCGGCGGACAGTAAGAGGAGACGGCGCCGCACTGTCGCGGCACGGCCGGCTCCGCCCCACCGGTGGCGTGCCATGGCCCCACTTCCGGCCGCCTGCCGTGACCCCACTTCCCGGCCCCGTGCCGGCCCGCGCCCCGCGCACCCCTCTCCACACCCACCCCTCTCCGCACCCACCCCTTCACACCTGACGCTTCGTCAGCGACACTGTCGCCAGCCACCGCTGGGAGGTGTCCGCACGATGCGACGCACCACACCTGTTGCCCACGTTGCCGCCGCTTCGGCGGCCGTGCTCTGTCTGGGCGTTCTCCTCACCGGCTGCGGCAGCGCGGCCGGAACCGGCTATGCCGCGGTGGGCGCGGCAGGCCCCTCCGACGGCACCGCACCGACGAAGCCCGCACCCCCACCGGGCGACGTCGAACTGACGCCCCTGGACGGCGACGGCGCCGGCACCAACCACTCCGGCCCTTCCGGCTCCCCGGCCCCCTCCGGCCGCCCCGCCCCGTCCGCCCCAGACCCCTCGTCGGGCACAGCGGGCCACGCCCCGTCCGGCGCCCCTGGCACCCCCGGCGCCCCACCGACCGCCCCGCCCGGGTCCCCCGCGGGCCCCTCCACGGGCCACGGCGGCGACGACGCCCCCGGCTCCAACGCCCCTTCCCCACCCGGCGGATCCCCCGCGCCCGAGCCGCCCTCCCCCACCATCCCGGCCGGCCCGGACGCCCCGTCCGGCCTGGTCGTCGGCAAGCCCGTCCTCGCGGACACCGACGTCCGCTGGTGCCAGCGGATCACCATCGACTTCCTCAACACCGGCGACCACCCGGTCACCGCCGGCACCGTCACCTTCGGCAGCCACGTCATCGGCGCCCTCGGCATCGACTGGGCCACACTCGACTCCACCCACCCGCTTCCGCTCCCCCTCACCCCCGACACACCGGCGACCGGCACCTGGCGGGTCTGCGTGGACGCCTGGCGAGTGCCACTGGGGATGCACCTGGACACCAAGGACGCGACGTTCAAGTGGAAATGACAGGGCGGTAGTTACCGTCGAATTCCGGTCAGCCTGCCACCGCTACGCCTCGATGTCGTATTCGAGGACGTACGCGGCCGAGTCCAGGATCATCTCGTTGACTTCCACAGGGTGACCGCCGTCCGCAAAGGCGGTGCGGACGATGATGATCACGGGCGTCCCCATGCCGAGACTCAGCCGGTGCGCCTCATCCCGGGATGGCATCCGGCAGCGGACCTCTTCCCGGAAGTGGAGTGGTTTGTGGCCCAGTTCGGCCAGGCGTGCGTAGATGCCGCCGGGGCCGACCAGACGGACCGGCCCTCTCCCCACCACTCCCGCGCGAGCCGCTGCACGCCGCGCCGCCGCAACGGCTGGACGTCACGAACGAAGTCGCCCGCGCACTTGCGCGCCTCGGCGGCACCTTCGTTCTGCAGGACACCGAACGCCTGGTACTTCGGCTGGCCGTCGTCGCCCTTGGCGGTCATGCGTCCTCCTCCTCGCTTTGAACGGCCCGAGCGGGGCGCACGACGGGGCGGGGCCGCCGCGCGGGGCTGACGCGTCAGGTCGACAGACACACCTCGTGCCGCGTCCCCTGGCCTTCGGCGGAGACACGCAGTCGAAGCCGGTCGATTCCGGGGCGATCGGCGGCCACGTACTGGCCGTATGCCCGGACGACCTCGTCCCACAGCTTCCTGGCGCCGTACTGGGCCACCGCGAAGGTCGACGCTTGCCGGCCGTCGTAGTCCACGCTGGCCCAGCTCGTCGCCTGATCATCGGCCAACCACAGCCGGGTATGGGCCCCTTCCGCCTCCGTGTCCCACGAATGCCACGCTCCCGGCACATGCAGGCCCACGTACATCTGCGCATCGAGATCGTTTCCGGCCACTGACCAGGGAGAAAGGCAGGTCGTGGACCGTTCGGGGTGCTGGCCGTCGCGCAGTACGTCACGGCGCAGTTCGACGTCCACCTGCTGGGCCCGGATCAGCATGAACGAACCGTAGGGAGCGAGGGAGCCCCGGGCAGTGCCGTCTGCCTGCTTGGTGGCGACGAGGGTGCCGTAGTTGCACCACGAGGTGTCCCACGGGGTGACGATGCGGCCGCCTGCTACGACCTGCTCCAGCCAGGGGAGCGGCACGGTCCTGACGGAGCAGGTGGAGATGATCGCGTCGTACGGGGCGGCCGGCTGCCAGCCCGCTGCCCCGTCCGCGCAGCGCACCTCCGGCCGCTGACCGCTCGACCTCAGGGCCCGCTCAGCCCGGCGGATCAGCCCTGGATCGATATCGAGCGAGGTCACGTTCTCGGCGTGGAAAAGGTGCGCGAGCAGCGCCGCGTTGAACCCGGTGCCGGTACCGATCTCCAGCACCCGCTGTCCGCGCCGGCCGCCGAGGGCCATCAGCATGCGTACGACCATGCTGGGCATCGAGGCGGAGGAGGAGGGAACGAGGTCCCCGTCGGGCAGCTCGGTGAACTGCGTGACGAGCGGGACATCGCTGTAGGCCGCGCGCCACCAGCGATCGGGCTCCCGCTCGCGGTCGCATGGCTCGTAGCCTCCCTTTCCGTCGCGCAACCACAGTGTGGACGGCAGGAAGAGATGACGGGGTACGGCGCGGAGGGCCGCCCGTAGTTGTGCGGGGACGGGCGCACCCAACCGTTCGGCGATCTGCTCCAGTAGAGCGCCGATGGCGGCGTCGGGCATGGGGCCGGAAACCAACGGACCTATTTCGGCTGCGGCGGCGGAGTCGGCTCCGGCGGCGGGATGGGCCGACCGGGCTGCTGTCCGTCGTCTCCGATCGGTGAGCGGTGCTTACCCACGTACGCCTCCTTCGTCGGGCGTCAGGGTCACCGAGTGTAGGGACCGCGCGAAGGGGGCGGCAGGGCGCGCGTGCTGGATTGCTTCTTCCGCTTGACGAGTCCCGGCACCCGGGCCGCTGCCCTGGCGCGAGCCGCCCCGTGGCCTTCTCGCTCCCTGCGGAGCAGACACCCGGGGCGGACCGGCGTCTTCCCCGTCAGCACGGATTTCCCCACCCGAATGGCGATGAGTCCGGCAGCGCGCGACGGTCGATACAGATGACGGCCCCCGGGCCGCCGATCCACCGACCACGACCGTCCGGCCATCCGGCCATCCGGCCCCACCATCAGGAGCGCGTCATGCCGCAGATCACCCCCAACCTCTGGTTCGACACCCAGAGCGTGGAGGCCGCCGAGTTCTACTGCTCGGTGTTCCCGAACTCGAAGATCACGAACGTCACGCACTACACCGAGGGCAGCCCGCGCCCGCCCGGCACGGTACTGACCGTCGAGTTCGAGCTGGACGGCCAGGAGTTCACCGCGATCAACGGCGGCCCGGAGTTCACGTTCGACGAGGCGATCTCACTGGCCGTCACCTGCGCCGACCAGGAGGAGATCGACTACTACTGGACCAAGCTCTCCGAGGGCGGCGAGCAGGGCCCCTGCGGCTGGCTCAAGGACAAGTACGGGCTGTCCTGGCAGGTCGCGCCGAAGTGGATGATCGACGTCCTGAACGACCCCGACCGGGGCCGTGCGACCCGCGCGATGCAGGCCATGATGGGCATGAAGAAGCTGGACCTCGCGACCCTGAAGGCGGCGGCCGCCGGCGAGGGGTGACGGGAGCGGCCTCGCGGCGATACGGCAACGGCCCCCGACCGGCGGCGAATTCGGCGAATTCTGGGGGCCGTTCGCTTCGGTGGCTGATCGCCGCACGGGTCAGGCTGCGGCGAACTCCTCACGCCTGACTGCGGATACGAACGACGACCAGCTCTCCGCCGAAAAGACCAGTGCGGCGCCGTGCGACTCCTTCGAGTCACGCACCGGGACCGCGCCAGGGATACCGTCTGCAACCTCGACGCAGTTTTCCATTCCATTGCTGTAACTGGACTTGCGCCACCGGACGCTGTCCATACTTCCGGTTCTGGTCACCGGTACTCCTCCAGGTATTTTTTAATAAGCTCTAGTGATTCAGGTTCAGAAAGCGCCAAGCGACGGACCGAATCGAATTGCTGGGTCAATTGGACAACCCGCTTTGTCGACTCCACCAACTCGCCTGAACCAAACGATTCAACATAGGCAATGGTCGCCCCATTAGCCTTGGTGATCAGCGTCAGGCTACCCCCGAGCATCCAGTACTCACCACGATCGAAGGGCATCACTTGAATGGTGACGTTCGGGCCCTCGACAGCTTTGAGGATATGCGTTAATTGGGCAGCCATTACCTGCTGACTCCCCATTGGCCGCTTTAGTGCAGCTTCATCCATAATCCCCCAGTACGGCGGAGGGTCTTGCCTGTCGAAGACGCGCTTGCGCCCCAGTCGAGCCTCCACCGCCTCCGTGATGTCGCCGATCGGAGCCTTGGGGCGCTCAGTCCGAATAAAGGCTCTGGCGTAGTCTTCCGTCTGCATGAGCGCCGGGATGGTGCTGCTTGTGAAAACCTGGATGCGCTCCGCCTTGGATTCCTGCTCAGCGGCCCTCTGTACATACGCTTGAGTCGCCCCAGCCCTGATGACTTCAAGGATATCGGCCAGCGTCCCTCCCGTCTTGAACAACTCATCGAGCGCGCACACCATTTTCTCCGACGGCAGTTGTTCGCCCCGCTCGACCCGCCCCAAATACGCATGGTCGAACGTGGTTTGATCCTTGAGGTCGCGCAGAGACCAGCCCCTACGCTCACGGTTGCGTTTCAGCTCGTTCCCCAAGACCTTCGGCAACGTGAGCCGTTCGTCGTCTTCGCGTTCAGCCATCGATCGAGCCCCTCATCGAACGCACAGGCGTGGACAACCGTCAGTTGACCACGCATCACACCTAGTGAGCGTATGCCTCGGGGGTTCATGGTGATAGCCCGCTCCCCGCCAGTGCTTGAACTGCCGTGCGGAGCTGGTCTTTCCCATACGACAGCCACACGCAAGACCCCCGCGACCGTTGGTGGACGGCCCGGGGGCGTGGCCCTCAACCCGCTGGAGGTTGACGACAGTGCTGCACACTATCCGAACGATCTTCGAAATTCTGCTGTGCCTGTTACTGCCCGCCCACGGCTGCCACCGAGCGGCCGGCCCGCGTCCCACCGCACGGCGGGAACGCCGCGTGCAGCGCGGTCGGCGGCGGGAGTTGTGGCTGGCGGTGCACGGTGTCGACGTCGGCCCGCGCCGGCTTCACGGGGTGGAGGTGGCCGCGCGATGAGTCCGATGAACCCCATGGACGGCGCGCGGCTGCTGCCGTGGAGCAGTTGGGACGGGAAGCCGTGCTATCTCCTCGGCGGTAACGGGTCCGGGACCGGATACGTCTCCCGGCTCGCCGACCGGGTCGAGGCGGAGCAGATGACCTCGGCGGCCGAACTCATCGAGGACGCCTACCGCATCCTCGCCGACCGGGCGTGGACACCCGGCGAAATCCATCTGCTGGCCGTCGAGTTGAACGACCGCCTGGCCAAAGTGCACCGGGTGTCGGAGAGTCGGGGCGCTCGTCTGCTGCTGATGGAGGAAGAGGAGGACGAGGGGGAGGACGAGCTCGACGCGGAGGACAGGGATGACGGAGGCGGAGACGGAGGCGACGACTCGCCGTCGGCCTGCACGTAAGGTGCGGCGATGAGGGTGTCCGGGCCGGTCGTCGCAAAGCGAACTTGGATGCCTCGTCACGCTGTTGGGGCCGAATGCTCGCGCTGTCGCTCTCCGGAGGGGACATCCATGGAACTTGCCCAGGTCCGCCTACTCGTTGCGGACTTCCCCAGCTGCTACCGCTTCTACCGGGATGTACTGGGGCTGAAGCCGCAGTTCGATGCGGAGAACGGCCCGTACGCGAAGTTCACTCCCGACGGCGGCACCGCGGGCATCGCCTTGCAGGACCGCACACAGATGGCCCAGGTGCTGGGCGAACTCGTCGCCGAGCCGACCGGCTACCGGTCCCTTGTCGTCCTGCGGGTCGACGACATGGACCGCTACTGCGAGGAGATCACCGCGCGAGGAGCCGTGCTCGTCCACGGTCCGGCCCCCATGACGGACCGCATGCGCGTCGCCCACCTCATGGATCCGGCGGGAAACCTCGTCGAACTCCAGGAGTGGCTGGTCCTACGCGGGTGACAGGCCACGACCGCAGCGCGCGTGGGACTTGCTCGTCCAGAGCGCGGCGGACGGGGGGGACGATGTGCGCCCGGCTCTCCTACCTGCGGCTTCCCCCGACCGGACACGCCCTGAGCAGGGACAGTGACTGTCCCGTACGAGCCGACGGGCTCGGCTCGCGGCTCCGGTCCGTCCTGCGGGGAGCGTCCCGGGCGCTCCCCTGAAGGGTGCCGCGGCGGGTCCGCCCGCGCGGTGAGGGAAATCGGTCCCGCCCGGTGAGCATGAGCACCGGGCGGGGCTGCTCCCGCAGTGAGCGGGTACGGGGCGAGGCCCGGCGGGCGGACGGTGACCGTCGGCCGAACTCCCGCCGCCCGAGGGCTCGTTAGCCCAGCGCAAGCCAGGCCGCGCCGGCCACCACCACGAGGGCGACGATCACGCCGACGATCAGGCCGACGCGCGGGCCGCCGGACGCCTGCTGGGGCGCGGGGGCGCGACGGCCGCCTTGCGGGGTGCCGCCTTGCGGGGCGCCGTCGTCGTCCACGAAGGCTCGGAACATCTGCGTGCTGCCCGCCGGGTCGTAGTTGCCCTCGGCCTGGTTCTGCGGGTTGGTCGCCATGGGGAAGGACCCTAGCGAACCCCGGGCATGGGGGCACCCTTGGGGCACGTATCCTCCGCGGGCGTGCGCGAGCGCGGGTGGTAAGGGGCGGACGACCCCGCCTACGGAGCGCATATCCGCTGGTCACAGAGCGCAGGTGGGTCACCTACGGGGCGATGCGTGACGCGTACATGGCGTGAAGTTCGGGTGGGCACGAGGTGAGCATGAGGGGCAGGGCGGCACAAATGCCGCGCGCACCTCAACGGGTCGCCCACTTACCGCATTGACCTGCACCTTTACGTACCAAAACAGCTTTCTTGACTTACTCGTGAGCCAGACTTTGCCAGCTCCATACCTCCCCTTCCGTCCAAATCGTTTGCCTTCAGCAACCAACTTTGCCTATGGTTGCCCCAAGCAACAAAACAACCGCGTAGGTTGCGCAGGTGAAGAGGCGTGGAGGAGCCGGTGGCCGCTCACAGTCAGTACGAAGAGCTGGCCCGGCAACTCAGCGCCATCGGGGCCGTCAAGCGGGAGATGGGGCGGCTCCTGCCCCAGGACTGCCCGCCGGCGTCGGCCGGGGTGCTCACGCTCCTCGACCGGCACGGCGAGATGCGGATGAGCCAGCTGGCCGAGCTGCTCGCGATCGACATGTCGGTGACCAGCCGGCACGTCGCGCACGTCGCTGAGCGCGGCTGGATCGAGCGCGAGCCCGATCCGGCGGACAAGCGGTCACGGCTGCTGCGGCTGACCCCGAGTGGCAGGGAGCTCCTGGCGGAGCTTTCCGAGCGCTACACCCAGACGCTCGCCCGGTATTTGGACGACTGGACCGACACCGACGTCGGGCACCTCAACGAGCTGCTCGCCAGGCTCCGCACGAGCTTCGGCGACTGCCGCACCCGGGCGCATCACGACTCCCCCGCCACCACCCGTACCCCCGCAGCAGGATGAAAAGGAAGTAAAGGAACCACATGGCTACGACCTCACCAGCCGGTGTGCGGGGCGGGCATGCCAAGCATGGGGGCGGCCACGGCGCTTCCCATGACGGCCCGATGACGCACCGTCAGATCATGGAGGCGCTGTCCGGGCTGCTGCTCGGCATGTTCGTCGCCATCCTGTCCTCGACGATCGTTTCCAACGCGCTGCCGCACATCATCCACGACCTGGGCGGCGGCCAGAGCTCGTACACCTGGGTCGTCACCGCGGCGCTGCTGTCGATGACCGCGACCACACCGCTGTGGGGCAAGCTCTCCGACCTGTTCAGCAAGAAGGCGCTCGTCCAGGTCGCCCTGATCATCTACGTCGGCGGTTCGGTCGTCGCCGGTCTGTCGCAGAACACCGGCATGCTGATCGCCTGCCGTGTGGTGCAGGGCATCGGCGTGGGCGGTCTGTCCGCGCTGGCCCAGATCGTGATGGCCGCGATGATCTCCCCGCGGGAGCGCGGGCGTTACAGCGGCTACCTGGGTGCGACCTTCGCGGTCGCGACCGTCGGCGGACCGCTGCTCGGCGGCGTCATCACCGACACCAGCTGGCTCGGCTGGCGCTGGTGCTTCTACGTCGGCGTGCCGTTCGCCATCCTCGCGCTGATCGTGCTCCAGAAGACCCTGAAGCTCCCGGTCGTCAAGCGCGAGGGCGTCAAGGTCGACTGGGCCGGCTCGTTCTTCATCGCCGGCGCGGTCACCCTGCTGCTGGTGTGGGTCACCCTGGCCGGCAAGAACTACGACTGGATCTCCTGGCAGACCTTCGCCATGGTCGGCGGCGCGATCGTGCTCGCGCTGATCTTCGTGATCATCGAGTCCAAGGCCAAGGAGCCGCTGATCCCGCTGCGGCTGTTCCGGAACAAGACGATCACGCTGGCCACCATCGCCTCGCTGTTCGTCGGCATCGGGATGTACAGCGGCACGGTCTTCTTCTCGCAGTACTTCCAGCTGGCCGAGGGCAAGACCCCGACGATGTCCGGCGTCATGACCATTCCGATGGTCATGGGCCTGTTCCTCTCCTCGATGATCTCCGGCCAGATCATCACCCGTACCGGGCGCTGGAAGATCTTCCTCGTCAGCGGCGGTGTGCTGCTCACCGCGGGCCTCGGCCTGCTGGGCACGCTGCGCGTGGACACCCCGTACTGGCACGCCGCCATCTACATGGCGCTGATGGGCCTCGGCGTCGGCATGATGATGCAGAACCTGGTCCTGGCGACCCAGAACCAGGTGGCGCCGCAGGACATCGGATCCGCCAGTTCGTTGGTGACCTTCTTCCGTACCCTCGGTGGTGCGGTGGGCGTCTCGGCGCTCGGCGCGGCGCTCGCCAACCGCGTCACGCACTACGTGACCGACGGCCTCACGGCACTCGGCCCCAAGGCCGCCGCGGCGGCGAGCCACGGCGGCGGTGGCAGCGACGGGATTCCCGACCTGTCGACGCTGCCCGCCCCGATCCGGTCGATCATGGAGGACGCGTACGGGCACGGCGTCGGTGATGTCTTCCTCTACGCGGCTCCGTTCGCCCTTCTCGCCCTGATCATCACCCTGTTCATCAAGGAGGTCGCCTTGCGCAGCAAGTCCGGTTCGGAGCGCGCCCTCGCCGGAGACGGCGACGGCGACGCGTCCCAGGCCCCCGTGGCCGCCGCGGCACCGGCCCCGCTGGCCGCGTCCGCCCCGGCGTCCGCCGCCGGGGTCGAGGAGCGGGAGCCCGCCCTGGTGGGTGCCGCCCCCTCCCCGTCCGGCTCCATATCCGACGACGGCCTGCACACCCCCTCCTGGGCCAAGCCGGCCCCGGCGGCCCAGCCCCTGGCGGCGTACGCGTCCGTCGGCGGCGGTGACGCCACCCCGACCGGTTCCTCGGTCCACGGCTTCGTCCGCAACGCCGAGGGCAACCCGGTGCCCCGCTCCGCCGTCACGCTGATCTCGCTCAGCGGCCGGCAGTTGGGCCGCTCGGTCGCCCAGGCCAACGGCTCGTACGTGCTCCAGGCGCCCGGCGCCGGCTCGTACGTCCTGATCGCGGCGGCCGACGGCCACCAGCCGCAGGCGTCCACGGTCGTCATCGGCGAGGCGCCGCACGGCTACGACATCCTGCTCAGCGGCACCAGCGGCCTGACCGGCCAGGTCCGCAGCGCGATCACCGGCGAACCGGTGGGCGACGCGATGGTCGTCGTCACCGACGTCCGCGGCGAGGTGCTCGCCACCGGCCGGACCTCCGCCGAGGGCGCCTTCTCCTTCGGCGAACTGGCCCCCGGCACCTACACCGTGGCGGTCAACGCGGCGAGCTTCAGGCCCACCGCCCAGCCCGTCGAGATCGGCGGCCAGGGCACCACCCGGACCGAGATCGAGCTGCTGTCCGGCGCCCGGGTGCAGGGTGTCGTCCGGGCCGGGGCGGACCGCGCCCCGCTGGCCGACGCCCGGGTCACCCTGGTCGACGCGGCCGGCAACGTCGTGGCCACCTCCACCACCGGTGCGGACGGCGCCTACGCCTTCACCGACCTGGACGCCGGCGACTACACGGTCATCGCGAGCGGCTACCCGCCGGTCGCCTCCGGCCTGGCCATCAACGCCGGTGGGCTGGACGGCCACGACGTCCAGCTCGCCCACCCCGGGGACTGACCCCGGCCCCGGGCCGCGCGACCGCGACGGCCCGGGCGACACACCCCGGACCGGGGCGCGCGTTGAGCGGAGACGCGCCCCGGCCCGGACCCAGGACTCCGGCGGCGGCGCTGCGCACAGGCAGGGGACGGCCTGCAACGCCGCCGCCGGGGTCCACCCCTCCGCCGACCGGCCGGGGAACGGTACGCACCGGGGGCCGGACCGGGACCACCCGGGCCCGCAGGGCCCGACGGACCACACGCTCACACGGACACACGCACGGACAGGCACGGCACGTACCGGCACCACACGGCACGTACCGGCACTGAACGGGAGAGGCACGTAAATGACTTCGACGGGCGCGGGAGCTGCGGGAGTACGGGCGCAGGTCCGCACGCGGGACGGCTGGGCGGTACAGCA
The DNA here is from genome assembly GCF_042886435.1 of Streptomyces sp. NPDC058000. Lineage (NCBI taxonomy): Bacteria > Bacillati > Actinomycetota > Actinomycetes > Kitasatosporales > Streptomycetaceae > Streptomyces > Streptomyces sp. NPDC058000. Next base: position 236,153 of record NZ_JBHVQS010000001.1, read on the forward strand.
CGCCGTGCTGACCGTCACCGACATGACGGGCGCGCAGGTGTTGCGCGCGTCCGCCGACGAGGACGGCGCGGTGCGCAGCGCGGAGCCGCTGCCCGCCGGCCCCTACACGGTCATCGTGACCGCCGTCGGCTACGCACCGGTCGCCTCCAGCGCGATCGTCACGGCCAGCGGCCGGATGGACGTCGGCAACGTCGTCCTGGCCCGCCAGGGCGGCGTGGAACTCCCGCCGCCGGGCCCCTGGACCATCGACCCCATGCACTCCACGGTGGCCGCGGTCGCCCAGCACCTGGGCATCTCCAGCGTGCACGGCCGCTTCACCGAGTTCAGCGGCCGGATCGACATCGCCGAGGACATCGAGAAGTCCCGGGTGGAGGCGGTCATCAAGGCCGGGTCGATCGACACCGGCAACGGGATGCGCGACGGCCACCTGCGCAACGAGGACTTCCTCAACGTCGAGGTCTACCCGCAGATCACCTACCGCAGCGCCGGTCTCGAACCGGCCGGCCCGGACCGCTGGACGGTGCACGGCGACCTCTCGCTGCACGGCGTGGTCCGCCCCGTCGACCTCGACCTCAGCTACCTCGGCACCGGCCCGGACCCGTGGGGCGGCGTCCGTGCCGCCTTCCGCGCCACCGCGGAACTGCGCCGCGAGGACTTCAAGATGAACTACAACCAGGTCGTGGCCGCCGGTATCGCGGCGATCGGCACCACCCTCAAGGTCGAACTGGACATCCAGGCCGTCCAGGGCGAGAGCCTGCCCATGGGCTGAGCGGCGGACCGACGCGGGTCCGTGCGCGTCCACGCGAAGGGGCGGGCCCCGGCGATTCTTTCGCCGGGGCCCGCCCCTTCGGCTACGTCCTGAGCGCCCCGACGGGCTCCGGGGCGGTGGCCGCGGTCTCCCACACCGTCAGGAAGGCCAGCCGCAGACAGGCCGCGAGCGCCGGGTGCTCGATGACCAGGGCGGTGGTGGAGTCCACGCCGGCCACCGGGTCGGGCATGTCGCACAGCACCACCGAGGCGTCGGCGATGACGAGTTTGAGCGGCAGGTCCGCGGTGAAGCGGGCCTCCTCGCCGGCGGCCGCGAAGCTGCGGACGTTGGCGAGCATGCCGGCGTCCTCCAGGGCTCCGGAGGAGTAGATGGCGCGGATGGTGCCGCCGGCCCGGTGCAGCCGGCGGGCGGCCGCCATGCCCTCGGTGTTCTCCGCCGGAGCGACGAACGGCGGTTTGCAGAAGCTCAACAGCTCGCGGCGGGCCTGCCGTTGGATGTCGGCGAACCGTTCGGAGATCGCCGTCGGGTCGCGCAGGATCTCCACGTAGTCGAGCGGGTCGCTGTGGTCGCGGCCGTCCGTCCACAGCGGCTGGAGGGACGCGGCCAGGGTGTCGGAGGCGCGCTCCAGCCGCTCCAGGGACTCGCGTTGCAGGGCCACCAACCGGGCGACGGCCAATTCGGGGGCGACGGCCGAATAGGTCGCCACCCGTCCGGGGTGCGTATTGGCCAACCGCCGCCTGACCAGCGCGTCCAGCACGTCGTACACCCGCTGTCGCGGTACGTCCGCCTCGCGGGCGACCTCGGCCGCCGTGTACGACTCTCGCCTGATCAGGGCGAGATAGACCCGTGCTTCGTAGCGGGCCAGGCCCAGCGCGACGAGGTTGCCCACCGCGTCCTCTTCCAACTCCATGACGCACCAAGGTATAGGGCCGCGCCACCGGGCGGGTGGGTGGCCGGGAGGCTTCCAAAAGCGGACCAGGAGAAGGCTTTGCCGTAACCCGGTGTCCCTTTGACGATGTGTTCACTACTTTCCTAACAAGCCACCACTGACCGGGGTGGCACCCATCGAGTGCACGTGCGCGACGCACCACCGGAGCTGTACGGAGTCCACGGGGGGCCGGACGTCATGCCCGTGACGTGACGGGGCACCGTGCGGAGGTCTGCGCGTCATACCTCCGCATTGCCGACTGTCATGTCCGTGACATGCCGCCCGGACCACGCGACTCCGCGGTTCCGCCCCCTCAGCACCACGGCACCACCGCACCACCGGCACCACTGCGTTTCGCACCGCACCCGCACCCCCCACCCGGCGTCCGCGGACCGTCGGCCGCCGGTTCCCCCTCTCCCCCCACGGAGGTCACTCCCTTGCCTTCCCTGCGACAGAGCACGGCAGACAACGGCAAAACGGACCGCACCGGAGGGCTGGCGCGCCGCGGCGCCCCGGCCCTGCTGTCGGCGGCCACCCTCGTCATCGGCGGCCTGATCGCCGCCGCCCCGGCGGGCGCCGCCCCGGCCCCGACCGCCCCGCACGCGTCCCCCACCGCGTCGACGTCCACCGCCGTCCACACCCACCGCCTGTGCTCGGAGCCGGCCAAGCCCGGCTACATGGCCTGCAACGCGGTGGCCCGCACGGACGTGAAGCAGAGCCTCGCGCTCGGGCGTCACCTCACCCCGTCCGGCTTCGGCCCCAGCGACCTACAGGGCGCGTACAAGCTGCCGAAGACCGGCGGTTCGGGTCAGACGGTGGCGATCATCGACGCCAACGACGACCCCAACGCCGAGAAGGACCTGGCGACTTACCGCAAGCAGTACGGCCTGCCGGAATGCACCACCGCCAACGGCTGCTTCAAGAAGGTCGACCAGAACGGCGGCACCAAGTACCCGGCGCCGGACGCCGGTTGGGCCGGCGAGATATCCCTCGACGTCGACATGGTCAGCGCCGCCTGCCCCTCCTGCAAGATCCTGCTGGTCGAGGCGAACAGCGCCAACATGGACGACCTGGGCGCGGCGGTGAACCGCGCGGTCACCATGGGCGCCAAGTTCGTCTCCAACAGCTACGGCGGCCCCGAGGACTCGACCGACACCACCTCGGACGACAAGTACTTCAAGCACCCGGGCGTGGCGATCACCGTCAGCTCCGGTGACAGCGGCTACGGCGTCGAGTACCCGGCGGCCTCGCAGTACGTCACCGCGGTCGGCGGCACCTCGCTCAAGAAGGACAGCAGCACGCGCGGTTGGACCGAGTCGGTCTGGGGTTCCAGCGCGGGCGGCGAGGGCGCCGGCTCCGGCTGCTCCCAGTACGACGCGAAGCCGTCCTGGCAGAAGGACACCGGCTGCGCCAAGCGCACCGTCGCGGACGTCGCCTCGGTCGCCGACCCGGCCACCGGTCTCGCGGTCTACGACAGCTACCAGGCCAGCGGCTGGAACGTGTACGGCGGCACCAGCGCCTCCGCCCCGTTCATCGCCGGCGTCTACGCCCTCGCGGGTGCCCCGGCCGCTTCCGACACCCCGGCCTCCTACCCGTACACCCACGCCTCGGCGCTGAACGACGTCAGCAGCGGCGCCAACGGCTCCTGCTCGCCGTCGTACCTCTGCACCGCGGGCAAGGGCTACGACGGCCCGACCGGCCTCGGCACCCCGAACGGCACCGCGGCCTTCACGAAGTGACCCACCCACCGGCGGCCTGACCCGGCCCCGCGCGGTCCCCGGACCGTGCGGGGCCGGTCGGGCCGCCCCACCGACCGTCGCAGTCCGGCGCCCGCCCGACGAACCGGACTGCGACACCCCAACCAGTGGGCCCGGACCGTTCCCGACCGGTCCGGGCCCGCGCCCGTACCGACCTGGTGGCGGTGTGACATGACCCAGTCGTGCCCGGTCCGCAAGCCCCGGCTCTGCGGGGCGACCCGGCCGAAGGCCAGCAACAACCCCCGGCCCTGCGCGCGGACCGAACACCCCGAGGGGCAGCACATCGACCGGCAGGGCGTCGCGTGGCCGGAGCGGGTGGACGCCTCGTAGCGGGCGGTGCGGCACGCCGTACGGGCGGTGCGGGACGCCCGGAGTGCCGGCGCCGCGCGCCCGGCCGGCGCGGTGCGGGCCCGCGCCTGCGCCGTGCCTCCATGTGGCCGCTCGGGTTACGGAGCCGCTGCACAAGTGGCCGACGCCCGCTGCCGGATTTCGCCGCGGTTCACTCCCTAGGGGCACGGACAGGGGCCGGCTGGCCGGTAGTGGGCCGCGGGACCCCGAGATGCCTGCTCGGGTGGGGCGCAGTGATCACTACTGCCCCAGGAGAGCCATGCCCCGTTTTCCCCTGGCCAGCGAGTTGCCCGGCACGGCATCGGGACGGCTCCGTCCGAGCACACGTCCGCCGTCCCGACGAAGACGTCGCCTCAGCTGGAGCCTGACCGCCGCCCTGCTGGTGGCCGGCGCCCTGGTCGCGGCCGGCGCGCCGCCGCGCACCGCGACCCGGCGCCTGGCCCGTTATCCCATCCGCGTCAGCGTCTACGTGGCCAACAGCGGTTCGGAGACCGTCTCGGCCTATGACACCCGTCTGGAAAGCAGGTTCGGCGCCGTCCAAGTGGGCTTCGGACCGATCGGAGTGGGAGCGGCTCCGGACGGCGACGCGGTCTACGTCGCCAACGGCCGTTCCGACACCGTCTCCTTCATCAACACCGGCCCCCGGCTGGTCACCGCCACCGTGCGGGTGGGGCGTCGGCCCTTCGCGGCGATGCCGACCCGGGACGGCCGCACGGTGCTGGTGGCCAACTTCGGCTCGGACACGGTCTCGGCCATCAGCGTCCGGGAACGCCACGTGATCGCCACGGTGCCGGTGGGACCGCTGCCGCACAGCATCACCACGATTCCGGACGGACGCGCCTACGTGACCGACAACGGCGGCGGCGCGGTGACCGTGCTCGACCCGCACTGGCATCCGATCCGGCGGATCCGGGTGGGCGACTTCCCCAGCGGCATCAGTTCGCCGCCCTCCGGCCGCCTGGTGTACGTCTCCAACACCGGCTCCGGCACGGTGTCGGTCATCGACCCCCGCAGCGACACCGTGGTGGCCACCCTGCCCGCCGGCCGGGCGCCGCTGGGCAACGCCGTCAGCCCCGACGGAAGGCTGCTCTTCGTCGCCGATTCGGGCCGCGGCTGCCTGCTCATCATCGACATCGCCGCCCGCCGTGTCATCTCCCACATCCACGTCGGCGCCCAGCCGCAGGGGGTCGCCGTCACCCCTGACGGCCGGCGGGTCTGGGTGACCAACGAACAGTCCGACACCGTCTCGGTCATCGACCCCTTCGCCCAACGGGTCCGCGCCACCCTGCCGACCGGACACGAGCCCGAAGGCATCGCCATCACACCGCGCTGAGCCCGCGTCCTCCCCTGCGCCACGGCATGGTCCCCCGGTAGTCCGCCGCAGACCACGTAAGAGGCGGGGATCTCCGCCCCTCCTCCCGTCCGCTCCTCCTCCCGCGCACTCGTACAACGCTGCCCGCAAGCGTGACAGTGACTCGAACGCCGGGCCCGGCTCCACTTGCCTGCCACACACTGGTCCGTACGGCCTCGGTCTGGTCAGGGAGCCCTGGCTCGGTGCACGTGATCAGGCCAGGCCGCCGCCCACACCTCCGGCGAACGCCCGGCAGGCACCCCAGTTCACGTCACCTTCGACCGTCACGGGAGATCCGGAGAACCCATGCGCACCCAGCACCTCGGCACGGCACTCGGCCCCCTGACCGCCGCGGCCGCCCTCATCCTGGCCACCGTCCTCACCAGCCCCGCGCACGCGGGGACCAGCGCGGCGTCAGCCCCACGGGCCCGTGCCACGGCCGCCTGCCCGGAAGGTTCCCTCTGCTTCTGGTCGGAGCCCGACTTCGGCGGCACGATGAGGACCGCACAGGACCCCCGGCACGACTGCGAAAGCGCGCCGTTCCAACCCGCGCGGTCGGTCTACAACCACGCCTACGAGACGCGGACGTTCTACTCGGGCCCCCGCTGCTCGGTACGCGTCGGCGCACTGGAACCGGGCGGCTCGGCCCGGTCGGTCTCCGTGTCCAGCTGGCGGTGAGACCCGGCGTTCCCGACGTCCCGTCGTCGCCTCGGCGCGGGCCCGTTCGTCAGCGGCCCCCGGCTCGTCCCCCGCGCTCCTTCTCCCGCATCGCGTCGATGCCCGCGATCTGGAGGTCCAGGGCGAAGGCGAAATCGCGGTCGAGCATGTCGCCGGCGTTGCCGTCGCCCATGGCGTAGCCGGCGCGGCTGGAGAGCTCCCGCATCTCGGCGAACTCGGGGCGGTCCGAGATCGCGGCGACGACCTGGGTGAAGTAGTCGTCGAGGCTGATGCCGGCGGCGCGGCAGCGCGCCTCGTGGAGGGACCGGATGGTCGCGAAGCCGTAGACGAACTGGAAGACCGAGGCGAGCGCGCCGGAGGTGTGGTCCGGGCCCAGACCGCTGCGGGCCATCACGCGCAGGGTGGCGTTGGAGAAGGCCGTGGAGTGCGGCCCGATGTTGATGACCTCGCCGAGCAGTCGGGGCGCCCAGGGGTGGCGCAGCAGGAGGTCGCGGTAGGAGCGGGCCAGGCCGCGGAGTTGGTCGCGCCAGTCGGCGGTGTCGTCGGACGCGTCGGGGAGTGCCATCTCGCCGGCCACCGCGTCCACGGCCAGCTCCAGGAGGTCGTCCTTGGTGTCGACGTACCAGTAGAGGGACATCGCGGTGACGCCGAGTTCGGCGGCGAGGCGCCGCATGGAGAACTTGGCCAGCCCCTCGGCGTCGAGCAGCCGGACCGTCGCCCCGACGATCTTCTCCAGGTCGAGTCCGGCCGGCTGCTCCGCCTTTCTCCTCAGCGGAGGGCGTTCGGTCAGCCAGACGCTGTGCGGTCGCTGCTCGGCGCGCCCGTTCGTCGCTGCTGCCATGGCGCCCCTCCTCGGGTCGTGCGGGTCGTGCAGGTCGTGCGGGTGGTGCGGGCCGCCGGACCGGACGGGACGGGTGTGACGTCCCGTCCGGTGTCGATGCTATTCCGCCGGGGCCGGGGCGGGGCCGGGGCCGGCGCCCTGGCCTGCGGTCTCCGCGCCGCCCTGGGCCTCGGGGCCGCCCGCGCCGCTCCCGGCGCGTTCCGCGCGGCGCAGCAGGACCGCGGCGAGCATCCCGCCGAGGAAGACGGCCACCGCACCGACCAGCTGGCTGGTGCCGATACCGGACGCGAAGGCGTCGTGGACGGCGGTGCGCTCGTCGGCCGTGTGCGTCCGGGCGAGGGCCGCGGGGAGCGAACCGGCGCCCGCGGCGACCAGCGGAATCAGTGCGGCGAAGCGGGAGTTGAGGACCGCGCCGAGCACCGCGACGCCCAGGCCCTGACCGAACTCCATCAGGGTGCCGTTGACCCCGGCGCCGACGCCGGCCTTGGCGGGCGGGATCGCGGACATGACGGCATTGGCCATCGTCGGCATCGCGATCGCCACGCCGATGCCCATGACGACCAGGCCCAGCAGCATGCCGCCGTAGCTGTGGCCGCCGAGCAGCGAGATCGCGGCGAGGCCGACGGACAGCAGGGTCATACCGGAGACGATCATGCCCGGGGTGCCGAGGCGGGGCGCCAGCCGGGCACCCAGACCGGTGAAGTTGATCAGTACGACGGTGAGGGCGAGCGGCGCCATCCGCAGACCGGCGTCCAGCGGGCCGTAGCCGAGCACCAGTTGGAGGTGCTGGGTGAGCAGGAAGATCGAGCCGCCCATCCCGAAGGCCACCAGGATGCCGCCGGAGACCGCGCCGATGAACCGGCGGTTGCGGAAGAAGTGCATGTCCAGCATGGGGTGCGGGATGCGCAGCTCCCAGAAGGCGAAGAGGGCCAGGCCCGCGATGCCGATCGCGGCCGAGACCAGCACCCGGCCCGAGGTCCAGCCGGTCACCGGACCGGAGATGATCGCGAAGACCACGCCGACCATGCCGATCATCGACAGCAGGGCGCCCAGCACGTCCGGGCGCTCACCACCGTGGCTCTTGGACTCCGGGACGAGGGCGAGGACGGCCACCATCGCTATCGCCGTGACCGGGAGGTTGACCAGGAACAGCGAGCCCCACCAGAAGTGGTCCAGGAGCGCGCCGCCGATCAGCGGCCCGGCGGCGAAGCTCAGGGAGTTCACCGAGCTCCAGATGCCGATGGCCTTCGGGCGCTCGGTGTCGTCGAAGATCTGCATGGTGACGGCGAGGGTGGTGGTGACCAGCAGCGCGCCGCCGATCCCCATCACGGCGCGGGCGCCGATCAGTTGGCCGGGCGATTGGGCGAGGGTGGCGCCGAGCGATGCCAGGCCGAACAGCGCCAGGCCGACGACGAGCATCTTCTTCCGGCCGTAGCGGTCGGCGGAGTTGCCGGCGATCAGCAACAGGCCGGACTGGACCAGCGAGTAGGCGTTGAGCATCCACTGGACGTCGGCGGTGGTGGCGCCCAGCTCTTCGGTGAGGGACGGGACCGCGACGTTCAGCACGGTGTTGTCGAGGACGACCGTGAGCTGCGCGAGGCAGATGACGGCCAGGATCAGCCAGCGGGTGGCGGGCCGGCCCGGCGGCTGGAGTGTGGTGGCGTCGGGGGCCACGGCGGACATACGAGCTCCCTGTACGGTGCGAGCGGATGACTTACACCGTACAGGGACTCTTATACGCCGTACATCTGTTTTCGACCGGGGGCGGTGACCCCCGCTGCTACGCCTTCCGCTGGGTCAGGTCGTAGAAGGTGGCGCCACCGGCGGTGACCTTCTTGAAGGTCTTCTCGATCCAGGCGCTGATCTGCGTCGACGGGCCCTTCTCGGCGCGGCCGCCGCCGGGCATCGCCTGGCCGCCGGCCTGCTTGCCCTCACCACCGCCCGGGGCGCCGCGGAACATGCCCCGCTCCCCCACGATGAAGTAGTGGATCTTCCCCTCCGCCACGTAGCGCTGGAACTGGGCGAGGGTCGGCGACGGGTCACTCCCGTTGAAGCCGCCGATCGCCATCACGGGCTTCTGGGTGGCGAGTTGGTAGCTCGCGGCACTCTGGGAGCCGACGGTCGCGGCGGCCCAGGTGTACCGGTCGGCGTTCCGCTCCACCAGGCGCTTGGCCTGGTCGCTCACCGAGGCACCGTCGAGCAGACCGCCCATACCGGCCGTCCCGCGCATCCGGCCACCGTGCCCCTTGGCGCCACCCGGCTGGCCGGGGCCGCCGCCCATCTGGCCGGCGCCGGGGAAGCCCTGGCCCCCGGGGAAGCCCTGGCCGCCCTTGCTCCGCCCGCCGGCGCCGCCCGGCAGAACGATCTTGTTGCCGCCCTTCCAGAGCATCCGCCCCCGACCGCCGCCGGGGAAGTTCCCGCCGCCCTGGACCGCGGGGCCGGCGGTGATGATCGAGCCGCCCTTGGGGGTGTTGATGGTGTCCAGGCTGTACGCGAGGGGGCCGGCCAGCGCCGTCGCCACCCCGAGCCCGGCCGCCACACCGGCCACGACCCCGGCCCGCCGCCGCGCCCGCCCCGGCACCTGGCCGTCCGCCGCAGCACCGTCGGCCGGCTCGTCGCCGACCGACTCGCCGTCCGCAGCCGACCGTGCGTCGCCCCGCGCGCCCGTCCATGCCGCCACCAACAGCCCCAGCGCCGCCAGCAGACCGAGCACCAGCACTGCCCACCGCAGCCACGGCAGCCACTGCGGCGACCGGTCCAGCAGGACGTACGACCAGACCGCCGTCACCCCGACGACCAGCGCCAGCACGCTCCGCGCCAGCCGTCCGTCGCGCCGCCACAGCAGCACCGACCCCATGCCGACCAACGCCGCGATGTACGGGGCCAGTGCGATGTTGTAGTACTGGTGGAAGATCCCGGACATGAAGCTGAAGATGGTGAACGTCATCAGCAGCGCGCCGCCCCACACCAGGAACTCCGTCCGCTGCGCCGCCTGTTCGGCGGCGACCGCGCGCCGCGCCCGCCACAGCACGCCGACCGCGACGATCAGCAGGATCAGTGCGGCGGGCAGCAGCCAGGAGATCTGACCGCCCATGTCGGAGGAGAACAGCCGGGTGATCCCGGTCTGACCCCAACCGCCGCCCATACCGCCGCCGCGGTGACCGCCCCCGACGCTGCCCCGCTCGTTACCGTCGATCCGCCCGAAACCGTTGTAGCCGAACGTCAGCTCCAGGAAGCTGTTGGTCTGCGAACCGCCCACGTAGGGACGGGCCGATGCCGGCAGCAGCTCGACGATCGCCACCCACCAGCCGCCGGACAGTACGAGCGCCAGCCCGGCCAGCAGCAGTTGCCCCAGCCGCTTGCGCACCCGGACCGGCGCGCAGCACGCATAGACCACGGCCAGCGCCGGCAGGATCAGCCACGCCTGAAGGGTCTTGGTCAGGAAGCCCAGCCCGAAGCAGACCCCGGCCAGCACCAGCCACTTCGTCCGGCCCGCCTCAAGGGCGCGCAGCACACAGGCGACCGCGCACACCATCAACAGGCACAGCATCGCGTCCGGGTTGTTGAAGCGGAACATCAGCGCGGCGACCGGGGTGAGCGCCAGCGACCCGGCCGACAGCAGCCCCGCCGCCGCCCCGAAGCGGCGCCGCACGGCCGCGTAGAGCACGCCGACCGCGGCGACGCCCATCAGCGCCTCCGGCACCAGGACCGCCCAGGAGCTCAGCCCGAAGAGCCGCACGGAGAGCTCCATCGGCCAGAGCGAGGCCGGCGGCTTGTCCACGGTGATGGCATTGGCCGCGTCCGAGGAGCCGAAGAAGAACGCCTTCCAACTGACGCTGCCGGCCTGTACGGCGGCCGAGTAGAACTGGTTGGCGTACTTGGACGCCGACAGGTCCCAGAGGTAGAGCGCCGCGGTGACCACCAACAGCGCCAGCAGCGCCGGCCGGGCCCAGCGCGGGTCCTCCGGCCGCCCCCGCACGACCCGCTGGGCGAAGCCGCGCACCGCGGCCGTCCCGGGGGCGGACCGCGGGCCGTTCTCCGACCCTTCCTCCGACACGTGGTCCGCTGCTGCCCGCTCCGGGGACATCGTTCCGTCCTGCTCCGAATGGGGTGGGTGGGGGCTCATCGCGCGCTCCTGCTGAAGTCGTTCCGGTCGTGCGCGTCCTGCGCGCCGAGCTTGTTGTCGTGCGCCTCGGGCCGGCCCGGCCCCTCCCCGGCCGCGCGGCCCGCCGCCTCCCGCCGCTCGCGCTCCGGGAACACCCAGGCGCGGAAGAGCAGGAAGCGCAGCACCGTGGCCGCGAGGTTGGCGGCCACCAGCACGGTCAGCTCACTGCCGTGCGAGGGGTTGACGGTGGCGGAGTCGAGGGCCGCGAGCGACCCGCTGGTCAGCGCCAGTCCGATGGCGAAGACCACCAGGCCCTGCGCCTGATGACGGACCGCGCGTTCCCGGCCCCGCACCCCGAAGGTCAGCCGCCGGTTGGCGGCCGTATTGCCCAGGGTCGACACCAACAGGGCGGCGGCGTTGGCCACTTGGGGGCCCACGCCGAGCCGGAAGAGGGTGTAGAGGCCGAGGTAGAGCAGTGTGCTCAGCGCCCCGACCACGGTGAACCCGACGACCTGCCGGGCCAGCCCGCCCGGCACCCCGGCCAGTTCCCGGTCCCGGGGGTCGTCGCCGAACGGCCGGGCCAACCGGTCCAACGGCAGCGCACCGGTCGCCAGCGCCCGCCCCACCCGCCACACGCCCTTGAGGTCGTCGGTCGCGGTCCGCACCAGGTGCACGGTGCTGTCCGGATCGTCCACCCAGTCCACCGGCACCTCGTGGATCCGCAGCCCGGCCCGCTCGGCCAACACCAGCATCTCGGTGTCGAAGAACCAGCCGGTGTCCTCGATCATCGGCAGCAGCCGCCCCGCGACATCGCCGCGGATCGCCTTGAAGCCGCACTGCGCGTCGGAGAACCGCGCGGCGAGCGAGCCCCGCAGGATCAGGTTGTAGGTGCGCGAGATGAACTCCCGCTTCGGCCCGCGCACCACCCGCGCGCTCCGGCTGAGCCGGGACCCGATCGCCAGGTCCGAATGCCCGGAGATCAGCGGCGCCACCAGCGGCAGCAGCGCGTTGAGGTCGGTGGACAGATCGACGTCCATGTAGGCCAGCACCGGCGCCTCGGACAGCGACCACACCGTGCGGAGCGCCCGCCCGCGGCCCTTCTGCTCCAGCCGTACGGCGGTGACGTGGTCCATCTCGTCGTCCAGCCGGGCGGCGATCCGGGGCGTGTCGTCGGTGCTCGCGTTGTCCGCGATGGTGATCCGGAACCCGTAGGGGAAGGTGCGGACCAGGTGGTCGTGGAGCCGACGCACACAGGGTTCGAGGTCCTTCTCCTCGTTGTAGACGGGGACCACGACATCGAGGACGGTCTCGATCTGGCCCGGGCGCAGATGCTCACGTGGCGGCAGGGAGCCCAACGGCGTCGGGCTCGGCGGAGGCGTCGTCATGCCCACGACGGTCGCCAAGGGGCCTGTCATGGCCGTGTGGTGAAGCTGTGCGCGGGCTGTGAGATCGGCGGCCGTGCCCTACGCGGGCGCCCGCCCGGCCCCCGGCAGCGTCACCGTGAACACCGTCCGCCCCGGGACGCTCGCCACCGCCACCGTCCCGCCGTGCGCGGCCACCACCGCCTGCACGATGGCCAGCCCCAGCCCCGTACTGCCCCCGCTCCGACCGCTCCCCGCGGTCCGCGAACGGGACGCGTCGCCCCGCGCGAACCGCTCGAAGACGTGCGGCAACAACGCGGCCGGAATCCCGGGCCCGTCGTCCTGGACCTCCAACTGCACCGCGTCCCGCACCGCGCCCAAAGGACCCGACGCCACCGGCACTGACCCCACGGGCGCCGACCCCACCGGCCCCGCCCCCGCACCACCCGAGCGCTCCGCCCCCGGCCCCACCCCACTCGGCCATGGCCGCCGGACGGTCCGCACCCGGGCGGTCACCGTCGTCCCCTCCGGCGTGTGCGTCCGCGCGTTGGCCAGCAGATTGACCAGGATCTGGTGCAGCCGGTCGGCATCCCCGCGCACCAGCGCGGGCGCGTCGGTTCCGGCGGCCGGCAGTTCCAGACGCCAGCGGTGGTCGGGGCCGGCCGCCCGCGCATCGCTCACCGCATCCACCACCAGCGGCGAGAGATCGACCGTCTCGTACGAGAGCGGACGCCCGGAATCGAGCCGGGCGAGCAGCAGCAGGTCCTCCACCAGGCCGGTCATCCGCTCCGCCTCGGACTCGATCCGCCCCAGCGCATGCCGGGTCTCCGGACCGGGCCGCTCCTGCCCGCGCCGGGTCAGCTCGGCATAGCCCCGGATCGACGCCAGCGGCGTCCGCAGCTCATGACTGGCATCGGCGACGAACCGCCGCACCCGCGTCTCGCTCTCCTGACGCGCCGAGAGCGCCGATCCCACATGCCCCAGCATGCGGTTGAGCGCCGCCCCGACCTGCCCCACCTCCGTACGGGCATCCGCCTCGGCCGCCGGCACCCGCACGTGCAGCGCCACCTCGCCCTGATGGAGCGGGAGTTCGGACACCCGGGTCGCGGTCGAGGCGACCCGCCGCAACGGCCGCAGCGCGATCCCGACCATGGCCGAGCCCGCGATCCCGGCCGCGACCAGCCCGGCGAGCGTCACACAGCACTCGATGAGCACCAGCCGCCCGACCGTGTCGTTCACGTCGTTGAGCGGCATCCCCAGCACCAGCATGCCGTCCCCGGCGTACTGCATCCGGTACGAGCCGAGCCCGGGCAGATCCATACTGTGCGGCTTGCCGTCCCGGGGCACCCCGTCCAGCACGGTGAGCTGGTCCGTACTCAGCAAGGTCAGCCGCTCGGACGGCAGCCGGCTCGTCGAACGGTTCATCCGCGCACCACCGTCGAGCCGCCCACTGGGCCCGACCCGCGCCCCCACCGACCCGAAGGGCTGGCCGGGCATCGCCACGAACTCCAGCCCCTGGTCCCGCAACGGATCGTGCGGCCGCGGCGCCTCCGCCCGCGTGATGCCTTCGATCAGCTGACGGTCCAACTGCCCCTGCAAATACGAATGCAGCGCGATCGCGGTAACCGTGCTGATCACCGCCCCCACGACGGCGATCAGCGCCACCGCCGACACCACCAACCGCGTCCGCAGCGTCCAGCGCCGCCGCCCACCCGACCCGAAAACACCAAAACCGAAACGGGACCGGGCAGGGGTACCAGTACGGGAACGGGAACCGGAAGGGGAATCAGCCGGGGAATCGGAAGAGGAATCGGAACCGGGGCGGGAATCGAACCCGGGGGTCGCCGCGACCACGGAGGAGCCCACGGCCCGCTACCCGGCCGGCTTGATCAGATAGCCCGCGCCCCGCCGGGTGTGGATCATCGGCTCCCGCCCGGCGTCGATCTTCCGCCTCAGATACGAGATGTACAGCTCGACGACATTGGCCTGCCCGCCGAAGTCATAGCTCCACACCCGGTCCAGAATCTGCGTCTTGCTGAGCACCCGCCGCGGATTCCGCATCAGATAGCGCAGCAACTCGAATTCCGTCGCGGTCAGATGGATGTCCTGGCCGTCCCGCCACACCTCATGGCTGTCCTCGTCCAGCACCAGACCGCCCACGGTCAGCAGCGACTCACTACGCAGGGCGGCCGCACCCGCCCGCCGCAGCAGCCCGCGCAGCCGGGCCACCACCTCCTCCAGACTGAACGGCTTGGTGACGTAGTCGTCGCCGCCCGCCGTCAGCCCGGCGATCCGGTCCTCGACCGCGTCCTTGGCGGTCAGGAACAGCACCGGCACGTCCGGCACCTCGTTCCGCAGCCGGCCGAGGACGGTCAGCCCGTCCATGTCCGGCAGCATCACATCGAGCACCACCGCGTCCGGCCGCCAGCTCCTGGCGCACCGCAGCGCGCCCGCGCCGTCGCCCTCCGCCCGGATGTCCCAGCCCTCGTAACGCAGTGCCAGCGACAGCAGATCCGCGAGCGAGGACTCGTCGTCCACGACCAGAACCCGCACCGGACTGCCGTCCGCCCGCAACAACTCCGGCTGCCGGCCAGTCCCCTGCCCGGGCGTCTTACCGGCCGCCCTCCTGGAGGACGAGCCCGCGGCCGGCGCACGGTACGAAGCTGAGGACGTCGACGAAGTCAGGGTCATGCCAGGCAGCCTGACCTGGGCCTCTGAAAGCTCCCTTGCCGGTTCCTGTGAATCTCCTGAGAATCTTCCCTCCCTTCGGTCAAGGCCGCGGCCACCCGACGGGGCGCGCCCGCCGCTCCCCCTCGCCCCATCGCTCCCGCCCCACCACGCCCCCGTAACGTCACCCCCATGACCCGACTCCTGGCCGTTTCCGGCAGTCTCCGCGCCCGCTCCACCAACGGCGCCGTCCTGCGCTCCGCCCTGGAACTCTTCGACGGCCCCACCGCCACCGCGGACATCGGCGCGCTCCCGCACTTCAACCCGGACCTGGACGGCGAGGGCGCCACCCCGCCCGCCCCCGTCGGCGCCCTGCGCACCGCCGTCGCCGGCGCCGACGTCCTGCTCATCGTCAGCCCCGAGTACGCCCACGGCGTCCCCGGCGTCCTCAAGAACGCCCTCGACTGGCTGGTCAGCAGCGGCGAATGCGTCGACAAGCCGGTCGCCGTGATCACCGCCTCCCCGTTCCCCACCGGCGGCGACCACGCCAACGCCCAACTCCGCGAAACCCTGCGCATGATGACCGGCCAGGTCGTCGCGGACGCCTGCCGGGAAATCCCCGCCATCGGCCCGAAGATCGACCCCGCCACCGAACGCGTCACCGACGGGCCCACCCTCGCCGACCTCCGCACCGCCATGACCCACCTGGCCACCGCGACCACCAAATCCACCGAAGCCACGGAACCCGCCGAAGCCACCGAAGCCACCGCGGACGCCCCCACCGCCCCATAACGGGAACCGGAACGCGAACCGAAGCCGAAGCCGGAACGGAAGCCGGAGCCGGAGCCGGAACCCCCGCCCGCCCAGTCCCCTCAGCCCCGCCCGCCCCACCCGCCGGCTTCTCCCGCCGCCTACTCCAGCCCGAACAACCGCGCCCCGTTCCCGTAACAGACGCCCCGCAGCCACTCCTCCCCCAACTCCAGCCGCGCCAGCACCTCCAGTGCGTGCGCGTACCCGTACGGCATGTTGGGGAAGTCGCTCCCGAACAGCACCCGGTCGCCCACGTCCAGCAGACGCCCCCGCTCCGCCCTCGGGAACGGCGCGGCCTGCTCGACGAAATCCGTGAAGACCATCGTGGTGTCCAGGCACACCCGGGGATAGCGCGCCGCCAGCTCCAGGAAGTCGACGTACTCCGGCATCCCCATGTGCGCGACGACCAGCCGCAACCGGGGGTGCCGGGCCAGCACCCGGGCGATCGGATCCGGCCCGGTGTGCTTGGCCGCGACCGGCCCCGATCCGCAGTGCGCGACCACCGGAACCCCGGCCTCCGCCAGGAGGCCCCACACCGGGTCCAGCACCGCGTCCGCCGGGTCGTACCCGCCCACCTGCACGTGCGCCTTGAAGACCCGTGCCCCGCCGGCCAGTTCGTCCGCCACGTACTCCGCGACCCCGTCCTCCGGGAAGAACGTCGCGGTCCGCAGGCAGTCCGGCGTACGGGCCGCGAAGTCCGCCGCCCAGCCGTTCAGCCAACGCGCCATACCGGGCTTGTGCGGATAGATCATCGACGTGAACGCCCGCACCCCGAAGCCCCGCAGCACCGCCAACCGCTCGTCCTCCTCGTAGCGGTACGCGATCGGCCAGCGGCGCCCCACCAGCGGCCCGGCGGCGTCGAAATACGCCCAGACCTTCGCCATCACCCGCTCGGGCATGAAGTGCGTGTGCACATCGATCAGCCCCGGCAGCCCCAGCTCCCGCCAGAACTCCCCGACCCGCCCGTCCCCGTCCACCACAACACGCCCTGCCATACGCCCTCCCACACACCCACTCGCACGCCCACTCAGGCGCCCGCCCCATCAGCGCCCCACACAACCCCCACCCGCCCCTCAAAACAACCCTTCCTGCTCCCCTCCCCGCTGCCCTCCCCGCTGCCGGTCCGCCTCCGCGGCCCTCCGCACCGGTACCGTCGTCACCCGCCCCCGGGCTACCTCCAGCACCCACCCGGACAACACCCGCGCATCCATGACGGCGATCACCCCGCCCTCGCCGCCCCCGTCAGCCGCCCCTTCACCGGCCAACCGCAGATACACATCCGCCCCCGCCCCGGCCACGACCTCGCCCACGACCTCCGCCCCGGCGATCAGCCCGCCCAGCTCCGCGACCCCGCCCGCCGGAACCCGCGCCAGCCCGAACAGCTCCGTGTGATCCGCGCACGCGAAATCCACCGGCGCCAGCGATTCCGGCCATCCTTCCAACTCCCGTGCCGCACCGTGCAGTTCGGCCAACTCGGCGGCCCGCTCCGACACCGGAGGCAACGCCCCGCGCGCCGCCCGCTTCGCCTCCTTCGCGAACCGGTCCGGAACCCCCAGCGCGCTCCCCAACAGCGCCTCCGCCCGCCGCGCCGCCATCAGCGGCCCGCGCCCCAGCCAGGCGTACGCCACCGCCCCCTGCTCCACCAGCCGCGCCGCGCCGCGCTCCGCGGCCGTGATCCCCACCTTGACCAGACCGGGCCCGAAGTACGCCAGATAGACGCCGTACGGACGCGGATCATCGGCCATGGTGTCCGCCGCCACCGACCGCGACCGGTCCAGCTGCGCACACCGCGGGCACTGGTCCTTCACTCCCTCGCCGTCCAGCACCGCGCCGTACGGGCAGACGAGCCACCGCCCGGCCCGCCGCACCCCCAGGCACCGCCGCTCCCCGACCGCCGCGAACGCCAGCGCCTTCCCCGGCGGCAGCAGGCTCACCCGCTCGGCGCCCCGCTCCGCGCAGTACCAACCGAGCCGCTGGCCGAACCGCCCCGCCGGCCTGGCCCCCGGCCCGCCGCCCGACCACCGCGGTCCCGTACAACGCCACACACCGTCAGCGTACGACCGCCCACTGACAACGCCCCGGCCCCGCACCCGCCACCCGGACCACACCATCGGGCCCACCGAGCCCACCAGCACCGATACCGGCACCGGCACCGGCACCGCTACCCCACAGCCTCCAGAGCCTCCGCCGCCGTCATCGCCCCCACCCCCCGGAACGTGCTCCGATAGGCCCGCGGCGACACCCCCAGCGCCACCTGGAAGTGCTGCCGCAGCGACGCCGCCGTCCCGAACCCCGCGTCCGCCGCGACCCGATCCACCGTCAGCGCCGTCTCCTCCAGCAACTGCCGGGCCCGCTCGATCCGTTGCTGCGTCAGCCACTGCACCGGCGACAGCCCCACCTCCTCCCGGAACCGCCGGGTGAAGGTCCGTACGCTCATCGACTCCCGGGCCGCCAGTTCCCGCAGGCTCAGCGGCCGGTCCAGGTGCTCCAGCGCCCAGGCCCGCGCCGCCCCCGTCGACGACACCTGCGGCTCCGGTACCGGCCGCCGCACGTACTGCGCCTGCCCACCCTCCCGGTGCGGCGGCACCACCGTCCGCCGCGCCACGTCGTTGGCCACCGCCGCCCCGTGATCGCACCGCACCATGTGCAGGCAGAGATCGACCCCGGAGGCGACCCCGGCCGCCGTCAGCACGTCCCCCTCGTCGGTGTACAGCACATCGGCGTCCAGCTCGACCTGCGGGAACAGCCGCCGGAAGTCCTCCACCGACCGCCAGTGCGTGGTGGCCCGCCGCCCGTCCAGCAGCCCGGCCGCGGCCAGGACGAACGCCCCCGTGCAGATCGACGCGATCCGGGTCCCCGGCCGGATCCGGGCCAGGGCGTCGGCCATCGGCGGGCTCAGCCGCCCCTCCCGCTGCCCGGTCCCCGGGTCGTAGTCCATCCCGGACGCCGGCAGCACGACCGTGTCCGCGGTCTCCAACGCCTCCGGACCGTGCGGCACGTTGACCGTGAAATCGGCGTCGGTGCGCACCTCCCCCGGCTCCAGCGCGCACGTCACCACCTCGTACAGCTCCTCGCCGGACGCCGTCCTGGCCTCCCCGAAGATCCGGTGCACGATCCCCACTTCGATGGGCAGCATCCCCGGCCGCACCAACACCGCCACCCGGTGCCGCCGCCGTTCGTCCCGGTCCGCCTCCCGCTCGCCCACTCCCACCCGCTCCATGGCCCGATCCTTGCACGCCATGACCATCAGGCCACTCGTCCGCCGTCCGCCCCACCCCGTACCCACAGCAGACGTACCCCCAGGCCCTACCGCCCCAGTCCCCGTACGGGCAGCAGCAGTACCAGCAACGGCCCGGCGCCCACCAGCAGCAGCCGGCCGCACCCGCGGGGCCGGGCCCAGGCATCCCCGCCCCCGCCGACTGGGTACGCCGCTACGGGGCGTCGGCGATCGACGGACTGCTGTTCGCCGGCGCCGCGGCCCTGGTCGCCCTCGCCGCCCGCAACAACGTCCGGCAGGTCCTCGCGCTCATCCCCTGCGCGGCCTTCGGGCTCTCCTTCATCAACCACGTCCTGCTGACCCGCATCGTCGGCGCCAGCATCGGCAAGCTCCTCACGCACTCCCGCGTGATCCGGGTGACGGACGACAGCCGCCCCCATTTGCCCCGGTTGTTCCGGTTGTTCCGCCGCTGGCTGGTCGGATTCCTCCATCTGGCGATCTCGTGGATCGTCGAGTGGTGGCGCAACATGTACCGCGGCAACCGGGCCGTGTACCGGCACGCCGAGCTCTCCGCCGACTCCTGCGGCATCCGCCTCGTGCGCTACATCGACCTCCACGCGGCCGGCTCGCCGCAGACCCGATAGGGGACCGCCCAGGGACCGACACCGGTCCGACGACCCGGCCCCGGACCCGACCCCGATCCGGCCCCAACGCCCCAGGCACCGACCGGCCCCCACCGCCCGCACACCTCAGAGGCCCCGCCGATTCCTCGACGGGGCCTCTGACCTGCTGTGACGCTCGACCGACGGTTCTACCGGGCCGTTTCCGTCCAGGTGACCGGCAGCGCGTGCACGCCGTAGATGTTCATGTCGGTCTTGAGCTTCACCTCGCCGACGGGGACAGCGAGCTCAAGGGTCGGGAAGCGACGCAGCAGTCCGTCGAACCCGACGCGCATCTCGATGCGGGCCAGTTGCTGGCCGAGGCACTGGTGGACGCCGTGGCCGAAGGAGAGGTGACCGCGGGCCTTGCGGTGGACGTCGAGGGTGTCGGGGTTGTCGAAGCGCCGGGGGTCGTGGTTGGCGGCCAGCAACGACACGATGACGGTCGACCCCTTGGTGATGGTTTCACCGCCGAGTTCGATGTCCTCCGCGGCGTAGCGGTAGAAGGTGTCGCCAACGGCCAGGTAGCGCAGGAGTTCCTCGACGGCATCGGGCAGCAGGTCCGGGTCGGCGCGCAGTTCGGCCAGCTGCTCGGGGTGCTCCAGGAGCGCGAAGGCGCCCAGCGCCAGCATGTTGGCGGTGGTCTCGTGGCCCGCGAGCAGCAGCAGGAAGGCGATGCCGGTCAGTTCCTCGGTGCTGAGGTCGTCCTGGCGGGCCAGGTCGGACAGGATGTCCTCGCCGGGTTCGGCCCGCTTGCCCATGATCAGTTCGGCCAGGTACGCGGTTATCGCGCCGTACGCGGCCATCTTGTCGTCGAGGTTCACCTCCTTCTCCATGAACTTGGCGGAGTTGGCCTGGAAGTTCTCCCGGTCCGCGTAGGGGACACCGAGCAGTTCGCAGATCACCAGCGAGGGCGCCGGCAGCGCGAACTCCTTGACCAGGTCGACCGGCGGGGTCAGCCGCGCCATCTTGTCGAGTTGCTGCTCGGTGATCTCGCTGATGCGCTCTTCGAGCTGCTTCATGCGTTTGACGGTGAAGGCGCCGGTGAGCTTGCGCCGCAGCCGGGAGTGGTCCGGCGGGTCCATGCTGATGAACAGGCCCGGCACCTGCGGAGACGGCTCGGTGGCTTCGGGCATGCCGGGGGTCTCGAACGGCACGTGGAGGATGCCGATGTCCTGGCGGGAGCTGAACCGGGTGTCGGCCATCAGCTGGCGGACCGCGTCGTAGCCGGTGACCAGCCAGCCCTCGTGACCATCGGGGAAGACCAGGGGGCTGACCGGGCGCGCCTCGCGCAGCCGGGTGATGCGGCGGGGCGGGTCGAAGGGGCTCGCGTCGCGCTCCATCGGGAGGCCGTGCGGGATGGGATCGGTGTCACTCATCGGTTTTCCTCTCGTGGCGGTTGGTGCGGCCGGACGACGGCGGATGGCTGCGGACGCCGCGCCCGACTTAGCGTGGACTTAGCGTGGGCATGACAGAAGAACCCATGGGGCCCTCCCGCTCAATGGCCGAAGTAGCAAGAGAATGGGGCGAGTTGAGAAGAATACGAGAGGCGCGGGGGCGCTCAGGGCTTGGCGCGCCGGACGTCGATGTTGCCGTGCCGGGTACGGGCGCGGACCTCGACGGTGTCCTCGGCCTCCTCCGGGGACTCGGACGCGGTGAGCGTGTTGCGCACCTGGCCGGAGCCCGAGCTGACGTCGAGCCAGGCGGCCGTACCCTCGCGGATACCGACCTCGATGGCCCCGTAGGAGGTCTCCAACTGGACGGTGCCACGGACCACTTCGGCCACCCGCAGGGTGCCGTGCGCGGTGGTCGCGGTGACCGAGTCCTCTGCGCGCAGGATGTCGATGTCGCCGTTGGCGCCGCTCACCCGCAGCTTCCCGGTCGCGGCGCCGACGGTCGTGGTGCCGTGCGAGTTCTTCAGGGTCGCGGGTCCGTCGACGAGGCCGACCC
This sequence comes from Streptomyces sp. NPDC058000, assembly GCF_042886435.1. NCBI lineage: Bacteria > Bacillati > Actinomycetota > Actinomycetes > Kitasatosporales > Streptomycetaceae > Streptomyces > Streptomyces sp. NPDC058000. The sequence continues at coordinate 257,594 of NZ_JBHVQS010000001.1, forward strand.
GCAGACTGCCGGAGCTGGTGCTGATCTCGGCCATGCCCTCGACGCGGTCCACACTGATCGAGCCGTGCGACGCGGTCAGCTGCAACGGCCCGGTCGCGTCCAGGCGCACATCACCCGAAGAGGTCTTCACCCGGACCTCGCCGAGCCGGCCCTCGCCGAGCACCTGGGCCCAGGCACCGGTCATGTCGATGCGTGAGCCCGCGGGCAGGTCGACCGTCACATCGACGGTGCCGGTGCGCCCGAGCAGATACCGCTGCTTGGGCGTCCGGACGGTCAGAACACCGCTCGCGTACGTCACCTGGGTCTGCTCGGCATCCCGTACGTCCGCATCCCGCTGCGGATCGCGGGGCCGCGCCTCGACGACCGTGTCGAGACGGTCGCCCGCGGTGAACTGGATGGAACCGGCGTCCACGTGCGCCGTGACCGAGATCGGTTCGGGAGTGTCGAAAGAAGGCATGGCTGTCCCGTCCTCTTGGGTCTCATGATCGCCCCCGCTGGTGGGGACGTGGTGCGGGTGAAGTGGCGTGAGTGAACTGGCGTGGCTGAACTGGCGCGAGTTCGGGCGCGGCTAGCGCACCCAGCCCTTGAAGTTCTGTCCGACGGTGCGGGCCTTCTCCGTCGTACGCGGCCGCGTACCGTCGTCGACCGCGGCTGACACGGCGCGCACCAGCCACGCATTGACCGACAGGCCCTCGCGGTTCGCGGCCTCCTCGGCACGCGCCTTGAGGCGGGCCGGCAGCCGCAGATTGACGCGGGCGGTGCCACCGTCGTCGCCGTCCGCGGGGGGCGGCGTCGCAAGCGGTTCAACGGGCGCGGCCGCCGCTTCCGACTGGCCACTGTCACCGGGCGGCAGCGTCACCACGAAGTCGGGGTCCAGCCCACGCAGCCGTACGTCGACCGAACCGGGGGCGAGCTCGCGGGTGATCTCGTCCATCGCGGCGGAGAGCACCCTGAGCATGGTCAGACGGGTCGCCGACTCCAGAGGAGCAGTGAGCCGCTCGGCCAGCTCACGGGCATCTTCCCCGCCGGCTTCGGCAGCCACCGCGAGTTCGCGCCGCAGAGTGTCAACATACGGAGTGAGGTCCATGACGCCATAGTGGCACCACCATGACGCCACACGCAACCACGAATGGCACCCAGCCTGGCGCAAACTTCAGAACACCACCCCTGACCTGCCAAAAGACAAAGAAACCAACCCGCCCCATCGCAGCACCACCCCCACTCACCCCCACTCACGCCCTCCCGAAAGCCCGAATGAACACCACCCGACACCACATGGCACCACCCGCCACCACGCGCCGCCACACGACGCCACTCGCCACCACAAGAGACCAACCCACCCCCACCCAAGCCCAATTACTGACGGCCCTCGGGAACCCGACCCCCTGGACACCCCACGCCTGACGGGAACCACCCACGAGCCTCACAAAGAAGCCTGAGCCACCAGAGCAGACCGCCCGCACTCCACGTTCCACCGCGTCCACGACGCACCAAGGACCAACGGCAACGCACCGAACACCAACACCGACACCGACGACACCGCGGCCGGCACCACAGCCGCCACCCCGGTCAATCTCCCCTGCCCCCAGGCTCGTTGCTCGCGGGCACCGGCAGACCACGGGCCGAGTGCTGCTCGCCCACAAACCTCCCGCTCACCCCGAGGTGTTGCCCGCATGCCCTCGCGGACCTCATAGAGCACCACATTGGCGCTGATCGTGGCACGGACCTTGCTGATGCAATCCGCGTACGCATCGAACTTCTTCTCATCCCACCGAACGCGCCGAGTCTCTTACCGTTTGCTCCGCTCCGCCAAGTAATTCGTGACATACGTCGCCAATGCCCCAAGCAGCACGGCAGCGATCGTCACCAACTGCGTGAGTGCATCCGCCCTGTCCGCCCCTGGCCCGTTCCAACGTCGGTCAAGCCCTTGAACCTATGCCCGGCTTCAGCACTGAACACGACACCGGCACAACGCCCCGCCCTCACCAACCTCACCCACCCCGGCACCCCTCCCACCACTGCCCTGCCCTGCCCTGCCCGACAGCACTACCGCTTGGCCCCAGCCAGGCACCCTCGCCCCACATCAGCCGCTCAGAGATGCTGCGCCCTGCCGCGTCCCCGGCCTCCACGACTGGCGGCGACCACCCCTGCCCGCCCGCCGCACCCAGCACGACACCAGGCACAGCCATCCGCCCGGCACCATGAACCGCACCAGCCCCCACACCGACCGACCGACCCGGTTGCCGTACTCCACTGCCGCACTTCACCGCCCCACGACACGACAAAGCCCCCGCCCGGATTACCCGGCGGGGGCTTTGACTGCTGTGCGCTCGGCAGGATTCGAACCTGCAACCTTCTGATCCGTAGTCAGATGCTCTATCCGTTAAGCTACGAGCGCTTGGCTTTCCGGCGGTTTTTCTTGCCGGTCGGCGTTGCGGGAACAACATTACATGACCTGCGCCGTTAGGCGAAATCTGATTGCCGCACCCCTACTGACCTGCGGAAATGACCGTGAGCTCGCGAGTGAGGGGTCAGGCCGGCCAGGGCGACTCCTCGATGATCCGGACGAAGTTCGGGCGGGTGTAGTCCGCTTCGAAGCGCTCCAGGACGTCCGCCTTCACGTTGCCGAAGGTGGCCTGGGGGCGGTGGGCCAGTCCGGCGTGGAAAGCGCGCAGGATGCGGGGCTTGAAGTCGGGGCGGGGGTGGGCGGCGACGACGGCCTCGCGGGTCTCCGGGGGCAGGGTGTCGTAGCCGATGCCGAGGACGTCGAGTTCGACGCCGGCCGTGACGAGGGCGACCTCCGGGGCCATGTGATGCGGGATCTCCGGGGTGGTGTGCAGGGCGATGCCCTCCCAGACGAGGCGGGCGCGGTCCTCGGGGATGCCGCGGGCGGTCAGGAAGGCGCGGGCCTCGTCGGCGCCGTCGATCTCGAAGCGCTGCTGGGAGGTGCGGAACTTCTCGGTGAGGCCGAGGTCGTGGAAGAGGGCGCCTACGTAGAGCAGCTCGGGGTCGAAGGTCAGATGGTGCCGGTGGCCGTGGTGGGCGCCGAAGAGGTAGACGCGGTGCGAGTGGTGGTAGATCAGGTCGTCGGTGACGTCGCGGACCAGTTCGGTGGCCTCGCGGGCCAGCCGGCTGTCCGGGACGGGGATCCCGGCGAGGGAGCGGGAGGAAGAGGAGGAGGGGGAGGAAGGGGTGTTGTTGGGGGTCATGGGGGAAGGGTGGCGCGGCGGGGGTGGTCGGCGCCCGGTGTGTGCGGGCCAGGTGGCCCACAGATGGGGACATGCGGGGGCGCGCCGGCGGCGGTCAGCGGGTGGTGGTGTGGAAGCGGGAGCGGTAGGCGGAGGGGGTCACGCCCAGGCGGCGGAGGAAGAGGCGGCGGAGGGATTCGTCGCTGCCGATGCCGGTGCGGCGGGCGGCGGCGGTGACCGTCTCGCCGTTCGCGAGGAGGGTCTGGGCGGCCTCCAGGCGTACCGCCTCGACGTGGCCGGCCGGGGTGGTGCCGGTGTGTTCGCGGAAGAGCCGGGTGAGGTGGCGGGGGCTGACGCCGGCCCGGGCGGCGAGCGCGGTGTTGGAGTGGTCGGCGGCCGGGTCGGCGGCGATCCCGTCCAGGAGGGCGCGCAGCGCGTCGTGGCGGGGTCGCGGCGTGCGGGCGGGTACCGAGAACTGTGACTGGCCGCCCGGCCGCTGCATGAAGACGACCAGGTCGCGGGCGACCTCGCGGGCCAGGTCGGGGCCCTCGTCGGCCTCCACCAGGGCCAGTGCGAGGTCGATGCCGGCCGAGACCCCGGCGGAGGTGAAGAACTCGCCGTCCCGGACGTAGAGCGCGTCCGGGTCGACGGTGAGGGTGGGGTGGCGGGCGGCGAGGGTGGCGGTGTGGCGCCAGTGGGTGGTGGCCCGCCGCCCGTCGAGCAGTCCGGCCCCGGCCAGCGCGAACGCCCCGGCGCAGACCGAGGCGACCCGGCGGGAGCGCCCGGCGAGGGTGCGTACGGAGTCCAGCAGGCCGGGAGGAAACCGGCCCCGGGTGAGTTCCTCGGCTCCGGGGACGAGGACGGTGTCCACCGGGCGGCCGGCGACATCCGAGACCGCCGCGTCGACGACCAGGCGGGTGCCCGAGGCGGTGGTGACGGTCCGGCCGTCGGGGGAGCAGATGTGGATCGTGTAGTGGCCGCCGAGGCGGGCGGCGGCGCTGAAGACCTCCAACGGGCCGGTGATGTCGAGCAGTCGGGCGCCTTCGAAGGCCAGCATCACGAGGGTGCGGGAAGCGGGGCCGGGCCGCTCGGGCGCGGACCGGGGCGGGGGCGACGGCCTCGGCAGGGACATGACGGGCAGCGTAGGCGGCGCGGGCGGCGGGCGGCCGGAGCCGGCCCCGGCCCGGTGGCGGTCGCGGGGCAAAAAAATCGAGCCCGGTCGTGATCGACCGGGCCCGGGGTGATGCAAGAGCGGAGGCGGAGGGATTTGAACCCTCGATGGGTGTTAAAACCCAAACCGCATTAGCAGTGCGGCGCCATAGACCGGACTAGGCGACGCCTCCACACACCTGACGCGCGTGAGCGCGATGTGGCGTGACCAGATGATGACACAGCTCGGTGGCCTGTCACCAATCGCCCCCTACGGTACTCGGCCCGCGGGCCACCCGGCAAAGACGTTCCTGCGGCGCAACGTCGCGGGCGGCGGGGCGTTAACGAGTCGGGGCGGCACGGACGCACGCGTGTCGTGCGCCCCCGGCGTGTACGGACCGCGTGCCGCCGAGCCGTCCCGCGCGGGCCGGTGCCGCGCCTCGCGGACCGCCCGCCCTCGCCCTCAGGAGCCCGTGATGTCCCGTCGCCGGATCCCGTCCCCGTTCCGCTCCCGGTCGCTGCCCCGGTTCGCCGCGGTCCTCGCGGCCGCCGCCGTGTGTGCGGGGCCCGCGCTCGCCGTGGCGCCGGCCGCCTCCGCCGCCCCGATCCCGTTGCCGTACCACCACGACGTCCTGCCGTTCCTGGGCCACTGGACGCCCGACGCCGAGGCGCCCCGTGGGCGGCGTGGGGACCACCTCACGGTCACCGTCACCCGCTCCGGTTCGGACCGCACGGACGGCAGGTTCGAGCTGTACTGCCATCCGCGGGGCGGGAACCACTTCGACGCGCGGCGCGCCTGCGACCGGCTGGACCGGATGACGCGGTGGGGCAAGGACCAGTTCGCCCCCGTGCCGCAGGGTGCGCAGTGCACGATGATGTACGGCGGTCCGGCGCGGGCGCACGTCAGCGGGACGTGGGCGGGGCGCCCGGTGAACGCCGACTTCCGGCGCACCAACGGGTGTGAGATCGAACGCTGGAGCCGCTTCGAACCGATGCTCCCGTCGACCGTTTCCTGACCCGGTTCGTGCCGGAGTAGCGCGCCAGGTCAGGACGAGGGGCACATGTCGGGCGTGCGGCGAGTCGCGTCGGAGCGCGGCATTACGTGGGTCGTCATCCGCCTCCGCGTCTCCGGCATGTGCCCGTAGACTCCATCCCAGCGATCCGCCATGGTGGGTCGGCAAGGTGCGGTAACAGGGAGGAAGCGTCGCGTGAGCAGCAGGCCATCCCGAGGCGCTGCTCGCCTCGCAGCCATACTGGACGCCCTCCCCGACGCGTTGTTGCTGGTCAACTGCAACGGCACGGTCGTCAACGCCAACGCCATCGCCCTGGAGATGTTCGAGACGCCGGGCACGGCCCTGGTCGGCCGTGGCCTCCTCGACCTGCTGCCGTCCTTCGACTCCAAGCGGATCCCCGGTTCCATGCGGCGCCGGGACGAGGACGTGGAGGAGCGGACCCGGCCGACGCGGATGGTCGCGCGGCGCACCGACGGCACCGAGTTGCTGGTCGAGGTGACCAGCGCCAACTTGGAGGACGGCCGCACCCCGTACGAGTCCGCCTTCGAGGCCGCCTACGCCGACCACCGCAACGGCTACACGGGCGACGAGTTGCTGATGCTCGTGGTGCGCGATCTGACGGGGACGTTGGACACCGAGGCCGAGCTGGCGCGTCAGCAGCGGCAGACCGAGATGATCCTGCGGGCCGCGGCCGAGGGTGTGGTCGGTGTCGACTCCGAGGGCCGGGTGGTCCTCGTCAATCCGTCCGCGGCGCAGATCCTCGGCTATCGGGCGAGCGAGCTGGGCGGCAAGGAACTGCACCCGCTGGTCCACCACTCGCGGGCGGACGGTTCGTCGCTGCCCTGGGAGGACACCCCGCTCGCCGACACCCTCAAGTCCGGTCGCAAGCACCGGGTGCGCGGGCAGGTGTTGTGGTCCAAGGACGGCCGGGCGGTCGCCGTCGATCTGACCACGGCGCCGGTGCGGGACGGCGACCAGTTGGTGGGCGCGGTGATGACGTTCACCGACCGGCGGCCGTACGACTCGCTGGTGGCGCGGCACGCGCAGCTGCTGGCCGTGGTGGGGCAGTCGCTGCGCGGGCCGCTCGCGGAGCTGGGCGGCGAGCTGAGCACCCTCGCCTCCGATCCGGCCGGCCAGCTGTGGCCCGAGGCGAACCAGATCCTGCACCACCTCGTGGCCGGGCACGCCCGGATGACGACGCTGGTCGACAACGTCCTCAGCTACCAACGGCTGGACTCCGGCAAGGACAAGCTCCACCGCACCAAGGTGTCGCTGGACCAGGTGGTCGCGGCCGGTGTGGAGGGCGCGGTCGAGCTGATCGGGCCGGGCCGGGCGCAGTTCGCGGTGCACGCGCCGCCGATAGCGGCGCTGGTCGACGCGGAGCGGCTGGCGCAGGCGCTGTCGCATCTGATCGCGGACGTCGCCGGGGTGGACTCCACGGGCCGGCACCCGGCCGGTGCCGGTACCGCCGGGTCGGGCGGTCGTCCGGTGCCCGGCGACTCGACGATCGTGGTGGCGGCGGCCAAGCGCGGCGAGGTCGTCCGCATCGAGGTGCGCGGGCCGTTCGGCGGTGGCGATCCGGTGCACGGGCCGATCGTCCGCGGGATCGTGCGGATGCACGACGGGTTGATCCAGACGCACAAGGTGCCCGGTGGTTCCGGCGCGCGCGGCAGCGCGTACGTGCTGGAGCTGCCGGTGTTGATCGACGAACCGGAGCCGGCGGCCGACGAGGCGGCGGACGAGGGTGCCGAGGCACCGGACGGCGACGCCGCCCGGGCCGACGGGGGCACCGCCGCCCCGGGCGGTCCGGGGACGGACGGCCGCGGGCAGCCCGGCGCCGGGGAGCCGGCCGCGGGTGCGGAGGCGAAGAACGGTACGGACGGCGGGCAGCCGACCGGACGGCGGCGGGCCCGGCGGACGGGCGCGGAGCCGGGTGCCGCGGCCGACGGTACGCAGGGTGCGGGGCTGCCGGCGGGTGCCGAGGTGGGGCCGCCGAGCGGTCGTCGCCGGGCGCGGCCGGCACCGGAGGGTTCGGCGCTGCCCGCGCTGCCGTCCGGGGCCGCTGACGGTGCCCGGGCCGGCCGGCCGGCACCCGGTCTGACGCCCGCGGTGAGCCCGGCACTGGGACCGGTGCCGCCGCAGGGACAGCCCCAGGCAGCAAAGCCTCAAGCAGCACAGCCTCAAGCACCGTCCCAGGCACAGGCCCAGGCACAGCTCCAGGGTCAGTCTCAAGGGCAGCAGCGGACGCGGCAGCAGGGACCGCAGGCGGGACAGCCCCAGGGGGCGGCTCCGGGGCACCTTCCGGCGCTCGCGCAGGGACCCGTTGCGGCCGCCGGCCGACGGACCCGACGGACGCTGGCCGAGGCACCCGAGCGGCCCGGCGAGTCGGACCCGGCCGGCGCCGCCGCGCACGGCGTGGGCGCGCCGCAGCAGTCCGGCGGGCGGGCCGCCCAGGCCCCGGCCGCACCGCGGTCGCCGTTCGCGCTGCCGCCGGCCGCGGCGGACCGGGCACCGCAGCCGCCGGCCGCGCAGTCGGCGCTGCCCGCGATCGCCGGCGGGGTGCCGGTTCCCGCGCAGGCCCCGGGCCAGCCGGAGGCCGGACCGCAGGAGGCCGGCGGTACGGGGCGGCGCCGGGCGCGTCGTCCGGTGTCCGGTGGGCCGGAGGCGACCGCCGGCACCCCGGCCGAGCAACCGGCCGGCGCGGCCGACTCCCCCGACGGACCGGGAACGTGGGACGCCGAGCCGACCGGCCGGCGGCGCGCACGGCGGGCCGCCGCCGAGGAGCGCGCGGCCGCGGCGATGGCCGACGCCGAGGCGTCCGGCACGTTCGTGGCGGGCCCCGAGGGCCTGGTCGCGCAGCCGTCCGAGCCCGCGGACCCGGAAGCGCCGGCCGAGGCGACCGGTACGGGCACCGGCACCGCACCCGGCATCGGCGGTGCCCCCGCACTTTCCCCCGCCACGCCCACCGGCCGCCGCCGGGGTCGCCCCAGCCCCGCCGAGGAGGCCCCGGCCGCCCCCGCGCCCGCTCCGGTCCCCGCGGGCGGGCCGGTGCCGCCGTCGGGCGCCGCCGTGCCCCCGCAGACCCGGCAGCCGTTGCCGCCCGCGGAGGACGACTCCGGGCACACCTCCGGGCGGGCGTTCAGCGTGCGCACGCTCGGCCAGGGCGTGCCGTTCGCCCAGCAGTTGGCCGATCCGCAGCGTCCGGGTCCGCAGCCCGGCGCGGTCCCCCCGGCGAGTACGAGCACGCCGCCGGGCGGCACGTCCACCGGCTCCGGTCGCCGGCGCAAGCTGGCGGCGCCCCCGCCGGAGGACGAGCGCGGTTCGGCAGCCGAGGCCGCGACGCCCGGTGCCGCGCCGCGCCAGGCCGCAGGGCAGCAGCCGACCGCCCGGCCCAAGCAGCCGGGGCCGCAGCCGCATCTCATGGACGCCAGTGAGGGTCGGGCGTTCGCCATCTCCGCGCCCGACGAGGGCAGCGAGGGACCCGAGCCGTTGGACGGGCCGAACGGCGCCATCGAGGTGACGGACCGTCAGCAGCCGCCGATGGACGACGAGTTGCCGCCGGAGCCGCTGGACAACCCGCGTCGGCTGCTGGTCTGGCCGGCGCCCGACGTCGCCACCCAGCAGGCACTCAGCGACCGCGGCTACCGCCCGGTGATCGTCAACTCCCGCGAGGAGGTGGACGCGCAGATCGCCGCGTACCCGGCGGCGCTCTTCGTGGACCCGCTGACCGGGCCGATCACCCGTACCGCGCTCCAGTCGCTGCGGCAGGCAGCCGGTGCCGCGGAGGTGCCCGTGCTGGTCACCGCCGGGCTGGGGCAGGCGACCCGGGAGGCCGCGTACGGCGCCGATCCGGCCGTGCTGCTCAAGGCGCTCGCCCCGCGGGACAGCGAGAACCAGCCGGCGCGGGTGCTGCTCATCGAGCAGAACGACGCCATCGCGGGCGCGCTGACCGCGTCGCTGGAGCGGCGCGGCATGCAGGTCGCCCGGGCCGGCGCGGACACCGACGCGGTCGCCCTGGCGACGCAGCTGCGGCCCAACCTCGTGGTGATGGACCTGATGCAGGTGCGCCGCCGCCGGGCCGGCATCGTGGACTGGCTGCGCGCGAACGGGCTGCTCGACCGCACTCCGCTGGTCGTCTACACCGCCGCCGACCTGGATCCGACCCAGCTGCCGGGGCTCGCCTCGGGGGAGACCGTGCTGTTCCTGTCGGAGCGGTCCACCAGCGCCGAGGTGCAGAGCCGCATCGTGGACCTGCTCGCGAAGATCGGCACGAACTAGCCGGCCCACCGGCCCGCCGGACAGGCGTCGGGGCCCGCCGGAATCGCCCGGCGGGCCCGGTCGGCCGGTCAGCCCAGCAGCGTGACGTCCAGTTCGCCGGCCGCGTACTGGCGGCGCAGCACCTTCTTGTCGAACTTGCCGACGCTCGTCTTCGGCACCGACGGGATCACCGCCCACCGCTCCGGCAGCTGCCAGCGCGCGATCCGCTCGCCGAGGAACGCCCGCAGCTCCTCGTAGGTGAGCGCCGAACCGTCCGTCAGCACCACGGTCGCCAGCGGCCGCTCGCCCCACTTGTCGTCCGGTACGGCCACCACCGCGGCCTCGGCGACCCCTGGGTGCGCCATCAGGTGGTTCTCCAGCTCGACCGACGAGATCCATTCGCCGCCCGACTTGATGACGTCCTTGGCCCGGTCGGTCAGGGTCAGGTAGCCGTCCGGTGTGATGGTGCCGACGTCGCCGGTGCGCAGCCAGCCGTCGGGGCTGAACTTGTCGTCCGGGCGCAGCGGTTCGCCCTGCGCGCCGCCGTAGTACGCGCCCGCGATCCACGGGCCGCGTACCTCCAGTTCGCCCGCGGCGGTGCCGTCCCAGGGCAGTTCCTCGCCGTCCGGGCCGATCAGCCGGGCCTCGACGGAGGCCGGGAAGCGGCCCTGGGTGGCGCGGTAGGCCCACTCCTCCTCGTCGCTCACCCCGGCCGGCGGGTGGGAGACGCAGCCCAGCGGCGAGGTCTCGGTCATCCCCCAGGCGTGCACCACGCGGATCCCGTGCCGCTCCTCGAAGCCCCGCATCAGGGCGGGCGGGCAGGCCGAACCGCCGATGACGACGGTGTGCAGACAGGCCACGTCCCGCTTGTGGGCGTCGAGTTCGGCCAGCAGGCCCTGCCAGATGGTCGGGACCGCGGCACCGATGGTGGGCCGGATCGTCTCGATCATCTCGGCGAGCGGCGCGGGCTGGAGGAAGCGGTCCGGCATCAGCAGCGAGGCGCCGGCCATGAACGCGGCGTGCGGCAGCCCCCAGGCGTTGACGTGGAACATCGGCACCACCGGCAGCGCGATGTCCCGCGAGGCGAGGGCGAACGCCTCCGCGGTGTTGACCTGGAGGGAGTGGAGGTAGAGCGAACGGTGGCTGTAGACCACGCCCTTGGGCTCGCCGGTGGTGCCGGAGGTGTAGCAGAGCGCGGCGGCCGCCCGCTCCTCGATCTCCGGCCAGTCGTAGCTCTCCGGCCGTCCGGCGAGCAGTTCCTCGTACTCGTGGATCCGGGCGTGGCCGCCGGCCAGCGGGGCGCGGTCGCCGGGGCCGACGACGATCACGTGCGCCACCTGGGGCAGCTGCGGCAGCAGGGGCGCGAGCAGCGGGATCAGGGTGCCGTTGACGAGGATGACCCGGTCCTCGGCGTGGTTGACGATCCAGGCCAGCTGTTCGGCCGGGAGCCGCAGGTTCAGCGTGTGCAGCACCGCCCCCATGGACGGGATGCCGAGGTACGCCTCCATGTGCTCGCTGTTGTTCCACATGAGGGTCCCGATCCGCTCCGCGGCGGTCACCCCCAGGGCGTCGTGGAGCGCGTGCGCGAGCTGCGCGGCCCGGCGGCCGATTTCGGCGAAGGTGCGGCGGTGCGGCTCTGCCTCGCCGGTCCAGGTGATGACCTGGGCCTTTCCGTGGACCGTGGATCCATGGGTCAGGATTCGCGAGACCGTGAGCGGTACGTCCTGCATCGTGCTGAGCACCGGGTGCCTCCGCTTTGTTACGGGCGGGTAGTGGTGCTGCGATTGTCGATGCATACCAGGTGGTATGTCACGTGTTCATGGCGTGTTCTTTTCCCTATCGGCCGGAAACGGCCGGGAACGCGTCGACAGGACGCGTTCCCCACCAGCCGGACGCCCTTCCGGCGGCCCGTACGCGGTCATCGACGACCACGCCGTCCCGCGCCGCCGGATCGGGCGACCCCGCTCACGGAAGAGGTCGGCCTCCCAGCCGGATCAGTCCCTTGCCAGGCAGGCCAAGTCCCCTACCAGGCCGGTCCCCTGCCCGATCAGTCCCACTGCCAGGTCAGTCCCCGTGCGCGTCCAGGTCAGTCCCACTGCGTGTCGGCGAGGGAGTCGACCGGCTGCGGCTTGCCGATGACGGCCACGGCGATGAAGAAGTTTATCTGGCCGATCGCGATGGTCAGGGTGGCCAGCGCCTTCTCGTCGTAGTGCTTCGCCACCTCGGCGTACAGCTCGTCGGAGACCCGCTCCTTGCCGTGCGGGGCGGGCTGGAGGGTGGCCTCCACCAGGGCGAGGGCGGCGCGCTCGGCGTCGGTGAAGTACGGGGCGTCCTGCCAGGAGGAGACGGCGGTGATGCGCTCCTCGGACTCCCCCGCCTTGCGCAGGAAGCCGGTGTTCAGGATCGTCAGGTACGTGTTGCGGACGATCTGCCCGGCGCGCAGGTGGATGAGGTTCATCGTGATGCGCGGCACCGAGCGGTTGCCCGTGGCCCGGAAGAGGGCGGAGCTGACGTCGGCCATCTCGGGCACGAACTCGGCCGGGTTGGGCATCCGGGAGATGGAGGTGTTCGTCATGGCTGCTCTCCTTCGTTTCGGCCTGGTTGGCGTCTTCACAGCCCTGACGGATCGGCGCACGCAGATGTGACGGGAATCCGGAAAAGTTTTCTGGTGCGCCCCTGACCTGGGGACTCTTCGGTCCCGCCGGGGCCGCGCCTGGCTGGCGGGCGCCGGCGGACGGGGTGGGCGGCAATCATTCGGCTGCCTCCGTGGGCCGCTCGGAATCGTGGGCGCGGCCGGTCGGGCCGGCCGCCGCGCGGCCTTCGTCCAGCGCGAACCACACGCGCTTCCAGCCGTCGGAGCCGATGGGCCACGCGACGCCCCACCCGGACGCCAACGCGTCGACGAGGCACAGCCCCCGCCCCGACTCATCGCCGTCGCGGCCGCCGCGGAACGCGGGGCGCAGTTCGGGGCCGGCGTCCCACACGCTGACGTTCACTCGGGCCGGGCCGAGTAAGACGTCGAGGTGGATCGTGCGGGTGTGGGTGTGCAGGTGGATGTTGGTGACCAACTCCGAGACGAGCAGGCGCGCCGTCTCGGATGCGGGGGCGTGTCCGGTGAGAACCAGCAACTTCGCGACCATCTCCCGCGCAACCTTGGGGGCGGCGGAGCTGCTCGGCACGCTGAAGCGGTACGACTCTCGGATGGGGTGGTGCGGCTGGGGAACGGGCTTTTCGTCAACCGTGCTCATGGTCGGGTCTCCTCACGAGAACGTGAGCGCCGCCGCTGCCGTCCGTGGCCTGGTCCATCCCCCGGGAGCCCAATGGGCTTGCAGATGGCTGCACTTCGGGTCTTCCTGGCATGCGGTGCGCCGTTGCGAGGACCGTAGGGGGTATACATGCTCCGGAGCAAGGTTGTTCCCTGAGGTTCGCGAGACCGGGTGGACCCGTGGCACCGTTACGCGGGAGACTGAGCGCGAACAGGGGAAGGTGACATGCCGCCGAGGGACAATCCAACGGCCCGACAAGCGAGGCTGGGCGCGGAGTTGCGCAAGCTGCGCGAACGCGCGGGTAAGACTGCCCGCGAGGCGGCCGGGATGGTTTCGACCGACCAAGCCAAGATTTCGCACATCGAAGCGGGCCGGGTCGGCATCAGCGAAGACCGCATCCGCCGACTGGCTACCTTCTACGCCTGCGACGACGATGCGTTCGTCGATGCCCTGTGCGCGATAGCGCGCGAGCGCCGGGGCCAGAACTGGTGGGACAGATACCGAGGAATCCTCGCGCCCGGGTTCCTCGACATCGCGGAATTGGAACACCATGCGACACGGTTGTGCTGCCTCCAGCCGGTGACGTTTCCAGGAATCCTCCAGACCGAGGAGTACGCGCACGCCTTGTTCGCCGGAGTCATTCCGCAGCTCCCCGAAGACGAAATACATGCCCGCGTCGAGCACCGGATGGAACGACGGGCGATCCTCGAACGTGACAGCGCCCCACAGTTCGAAGCGATCGTTCACGAGGCTGCGCTACGCATGCGCGTCGGCGGGCGGAAGGTGGCACGAGCGCAACTCGAATACCTCTTGTCAACGTCCGAACGCCCCGGCCTGACCCTGCGCGTCATCCCCTTCACCAGCGAGGACTTTGTGGAGGTAACGCAGACGGTGATGTACGCGAGCGGTGTCGCGCCGCAGCTCGACACCGTCCACATCGACACCCCGTTCGGCGGCCGATTCCTGGACGCGGCAGCTGACCTCGACCGCTACCGAACGCTGCTCGGTTTTGCCGAGCAAACGGCACTCTCACCCGAAGAGTCGCAGAGTTTCATCCACCACATCGCAAGAGAACTGTGAGTCAGGGAATGAGCGAAATAATGTGGCAAAAGTCGAGTTTCTCCGGCGGCGGTGGCGAGCAGTGCATCGAAACAGCCGTGGTCGACGGTGAAATCCTGATGCGCGAAAGCGACGACCCCGACATCGTCGTGCGGACCACGCCGGCGAAGCTCAAGGCGTTCATCGCCGGCGTGAAGGCCGGGGAGTTCGACCACTTCGCCACCTGACCCCCACCGCCGGCACAACCATGCCCCCCGTCCAGGCCGGACGGGGGGCATTTTGCGTATACCGCGCGACATGTATGCCCCGGAGCATACTTGCCACCTCATCCGTCGTAGCGCTACGGTCACCATGCGTTGCCACCGCGGCGCGATCCCACGGCGGATCGCGCTCAAGGTGCACACAACTCTCCCTGGGCGCACGCCAGTTGGGGGAGTGCTCATAGTTGCCCCTACCCGCCTTCCCTGACCGGGTGGGGGCAACCATGGCGCTACGACAGCAGGACGGCCACGGAAGCCAGCGGGCGTCGGTGCGGCGGCCGCCAACGCCGCCTGGCTCATCGTCCAACACGCCGGACTCGACCTCCAGTTGCGCGCTCTCGGCCTGCTCGCCTCCGCGGTCGAGCAGGGGGAGGCCACGCATCAACAACTCGCCCTGCTCACCGACCGGGTCCTCCTACGAGAGGGAAAGCCCCAGCTGTACGGCACGCAGTACCGGGACCTGCGCGACGGCCGCGGATACCAACTGTGGGACGTGACCGACCCCGACGGCCTCGACGCCCGCCGCGCCGCCGTCGGTCTGGGCCCCATGCCGCGTACGACGTCGTCATGCGCGAACTCCCGCACCACTCCGGCTACTCCGTTCCGTCGGCCCCGCCACGTCCACGGCACCCGCGCACTGAGCAACGCCGGACGGACGGCCCGCGCCCGTAAGCAACGGCCGCGGTCGCGGTCACCGCATCAAATCCGGCTTAGGTGGCACCGCCTGGAGGACGAGGACCGAGAGGTCGTCCTCCACCGGGCCGGTGCCGAAGTCGTGGGCGGCTCGGCGGATGTGCTCCGCCAGGGCCTTGGCGCCCAGGCCGAGGCCGTCCCGCAACACCTCGACCAGTCCGTCGTTGTCGTCCAACTGCCAGTTGCCGCAACGGCGTTCGGTGACCCCGTCGGTGACGCAGAGCAGCGTCTCGCCGGACGCGAGGACGAAGGTGCTGGCGTGGTACTCGGTGCCCTCGTCGATGCCCAGCAGCATCTGCGGGTCGGAGGCCGGCTCCACGACGCCGTCGGTGAACATGTGCAGCGGCGGCGGGTGCCCGGCGCTGGCGACCGTGCACCGGACCCCGGGGACACCGGGTTCGACGGTCAGTTCCCCGTAGAGCAGGCTCAGGAAGCGGGAGCTGGCCTGTTCGCCGCTGAGTTCCACCGCCTCCGCGCTCTCCTCGGCCATGGCCAGATTCAGCCGTCCGAGGACCGATTCGACGCCGTGGCCCTCACGGGCCAGCAGGCGCACCAGATGGCGGGCCAGTCCGGTCACCGACATCGCCTCGGGGTCCTTGCCCTGCACGTCCCCCAGGAGGAAGCACCAGCGGCGGTCGCCCATGGGGAAGACGTCGTAGAAGTCACCGCCGACGGTCTGCCCCTCACCGTGCGGCTCGTAGACGATCGCGGTGTCCACGCTGGGGATGCTGGCCAGTGAGGCGGGCAGCTGGCGGCGCTGGAGGGCCAGGCTGATGGTGGTCTGCCGGGTGTACTGGCGGGCGGTGTGGACGGCCTGGGCGACCCGGCGGGCGACGTCCTCCACTATCCGGACGACGGTGTCGGTCATCTTCAGCCGGCCCGCCCGGCCCAACAGCAGGACGCCCTGGAGTTCGCCGCGGGCCACCAGGGGGAAGGCCAGCGCCGAGCCGCCCGACGGGGACGCACCGGCGTGTTCCGGCCAGGGCCAGGGGGTGGCGCCGGGCCCGGTGACGTCGGTGGGCGGGTCGCGTTCCAGGTCGGTGCGGAGTGGCACGATCCGCCGCTCGTCGACGTGCCAGACCCGGGAGAGCGCCATCCCGCCGCCCTCGACGCTCAGCCAGATCGCGCACCAGTCGGCGAGGCGGGGCACCAGCAGCTGGGCGGCGAGCGCGGTGACCATGTCCTGGTCGAGCTGGCCGGCCAGCAGTTCACTGGTCTCGGCGAGGAACGAGGGGCCGCCGCGGTCGACCCACTCGGCGACGTCGCCGTGCGGCGGGCGGCCGTGCCCGAGCGGCACCCGGACCGGGGTCGCGGCGCCGTGCGGATGGCGGCCCGGACCGGCCGGCACGGCCTCCTTTTCGCCCTCGGTGGCCTCCAGGCGGAACCAGACCGTCTTGGTGGACCTGCGGTAGGTCACCCCCCAGGACTCGGCGAGCGCGCTGACCAGCTGGAGGCCGTAGCCGGGCTCGCCACTACGGGCGTCCACCCCGCCGCGCACCACCCGCGAGGGATGGCGGTCGGAGACCTCCAGGACGACGGCGACGGTGGCCGGGCCGGGCGGCCCGGTATCGCCGCCCGGGCCGTCACCGCGGGCCGCGGCCGGGCCGTGACCGCGTCCCGCCGCCGACTTGCGCCCGTACTCCAGCCGGCAGGTGACGTCGATGTCGGTCCCGGCGTACATCACGGCGTTGGTGACCAGTTCGCTGACCAGGAGGACGGCCTGGTCGATGAGCTCCTGGCTGATCGCCGCCGCGCCGGGGGCTGTGCCCGGGGCGGCCCGGGCGGCGGCCCGTTCGGTCAGCAGGGTGCGCACGAATCTGCGGGCCCCGGCGGCGGCCAGCTGGTTCGCCGGCAGCCCGGTGCGGGACACCGTTTCGGTCTCTTGCGGGGCCGTCGTCCGCGGGGACAGCGAGGTCACTGCGCCCCCTGATGAATCTGGAAAAGCAACTCATTACGGGCGCTTTATACTATGACATATCTGCCCAATTCGATCAGTTCCGGACCGTCTCCGAGACCCCGTCGGGACGGCTCCGGAACGCCTCCGGACCGCCCCGGGACGAGGCGGACGGCTCTGCACCAGCCGGCCGGCCCGGCCCCCGTTCGGTTCACGTTCGGTCTCGATCACTGGGGGGATGGTGTGCCATGGCGCCCGACCCGACCCGGCCAGAGTCCGCGGCGTCACCCCCGGACGCCCGCCCGGACGGCCAGTGGGTGCGCACCAGCGAGCTGCGCCCCCTCCTGGCCGCCATGAACGCCCTACGGGACGGCGACTTCACCGCCCGCACCGAGCTCGGCCCGGGCGACCCGCCGGCCGACGGCGTGCTGGCCGACATGACCGACGTCTTCGCCCAGATCGTCGCCCGCAACGCCCACCTGGCCACCGAACTCCAGCGACTGCGCCGCGAGGTCATCCGCCAGGGCCGGCTGGACGAGCGGATCAGCGCCAGCCCCGGACAGGGCGGCTGGACCACCAACGTCGAGGCCGCCAACGCGGTCCTGGAAGCGGTGGTCACCCCGGTCGCCAAGGCCACCCGGGTGCTGGACTCGGTCGCCGACGGCGACCTGACCCGCCACGTCGACCTGCACGACGGCAGCCGCCAGCTCCGCGGCGACCTGCGCCGCCTGGCCAGCTGCGTCAACCGCGTGGTCGACCAGCTCTCGCTGTTCACCGGCGAGGTCACCCGGGTCGCCCGCGAGGTCGGCACCGAGGGCCGGCTCGGCGGCCGGGCCAAGGTGCAGGGCCTCTCCGGCGACTGGCTGAACGTGACCGAGGCGGTCAACACCATGGCGGCCCGGCTGACCGCGCAGGTCCGGGACATCGCGGTGGTGACCACGGCGGTGGCCGGCGGCGACCTCACCCAGCAGGTGACGGTCGAGGCCACCGGCGAGCTGCTGGAGCTCAAGCTCACCGTCAACACCATGGTCGACCAGCTGCGGGCGTTCGCCGACGAGGTCACCCGGGTCGCCCGCGAGGTCGGCACCGAAGGCCAGCTCGGCGGCCGGGCCCAGGTCCGCGGCGTCTCCGGCGTCTGGAAGGACCTCACCGACAACGTCAACCTCATGGCGTCCAACCTGACCTGGCAGGTCCGCAACATCGCCCAGGTGACCACCGCCGTCGCCAACGGCGACCTCAGCCAGAAGATCACCGTGGACGCCCGCGGCGAGATCCTGGAACTCAAGTCGACGATCAACACCATGGTCGACCAGCTCTCCGCCTTCGCCGACGAGGTCACCCGCGTCGCCCGGGAAGTCGGCACCGAGGGCCAACTCGGCGGCCGCGCCCAGGTCCGCGGCGTCTCCGGCGTCTGGAAGGACCTCACCGAGAGCGTCAACTTCATGGCGGACAACCTCACCACGCAGGTCCGCAACATCGCCCTGGTCGCCACCGCGGTCGCCGAGGGCAACCTCGGCAAGAAGATCACCGTCGAGGCGAAGGGCGAGATCCTGGAGCTCAAGTCGACGATCAACACCATGGTCGACCAGCTCTCCGCCTTCGCCGACGAGGTCACCCGCGTCGCCCGCGAGGTCGGCACCGAGGGCAACCTCGGCGGTCAGGCGCAGGTCCGCGGCGTCTCCGGCGTCTGGAAGGAGCTCACCGACAACGTCAACTTCATGGCCCTGAACCTCACCTCGCAGGTCCGCAACATCGCCCAGGTGACCACCGCCGTCGCCAACGGCGACCTCACCAAGAAGATCGACGTGGACGCCCGCGGCGAGATCCTGGAGCTCAAGGACACCGTGAACACCATGGTCAAGCAGCTCCGGGCGTTCGCCGACGAGGTCACCCGGGTGGCCCGCGAGGTCGGCACCGAGGGCCGGCTCGGCGGCCGCGCCCAGGTGCACGGCGTCTCCGGCGTCTGGAAGAACCTCACCGACAACGTCAACTCCATGGCGGACAACCTGACCTCCCAGGTCCGCAACATCGCCGAGGTGGCGACGTCGGTGGCCCGCGGCGACCTCTCCAAGAAGATCGACGTGGACGCCCGCGGCGAGATCCTGGAGCTCAAGACGACGATCAACACCATGGTCGACACCCTCTCCTCGTTCGCCTCCGAGGTGACCCGGGTGGCCCGCGAGGTCGGCAGCGAGGGCCAACTCGGCGGCCAGGCCCGGGTCGAGGGCGTCTACGGCACCTGGAAGCAGCTCACCACCAGCGTCAACGAGCTCGCACTCAACCTCACCACCCAGGTGCGGGCGATCGCCGCGGTGACCAGCGCGGTCACCCAGGGCGACATGACCCCCTCGATCACCGTGGACGCCCAGGGCGAGGTCGCCGCCCTGAAGAACAACATCAACCTCATGGTCGCCAACCTCCGCGAGACCACCCGCGCCAAGGACTGGCTGGAGTCCAACCTGACCCGCATCGCCGGCCTGATGCAGGGCCACCGCGACCTGGTCGAGGTCGCCGACCTGATCCTGCGCGAGCTGACCCCGCTGGTGAACGCCCAGTTCGGCGCGTTCTTCCTGGCCGAGGCGGGCGCCGCGCCCGGCGAGGGCCTGGAACTGATCGCCGGCTACGGCACCGGCCGCACCGAAGGCCGCAGCGGCCTGCCCCGGCTGCGGATGGGCAGTCCCGGCTGGGGCCTGATCACCCAGGCCGCGTCGGAGAAGAAACGCATCCTCGTCGAGGCCGTCCCCACCGACTACCTCACCATCAGCTCCGGACTCGGCGCCGCCGCCCCCGCCAGCGTCGTCATCCTGCCGATCCTCTTCGAGGACCACGTCCTCGGCGTGATCGAACTGGCCTCGTTCAGCCGCTTCAGCGACGTCCACCTCGCCTTCATCGACCAGTTCGTGAACACCATCGGCGTCTCCATCAACACCATCATCGCCAACTCCCGTACGGAATCCCTGCTCTCGGAATCCCAGCGGCTGACCGCCGAACTCCGCCAACGCTCCGACGAGCTGCAACTCACCAACGCCGAACTGGAGGAAAAAGCCGCACTGCTCGCCACCTCCTCCCAGTACAAATCCGAATTCCTGGCGAACATGTCGCACGAGCTGCGCACCCCGCTCAACTCGCTGCTGGTCCTCTCCCGCCTGCTCGCCGACAACCCCGAAAGCCATCTCAGCCCCCAGGAAGTGGAATTCGCGGTCACCATCCACCGCGCCGGATCCGACCTGCTGCAACTCATCAACGACATCCTCGACCTGTCGAAGATCGAGGCCGGCCGGATGGACGTCCACCCCAAGGCCCTGCCGC
Source organism: Streptomyces sp. NPDC058000 (assembly GCF_042886435.1). Lineage (NCBI taxonomy): Bacteria > Bacillati > Actinomycetota > Actinomycetes > Kitasatosporales > Streptomycetaceae > Streptomyces > Streptomyces sp. NPDC058000. The sequence goes on from NZ_JBHVQS010000001.1 coordinate 277,682, forward strand.
TGAAGAAACTCCTCGACTACGTACGGGCCACCTTCCGCCCGCTCACCGTCGACCGCGGCCTGAGCTTCGACGTCCGGGTCGGCGACGACGTCCCCGCGGAACTCTTCTCCGACGAACAACGCCTCCAGCAGATCCTCCGCAACCTCCTCTCCAACGCGGTGAAATTCACCTCCACCGGCGGCGTGGAACTCATCGTGGAAAGGGTCCCCGGCCACCAGTGCGGCCAGTTCGAGGAGGTGTCCCTCCGCACCGCGGACGCCGTCATCGCGATGTCCGTCAAAGACACCGGTATCGGCATTCCGCCGGAGAAACTCGACGGGATCTTCGAGGCGTTCCAGCAGTCCGACGGCACCACCAACCGCAAATACGGCGGCACCGGCCTCGGCCTCTCCATCAGCCGCGACATGGCCGCGCTGCTCGGCGGCCGCATCAAGGCCGAGAGCCAGGTCGACGTCGGCTCCACCTTCACCCTCTACGTCCCCGCCCGTTACACCGGGCCGTCCACGACACCGGCCACCAGCACGACCTCGGGCGCCGGCGGCCGGGCCCCCGCCCTCTTCCCCTCAGACGTCGACGGGCCCGCCGCCGCCATCGGTCCGCTGGCCCCCGCGTCCCCGGCCCGGCCCGGCCACACCGCCGGCCCGGTCCTGGCCGAACAGCTCGCCGCCCCACCGGTCACCGCCACCCGCGCCCCGGGCGACCTCTTCCCCGGTCAGGAGGGCCTCGCCTCCCGCGCGGCCATCCGCCCCGGGGAGAGCGGCGACGTGACCTGGCCCGAGGCCACCCGCCTCAAGGACTGGCTCAGCGGCCGCCCCGGACAGGTCCTCGCCAAGCGCCAGATCCTCATCGTCGACGACGACATCCGCAACGTCTTCGCGCTCACCCACGTCCTCGGCCGGGTGGGCATCAACGTCAAATACGCCGAGAACGGCCGCGAGGGCCTGGAGGTCCTCGACCAGGCCCCGGACGTCTCCCTCGTCCTGATGGACATCATGATGCCGGAGATGGACGGCTACGAGATGATCCGGGCCATCCGCCGCACCCCCCGCTTCACCGACCTCCCGATCGTCGCCCTGACCGCCAAAGCCATGCCCGGCGACCGCGAGAAGGCCATCGAGAGCGGCGCCGACGACTACATCCCCAAACCGGTCGACGTGGACCGCCTGCTGTCGGTCATCTGCGGACTGCTGGACCCGACGACCAAGACGCCGGCCGGCGCCCCGACGACCGACCCCGCCCCGATCGACCCGCCGATCGATCTGCCGATCGACCTCCCGGCTGACACAGCGGCCGGCCCGCCGGCTGACACAGCGGCTGACCCGCCGGCTGACCCGCCGGCCGACACACCGAACGACACCTCCGACGAGGGAACGGAAGGGCCGCAGCCATGACCCCGCCCCCACCCGACACCGCGCCCATCCTCATCGTCGACGACATGGAAGAGAACCTGGTCGCCCTCGAAGCGGTGCTCAGCTCACTGACCCCGAAGGTCGTCCGCGCCCGCTCCGGCGAGGAGGCCCTGAAGGCCATGCTCCGCGAGGAGTTCGCGGTCGTCCTCATCGACGTCCTGATGCCCGGCATGAACGGCTTCGAGACGGCCGCCAACATCAAGGGCCTGGACCAGACGAAGGACGTCCCGATCATCCTCCTGACCGGCGCCTCCGTAGACCCCAACTACGCCTACCGCGGCTACACGGTCGGCGCCGCCGACTTCCTCATCAAACCCTTCGACCCCTGGCTGCTGCGCACCAAGGTCAACGTCTTCCTCGACCTGTACCGCAAGAACCACCAACTCGCCTCCCAGGCCGACCAGTTGAAACGCCTGCTGACCGGGAGCGGCGAGGGGCCGACGCCCGCCGAGCCCCACCGCCCCGAAGTCCGCGAGGCCGAGCCCCGCCGGCCCGGGCCCCCCAAACCGGAGACCAGCGCGGCGCCCACGGTCGGCGACGAGGCCCGCCTGTCGGACATCGCCAGCCGCCTCGCCCAGATCGAACTGCTCCTCCGCGACGCCCGGGACGCCGAGTCCACCGGCCTCGCCGACCGCATCGCCGCCCTGGAAGAGTCGGTGGAGCGACTGATGGCCGGCCGGGAGGTGTAGGGCGCGCCTGGCGGGCCATAGGGCGTGCCTGGCGGGCGTAGGGGCCCTCGGGGCCCTAAGGGGTGCTTCAGGGGTGCCTCGGGGACCACTCAGGGTTGCCCCCTGATGGCGACTGGCCGCAGACCAGGGAGAGTTAACGGTGATCCGCCCCTTCCTGGCTCTGTGGTCACCGTCCTCGGGAGCAGCCCCATGCACCGCCGCCCTTCCACCCTCCGCCGCCTGACCGTGACCGGCGTCGCCCTCGCCGCGATCACCGCGGGTGCGTACGTTCCGGCGGTGATGGCGACTCCCGCGGCTTCCCCACGGGCGGCTGCCGCCGACTCGTTCGATCCGGCACCGGTGCGAGACCTCCTCGCCCGCCTGCCCGACCCCGTTGTCGCCGGTGCACTGATCAGGGTTAGCGCAGTTGCGGAACGTCGAAGTTCAGGTCATGCCGACGAACCGTGAGGACCACGCCGGGATGGGCGGTGACATCGAGGGCATGAAATTCGCGGACGGTTCAGCGGTAGTGCGTCCTGATGACCAGTTCACCAGCACAGTCATCTCCGACCCGAAACAGATCAGGATCCTCGAACTGCGCTACGGGATCATCCGAGCCCAGGCTCTCACGCCCCGGGAGTCACTCGCCTTTATCGAGAAAGTGCTGGGAGAGAGATGAGCCTCAAGCCCGCCGTCGGGCACGCCACCGCACTGGCGTGGGTCAAGAGCAGCTACAGCGACAGCAACGAAGACCACGACTGCGTAGAGGTAGCCCCCACCCCCACCACCATCCACATCCGCGACTCAAAGAACGCCACGGGCCCCCACCTGCACATCCCCCCGGCCGCCTGGGCCGACTTCGTCGCGTTCGCCAGGCGTTAGGCGTTAGGCGCTAGGCGGCGACTCGGCTCAGGCCCAGGTCCGCCAGTTCCTGGTCCTCGCGGAGTTTGGCCAGGGCGCGCGAGACCGCGCTCTTGACCGTGCCGACCGAGACCTCCATGATCTCGGCGGTCTGGGCCTCGCTGAGGTCCTCGTAATACCTGAGGACGACCATCGCGCGCTGCCGCGCCGGCAGCCGCATGATCGCGCGCCACATCGCGTCGCGCAGACCCTGGAGCTCGGCCGGGTCCGGCGCCGGGACCGGGTCCGGCTCGGGCAGCTCGTCGCAGGCGAACTCCTCGACCTTGCGCTTGCGCCACTGGGAGGTGCGGGTGTTGATCAGCGCCCGCCGGACGTAGCCGTCCAGCGCACGGTGGTCCTCGATCCGCTCCCAGGCCACGTACGTCTTGGTGAGCGCGGTCTGGAGGAGGTCCTCGGCGTCGTTCGGGTTCGAGGACAGGGACCGCGCGGCACGCAGCAGGACCGGCCCCCGGGCCCGTACGTAGGACGCGAACGACGGGAACGTCGCGGGCGTCGAGGCGCTTGTGCACACTGACGTGGTCATGTGTTCCACGCTAGAAGCGGGAGCGGGGCCCGGGCGTCGCCCCAAGGTGCCGAAGCTGCGTCCGTCTCAAGTTGTAGGGGTGGGGCCTGCCGCACCTCCTCAGGGGGGAGCGCGCCGGTCGCTCCCCTAGGGGCGTGGCGGTCGCCGACGCCCGCTGGGCTACCCCGCCCGCCCCAGTACCAGTCCTGACGTGGGCACGCCGGTGCCCGCGCTGACCAGGACGTGGTCGGGGGTGCCGGCCTGATTGACGCTGCTGCCGCGGAGCTGGCGCACGCCCTCGGCGATGCCGTTCATACCGTGCAGGTACGCCTCGCCGAGCTGGCCGCCGTGGGTGTTCAGGGGGAGGGCGTCGGCGGCCACGAAGTCGGCGGCCTCGCCGCGGCCGCAGAAGCCGAACTCCTCCAGCTGCATGAGGACGAAGGGCGTGAAGTGGTCGTAGAGGATGGCGACGTCGATGTCGGCCGGGGTGAGGCCGGCGGTGCGCCACAGCTGGCGGGCGACGACGTTCATCTCGGGGAGGCCGGTGAGGTCGTCGCGGTAGAAGCTGGTCATCTGCTCCTGGGCGCGGCCGGCGCCCTGGGCCGCGGCGGTGATCAGCGCGGGCGGGTGCGGCAGGTCCCGGGCCCGCTCGACGGAGGTCACCACCAGCGCCTGCGCGCCGTCGGTCTCCTGGCAGCAGTCCAGCAGCCGCAGCGGTTCGACGATCCAGCGGGACGCGGCGTGGTCGGCCAGCGTGATCGGCCGGTCGTAGAAGTACGCGGCCGGGTTGCGGGCGGCGTGCCGGCGGTCGGTGACCGCGACGTGGCCGAAGGCGTCCGGGGTCAGACCGTAGGTGTGCAGGTAGCGCTGGGCGGCCATGGCGACCCAGGAGGCCGGGGTGAGCAGGCCGAAGGGGAGGTTCCAGCCGAGTGCGGTGCCCTCGGCGGACGGTTCGCGCTGCTGTACGCCGGCGCCGAAGCGACGGCCGGACCGCTCGTTGAACGCGCGGTAGCAGACCACGACGTCGGCGAGCCCGGTGGCGACCGCGAGGGCCGCCTGCTGGACGGTCGCGCAGGCCGCGCCGCCCCCGTAGTGGACGCGGGAGAAGAACGTCAGCTCGCCGATGCCGGCCGCCTGGGCGACGGTGATCTCCGGGTTGGTGTCCATGGTGAAGGTGACCAGGCCGTCCACGTCGTCCGGGGTGAGTCCGGCGTCGGCCAGGGCGGCGTGCACGGCCTCGACGGCGAGTTTGAGTTCGCTGCGCCCGGAGTCCTTGGAGAACTCGGTGGCGCCGATGCCGACGACGGCGGCCCGGCCGCCGAGGGTGTCGGCGCGGTGACGGGTCATCGGGCGACCGCCTCCAACTGGACGGTGACGGTGCCGGTGACGTGGTTGCCGAGGCCGTTCGCCCCCACGACGTGCACCTGGACCGTCTCCCCGTCGACGGCGGTGACGGTGCCCCGCAACACCATGGTGTCTCCCGGGTAGTTGGGCGCGCCGAGGCGGATGGCGACCTTGCGCAGGACGCACCGCGGGCCGAAGTGGTCGGTGAGGTAGCGGCCGACGAGGCCGTTGGTGGTGAGGATGTTCATGAAGATGTCGGGGGAGCCCTTCTCCCGGGCCGCCTCGGCGTCGTGGTGCACGTCCTGGTAGTCGCGCGAGGCCAGCGCCCCGGAGACGATCAGGGTGCGGGTGACGGGGAGTGTGAGGGGCGGGAGTTCCAGGCCCGGGTGGGGCGCGGTGGCCCGGTCCGCGTCCCGGGCGGCGTCGGTGGTCATGCCTGCGACTCCTTGGTCAGCAACGCGCCCAGTTCTTCGAGGAGTTCGGCGCCCGCGCCCAGATAGGCGTCGAGCTGCCGGCCCCAGAGGAAGTGCCGGTGCACGGGGTGGTCGAGGTCGGCGCCGATGCCGCCGTGCAGGTGCTGGCCGGTGTGCACCACCCGTTTACCGGCCTCGGCGGCCCACCAGGCGGCGGTCAGCGCATGCGTCACGGCGTCCAGGCCGGCGTCCCGGCGCCAGGCCGCCTCGTAGGCGGTGACCCGGATCGCCTCGGTGTCCATGTACGCCTCGGCGGCCCGCAGTTGGACCCCCTGGTTCGTGGCGAGCGGGCGGCCGAACTGCTCACGGGTGGTGGTGTGCGCCACCGCCCGGGCCAGTGCGCCCGCGCATACGCCCGCCTGGAGCCCGGCGAAGGCGGTCCGGGCGACGGCGAGGACGTCGTCGTAGGCGCCGTGGGGGTGGTGCGCGCCCGGACCGCCGAGCGGCTCGGCCGCGGCCCCGTCCAGCGTCAACCGGCCCGCGGACCAGGGCGCGGTCGTCGCCACCGGCTCGACGCCGACGCCGGGCTCGTCGGCCCGGACCAGCCACAGTCGGCGTTCCGCGTCCGGGACCAGCAGCAATGTGGCCTCGCACAGCCAGGGGACGACGGGCACGGTCCCGGTCAGCCGGGCCCGCCCGGAGTCCGCCGGCGGTCCGGAGTCCGCCGGCGGTCCGGCGGCGACCGGCCGCGGCCCGCCGGCCCCCGCCGCCCGCGCGAACGCCCCGGTCGCCACCTGCGTCCCGTCCCGCAGCCCCGGCAGCAGCCGCGCCCGCTGCGCCGCGCTCCCGTGCGCGCCGACGGCCAGCAGCCCGTACGCGCAACTGGCCGCGAACGGCACCTGGGCGGTCGTCCGCCCCTGCTCCTCCGCCATCAGCACCAGGCCCAGCAGCCCGGCCTCCTCCACCGCGCCCGGCAGTCCGGCCGCGCACAGGGCCTTCCACAGGTCGGCGTCGGCGGACGTGCCCAGGGCGGCCAGCCGCTCCGGTGTGGACAGGTCGCCGAAGATCTCCGCCGCCAGGTGGCCCGCGGCCCGTTGCTCGTCCGTAGGCGTGAAGTCCACGTCAGCCCTCGCCTCCCGCGCCCGCCGCCCCGGCCGCCGGATCCGCCCCGGCCGCCGCGTCCGCCCCGGCCCGGAAGACCGGAAGCACCAACTCCGCGTCCACCCGCAGGAATTCCAGCCGTACCGGCATCCCGATCCGCACCCGGTCGTACGGCACCCCGACGACGTTGCTGACCATCCGCACCCCCTCCGCCAGCTCGATCAGCCCGACCGCGTACGGCCCCGCCGCGCCGGCCGGCCCCTCGGGCCCGGTGAAGGCCGGGAAGGGCGGGTGGTGCATCACCACGTACGAAAAGACCGTCCCCGCGCCACTCGCCTCGACGGTGTCCCATTCCGCCGAACCGCAGCCGTTGCATCCGGGCAGCCAGGGGAAGCGCAGCGTGCCGCAGCCGCCGCAGCGCTGGATCAGCAGCCTGTGATCGGCCACCCCGTCCCAGAACCCGGCGTTGTCCCGGTTGATGACCGGCCGGGGCCGCTTCCCCCGGGACGGCCCGTCGGGGCCCCGCCCCTTGGGGCCGCGGCGCGCCGCCGGCGCGTACTTGAGGATCCGGAAGCGGTGCGTCCCGGCGGCCTCCCCGTTCGCCCGGATGTCCATCCGCGTGGTCACGAAGTGCCCGGTGCCCAGCTTGGTGGTCTTGCGCGCCGACACCGACTCGATCACCGCGTCGAAGGTGATCACGTCCCCGGGGCGCAGCGGCCGCAGGTACTCCTGCTCGCAGTCGGTGGCGACGACCGCGGTGTAGCCCGCGCCGTCGAGCAGGGCGAACAGCTCGTCGTGGGCGCCGCTGCGGCCCTGGTGACCGGAGAGCCCGCCCATCGTCCACGCCTGGAGCATGGTCGGCGGGGCGACGCCGCCGGGCCCCCGGTAGGCGGGGTGGGCATCGCCCATCGCCTCGCACCAGTGCCGGATCATCGCCTCGTTGACCGGGTCCTTCCCCACCCCCGCGGTCGCCGCCGACCGCCCCTCGTACGCCTTGAGCGCCCGCTCGTACGAGGCGTCCGCCCCCGCACCGTCCCGCCCCGGGGTCTCCTCGTCCGCACTCACCGCCGCCGCCCCTTCCGCATGCCCAGTCGCATCGTGGCCACGATCTCCCTCTGCACCTCGCCGACCCCGCCCCCGAAGGTGTTGATCTGCGCGGCGCGGTTCATCCGCTCCAACTCGCCGTCCCCGTAGGCGCCCGGCGAACCGGCCCGGATGAGCGCGGTGTCACCGACCACCTCCTGGCACATCCGGTAGACCTCGACCGTGCTCTCGGTCCCGGCGAACTTGACCCCGCTGGCGTCCCCGGGGCTCAGCGTCCCGGCGCCGACGTCGCCGACCAGTCGCCAGTTGAGCAGCCGGGTGGCGGCCAGCCGGGCGTGCGCCTCGGCGAGCCGGGACCGCACCCAGGCCCGGTCGGCGGGCCGCTCCCGGGTCTCCGGGTCCGGCCTGCGGGCGTGGGCCAGCGCGGCCTCGTAGGCGTCCTCGGCCTGCATGCCGATGGCCGCCAACGCGACCCGTTCGTGGTTGAGTTGATTGGTGATCAGCCCCCAGCCGGCGTTCTCCTCCCCGACGAGGTTCCCGTACGGGACGCGCACCCCTTCGTAGTAGGTGGCGGTGGTCATCAGCCCGCCGACCGTCTCGATGGGGGTCCAGGAGAAGCCGGGTGCGTCGGTCGGCACGAGGATGATCGAGATGCCCCGGTGCCGGGGGGCGTCCGGGTCGGTGCGGCAGGCGAGCCAGATCCAGTCGGCCTGGTGGGCGTTGCTGGTGAAGCTCTTGCTGCCGTGGATCAACCAGTCGGGACCCTCGGGGCCACCGACCGACCCCTCGGGTCCGGCGACCGCCCCCTCGGGGCCATCGCCGGCCCCCTCACCACCCTGGGCACCGGCGCCCGCCCCGTCCCCCGCTCCCGCCGCCCGCACCGCTCGCGTCCGTAGCGACGCCAGATCCGTGCCGGCCTCGGGCTCCGTGTAGCCGATCGCGAAGACCAGCTCGCCCTTGAGGATGCGCGGCAGGAAGAAGTCCTTCTGGCGCGGCGTCCCGTACTTCATCAGCGTCGGGCCGACGGTGTTCAGCGTGACCATCGAGACCGGGGCGCCCGCGCGGTACGCCTCGTCGAAGAAGACGAACTGTTCGCCGGGGCCGCGCCCCCGCCCTCCGTACGCGGTCGGCCAGCCCAGGCCCAGGAGGCCGTCGGCGCCGATCCGGCGGAGCACCGTGCGCTGGGCCACCGGGTCCGTGACCGGCCCGTCCGGCAGCAGGTCACGGAAGTAGGCGCGGAGTTCGGCGCGCAGTCGCTGCTGGCGCGCGGTGGGGGCGAGGTGCACGTCGGCGGGCCTTCCTTCGGGTGACGGCCGTACGAACGAGCGAGCGGGTTTCTGACTGTCCGTCAGAAACCCGCTCGCTGTCAAGGTCCGCGCGGTGAACCCCAGAGCGGCCCATTGGCCCGCCGCGCGGCACCTCGAATCACCCGCCGGTCAGCCGCCGCACCCAGGTGCGGCGGGCCGACTCACCAGATCTGGTCGAAGTCGACGTTGGCGTTGTCCTGGTCGACCACCGTGAAGCCGTTGCCGTTCACGCTGGCGGTGTTGTTCTGGTTCGACGCGCCGGCACCATTGGCCACCTGCTGGCCGGTCGTGGAGTTGCCGTGGTTGTCGTGACCGACGCCGGTGCCCAGCTGGCTCGTGGCGGCCGAGCTCGACCCGTTGTTCGCAAAGCCGCCGTTGTCGGCCTGCGCCACACCGGTGCAGAGCGCCGCCGCGAAGGGCAGTGCGAGAGCGACAGCGATGACACGGGCGGTACGGGTGCTTGCCATGTCTTCCTCCTACGGAAGGCAAACTTCCAGCTTCTGACCTGATGGATCCGATAAAGGACCGGCCCTGCGGGACCCTCCCCCGGACGGGGTCCCAGTCCTCTTGGTCCCCGCTCCGGATGGCCGGTCCCGGCCGGTCCGTAAAGCGCTAACTCCATGTGTCCACCGGGTAGTTGGCCGACCACCACGGTATCTGCCTCGACGTCGCGACCTCAGGATTGCCCACCCGATCCCCAGCGAACCCGCAGCGAACGACCGATTCCCCCGCAAGCATGAGGAACCCCGGGTAAACCCCGACGCCCCCACTCGCGCCCCCGCGCCGCCCCCCGCACTCCACAGTGATCCACTACGGGCCGGTCGCCCCTAGGGGAGCGCCCGCCACCCGGCGTCCCGACCGACCCGGCGCATACGTGATCTTCGCCGCACGCCCACCCCGACCCCCTTCCCTTCATCGAACATTCGTACGAAAATAGAGCCATGGCCACGCCCCGACGCCATACCGCACCGCCCACCGCACACCCGGCGGCGACCGCTTTCCCAGCGTTCCCAGCGTTCCCAGCGTTCCCGCCCGCAGCCCCCGCCGGCCTCCGGCCCGACCCCCGCCCGGCCCTCCGGACGGCACCCGACACCTCCCCGACCCCGACCCCGGCCCCCGTCCCGGCCCCGGCGGACGCCCACCACACCGCCCTCGCCCACGCCCTCCTCGCCGCCGAGCGCGGCTACCCCGTCATCCCGCTGACCCGCGGCAAACTCCCCGCCCTGCGGTCCCCGCACCACGACCACGGCGCCCCCCACGACCTCGCCGCCCCGCCCTGCCACGGCGCCTGCGGCCGCCTCGGCCACGGTGTCCACGACGCCGCCACCGACCCGCTCACGATCCGCCGGATGTTCGCCGCCGCCCCGTGGGCCACCGGCTACGGCATCGCCTGCGGCCGGGCCCCGCACCACCTCATCGGCCTCGACCTCGACACCAAGCACGGCGCCGACGGCCACACCGCCCTCCGCCTCATCGCCGAGGCGCACGGCTTCCCGCTCCCCCCGACGGTCACCGTCCTGACCCCCAGCGGCGGCCGCCACCTCTGGTTCACCGGCCCGCCGGCGCCGCCCGTCCCCAACTCCGCCGGCCGGCTCGCCCCGGGCGTCGACGTCCGCGGCGCGGGCGGCTATCTGGTCGGCCCCGGCTCCCTCACCACCCACGGCCGGTACGTCCTCGCACCGGACGCGCCCCGCCGCCCCGCCCCGGCCCCGCACGCCCTGCTGGCGCTCCTGCGCCCCCCGCTCGGCACCCCGCCCGGCCGCCCGCACCCGTCCCCGTACGCGGACCCGTACGCCCGCCCCCAACAGCCCGCCGCCGCCCTCCTCCGCTTCGTCCGCGCCTCCCCCCGGGGCCAGCGCAACACCCGCCTCTTCTGGGCCGCCTGCCGCGCCTACGAATCCGGACTCGGGGCGGAACTCACCGAACGCCTGGTCGCCGCGGCCCGCCACACCGGCCTCCCGGAGACCGAGGCCCGCGCCACCCTCGCCTCGGCGGCCCGCCACTGAGCGCCCGGGGCGGACGGCCCCGGGGCCACCCCGCGCGCTATCCGACCGGCTTCCGCGCCTCGATCAGGAACCGCGTCGTATGCGCCACGAACGCCCCCTCGCGGCGGATCAGCCGGTCCAACTCCCGCAACTGCTCCCGGTATTGCGGGACGGTGAATCCCGGCACCATCCACACCACTTTCCGCAGGAAGTAGACGACGGCCCCGATGTCGAAGAATTCGGTCCGCAGCGTTTCGTGCCGCAGATCGACGACTTCCCAGCCCACCGCTTCCGCCGCCCGCCGCGCGTCCTCGGGATGCCGGGCCCGCCGCACTTCCGCCGGCTGCGGCCCCAGGAAATACTCCACCAACTCGAACACACTGGCCGGACCGACCTGTTGGGAGAGATACGTGCCGCCCGGCTGCAATACCCGGTCGATTTCCTCCCACCACACCGTCACCGGATGCCGGCTGGTCACCAGGTCGAACGCCGCGTCCCCGAACGGCAGGGGCGGTTCGTCCTCGTCCGCCACCACCACCGCACCCCGCGGATGCAGCAGCGCGGTCGCCTTGGCGACGTTCGGCGGCCAGGACTCCGTAGCCGCCATGACCGGCGGAAACGCCCCCGCACCGGCGAGCACCTCGCCACCCCCGGTCTGGATGTCCAGCGCCGCCGACGCCCGCGCCAGCCGCTCCCCCATCAACCGCTGGTACCCCCACGAAGGCCGCTGCTCGGTGGCCCGCCCGGCCAACCAGGAAAAGTCCCAGCCCGCCACCGATACCTCGGCGGCCTCCGCCACCAATTCCTCAAAAGAACGCTCCATACCCCCACCCTCACCGCCCCCCACCCTCCCCGCCAGCTATTTCTCCCCGCCGACCCCCACACGCCCCCGCGCCCCGCTCCCGCTCGCCGCCTTCCCGCCCTTTCCGGCTCCGCCTCCCGGCCGCCCCAGAAACACCCCACCCAGCACCAGCGCCAATCCGCACCATTCCCGCCCACCGAGCGCCTCCCCGGAAAGCGCCGTCCCCAGCAATACCCCCGTCACCGGATTGAGCAGCCCGATCAGCCCCACCGTCGCGGCCGGCAGCCGCCGCAACCCGGCGAACCACGCGGCGAACGCCACCGCCGTCGCCACCACCGTCACATAGCCAAACCCCAGCAACGCCCGCCCGTCGAGCACCGGCGGCGCCCCCTCCACCACCACCGCGCACGGCACCAGCAGCAGCCCACCCGCCACCAACTGCCACGCCGTGGACGCCAGTACGTCCACCCCGGCGCCGTCCCCCGAACTCCACCGCTTGGCCAGCACATAGCCCAGCGACGACATCCCCATGGCCCCCACGGACGCCAGCACCCCGACCGGGTCCACCGACGCCGACGCCGTCAGCAGCATCAGCCCGACCCCGCCGGCGCCCACCGCCGCCCCGGCCAGATGCGCCACCCGCGGCCGCTCACCCACCAGCCCCCACGCGATCAACGCCATGACCAGCGGCGACAACGCCATCACCACCGAGGCCAGACTCGTCGGCAACCGCTGCGCCGCCACGTAGACCAGCGCGAAGAACCCGCCCATGTTGAGCACGCCGAGCACCACCGACCGCCACCACCACGCGCCCCGCGGCAGCCGCCGGCCCACCGCCAGCAGCAGCGCACCGGCGGGCAGGGCCCGGATCGCCGCCCCGTAGAGGGGATGACCGTCCGGCAGGAACTCATGCGTCACGAAGTAGTTGGTGCCCCACGCCACCGGCGCGACGGCCGTCAGCAATCCCCACCGCAAAATACCTTCCATGGAAGCTAAACTACCTTCCAAGGAAGCCATAAGCTCCCCCCATGCCCGAAATCCCGCCACCCCCACCCCCACTCCCCGACCACATCTCCCGCATCCAGGCCGAATGGGCCCGCGAACGCCCCGACCTCGACGTCGGCCCGCAGGGCGTCATCGGCCGCCTGCACCGCCTCGGCGCCCTCCTCACCGACCGCCTCTGCCTCGTCTACCGCCGATACGGCCTGAGCGAGGGCGAGTTCGACGTCCTGGCCGCCCTGCGCCGCGCCGGCGAACCCTACGAGCGGGCACCCGGCGAACTGGCCGCGCACACGATGGTCACCACCGGCGCGATGACCAAGCGGATCGACCGACTCGAACGCGACGGCCTGGTCACCCGCCGCCGCTCGGCCACCGACGGCCGCGGCCGCGTGGTCGCCCTGACCGAAGCCGGCCGCGACCTGTTCGACCGGGCCTTCACCGACCACATGCACAATGAGCGCACCCTCCTCGACGACCTGGACCCCGAAGAGGCCGCCCGACTGGAAGCCCTCCTCACCACCTGGCTGGCCCGCGTCGAACCCCCACGAGCAACGCCCTGACACCCACCCACCAACCGGGTGAAACCCCCCACAGCCCCCGCGCCACCCCCGCAGAATCGAACGGGTGAGCGGTATCCTTCCGTTGTGGCTGACAAGCAGAAGACCTACGACTTCCCCCAGGACCTGCGGGAAGCACAGCTGGAGCTGCACCAGGTCCAGTCCGCCCTCGCGGACCTCTACCAGCGCCTGCCGTGGTCGATCGAACCGCTCCCCGGCTGGACGCACACCAAGGAAAACGGTCACTTCCACGAGACCGAACGCCCCGAGTCCCCCGGCTGGACCGACGAGGAGCAGGCCCAGGTCTCCGAGCTGCGCACCCGCCAACTCGCCCTCGCCGAACGCGTCGTCACCCACGCCTTCTGGGCCACCTGCGACGACGGCCCCGCCGCCCGCTCCGCCCTCAAACACCTCCACGCCCAGGAGGAAGAGTCCGAAGAGCGCCAGGCCCTCGGCGAATAACGCCCACCGGACCGCCCACCCACGGACACCCGGCACCCGGCACCCGGCACCCGGCACCCGGCACCCGGCACCCGGCACCCGAGAACGCCGAAGGCCCCCGACCGGGATTTCCCTGGTCAGGGGCCTTCTGCCTGCGGAGGCTGTGGGATTTGAACCCACGGTGACGTTGCCGCCACGACAGTTTTCAAGACTGTTCCCTTAGGCCGCTCGGGCAAGCCTCCCCGCGACACCGCAAGTGCGGTGTCGCGGGGATCAGACTAGCGCGTCACTTGTCGCCCGTGCGCTGTCCCAGAGTGACCTGAGTGGTGTGCTCCTTGCCGCCGCGCTTGTAGGTGAGGGTGACGCGGTCGCCGGGCCGGTGCTGCCAGATCTCGCTGATGAGGGTCGGGCCGCTGTCGACGATGGTGCTGTCGAGTTTGGTGATGGTGTCGCCGGGCTTCAGGCCCGCCTTGTCGGCCGGGCCGCCCGGAGTGACCGCCTCGCTGCCGTTGTTGCCGGACTGGGCGATGGTCGCGCCGTCGCCGGACTCCCGCATGCCGACCTGGACGCCTATCTGCGGATAGACCGGCTGGCCCGTCTTGATCAGGTCCTGCGCCACCCGCTTCGCCTGGTCGATGGGGATCGCGAAGCCCAGGCCGATGCTGCCGGACTGGCCGGATTCGCCGCCGACCCCGCCGCCGTTGCCGGCCGACTGGATCGCGGAGTTGATGCCGATGACGTTGCCGCCGGCGTCCAGCAGCGGGCCACCGGAGTTACCGGGGTTTATCGACGCGTCGGTCTGGAGGGCGCTCATGTACGAGGCGCTGCTGCCGCCGCCGTCGCTGGAGGCCACCGGGCGGTCCTTGGCGCTGATGATGCCGGTGGTGACCGTGCCGGACAGGCCGAAGGGCGCGCCGATGGCGATCGTGGCGTCGCCGACCTGGACGTCGGCGGACTTGCCGAGCGGGAGCGGGTTCAACGTGGCGCCGGCGGCGTTCTTGAGCTTGATGACGGCGACGTCGTAGCCCTGGGCGTGGCCGATGACCTCGGCGTCGTACTTCTTGCCGTTGGAGAACGTCGCGGTGAGCCGGCCGCCGTCGGCCGCGCTGGCGACCACGTGGTTGTTGGTGAGGATGTGGCCCTGCTTGTCGTAGACGAAGCCGGTGCCGGTGCCGCCGTCGCCGCTCGCGCCCTGCGCCTCGATCGTGACGACGCTGGGCAGCGCGCGCTGCGCTATCCCGGAGACGGAGGTGGGCTTGCGGTTCAGCGCCTCGGGGTCGCCGGAGGCGGCGACCGTCGTCGAACCGCTGTCGTTGCGGCCCGCGGCCCAGTAGCCGATGCCGCCGCCGACGCCGCCCGCGACCAGCGCGGCGACCAGCACCGCGGCGATCAGGCCGCCGCTGCGCTTCTGCGGGGCCGGCTGGTGACCGGGCACGGCCCAGGGGTCACCGCCACCACCGTGCGGGGGCGCACCCCAGCCGCCGGCCGGACCGTGCCCGGCCGCGGCATACGGGGCGGCGGGCGCGGCGGGCTGCTCCTGCTGGGCGGCCGGGGTCGGGGGGAGCGACTGCGTACGGTCGTGGTCGGCCGGGCCGGCGGCGCCGGGCTCGGCGGCGCGCGGGGCGTATTCCGGCGGCGGGGGCGCCGCGGGGGGCGTGGCCGGCGCGGCCTGAGTCGGGTCACCGGAGGCGGGCGCGGGGGCGCTGTCCGGCTGCGGCCCGGTCGGCGGCTTGGCCTCCGACGGGACGCCGGCTCCCTCGTTCTCGGTGCTCACAGCTCTCTCCTCAGTCAGCTCGCTTCACGGCGGTACCGGCCCGACACCGGACCCCGGTATTCCAGCATCCGGGATCCCGCGGTATTCCAGCATCCGCGATCCCGCCGCTCCGGGCGAGTCCCGGCCGTCCCGGCGGTGGTCCGGCCGTCCGTCCACCGGCCCGTCCCGGCCGTCTCCCGGCCACCACCGCCCAGCCGTCCCCAGCCTTCCCCATGGCCCGTCAGAGCACCGTAAGCCGAACCTGTGACTTATTCCCCTCGTTGTGGGGCAAGCGACAGCCGATGCGTCATATGCGCCGTTCCCCGACATGAAACACATGACGGATGCACCGGCCCCGGCAGACGCAGGCACAGGCGACACAGGCGACACGGGAGACACAGCAGTCGCAACGGACACGGCAACGTGCGCCCGGCGGTCCAGCGGCCCCGCGATCTCGCGATCCCGCGATCTTCTCCGGGGCGACCCAGGGGCGACGGATGGCACGATAACGCGGTGACCTACCCACGCCCCGCCGAGGACGCCCGTCCGGGCCGTCCCGCCATCGCCGTCGTGGCCCACCGCGGCGCGTCCGAGGACGCACCGGAGCACACCCTGGCCGCCTACCGGAAGGCGATCGAGGACGGCGCGGACGCCCTGGAGTGCGACGTCCGACTGACCGCCGACGGCCACCTGGTCTGCGTCCACGACCGGCGGATCAACCGCACCTCCAACGGGCGCGGGGCGGTCTCGGCGCTGGAGCTGGCCGACCTCGCCGCGCTGGACTTCGGGTCCTGGAAGGACGTCCTGGAGGGCCAGGGCGGCATCCTGGAGGACATGCAGCGGGCCGACGGCCGGCCGGTGACCGCGGACGAGGAGCCGGACTGGCAGCAGGAGAACGCCGAGCGGACGTCCGTACTGACCCTGGAGCGACTGCTGGAGCTGGTCGCGGACGCGGACCGGCGGGTCGAGCTGGCCATCGAGACGAAGCATCCGACGCGCTGGGCCGGACAGGTGGAGGAGCGACTGGTCGAGCTGCTCGCCCGCTTCGGCCATACGAAACCGGCCACCCGCGACTGGACGCCCCCGGTCCGCGTCATGAGCTTCTCCGCACGCTCCCTGCACCGCGTACGGGCCGCGGCACCCGAGATCCCCGGCGTCTATCTGATGCAGTTCCTCACTCCCCGTCACCGTGACGGCCGGCTGCCGCCCGGCGTGGGCATCGCCGGCCCCGGTGTACGGATCCTCCGCGCGCACCCGGAGTACGTCGCCAAGGCGCACCGGGCGGGCCACCAGGTCCACGTCTGGACGGTCAACGACCCGGCGGATGTGGAGTTGTGCCGCGAGTTGGGCGTGGACGCAATCATTACGAACCGCCCCAAGCAGGTACGAAGGCAACTCGGCCTTAGGTAAGGCTCATCACAGGGTGTGCACCGGCGCATTCGGCCCGTATGTGTCGGTGTCGAGTGCGTCACTGTGTGCCGGTTGGCCGGTTTCCGGTCCAGTCCATTGGGGCATCCATCCCGTGGCGTGGGGCAAAGGAGGTCTCGGGGGTGGCGTTGGTGGTGGCACAAGAGGTGCCGACGTCGTCGATCATGGCCGTACCCCATGGACCAGCGGGTGTGGGCATGGCCAGGCGGCGCATGCGAGAAGAGCTGTTGGCAAGTGGAGTTCAGGACACAGTCGTCGATGACGCGGTCCTGGTCCTGTCGGAACTCCTGAGCAATTCGTGTCGCCATGCGCGTCCGATATACGAGGACCGAACGTCGGATTCCGCGGCGGGGAGCGCCTCCGACGGCGCGTCAGGGACGGGCCGGGGCACTCCTCGGGGCTCCGTCCACGACGGTTCCCCGGCGACCGGACCCGCCGCCTCCGTGCGCGCAGCCTGGCGCATCGACGGGCAGGGGCGCCTGATCATCGCGGTCACCGACGGCGGCGGTCCGACCCGTCCGGTTCCGGCCACTCCGTCCGTCACCGCCCGCGGCGGGCGCGGGCTGGCGATCATCCGCTCGCTCGCCAAGGACTGGGGCGTCCGCGACACCGCGCCCGGCGAGGTGACGGTCTGGGCCGCACTCTCCCTTCAGGGCGCTTTCGCTACGCGCGTGGATCTGACGGTCGATCTGCCCGCCGGCCTCGGGCCCGAGCTGCCGTCCGACCTGACGGCCGGGCTTCCGCTCTCACTGCGGAAGGTCCCGCGCGACCGAACGCCCCGCGCGGCCCGGAACGGTCGCCGCCCGGCCCGCGGCACGGCCGGCGTGGCCTTCGCGGACCTCGACGAACTCCCGTAACGGGGCGGCGCCGGGCCCTCCCCGGCGACGCGACGGAGCAGCGTGCGCCCGCCGCCGCACCCACGCTGACGTACCCACCGCCCTTACGGCGATGTTGGTGGCGCCGCGGGCACCGGTCTCCTTTAGGCTCGCGCCGGAACGCGTCCGAACCACCAGGAACCACCAGGAGACACCGTCACCATGGCCAAGAAGCGCCGCCCCCAGCCCCGGGCCGCAGCAGTACAGATCAAGGACGCCGAGGTGCCGGTGGTCGGCGCCCGCGAGCCCTGTCCGTGTGGTTCCGGCCGCCGCTACAAGGCCTGCCACGGCCGGCAGGCGGCGCACGCCGCCACCGAGTTGGTCCGCCGCCCGTTCGAGGGGCTGCCCGGCGAGTGCGACTGGGTGGCGCTGCGCGAGCTGGTGCCCGCCGCCACGGCCGAGTTGCCCCTCAAGGGCGGCCTGCCCGAGGGCGTGCCGTCGGTGACGCTGGCCACCGTGCTCCCGATGGCCTGGCCCGCGCTGCGCCGGGACAACGGCGCGGTGCTGCTCGGCCTGCAGAACGACACCTCGTCCGGCGACATCAGCCGGGACCTCGCCGACACCCTCCAGCGGGCGCTGGTCACCGAGCCCGGCCACCCGGTCGCCGCCGGGCGGGCCCCCGCCGACGGGCCGCGGCTACAGGACCTGCTGGACCCGGACGCGCCTTTTGAGCCGACCGTCCACACCGGCTTCGAGTTCTGGGTGGAGAACGCCGAGAACGCCTCCGGCGAGGTCGCCGCCTCCCTGGAGCGGGCCAACGCCGCGGCCATCCCGACCGCCCGGATCCCCGGCCTGGAGGGGGCGTACTGGTGCGAGGCCCCGGAGAAGAACCACCTGCGCTGGGTCACCCCGCACCCCGAGGAGCAGCTGCTCGACGCGCTCGCCCGGCTGCACGCCGCCGGCACCTCCTCGCTGGGCGAGGGCACCCGGCTGGTCGGCTCGTTCCGGGCGCACGGCCTGGTCGTCCCGGTGTGGGACCTGCCGTCCTCGATGAGCGCCGACGACGTCGCCGGCCCGGCCGCCGCCTTCGGGGAGCGGCTGGCCAAGGCGCTCGCCACGGACACCCCGCTGACCGCCGAGGAGCGCCGGGCCCGCGGCGGGCTCACCAACCGTCAGGTCACCCTGAGCTGATCGCGCGCCCGAATCGATCACGGACGTGACGCCCGTCACAGGACCCGCGGCAACTCCTGGTACTTGCCGGTAAATACGCGTCCGGAAATCCACGATCGAATTTGCGAACCGCCGATCTCTTGTTACGGTTCTAGGAGCCCGGTCGCTGGTGCATCCCCCGTCGCCAGCGACCGGGCCTTTCCATGTCCGGGTCACGGCCGTCCGCCGCCGGACCGCCGCCGCCTCGCGGCCGGGCCCTCAGCGCCCCGAACTCCCGCCGTCCGGCAGCCAGTTGCCGCCGGAGCGCAACAGCAGCCGCTCCCCCGCCGGATCCGAGAACTCCGCCACCGCGCCGTACGGCAGCCGCGTCCCGCGCACCGTAGGGCCGTCCGGCGTCCCGCACTCGCCCGGTGCCCCGTCCGCCGGCACCACGCAGTCCGCCTGGACGCTCCGGCCGTCCGGACGCAGCAGCGTCAACGCGGCGCGCAGCGGTTCACCCGTGGCATTGCGGAAGAAGGTCCGCGCCCAGGTCCGGCCGGCCTCGGTGAGGACGCAGGTCTGGGCCGTGATCCCCGGCCGGGCGGTGAGTTCGGGGCCGCAGTGGGTGGTGCGGCCGCCGCCGGCCAGGAGGGGGCGGGCCAGGTCGGCGAGCGGATCGCCGGCCGCGGCCGGCGCGCCCGGGGCTCGGGAGGCGTCCGGGGCCGCCGGCGGGAGAAGGGTGTCCGCCGGGCCGGCCGTTGCGGCGGCCAGAGGGACGGCGAGGGCGAGCACGGCGGTGCCGGCGAGCCCGATCAGGCGGAGAATCCGCGCACGCTGCATGGGACCCACTTGCGAAGGTGACGAGGTATGCCGGGGAGGTGCCGCCCGCGGCGTGGCGGGCGGTGCGCCGAACCTATCGGGCGAAACGGGTGGCATCGGGTGCCCGCGGACGCGATTCCGGTAAGTACCGGGGCAGCTCATACCCTTACGGGTGAACCGGATATGCGCGTTTTCCGGCCACCCGTGGACGTAAAGCGGGGCAGCGGCTCAGTACGCGAGCCGGCTGCCGCCGTCGGGGGTATTGGTGCTCGCCTTCACCAGTGCGTCGACGATCGTGGCCACCTTCGGCAGCCAGGGTGCGGCCTGGGTGGTCGCCGGCGGGCGCTCCCAGCGGACCTTGCCCGCGCCGGTCGGGGACGGCGGCAGCACGAGGTAGCCGCCCTCACCGTGGAACCGCAGCGAACTGGGCACCCAGTCCTGGGAACTCAGCAGCTCGCCCAACTCCGGCAGGTCGTACGGCGACACGAGCAGCGACCAGCGGGTCGGGGTGGCCACCACGGGGCCGGTGCGGACGCCGAAGTGGTCCAGCGCGGCCAGCGCGCGGGCCCCCGCGACGGCCGGCAGGCTCACCGCGCAGGGCGCCCGGCCACCGGTCGCCAGGACGACCGGCGCGTCCGGGCGGTTGCTCCACCACCAACGCACCATCCGGGCGTCGGTGGTGGCCGCCAGCAGTCCGGGGTCGAAGGGGTGCGCACCCGGCACCACGCAGTCGGGGTCGGGGCAGTTGCAGCGGCGGGGAGCCCGCTCGCCGAGGCCGAGCCGCCCGCCCGCCTGTTGTCGACCGGCGGGCCGCAGTCCGACGCCCGGGAGGACGGGCCACTGCCATGCGGTGGCGCAGTGGAGCGCCGCGCCGAGCAGCGCCGACCTCCCGCTGCGCCGGAACAGGGGCTTGCGTCGCCTTCCGAGGATCTCGCGCATGAGCGCTCGTTCCTTTCCGTTACGCCGAGGATTTGGTCCTTCGCACTGCATGCCGATGAGCTTGAACACCGTTGGTGCATGCCGTTCGCAACTGCCGTCGTGCTGCTCCGGGCCGGTACGGGATGGTGCTTCGGCCCGGTCGTGCGGTTCGGCCGGCCGGCCTGATTGTGCGACCCGGAGGCCGTTCGCGCTCGATCACCACACGTGGCGATCCAGTCACCGCGTGTACGAGGCAGCGCATCACGCCGTACACCGGGCGTGGAACGTGGCGGAGGGTGGCGCGCGCATGGCGCTTGCGCTTCCGGTGGTGCCATCCCGCCACTGGGGAGTGCGTCGCGGTGGTCGCCGTATAGGACGCCGGCGCCGGCCGGAGAGTTCCGGTGCGGCCCCAACTCCCCCCGCACCTATCCGAGTACGTACCCGCCACGGTGGATATGACGCGCTGCTGATCGCCGCCAGCAGACCTCAAATTGACGCTCATGGGGCCGTTTTCAGGCCAATCTACAGACCTCGTTGACACCACAAACCCCAAGGGGACAGTGCTGGACATCACATCGCTGGTGCGTGTACATGTGGAGGCATTGATAGCGGAGCAGCATGACATGGGGGTTTGCGATGCTATTGAGGACATTGAGCGGACAGCAGTACCGCACAACATCACTCAACAAAAAGCCGCACTCCCTGTCACATAGCGGCCTGAACTGGGGTTTTTTCGGGCGCGACGTGGGTTGTCGGCCATGAGCGCCCCGCACGTCCCGAAAGTGGCTGGAATCGAACCAGCCCTTCCCGCTCCCGCGCACACTACCGACCCTCCTGTGACGGCCGCTTCCGCCGATCCCTCCTCCGGCACCTGCGTTGACGGCCCGTCCGGCGCCGCCGACGCCGATCAGGACGACGCCCGCCCCACCGCACCGGACGCCGCCGCCGGCCTCTCCACCGTGGACCGGATCGCCGCCGTCCAGGACCGGCTGGCGGGCTGGATCTCCGACCTCAGCACCCTGCACGACCTCACCGAACGGCTCGCCCGCACCCGCACCTTGGACGACGCGCTCCGCGAACTGCTGCGGGCCGGCGCCTTCCTCGTCGGCGCCCGTCGCGGACTGGTCGTGCTGGCACCGCAGGACGGGCTCGGCCCGGAGACCACCGTCGGCCTGGGCCTGGGCCACGCCGAGATCGGCCACATCGAGACCGTGCCGCGCCGCGCCCTGTCGTACGCGCGGATACTGGACGGCCTCCCCGAGCCCGGCGACGACGTCGGGGCCGAGGCCCGTACCGAGATCGCCGAACCGGACATCCCCGGGGAGAAGGACCTCGACCCCCGGCTGCGCGAGGTCGCCGCCCGCCTCGGCTACGCCGCCAGTTACGCCGTACCGCTCACCGCCGACCCCGTAGGCCGGCTCGGCGTCGCGGTCTGGCTCTACGACGAACCCGCCGAGCCCGGTGACCGGCGGCGCCACCTCGTCGGCCTCTACCGCGCGCACGCCGCCGAGCACCTCGCCCGGCTCCTCGAACTCCACCGCAGCCAGCAGGCCGCCCGGACCCTCCGCGACGAACTGCTGCCCCGCCGGCTGCCGCGGATCCCCGGCGTCCGGCTCGCGGTGCGGCACGCCACCGGGCCGCGCGGCGGCGGCGACTGGTACGACGCGCTCCCGCTGCCGGACGGCGCGCTGGGCCTGGCCGTGGGCTCGGTCACCGGGTCCGGGCCGAGTGCGGTGGCCGCCATGGGGCGGCTGCGGGCCTCGTTGCGCGCCTACGCGGTCATGGAGGGCGAGGACCCGGTCGCGGTCCTCTCCGACCTCGAACTGCTGATGCGGCTGACCGAGCCGGCCCGGAGCGCCACCGCGCTGTTCGCCTTCACCGAGCCGCCGCCCGGTGCGCCGGGCGGGCCCCCGGTACCGGCCGGGATCGGCGGCTCGGCGCCGCGCAAGATGGTGCTGGCCGGGGCCGGCCACTGCCCGCCGCTGGTCCTCGGCGACCTGCGGGCGGAGTTCGTGGAGACCTCGCTCTCCGCTCCGCTGGGCATGCTGGCCTGCTGGGAGGCGCCGAGCGTGGAGATCGAGCCGTCCCCCGGCGAGACCGTGCTCCTCTACAGCGACGGGCTGCTGCACCGCACCGGCGAGCCGATGGACCGGGCGTTCGCCCGTCTGCACTCCGCGGCCGCCGGCGTCCCCCGGGCCAGCCGGCACGACCCGGAGGCGGTGGTGGACCACGTCGTGCGGGTCATGCTGCCGCAGGGTCTGGACGACCCGTCCTCGGAGGAGGACGTGGTTCTGCTCGCGGCGTACTTCGAGGAGTAGCGGCGTCACCGCAGGTCACGGGGGTGGGCGCGGCGGCGTCCACCCCCGTGACCTGCCGTACCGGGCAGCTCACCGCGTCCGGCCCCTGGACCGGATTCCGCTCGCACTTACGATGGAATCCGGTTCAGTCTGAAAAGCCTTAAAAGGAGGCATGGTGACCGACGAGCTCACTCCGGAGACCCCGGACGAGGAAGAGCAGCCGATCAAGCAGCGTAAGAACGGCCTGTACCCGGGCGTATCGGATGAGCTCACCGAGAACATGAAGAGCGGCTGGGCCGATACCGAGCTGCGCGACCTGGAGCCGATCGAGCAGGCGGCGCACGCCGCCCGCCGCCGCGCCGCGCTCTCCGCGCGCTTCCCCGGCGAGCGCCTGGTGATCCCCGCGGGCGTCCTGAAGACCCGCTCCAACGACACCGAGTACCCCTTCCGGGCCTCGACCGAGTACGTCTACCTCACCGGCGACCAGACCGACGGCAGCGTGCTCGTCCTGGAACCGCGCCACAACGGGGCCGACGGCCACGACGAGACGCTCTACCGCCTGCCCCGCTCCAACCGCGAGAACGGCGAGTTCTGGCTGAACGGGATGGGCGAGCTGTGGGTCGGCCGCCGCCACAGCCTCGACGAGTCCGCCGCGCTGCTCGGCATCGTCTGCAAGGACATCCGCGAACTGGCCGCCCTGCTCAAGGAGGCCACCGGTCCGGTCCGGGTCGTCCGCGCCCACGACACCTCCATCGAGGAGGCGCTGCACGACAAGGTCACCGCGGAGCGGGACGAAGAGCTGCGGGTGTACCTCTCCGAGGCGCGCCTGGTGAAGGACGAATTCGAGATCGGCGAGCTGCAGAAGGCCGTCGACTCGACGGCGCGCGGCTTCGCGGACGTGGTCAAGGTCCTGCACAAGGCCGAGGCCACCAGCGAGCGCTACATCGAGGGCACCTTCTTCCTGCGCGCCCGGGTCGAGGGGAACGACGTCGGCTACGGCTCCATCTGCGCCGCCGGGCCGCACGCCACCACCCTGCACTGGGTCCGCAACGACGGCGCGGTCCGCTCCGGCGACCTGCTGCTGCTGGACGCCGGCGTGGAGACCACCACCCTCTACACCGCGGACGTCACCCGCACCCTTCCGATCAACGGCCGCTACACCGACCTCCAGCGCAAGATCTACGACGCGGTCCACGAGGCCCAGGAGGCCGGTATCGCGGCGGTCAAGCCGGGCGCCGCCTTCCGGGACTTCCACGACGCCGCCCAGCGGGTGCTCGCCGAGAAGCTGGTGGAGTGGGGCCTGGTCGAGGGCCCGGTGGAGCGCGTCCTGGAGCTGGGCCTCCAGCGCCGCTGGACCCTGCACGGCACCGGCCACATGCTCGGCCTGGACGTCCACGACTGCGCCGCGGCCCGCACCGAGGGCTACGTCAACGGCACGCTGGAGCCCGGCATGGTGCTGACCGTCGAGCCCGGCCTGTACTTCCAGGCGGACGACCTGACGGTGCCCGAGGAGTACCGCGGCATCGGCATCCGGATCGAGGACGACATCCTGGTGACGGAGGACGGCAACCGCAATCTGTCGGCGGCGCTGCCGCGCCGGTCCGACGAGGTCGAGGCGTGGATGGCGGGCCTGCTCCGCTAGGCCCCGCGCGCACGTGAACGGCGCGCCGGGGCGGGAGGCTCAGTCCCCCCGCCCCGGCGCGCCGTTGTGTTCCGCGCCGTTGCGATTCCCGCCGTCGTGCTCCGCGCCGTCGTGTTCCGCGCCGTCGTGCTTCCCGCCGTCGTCCGGCCGGCCGTCCCCGGTGGCGTACGCGCCCGCGCGGGCCGCGGCCCAGACGGCGGTGGCGGCGGACTCGGCGAGGCTGGGCTCCACGGGGCGGCGGGCGATCAGGATCTGGTAGTAGAAGGGCGCGCCGAGCGCCGCCATCACCGCCTTGGGGTCGGTGTCCGCCGGAAGCTCGCCGCGCTCGATGCCGCGCCGCACCATCGCCCCGGCCAGTATCAGCCGCTCGTCGAAGAAGTCCCGCAGTGCGGTGGCCGCCTGGGGGTCGCGGGCCGCGACGGCGACCACCGCCTCGATCAGGCCGCGGGTCCGGGCGGCCGCGTAGAACCGTCCTATCCCTCGGGCCAGCGCCCGCAGGTCGCCGGGCAGGGTGCCGGTGTCCGGCAGCGGCACCCCGCTGCTCATGTCGGTGAGCAGCTCGCAGACCAGCTTGTCCACGCTGCGCCAGCGGCGGTAGAGGGTCGCCAGGTGCACCCCGGAGCGCTGGGCCACCCGTTCCATGGTGAGCGCGGCGAAGCCGCCGTCGCCCAACTCCTCGAAGACGGCGGTCAGTACGGCGCGGCGGGTACGCGCCGTACGTCCTCCGGGTCGGGTCTCGCCCGGGGCCTGATGCGCGGTCGTCACAGCGGCTCCGTTACGGGGGTCGTGGTACGGATCGCAGCGCGGATTGCAGTGCGGGTTCTGGCCAAGTATTGTCCAGGACAGATTAACGCGAGCAACTTCGCTTTAGTCGTGGTGCCGCGCTGGTCTCGCTGGGAAAGGGGACGCCGCGGGGGAGGTCCTCCTCCCGCGAGACCGCGCCGCTCACCCTCATTCACCCGTGATTTCCAGCCATTTTCGAGGCTTTTCCGGGTTTCCCGGGTTGCCCGATCCGGCCCGTTCCGTCAGGCCCGTCCCGTCCCGCTGGGGCCCGCCCCGCTCAGCGCAGTCCGTGCCGCCGGGCCACCATCCGCTCCACCACCGCATCGGGCAGCAGCCGCCGCAGCAGGAAGACCGCGGGGGCGTTGCTGCCGACCGCGTAGTGCGGCCGGGGGCGGGCCGCCTCGACCGCCTTGAGGACGGTGGCGGCGACCTTCTCCGGCGGGATCCCGCGCGCCTCGTTGGCGTTGAGGGCGGCCAGCATCGTCCGGTACTCGTCCGCGAACGGCGAGTCGTCCGCCACGTACTGGGTGCGCCGGGCGCTGATGCCGGTGGCGATCGAGCCCGGTTCGACGGTGGTGAGCGCCACGCCGTAGGGCGCGACCTCCCGCCGGGCGGCGTCCGTGAAGCCCTTGAGCGCGGCCTTGGAGGCTACGTAGGAGGAGCGGTAGGCGAGCGGGAAGCTGGCGAGCATGGAGCCGATCATCACCACCCGGCCGTGACCGCGCTCCCGCATCCCGGGCAGGACGAGCTGGGTGAGCCGCACGGCGCCGAAGACGTTCAGCTGGAAGAGCCGGCGGACCGCCGCCATCGGGAGCTCCTCGAACGGTCCGTTCTGGCTCTCGCCGGCGTTGTTGACCAGCACGTCGACCGGGCCCGCCGCGGCGGCGCACGCCTCGATGCCCGCCTCGTCCGCCAGGTCGAGCGGGAGGTAGCCGACGCCGGGCAGCGGCGCCGCGACCGTCGCGGGGTCTCGGCTGGTGCCCAGGACGCGGTAGCCGCGGGCGACGAGCGCCGCGGCCACCGCGGCGCCGATGCCGGAGGAGGCCCCGGTCACCAGCGCGGTGCGCCCGCTCACGCCAGGCTGCGGGCCAGCGCCCGCCCCGCCGCGCGGCCGGAGAAGATGCAGCCGCCCAGGAAGGTGCCCTCCAGCGCGTTGTAGCCGTGCACCCCGCCACCGCCGAATCCGGCGACCTCCCCTGCCGCGTACAGGCCGTCGAAGGGCGTGCCGTCCGGGCGGACCACCTGCGAGTCCAAGGTGGTCTCCAGGCCGCCCAGCGTCTTACGGGTCAGCAGGTGCAACCGGACCGCGATCAACGGGCCGTGCGTCGGGTCGAGCAGCCGGTGCGGCTTGGCGACCCGGGTGAGCTTGTCGGGCCAGTACTCCCGCGCGTTGCGCACGGCCATCAGCTGGAGGTCCTTGGAGTAGGGGTGCGCCACCGCCCGGTCCCGGGCCACCACTTCCCGCTCGACCGTCGCGTAGTCGAGGGGCGTCGCCGGCTCGATGGCGTTCATCCCGGCGACCAGCTCGCGCAGGGTGCGGCGGACGACGAAGTCCTCCCCGCGGTCCAGGAACGCCTGGACCGGGCCGGGCGCGCCCTTCTTCACCCGCGCCAGCGCGAGCTTGAGGTCCTTCCCGGTGATGTCCGGGTTCTGCTCGGAGCCGGAGAGCGCGAACTCCTTCTCCACGATGGAGCGGGTCAGGATGAACCAGGTGTGGTCGTGGCCGGTGTGCGCGATGTGGCGCAGGGTGCCCAGGGTGTCGTGGCCGGGGAAGAGCGGCGCGGGCAACCGCCGGCCGGTGGCGTCCAGCCAGAGCGACGACGGGCCGGGGATGATCCGGATCGCGTGGTCGGGC
Organism: Streptomyces sp. NPDC058000; assembly: GCF_042886435.1. Lineage (NCBI taxonomy): Bacteria > Bacillati > Actinomycetota > Actinomycetes > Kitasatosporales > Streptomycetaceae > Streptomyces > Streptomyces sp. NPDC058000. Next base: position 304,637 of record NZ_JBHVQS010000001.1, read on the forward strand.
CAGATCGGGTCCCAGTTCTTGATGCCCTCGGTGTAGTGCCACATCCGGTCGCGGTTGACCAGGGAGCCGCCGGCCCGCTCGGTGATCTCCAGCATCCGCCCGTCCACGTAGGCGGGCACCCCGGTGATCATCGACTTGGGGGCCGGGCCGAGCCGGTCCACCGGCCAGTTCTCGCGGACCAGTTCGTGGTTGCTGCCGATGCCGCCGGAGGTCACCACCACCGCCTGTGCCCGGAACGCGAACTCGCCCGCCGCCTCGCGCGCCGAGGCCACCCCACGCGGCAGGTCCGACGGCTCCAACGTGGTGCCGCGCACCCCGACCGCCGCGCCGTCCTCCACGATCAGCTCGTCGACCCGGTGCCGGTGCCGGAAGACCACCAGCCCGCGCTCGGCCGCGGCCCGCACCGGCTCGGCGAAGACCCGGACCACCTCGGGGCCGGTGCCCCAGGTGAGGTGGAAGCGGGGGACGGAGTTGCCGTGGCCGGTCGCCAGACCGGCGCCGCGCTCGGCCCAGCCGACGGTGGGGGTCAGCCGCAGCCCGAGGTCGTGCAGGTAGCGCCGCTTCTCGCCCGCGGCGAAGTCCACGTACGCCTGCGCCCACTGCCGCGGCCAGTGGTCCTCGCGGTCCCGGTCGAAGGCCGCCGAGTCCAGCCAGTCGGACAGCGCCAGTTCGGGCGAGTCCTTGATGCCGGCCCGCCGCTGCTCGGGGCTGTCCACCAGGAACAGCCCGCCCAGTGACCAGAACGCCTGGCCGCCGAGGTTGGCCTCGCTCTCCTGGTCGACGACGAGCACCCGGCGCCCCGCCCGGGTGAGTTCGTAGGTGGCGACCAGACCGGCCAGACCGGCTCCTACGACGATGACATCGGCGTCGTCGCTCATGCCGAGACCCCCCAGCCTCCGGCCGGGGAGACCCCCATGCTTCGCTCGCCCGCGCATGCGCGAGGCGGGCACCTTCTGATGATTCGCTCGCTGCGCTCGCTCATACCGGCACCTCGTTGCGCTCGCTCATGGGGAGCTCCTCTACGGTTCCGCGGCGGCCGCCGACGCCCGGCCGACAACCTTGTCGCGTCCATGTCCGTAACAACCGATACAGGAACGTATCCGATGCGTCGGTGCCGCAACAAGGACCACCGGGGCAGCACCACGGTGGACAACGGCCGAACCACTACCCCACCGCCTCAGGTCCGGCTTCTACTATGACCTGGACATCTGAGCGGACGTACTCCGTCGTCGTCACCACCGGCAGCGGCCCGGTCGGGGCGGCCGGAGCGAACTGGGGGACCTGTCGTGGGCTTCATGGACCGCGTACGCGGCGAATTCATCGACATCATCGAGTGGACCGACGACAGCCGGGACACGATCGTCTGGCGCTTCCCGCGCTACGAGAACGAAATCAAGATGGGCGCCAAGCTCATCGTGCGCGAGTCGCAGGCCGCCGTCTTCGTCAACCAGGGCCGGATCGCGGACGTCTTCGCGCCGGGCATGTACGAGTTGCAGACGGGCAACCTGCCGATCCTGGCGACCTTGCAGGGTTGGAAGTACGGCTTCCACTCGCCGTTCAAGGCCGAGGTCTACTTCGTCACCACCCGGCAGTTCACGGACCTGAAGTGGGGCACGCAGAACCCGGTCACGGTGCGGGACCCCGAGTTCGGCATGGTGCGGCTGCGGGCGTTCGGCGGCTACGCGACGCGGGTCTCCGACCCCGCCAAGCTGATCACCGAACTCTCCGGCACCGACCCGCAGTTCCGCACCGAAGAGGTCGAGGAGTACCTGCGGCAGCTGATCGTGGGGCGACTCGGCACGCTGCTGGCCAGCTCGGGCATCCCCATGCTCGACCTCGCCGCGCGCCAGGCCGAACTCGGCGACCGGCTGGCCAAGGCGCTGACCGACGAACTGGCGGCGACGCACGGCCTCTCGATCCCGAAGTTCATCATCGAGAACATCTCGCTGCCGCCCGAGGTCGAGCAGGCCATCGACGCCCGTAGCCGCATGGGCATCATCGGGAACGTCGACAACTACGCCCGCCTCCAGGCGGCGGACGCGATCCGGGACGCGGCGAACAACCCCGGAGGCGCCGGGGAGGGCGTGGGCCTGGGGCTCGGCATGGCCGCCGGCCAGCAACTGGCGCAGGCGTTCGCGCCGCAGCAGGGCCAGCAGAGCCAGCAGCAGCCCTACGCGCCCGCCGCCCCGGCCCCGGCTCCCGGCGGCGGTGCCGTCCCGCCGCCGCTGCCCGGCCAGCAGCAGTACCAGTGGTACGTGGCCGTGGACGGGCAGCAGCAGGGCCCCTACGACCACGCGACGTTCACCGGGCACATCGGCTCGGGAGCGGTCCGGCCCGGGATGCTCGCCTGGCGCGAGGGCATGGCGGCGTGGCAGCCGGTGGAGAGCGTGCCGGAGCTCGCCCAGCACTTCCGCGCCACTCCGCCGCCGCTGCCGCCGCAGGTCTGACCTACCGCCAGGAGTCCGTGCCCCCATGAGCTACCAGCCGTATCAGCCGCAGCAGCCCTACCAGCCGCAACAACCCCAACAGCCCCAACAGCCCTACCAGCAGCAGCCTCAGCAGCCGTACCCACAGCAGGCGCCCCAGCAGCCGTACCAGCAGCAGCCGCAACAGCCGTACCCACAGCAGGCACCGCAGCAGCAACAGCCGCCACAGCAGGAGCAGCAACCGCAACAGCCGCAGTCCTACGCGTGCCCGAGCTGCGGTTCCACCGCCGAGTACGCCCCCGGAACCAACGCGCTGCGCTGCCCTAACTGCCGCTTCGAGCAGCCCATCGCCCCCCTCAACCGCGAGGTGCGGGAGCACGCCTGGGAAGAGCTGGCGACCCTGCCGACCAAGCCGACGGTGGCCGGTGGGCAGGTGCTCCGGTGCCCCGGCTGCGGTGCGACCAACGAGACCAACGCCCTCTCCGGCCGCTGCCAGTTCTGCGCCACGCCCATGGTCGCCTCGGCCGCCGCGGACCGGATCGTGCCCGAGGGCCTGGTGCCGTTCCGGGTGGACAAGCGCAATGTCCACGACAACCTGGGCAAATGGGCCAAGTCCCGCTGGTTCGCGCCGAACAGCCTGAAGAAGGTGAACTCGGCGGAGACCCTGCACGGGACGTACGTGCCGCACTGGACGTACGACGCCGCGACCGCGACCGCCTACAGCGGCGAACGCGGCGAGGAGTACACCGTCGGAACCGGCGACAACAAGGAGACCAAGGTCCGCTGGTACCACGTCAACGGCACGGTCCAGCGCTTCTTCGACGACGTCCTCGTCCCCGGCGTCGGGCACGTCCCGCCGGACCGGCTCCAGGCCCTGGAGCCCTGGCCGCTGAAACAGGCGGTGGCCTACCAGGAGGCGTACCTGGCGGGCTTCCGGACCCTGCGGTACGACGTGGAGCCGGAGTCCGGCTTCCAGAACGCCCAGCAGAAGATGGCCAAGGTCATCGAGGCGGACTGCAAGCGGGACATCGGCGGTGACCGGCAGCGGCTGCACTCGGTCAACACCAACTACGGGTCGGTGACCTTCAAGCTCCTGCTGCTCCCCGTGTGGTTCGCCTCCTACGTCTACAACGGCAAGCAGTGGCAGGTCATGGTCAACGCCGAGACCGGCGAGGTGAGCGGGGACCGCCCCTACAGCCCTTGGAAGATCGCCTTCGCGGTCCTCATCGCGGCGGTGGTGGCGACAACGCTCGCGCTCGTCTTCAACCGGCACCACTGACGGCCTGTCCGGCCCTAACTGCCGGCAACGGGAATCGAGGCCCGCGCGCCGCTCACGACGCCATCGGGAGCGCCGCGCCCTCGCGCCACTTGAGGATCTTGTCGAAGCTGATCACCGCGCCGGGGCTGCCGGCGCGGTTGCGGTACGTGACGTGGTCGGTGAGCGCCTCGATCAAAAAGAGCCCCCGGCCGTCCTCGGCGTATCCGGGGGCCTGCGCGGGGGCGGGGACGGGGACCGGCGGCAGTGCGCGGTCCCCGGCGGTATGCGGCGGAGCGGGACGGTCGAAGCCGGGGCCGGAGTCGGTGACCTCGATGCGGCAGGTGTCGCCGTCGATGTAGGCGGTGACGCGGTAGTCGTCGGTGGCGTCGCCGCCGTGCTCGACGGCGTTGGCGCATGCCTCGGAGAGGGCGACCGAGAGGTCGTAACAGATGTCCGGGTCGACGCCGGCGGTCTCCATCGCGCCCAGCAACAGCCGCCGGGCGAGCGGCACACTCGCGGCCTCCCGCCGCAGGTGGAGGGACCACCAGATGCTCATCGCTCCTGCCTCCTGGACGCGGCTCGACATACCGATACCTATTGCCGGGCCGCAAGGTCGGTAAGCATCCCCGGGACGTGATACCGCTCATTCGGCGGATGCGAAAAGTGAGCGCACAGGTGTAGGCGTGGTGCCGGGTGCGCGCCTCCGCGCGCCCGTTGCGGGACTCCGGACGCCCCTGGCAGGCGCCCCTGTGAGCCGGCCGTGCCGTAGTCGCTGAAACCCTGCCGTACGCGGCGAACAGGGGCAGTGGGATGATGGCGGCCGCCATGACTGCCCCCTCCGTCCCCTCAGCGCGGGCGGCCGCCGATCTGCGGCTGCTACGGGCCGCGGTGTTCACCGCGGCCTGCGTCACGCTGTCCGCGGCCGGGCACATGGCCGCTTCGATGGCCACGGTGCCGTTGTGGACGCTGGGGCTCGCCGCGGTCGCGGTGTTCGCGGTGGCGGCCCCGCTGGCCGGCCGGGAGCGCTCGTTGCCCGGTATCGCGGCCGGACTGGCGGTCGGACAGCTGGCGCTGCACGCACTGTTCGCGATGGGGCAGCACCCGATGCCGGCACTGTCCGGGCGGGCGTCCGGCCTCTCCGACCAGGCGGCGGTGGCGCTGGCCCGGCACCTGACGTGCGGGTTGGAGGGCGTCCGCCTCGACGGCGGCACGGCGCGGCAGTTGCTCGGCCCCGGCGGGATGGACCTGGCCGGCACCGCCGGGCTGGTCGACACCGGCGGGCACCCGATGGGCGGCGCCGACGTCCCGATGATGGCGCACTGCCTGGCGCCGTCGCTGCCCATGCTGCTCGGGCACCTGCTCGCCGCGCTCGGCCTCGGCCTGCTGCTGCGGCGCGGTGAGGCCGCCCTGTGGCGGCTGGTGCGGCTGTCCGCCCCGGCGGCGCGCGAGGTCGCGGCACGGGCGCTAGTCGGCGCGGTGCGCCGGTCGCTCGCGCTGGTCCGGGCGCTGCTCGCGGCCCTCGGTACGGCGCAGGAGGAGGGCCTGCGCGCCCCCTCGGCGTACGGGGACGAACCCGGTCCGCAGGATCCGGCGCTCCAGCACAGCGTCATACGGCGCGGCCCACCGGTGGCCGGTCGCTTGGCCCTCGCGGCCTGACGCCACGCGCAGCACGCTCCCGGGGAACCGCGGGGACGGACGGCGGCGCGCGGCGGCAGTGCGCGCCGAGGTCGAGCGCCGCACCACGTCACCCCGTAGTCGTTTCCTCCCTTCTCCTCGTGGAGTGTCCACATGGTCAAGAAGTCCGGTATGTCAGAGATTTCGGGCGGCGCGCAGTCGTCCTCGGCACCCTCGTCGCCCTCGGCGCGGCGGTTGGTCCGCCGGCTCCCCGTCGTCGGCGGGATCGCGGCCGGCAGTGTCCTGCTGCTGGCCGGCCCGGCCTTCGCGCACGTCACCGTGCAGCCCGGCACCGCCCCCAAGGGCGGCTTCGCCACCATCAACATCAAGGTGCCCAACGAGCGCGACAACGCCTCGACGGTGAAGGTCGAGGTCTCCCTGCCGACCGACCACCCGCTGGCGTCCGTCATGCCGCAGCCGGTGCCCGGCTGGAAGGTGGACGTCACCAAGTCCAAGCTCGCCAAGCCCATCGAGATGGAGGGCGAGAAGATCAACGAGGCCCCCTCGAAGATCACCTGGACCGCGGACGGCAAGGGCATCGAGCCCGGCCAGTTCCAGCAGTTCCCGCTCTCCGTCGGCCAGCTGCCCAGCGACACCGACCAGCTCGCCTTCAAGGCCCTCCAGACGTACGACAACAAGGAGGTCGTGCGCTGGATCGAGCCGGCCAAGCCCGGCGGCCAGGAACCGGAGAACCCGGCGCCGGTGCTCAAGCTCACCGCCGCCGACGCCCAGGGCACCGACCAGGGCCCGGCCGACGGCAAGAACGGCGCCAAGGGCGACACCACGGCCGCCCAGGCGTCCACCGGTGACACCACGGCACGGGTGCTGGCCGTCGGCGGGATCGTCGTCGGCATCGTCGGCATCGCCTTCGGCGTGCTCGCCGGCCGGCGCCGCAACGCCTGATCCGAACCCCGCCGCCGGACGCGGCCGGACCGCCGCACCCCACGCGCCGGTCCGGCACCCTGCGGTACCGACCACCCCGACCCGAGAACACCCCTGACACCCACCGGCTCAGCGCCATGGAAATACCGGGACACAAACGTCATGCGTAGAAGAAAACTGCTGGTGTCCGCCCTGGGGGCGGCCGCCGCCCTCGGCCTCACCCTGACCGCCTGCGGCTCCGGCGACGGCTCCGACCAGCCCGTCGCCCAGGTCTCCGGGGGGACGGCGGCCAAGCCGATCGTCACCCTCGACACCCCGATGGAGAAGCCGGACCTCGCCCTCACCGACTCCGACGGCAAGCCCTACGACCTGCTGGAGAAGACCAAGGGCCATCCGACCCTGATCTACTTCGGCTACACCAACTGCCCGGACGTCTGCCCGACGACGATGGCCAACATCGCGGTGGCGGTGAAGCAGCTGCCGCAGGCCGAACGCAGCGACCTACGGGTGGTCTTCGTGACCTCCGACCCGGAGCGCGACACCCCGGCCCAGCTCAAGAAGTGGCTCGGCGGCATCAACAAGGACTTCATCGGGCTCACCGGCCCGTTCAACAAGATCCAGCAGGCCGCCCGCAGCGTGAACATCGGCATCGAGGCGCCGGTCAAGAAGAAGAACGGCGACGTGGTCTCCACCCACGGCGCCCAGGTCCTGCTGAGCTCCCCCAAGGACGACAAGATCCATTGGATGGGGATGCAGGAGGCCACCTCCGACAACTACACCGCCGCACTTCCGAAGATCACCAAGGGACAGAACCCGTGACCCGCCGCACCTCTCCGCTCGCCCCCCTGGCCCCCGTCAGCCGCCGGATAGCCATCGGCTCCGCGTTCGCCCTCACCGCCGGTCTCGCCCTGGCGGGCTGCGGCGGCGGGGACAGCAAGCCCCAGCTCTCGGTCAGCGGCGCCTACATGCCGCAGCCGGTCACCCAGGACATGGCCGGCGCCTACTTCGTGGTCAAGAACAGCGGCTCCACCGCCGACAAGCTGACCTCGGTCACCAGCGACCTGTCCAAGGACATCACCCTCCACAAGACCACCGGCAACAAGATGGAGCAGGTCGACTCCCTGCCGGTGCCCGCCAACGGGGAGCTCACGCTCAGCGCCGGCGGCAACCACACGATGTTCATGGGCCTGACCCGGAAGCCCACCGCGGGCCAGAAGGTCACCGTCGAACTGCACTTCGCCACCGCCGACCCGGTCAAGGTCGAGGTCGAGGTGAAGCCCGCCGCCTACCGGCCGGGGAAGTGACGGCCTCCGCACCGCCGCGGACGCCGTGAGGAAAGGGGCCCGGCAACGGGCCCGGTGAAGGAAACGGACACTCATGCCAACGGGAAGGGGAGCGCGCACCATGGCCCTCACCGGCTTCCGGCCGCGACGGCTGCGACGGCTGCTGGTCCTCGTGGCGGTGCTCTTCGGCGCACTGGTCGCGGGCATCGCGCCGGCCGCCGCGCACGCCGCGCTGACCGGCAGCGACCCCGCGCAGGGCTCGGTGGTGGCACACGCCCCCGAGCAGGTCGCGCTCACCTTCTCCGAGGGCGTGGCGATGGGCGACGACTCCCTGCGCGTCCTGGACCCGCAAGGCAAGCGGGTGGACCGTGGCAAGCTGCGCAATCTGTGCAGCGGGAGCACCGTCAAATACGGGGCGGGGCTGCCGCCGGGGCTCCCCAACGGGACGTACACCGTCGCCTGGCAGGCGATCTCGGCGGACAGCCACCCGGTGTCCGGTGCCTTCACCTTCTCCATCGGGGCGCCGTCGAAGACCACCGCCGCCGTTCCCCAACAGCAGGTCGGCGGCGGCCTGGTGGGCGCGCTCTACGAGATCGCCCGCTACCTCGCCTACGCCGGGTTCGTGCTGCTGGCCGGCGGCGCGGCGTTCGTGGTGGCGTGCCGGCCGGCCGCCGCCCGGGTGCGGTCCGTGCAGCGGCTAGTGGTCCGCGGCTGGGCGGTGCTGACCGGCGCCACGCTGGCGATGCTGCTGCTGCGCACCCCGTACACCGGCTCCGGGAAGCTCGCCGACGTCTTCGACCTCGGCGGGCTCCAGCAGGTGGTGCTGTCCAAGCCGGGGGCCGCGTTGCTCTCCCGGCTGCTGCTGCTCGCCGCGGCGGCGCTGTTCGTGTCGGTGCTCTTCGGGGCGTACGCCCGGGTCCACGGCCCGAACGGCCCGAACGGCACGGATGCCGCGGACGCCACGGACGCCACGGACGCCCAGCACGCCGAGGACGCTGAGGATGCTGAGGACGCCGCCAAGCGGCGCACGGACCTCACGTTCGGCCTCGCGATCGGCGGGGTGGTGGTCGCCGCCGGGCTCGCCACCACCTGGGCGATCGCCGAGCACGCCTCGACCGGGCTCCAGCCCGCCGTCGCCATGCCCGTCGACGTCCTGCACCTGCTCGCGGTGGCCGCCTGGCTCGGCGGGCTGGCGGCCCTGCTGGTCTCCCTCTACTGGGGCCCGCCGGTCGAGCGGACCGCCGTCCGCCGCTTCTCCCGGATGGCCTTCGGCTCCGTCCTGGTGCTGGTCGCCACCGGCACGTACCAGTCCTGGCGGCAGGTCGGCTCCTGGCGCGCGCTGACCGACACCTCCTACGGGCAGTTGCTGCTGGTCAAGGTGGGCCTGGTCGCGGTCATGGTGGCCGTCGCCGGACTGTCCCGGCGCTGGACGGGCCGACTGACGGCCGCCGGGGAGTCGACGGCCGGTACGGAACGGGGGACGGGCCCGCACGATGCGGCCGCGACACCCGAGCCCGTCGGCGTCCCCGCCTCCTCCTCCGTAGAAGCCGACGCGGACGCGGCCAAGGATCCGGGCCCGGCGGCGGCCGCCGGGCCCTCCGACCCGGCCCGGGCCGCCCAACTGGCCCGCCAACAGGCCGCGTTGACCACCGCACGGAAGAAGCGGATCCGGGACGCCGACCCGGTGCGGCGCGGGCTGCGGCGGTCCGTCCTGACCGAGGCCGCCGTCGCGATGGTGCTGCTCGCGGTGACCACCGTCCTGACCACCACCGAACCGGCCCGCACCGCGGAGGCCGTCAAGGCCGCCTCGGCCGGGCAGTCCCCCGACGCCAACCAGCCGCGCGTGCTGACCGTCCCGTTCGACACCGGCGGCGCGAACGGCAAGGGCACCGCCCGTCTCGACCTCGACCCCGGGCGCAGCGGCGGCGGCAACGAGCTCCGGCTGCGGATCGCCGACCCGTCGGGCAAGGCCCGGGACGTCCCCGAGGTGAAGGTCGCCTTCACACTCGACGCCAAGAAGCTGGGGCCGCTCCCGGTCACGCTCCGGCACAGCGGGACCGGCCACTGGACCGCGAGCGGCGTGCAACTCCCGGTGCCGGGGCGGTGGCAGCTCTCGCTGCTCGTCCGGACCTCCGACTTCGACCAGGTGACCGAGACCAGGAACGTGACAATCAACTGATGAGCAAGCAGCAGGACGCCACGGACACCATGCAGGACGACGGCACCCGCCCACGGAACGGGTCGGCCGCCGCGGACGGCACCACCCTGGCGCTGTCCCGCCGCCGCCTCCTGGGGACCGTCGGTGCGGCCGGCGCGGCCGGGCTGGTCGTCGGCGGGGCCAGCGGCGCCCTCGGCGCCTCGGCCGCGCAGGGCGACGCCGCGGAGGCGCTGAGCACGATCGGGGCGACCGAGGTCCCGTTCCGCACGACGGGCGCCAAGCACCAGGCGGGCATCACCACCCCGTTGCAGGCCAGCGGCCACCTCGTCGCCTTCGACCTGGCGGCCGGTGCCGGTCGCAAGGAGGCTGCCGCGCTGCTGCGCCGCTGGTCGCGGACGGCCGAGGAGCTGATGGCCGGGCGTACCCCGCAGGCCGACACCGGCGTGGCGCTGGACGCCGGCCCGTCCTCGCTGACCGTCACCTTCGGGCTGGGCCGCAGCTTCTTCGACCGGACCGGTCTGACCGGACGCCGCCCGGTCCAGCTCGATCCGCTGCCCGCCTTCTCCGCCGACGCCCTCGACCCCCGGCGCAGCGAGGGCGATCTGTGGATCCAGATCGGCGCCGACGACGCGCTGGTCGCCTTCCACGCGCTGCGCGCGCTCCAGAAGGAGGCGGCGGGGGCCGCCCGGCTGCGCTGGCAGATGAACGGTTTCAACCGCACGCCGGGCGCCACCGCGCACCCGATGACCGCCCGCAACCTGATGGGCCAGGTCGACGGCACCAACAACCCCAAACCGTCCGAGTCGGACTTCGACCGGCGGATCTTCGTCGGCGCGGACACCGCGCAGGAGTGGATGCGCGGCGGTTCGTACGCGGTGGTGCGCCGGATCCGGATGCTGCTCGACGACTGGGAGAAGCGTTCCCGCACCGAGCAGGAGCGGGTCATAGGGCGGCGCAAGGACAACGGTGCCCCGCTGACCGGCGGCACCGAGACCACCCCGATGAATCTGGACGCCAACGGCCCCGACGGGCTCCCGGTCATCCCCGCCAACGCGCACGCCCGGATCGCCGCACCGGAGGCCAACCAGGGCGCGGCGCTGCTGCGCCGCCCGTTCTCGTACCACGACGGCTTCCTGGACGACGGCGCCCCGGACGCCGGGCTGCTCTTCGTCTGCTGGCAGGCCGACCCGCTGCGCGCCTTCACCCAGATCCAGCGGAAGCTGGACCGCGGCGACGCGCTGTCACCGTTCCTGCGGCACGAGGCCAGCGGCCTGTACGCGGTGCCGCCGGCGCCGTCGGACGGCGATTACGTGGCCCAGCCGCTGCTGGAGGGCTGATCGGACCCGGGGCCGGCCGGGACCACTCTTCGGAACGCGTCCGCCGGGCACCGGACCGCTCGGTATCGTGGCAAGGGCAGGGCGAAAGACGGCGGGGTCTCCCGCAAGCACGTGAGGGAGTCCACGGCATGTCGGCCAGTCGCTATACCTATCTCGGTCCCGCGGGCACCTTCACCGAGGCCGCGCTGCGCACCCTCCCCGAGGCGGCGACCAGGGAGCTGGCGCCGATGGTGTCGGTGCCGGCCGCGCTGGACGCGGTCCGGGCCGGGGAGGCCGCGGCGGCGCTGGTGCCGATCGAGAACTCCGTCGAGGGCGGCGTGACCACCACCCTCGACGAACTGGCCTCCGGCGAACCCCTGATGATCTACCGCGAGGTGCTGCTGCCGATCGCCTTCGCGCTCCTGGTGCGCCCGGGGACGACGCTGACCGACGTGAAGACGGTGACCGGGCACCCGGTCGCCCAGCCCCAGGTCCGCAAGTGGCTGGCGGCCCAACTCCCGGACGCCGTCTGGGAGTCGGCGGCCTCCAATGCGGACGGTGCGCGCCTGGTCCAGGAGGGCCGCTACGACGGCGCGTTCGCCGGTGAGTTCGCGGCCGCTACGTACGGCCTCACGCCGCTGGTCGCCGACATCCACGACGCGCAGAACGCCGCCACCCGCTTCGTCCTGGTCGGCCGCCCGGCCCGGCCCTCGGCGCCCACCGGCGCGGACAAGACCTCGGTGGTGCTGTGGCTGGCCTCCGACCACCCCGGCGCGCTGCTGGAGTTGCTCCAGGAGTACGCGGTCCGCGGGGTCAACATGATGCGGATCGAGTCCCGACCGACCGGCGAGGGCATCGGCCGGTACTGCTTCTCGGTGGACTGCGAGGGCCATGTCACCGATCGACGGGTGGGCGAGGTCCTGATGGGCCTCAAGCGGGTCTGCCGCGACGTGCGGTTCCTCGGCTCGTATCCGCGCGCGGACGAGGTGGCCGCGAGCGTCCGGCCGCAGGTGACCGACTCGGCGTTCACCGAGGCGTCGGACTGGCTGGGGCGCTGCCTGGACGGACGGGGCTGAGTCGGCCCGTTCCCCCGCCCGTCGGGTTACGGGCTGTGACCTGTGCCTTCGGCGGGACCGAAAGTGCCGTTCCGGAGCGCCGTCCGACGGGTGCGGTAACTGTCCACAAAGTTATCCACAGGCTCGCTTCTCGACCTGTGGGTAAGTCGACATCCGAGGCGGACAGAGTCGACATATCCCTCTAGTGACCCCACACCCGTGCACAGTCGCCCACAGTGGATCACCCCGGACCTCGTCAGCACAATTCTCACGACCAATCCTTTAGGGCGAGGTAATCCCACACGAAAGAGTGCGTGAACAGGGTTTGGACTAAGAATCCATAGCTGAGCATTTCGGGCGCAGAATGATCAATTCCGGCTTCCACAGATCTCACACACAGGCTGTGGATAAAAATCGCCGCACCCCTCCCCCCTGTGGACAACCCGGTGGGCAACTGGGCACAACCCCGGGGAGCGGCCACCGGAAGCCTGGAATCCGCCGCCGCGAATGCCCCTTTTCACGGCATGAGCCAGGAATTCCGCAGGACCTTACGATGCGTTACGACGACCGCCCCGGAAGGCCCTCGGGCCCGATTCCCCGCCATGGAATAAATAACCTCAAAACGGGCAAATGGTCGCACCCGCGAATATCACGTCGAGTGCCGGCTGGCGGCCCCGGTAGCCTGGTGGGGTGATTGACCTTCGCCTGCTTCGTGAGGACCCCGACCGTGTGCGCGCCTCCCAGCGCGCCCGTGGAGAGGATGTCGCGCTCGTCGACGCACTCCTCTCTGCCGACGAGCGGCGCAGGTCGTCCGGCGTCCGCTTCGACGAGCTGCGTTCCGAGCAGAAGGCGCTCGGCAAGCTCATCCCCAAGGCCAGCGGCGACGAGAAGGCCGAGCTGCTGAAGAAGGCCGGTGAGCTGGCCGCCGCCGTCAAGGCCGCCGACGCCGCGCAGGACGAGGCCAAGGACGAGACCCAGGCGCTGCTGCGGAAGCTCGGCAACATCGTCCACCCCGACGTCCCGGTGGGCGGCGAGGAGGACTTCACGGTCCTGGAGACGCACGGCACCGCCCGCGACTTCGCCGCCGAGGGCTTCACGCCCAAGGACCACCTGGAGATCGGCGAACTGCTCGGCGCCATCGACGTCGAGCGCGGCGCCAAGGTCTCCGGCTCGCGCTTCTACTACCTCACCGGCGTCGGCGCCCTGCTGGAGCTGGCGCTGGTCAACGCCGCCATCGCGCAGGCCACCGAGGCCGGCTTCACGCCGATGCTGACCCCCGCCCTGGTGCGCCCGCGCGCCATGGAGGGCACCGGCTTCCTCGGCCAGGCCGCCGAGAACGTCTACCACCTGGAGCGCGACGACTTCTATCTGGTCGGCACCTCCGAGGTCCCGCTCGCCGCGTACCACATGGACGAGATCGTCGACGCCGAGCAGCTGCCGCTGCGCTACGCCGGCTTCTCGCCGTGCTTCCGCCGCGAGGCCGGCACCTACGGCAAGGACACCCGCGGCATCTTCCGGGTCCACCAGTTCGACAAGGTGGAGATGTTCTCCTACGTCGCGCCGGAGGACGCCGAGGCCGAGCACCGGCGGCTGCTGGAGTGGGAGAAGCAGTGGCTGACCGGCCTGGAGCTGCCGTTCCAGGTGATCGACGTCGCCACCGGCGACCTGGGTGCCTCCGCCTCCCGCAAGTTCGACTGTGAGGCGTGGATCCCGACCCAGGGCAAGTTCCGCGAGCTGACCTCGGCGTCCAACTGCAACGAGTTCCAGGCCCGCCGGCTCTCGGTCCGGATGCGGGAGACCACCGAGGGCAAGCCGAAGGTCCGCCCGCTGGCGACGCTCAACGGCACGCTCTGCGCCGTCCCGCGGACCATCGTGGCGATCTTCGAGAACCACCAGCAGCCGGACGGCTCGGTCCGCGTTCCCGAGGTGCTCCGCCCCTACCTGGGCGGCCGCGAGGTGCTGGAGCCCGTCGCCAAGTGAGCCCCTCGACCCCGGCGGGTTCGCCGCTGCCGTACAAGCTCATCGCGACGGACCTCGACGGGACGCTGCTGCGCCACGACGAGACCGTCTCCGAACGCACCCGCCGGGCGCTCGCCACCGCCACCGCGGCGGGTGCGGCGCACATCGTCGTCACCGGCCGGGCGGTGCCCTGGACCCGGCACATCCTCGACGCCCTCGACTACCAGGGCCTCGCGGTGTGCGGACAGGGCGCGCAGGTCTACCACGCCGGCGAACAGCGGCTGTTGACGTCGGTGACCCTGGACCGCCAGCTGGCCGGCCTCGCGCTGTCCAAGATCGAGGCCGAGGTCGGCCCACTCCACCTGGCGGCGAGCCGGGACGGCCTGGCCGGCGAGGTGCTGGTCGGCCCGGGCTACCAGGTCCAGGACGGCCCGCTGCCCAACGTCCTGATCGACGACCCGGGCGAGCTGTGGACCGCCCCGCTCAACAAGGTCTACATACAGCACCCGACGCTGGACGACGACGCGCTGGCCCGCGCCGCCCGCCAGGTCGCCGGGGACCTGGTCGGCGTCATGGTCGCCGGGCCGCACATCGTCGAGCTGCTGCCGCTGGGCCTGACCAAGGCCACCGGGCTCTCGCTGGCCGCCCGCCGTCTGGGCATCACCGCCAAGGAGACCGTGGCGTTCGGCGACATGCCCAACGACGTCCCGATGTTCGCCTGGGCCGCGCACGGCGTGGCGATGGCGGACGCCCACGACGAACTCAAGGCCGTCGCCGACGAGATCACCGCCTCCAACGAGGACGACGGGGTCGCGGTGGTGCTGGAGCGGCTCTACTCCTGACGGCCCCCGGGTGGCGGCTCCGGCCCGTCCGCGCCGCCACCCGCGCCCGTCGCGTCCCCGTCCGTCGCGTGCGCATCCGGCACGTGCTCCACCGCCGCGTCGACGCGCGCCGCCGGGGTCAGCGGCCAGCTCGCGAACCCCAGGGCCAGCGCTATGGCGTGCCCGAAGTCGGTGAAGGTCGCCCCGGTCACCAGCGGCACCCCGAAGAACCCCAGCAGGCCGACGAGGTAGACGTAGCGCCAGGGCGACGGCAGCCGGTACGTCAGTGCCCCGGCCGCGGCGGCCAGCCCGTAGGAGACGCCGATGTCCACGACGTGGGTCATCGAGCGCGGTAGCTGGTGGCCCTCGATGGCGAGCAGCACCAGCTCCTGGCTGGCCAGAGTGGCCGCGACGTGCGCCGCGCCGACGGTCAGCAGCCAGCGCCAACTCCCCATCCACCGCTCGACGTTGGCGTGCACCAGCTCGAACATCACCGCGTAGAGCAGGAACGAACCCGGCTGCTCGATCCAGAACCCGCTGATCAGCAGCGAGGGCAGCGGATGCTCGTTCAGCTCGTGGATGTTGCTGCTGTTGCGGTGGAGGAGGAACTGCTCCAGTCCCTCGGAGGCCGAGGCGATCACCAGACTGGTGATGCCGATGATCAGCAGCCAGATGTGGGTGCCGGGCGTCGACCGCACCCAGTCCAGCACCCCGTCGCGGGCCCGGCGCACCAGGACGCGGGTCGATGGTGGTGTCATCGGCGGCTCCTCGGAGCGGCGGGGCCGAGCGCGGCGTACGGGCCGGGCCCCTTGAGGTGCCGGATCCGCGGCGCGCTCTCCATGGTCCGTACGCCCGGCAGTGCCGCGATCCGGGTCGTCAGGTAGGTGTAGAGCGCGCTGGTGTCCCGGCACAGGACGGACGCGAAGAGGTTGTGCGCACCGGTGGTGGCGCCGGCGAAGGCGACCTCCGGGTGTTCCGCCAACGCCGCGCCGGCGGCGGCGAGTTCGGCGGGTGCGACGGACAGCCACAGGGCGACCATCACCCCGTACCCGAACAGCCGCAGATCGTAGTCGACGTCGTAGTACAGCACGCCGTCCGCGCGCAGCGCCTCCAGGCGGCGGCGGACGGTGGTGGGCGACCAGCCGGTGGCCGCGGCGAGTTCGGCGATCGGGGCCCGGCCGTCCCGGCCGAGCGCCTCGAACAGCCGCCGGTCGGCGTCGGAGAGCACCACCGGCCCCTGCTCATAGGGGTCCCCCCGCTCGAACGACGTGGAGGGTGGGGGAGGGGTGGCGGGCTCGGGGGACGGCGGCCGGGGCGCCGGCGGGCTCAGTCGGGCGGCCTCCTCGGCGGTCAGCGCACCGGACTTGCTGATCATGCTCTGCGGGCCGCCGTAGAACTCGTGCAGCAGGCAGTGCGCGGCCACCCCGACCACGCTCGGGGTGCGCGGCAGCTTCTGGAGCACCAGCGCGTCGCTGTGCTCGCTGCTCGCCGACCGGCAGACCACGGCGATCTCGGTGCCGCCGGACATCAGGCTCACCCAGGAGGTGTCCGGGCGGCGTGCCAGCGCCTCGGCGATCGGCAGCGCGGCGTCCGGCGCGCACTCCACCCGCACCAGCCACTCCACCTCGCCCAGCGCCCGGGGCTCGGCCAGCCCCAGCACCCGGAAGGCACCGGAGCCGCGGTGCCGGGTGTAGCGCCGGGCGACCGTCTGGTCGGAGACCCCGAGGACCTCGGCGATCCGGCTGAAGGGGGCCCGGCCGTCGATCTGGAGGGCGTGGATCAGACGGCGGTCGAGGTCGTCGAAGGGCGCGGGCCGGCCGGCGCTTCCGTCGGTTTTCACCGTTGGAGGCTAACCCGTGTCGAATTGCGTCGCCGGGAGCGCCGTGGCTGGGGGAACGAGCGGTGCGCCACGGAGAGTGGGGCCTCGTCCGGGCGCCCTGCCCGGGAACACACCAAGCGCACCACCCAACGGAGGACATGATCATGCGGTACGCACCCGGGAACGCTCCCGACGGGGGCGGCGGCGGCCGTAGCGGCACCGGGCCAGGCGGCAGCCGCCCCGGTGGAGCCGGTGCCCGCACCGGGAAGTGGTGGCCCCTGGTCGCCATCACCCTCGGCAATTTCATGCTGCTCGTCGATGTGACGATCGTGAACACCGCGCTGCCCCGGATAGCCGACGGCCTGGGCGCCTCCTTCTCCTCGCTCCAGTGGGTGATGGACAGCTACGCGCTGGCCCTGGCCGCGCTCCTGATGGTGGCCGGCTCGGCCGCCGACCTCTATGGCCGGCGCCGCCTCTACGTAGGCGGGCTGGCGCTCTTCGCGCTCGCCTCGTTGGCCTGCGGGCTGGCCCCCGGCGCGGAGCTGCTGGTCGCCGCCCGGGTCGTCCAGGGCATCGGCGCGGCGGCGATGTTCGCCACCAACACCCCGCTGCTGATGGCCGCCTACCAGGGCCGGGACCGCGGGGTGGCGTTCGGCGTCTGGGGCGGCACCAGCGGCGCGGCCGCCGCCGTCGGCCCGGTCCTGGGCGGGCTGCTCACCGAGTGGACCGACTGGCGGGCGATCTTCCTGGTCAACCTGCCGCTGACCGCCCTCGCCATCTGGCTGACCCTGCGGCACCTGGGCGAGTCCTACGGCGACCGCAGTGCACGCATCGACTGGCCGGGCGCCGCGTCCTTCACGGTGTGCGCGGGCACGCTGACCTACGGGCTGATGCGCGGCGGCGAGCACGGCTGGACCGAGACCGGGACGCTGGCCGCCGTAGGGGTCGCCGTCCTCGCCCTGGTGGTGTTCGTGGTCGCCGAGCGGCGGACCGCCGGCCCGCTGCTGGACCTCCGGCTGCTGCGCCGCCCGTCGTTCGCGGTGCTGATGGTGGCGGCGCTGCTGATGCAGGCGGCGGCCTTCCCGTACCTGACGTTCGTGGGGCTGTGGACGCAGAAAGTCCTCGGGCTGAGCCCGATCGGGGCCGGCCTCGCGGTGACCCCGATGGCGCTGATGTCCCTGCTGGTCGGCGTGTTGGGCGGCCGGGCGCTTCAGCGGTTGGCGCCCCAACTCCCGCTCGGCATCGGCCTGTTGCTGATCGGCACGGGCGGGCTGCTGCACGTCGCGCTGCTCGGCACCGGCGCGAGCTGGCCCGCGCTGGTGCCCGGCCTGGCGGTGAGCGGACTCGGCGTCGGGGCGGCCATGCCGGTGCTGGTGTCGGCGGCGCTCGGCGCGGCCCCGCCGCAGCGGGCCGGGATGGCGAGCGGGGCGGTGAACACCTTCCGACAGCTGGGGTTCGCGTTCGGGATCGCGGTCCTGGGGACGGTGTTCGGCACCGCGCTGCGGGACGCCGGGGTCCCTGCCGGCGGCCGGGACGCGCTCGCCGCCGGCTACCTCTCCGGACTGCGGGACATCACGCTGGTCTCCGGGCTGGTGGCGCTCGCCACCGGTCTGCTGGTCCTCGCGGTGGTCCGGCGCGGCCCGCGGACGGACGACGGACGGCCGGGCGGCCCGCCCGCGGACACGGCGGCGACCACGCCCGGTGCGGGGCACGACGACACCCGACCGCGCTCGGGGGCGCCGGCGGGGGCGTGACACCTGCGGCCTGTACGGGTCGGTCTGCACGGGCCGGTCCGTACGGGCCAGTCCGTACGGGTGGGACCGTACAGGCGGGTCCGTACCGGCCGGTCCATACAGGCGGGTCGGCACCCGAACCGTACGGCCGTCCACGGTTCCGGGTTGCCGCCCTGGGCCCTGTGACGATCTTCCCGGGGGGGCATACCCAAGTCAATCCTCGGGTTTCCTTCCAAACTCCTTAGCTTCAGCTTGGGTTGGTGGAGGGTCGCGCACTAGCGTGGCCGGGTGACACTCGATGATCTGCGTGCCTTCGTGGCCGTCTGCGAGGCCGGCAGCCTCAGTGCCGTCGCCCGCGACCTCGGCTGTACCCAGTCCGCCGTCAGCCAGCGCGTCAAACGCCTCGAACGGGAAGCCGGCATCGACCTGTTGGAGCGCCGGCCGCGCGGGGTGGCACCGACCGCCGCGGGCCGCATCCTGCACCGCGCCGCCGCCGACGGCCTGGGCGGACTGGACCTGGCACTGCGCCGGCTGGCCGACATGCGGCGGGGCGACGGCGGGACGGTCCGGGTCACCACCGGCGCCACCACCGTCCGGCACTTCATGTCCGACGCGGTGGTCGCCTTCCGGGAGCGGCACCCGCACGTCAACCTGGAGTTCCACACCGAGAGTTCCAGCCGCCGCTGCTTCGAGGCGGTCGCGGACGGCGACTCCGAACTGGCCTGGATCACCATCGGCCCGCCCGTACGGGGCATCGAGCAGCATCCGGTGATGGGCCTGCCGTGGGTGCTCGCGGTCCGCGCCGGCGATCCGCTCGCCGCCCGCGACCACCTCACACCCGACGAGCTGGCCGCCCTCCGCCTCATCCGGCTACCGGAGAACTCCACGTCCCGGATGCGCCTCGACGGACACCTCGGCCACCAGGACGGCGCCCCGGCACCGGATCCCGCGGTCCCCGGGCCCAGCACCACCAGCGTCGCCGACTGGGACACCGCGCTGCTGCTCGCCGAGCTCGGCGTCGGCCCCGCCGTCGTCCCCCGCCTCCCCGGCCACCGCGCCACCGCCGGCCATCCGGGCCTGCGGCTGGTGCCGATCCCGGCGCTGCCGCCGCTGACGACCGGGTGGGCGGTACGACAGTGGGCGGCGCTCAGCCCGGCGGCGGTGGAGTTCGCCGAAACGGTGAACCGGTGCCTGGTGGACGGGACTTCATCCGCCGGGCACCGGTCTCCGGCCGCCACCACGGCCACTGCTACCGCTACCGCCACGGCCGTCGGCACCGTCCCCGGGCCCCGCGCCGGCCTCAGGCCCGACCTCAGCCCCGGACTCAGGCCCTGACTCAGGCCCTGATGACCGGTTCCTGAATCTCGGTGACCCACTCCTCCTCGTCGTCCGGGCACTCCGGGTACAGCTCGCGGGCGTACCCGGCCGGGACCGCTCAGCGACCGGATCGCGCCACTGTGCGACGTGCCTCGGCCAGCAGCGGCAGCATCGCGTCAAGTCCGGTCCGTAAACCGTCAACGAAGCGTCATGGAGCGGCAAGGTGCCCCCCGCACCGGGCATAGCGTCTGTGCCGAGCCCCGGCGCACGCGTATCCACCGGTCCGGGGCCGCCGTCCCGTCGAGGAGCAACGCCGTGTCCCACCATCTCCACGCGGAAGACCCCGAGCCTGCTGATCGTGTCCCGGCCGGGCCTCTCTTCGTTCCCGTCCGGCCGGGACCCGCGGGCTGTACCGCCCGCCTGTTCCGCACCCCGCTCGGCGGCCGCACCGCCGTCGGCTTCACCTCACCGCAGCGGCTGGCCGAGGTTCTGGGCAGCGGCCAGCCCTGGGTACGGCTCTCCGAGCCCGCGCTGCGCGCCATGGCCGAACCCGTCGGCGCCACCACCGTGACCGTCGACCCGCGCTTCAGCCCTGGCGCCGCCCGTGCGCCCCGGCTCACCCCGGACGTCGCGCGGGACACCCGCGACCCGCGGTTCGCCCGCGATGTTCCCCGGGACCCGCGCTTCACCCCCGACGTCCTCCGCGAACCACGCTTCGCCCCGGGAATCCCCCGTGTTTCCCGGAGCAGCCAGCTACGGGCCGTTTGAGAAGGGGCACCCCCACCATGAGCCACACGACCCTGCCCCGGACCACCCGGACCCCGCAGACCGCGACGCCGCCCGCACCGCTCCCGACGGCCACCCACCCGTCCCCGTCGCCCACCCTGGACCACGGCCCGCACCACGGCCCGGACCACGACCCGGACCAGTTCGCCATCTGGCCCGCGTCCACCGTGCCGCTCCCCGCGGACGACCTCGCCATCGGCGGCGTCCCGCTGACCGAACTCGCCGACCACTTCGGCACCCCCGCCTACGTACTGGACGAGGACGAGGTACGCCGCCGCTGCCGCGCCTACCTCCGCGCCTTCCCCGACACCGACGTCTACTACGCGGCCAAGGCGTTCCTGTGCCGCGCCATGGCGCACTGGGTCGCCGAAGAGGGCCTGGGCCTGGACGTCTGCTCCGCCGGCGAGCTGGAACTCGCCGTCACCACCGGCTTCCCGCCGGAGCGGATCGTGCTGCACGGCAACGCCAAGAGCCCGACCGACCTGCGGACCGCGCTACGGCTCGGCGTCGGCCGGATCGTCATCGACAGCACCTCCGAGATCGCCCGGCTGGCCGCCGCGGTCCCGGTGGGCAGCCGGCAGAAGGTGCTGATCCGGGTCGTCCCGGGGATCGCCGCCGGCGGTCACGCCAAGATCCGCACCGGCACCGACGACCAGAAGTTCGGACTGTCCCTCGCCGATGGTTCCGCCCAGCACGCGATCACCCGAGTCCTGGGCCAACCGCGCCTCGAACTCGTCGGTCTGCACTGCCACTTGGGCTCCCAGATCACCGCCGTCAAGCCGTACCTCTCGGCCGTGCGGCGCCTGGTCGGCCTGCTGGCCCGCGTCCACGAGCAGCACGGCATCACCCTCCCCGAACTGGACCTGGGCGGCGGCCACGGTGTCGCGTACCGGCCCGGCGAGCCCGCTCTGGACGTGGCCGGACTCGCCACCAAGATCCGCGCCGAACTGGCCGGCAGCTGTGCGGCGGCCGGCCTCCCGGTGCCGCGACTGGCCGTCGAACCGGGCCGCGCCATCGCCGGCCCGGCGGGCGTCGTGCTCTACCGGGTGCTCTCCGTCAAGCGCACCGGCGCCCACACCTTCGTCGCGGTGGACGGCGGGATGAGCGACAACCCGCGGCCCGCGCTGTACGGGGTGCGCTACGCGCCCCGGCTGGTCGGGCGCCGCTCGGCGGTCGCCACCGAGCCGGTCACCGTCGTCGGCCGGCACTGCGAGGCGGGCGACATCCTCGCCTCCGACGTCCACCTGCCCGGCGACATCCGCCCCGGTGACCTGCTCGCCGTCCCCGTGGCCGGCGCGTACCACCTGTCCATGGCCTCCGGCTACAACCTCGTCGGCCGCCCGCCGGTCGTCGCGGTCACCTCGGGCCACGCCCGGCTCCTGGTCCGCCGGGAGTCCCTGGCGGACATCCAGGAACGCGACATCGGCCTCTGAGGGGGTCGGCCGTCGGCTCCCGGCTCCCGGAACCGTTGCGGATCCCTCTGGCCCCGTAGGCCCCCGGGCTCGGTTTCGCCCCGGGCCGCCCTCGTGCTCGGGGTCGGCCGGGCCCGGGAACGCCCCCGGTGGTGGTGCTCACTCAGGACTCCACCACCGGGGGCTCCAGCATTGGGCGCCGGGTCCACCGGGAGCACTCCGACCGCCCGGCGCTCCGGGCACCCCCGGTGCAGATCGCCACCCACCAGAGATCGCCCCCACCACAGATCAATTCCCTGTACCGCCCATTAGCCGCCCCCATTAGCTGCACAGTGAAACAATCAGTTGTAGGATGACCGGGCAAACGTGCGAGACGTAACCGTCACCAGGCTGAACCGCCACCAGGCGGACAGACAGACAGGGCGCACGTTCGCAACGGATGCGGCAGACGCAGCCGACGCGGCGTACGCGGCAGGCACCGCGTACGCGGCAGACGCCACGACGCGATGACTCCACTACTCCACGACTCCACGACTCCACGAAGAACGCACAGGAACGGGCACGGGATCAGGGCGATGGCACTCAAGGCAGCAGGACGGCAATCCCTCGTCGACACCGTCGTCGAGGCCCTCCGCTCCCAACTCGCCGCCGGTGAGTGGCAGGTCGGCACCCGTATCCCCACCGAGCACGCCCTCGCCGAACAGCTCCAGGTCGGCCGCAACACCGTCCGCGAGGCGGTACGCGTCCTCGTACACGCTGGGATGCTGCGCTCGCGCCAGGGCGAAGGCACCTTCGTCGTCTCCACCGCGGACCCGGCCGAGGTCATGCGCGGCATCCAGCGGGCCGGCATCCGGGACGTCCTGGAGCTGCGCATCGCCCTGGAGGCGGAGGCCGCCCGGCTGGCCGCGCTCCGCCACGAACCCGCCGACCTGGAACGGATGCGGGCGGCCCTGGACGCCCAGGCCGAACTGGAGGACACCGAGGGCCGGCCGCACTCCGGCAGCCTGGAGCTCTACGCCGACCACGACATCGCCTTCCACAAAGCCGTCGTCGAAGCCGCGCACAACACCGCGCTGACGGCGACCTACGGCTGGTTCAGCAGTTCCGTACGGGAGGCGCTGGTCAGCGCCCTCGACGACCAGGCGATGCCGAAGGTCGTGCACGGCGACCACCGCGCCGTCCTGGACGCGATCGCGCACGGCGACCCGGACGCCGCCGAACGCGCCACCCGCGCGCTCCTGGAGAAGCCCAAACGGGCCGTGGAGGCCCTCCTCGCCGGCGAATGACGCCCGGCCCTCGCCTCCTCCGCCTCTCCCTTCCCCCTTCCCCGCCCTCCCTCTCCTTTCCCAGTACGAGTGCACGATTGGCTAGGTACGCACGCATGTCAGGGACCGACTCGACTGCCCCGGTCGACCTCATCGACGCCGAGGAAGACCTGATCCCGGCCCCACCGGTGGCCACCGCCCGACGCCGACTGCGGACCCACCCCGCCCTCCTCCTCACCGGCATCGTGCTCGCCGCGGTGAACATGCGCGCGGCGCTCGCCGGGGTCTCGCCGCTGCTCAACGAGATGGCGCAGCACTTCCACCTGGCCGCCACCACCAGCAGCCTGGTGACCACCATCCCGCTGGTCTTCATGGGCCTGGGGTCGGTCATCGCGCCGCGGCTGGCGCGCCGTTGGGGCACCGAGGCGGCGCTGTGCGGTGCGCTGGTCGCACTGTGCGGCGGCATCGTGCTGCGCATCGCGCCGCCGGTCGCCGCGCTGTTCGCCGGCTGCGCGGTGGTGGGCGGGTCCATAGCCCTGCTCAACGTGCTGATGCCGGGCCTGATCAAGCGGGACTTCCCGGAGCGGGCGGCGAGCATGACGGCGCTCTATTCGACCGCGATGATCCTCGGCGCGACCGTCTCGGCCGCCTCGGCCGTCCCCCTGGAGAACGCGCTCGGCAGTTGGCAGGGATCCCTGGTCTCCTGGGCGCTGCTCGCCGCCGTCGCCGCCCTCGTCTGGCTCCCGCAGGCCGTGATCGCCCGGCGGGGCACGCACCACGGCGAGGCCGCGGCGACACCCGCCCACCCCACCGAAAACGGCCCGAAGCTGACCCGCTCGCCGCTCGCGTGGCAGGTGACGCTCTTCATGGGTTCGCAGTCGCTGATCGCGTACGTGATCATCGCCTGGATGCCGACGATCTTCACCGACCACGGCATGGGCAAGAGCGAGGCGGGGCTGGTCTTCGCCTTCAGCACGCTGCTGCAGATGGCCGGTTCGTTCGTGGTCCCGACGCTCGCCGGCCGGATGCGCCGCCAGCGGCTGCTGGGCGTGGTGGTCTCCACCCTGATGGCCTGCGGCGTCACGGGGCTGCTGATCGCGCCGGTGGCCGGCGCGTGGCTGTGGGCGGCAGTGCTCGGCGTCGGCCAGGGCGGCGCCCTCGGTCTGGCCCTGACGATGATGGTGCTGCGGTCCGGCGACGCGCACACCGCCGCCCGGCTCTCCGGCATGTCCCAGACCGGCGGCTACCTCCTCGCCGCCGTCGGCCCCTTGGCCCTGGGCGCCGTCCACCAGGCCACCGCCGGCTGGACCGTCCCGCTCCTCCTGCTGCTCGCCGTCTGCGCCGGCCTCGCCCTGCTGGGCCTGGGCGCAGGCCGCGACCGCCGCATCGGGGAGAGCGCCGCGGGGTGACCCGGGGGGCAAGGCGGGGTGAGGCGGGGCGAGGCGGGGTGAGGAGAGCGCCGCAGGGTGAGCCTGGGGCTGGGGGCGGTGCCGGGTCGGCGCCGGGCGGGGCCGGGCGGGGCCGCCCCCGCCGTACCTCCCCCATTCCGCCCGCACCGCCCGCACCGCCCGCACCGCCCGCACCGCCCGCACCAACGGTCTAGCGGTCTAGCGGAAGGCGGCGGCCCCCGGCCGCCCCGCGCGGGCGCCGGCGCCCGGCCCGGCGCCCGGCTGACGCCAGGTCCTGCCCCGCCATCAGACACGATCCGGCGTGACGAGACGGCACCACATCACAGCCGGCTGCCCTACCGTGCCCCCATGAGCGATGTGCAGCACACCGGTCGCCGGCCCGGACCGCGCCCCTCCCGCACCGGCTGGCTCATTCTTGTCGCCGTTCTGTGCGTCGTGGTCGTCCTCGCCGTCCTGATCGTGCCGCGGCTGCTGCGCGAGCGGCAGTACGGGCAGCTCACGGTTCCGGAGGGGCAGCGGGCCTCCCAGATCTACGCGGCCGCCGACCGCGCCCTGAACGTTCCCGAGGGCACCACCGCGCAGGCCGCCAAGACTGCGCACCTGGACCTGCCCGCCGAAGCGAAGGGCAACCCGGAGGGCTACCTCTTCCCGGCGACCTATCCGCTCCGCAAGGACACCACCCCGGCGTCGCTGCTCTCGTACATGGTCAAAACCGCCGACCAGCGGCTCGCCGCCGACCGCATCACCGCGTACCGCACCGTGGTGATCGCCAGCATCGTGCAGGCCGAGGCGGACCGGCCGGCCGATATGGGGAAGGTCGCCCGGGTCATCGACAACCGGCTCGCCAAGAAGATGCCGCTCCAGATGGACTCGACGATCAACTACGCACTCGGCCGCAGCACGCTCCACACCAGCCACGCCGACACCCGCACCAACAGCCCTTACAACACCTACAAGTTCGAGGGCCTGCCGCCCACCCCGATCGACAATCCGGGTGCCGACGCGCTGAAGGCTGCGGCCGCGCCGCCCGCGGGTGACTGGCTCTACTTCGTCACCGTCACACCGGGCGACACCCGCTTCACCGCCAACTACCGGGAGCACCTGCGGAACGTGCAAGAGTTCAACAACGCGCAGAAGGGCACCGCCGCCGGCAACGCCGCCACCGGCGGGTAGCCCTTCCGCCACCGGCCCTCCCCGGCCGGCCGGGCCGCACCGGGACACCTGCCCGTGCCCACCGGACAGGCCCTGAGGTCCTGTCCGGTGGGTCGCTCACTCCTCCCCGGCCAGCGTCAGCGCCTTCAGCCGGCGCGCCGCGTACCAGGTCGCACCGACGGTGACGGCCACCAGCAGGCAGACCGCGAGCGGGAGTTGGACCGCGGAGCTGAGGGCCCCCTCGGCGCCGACCTTCTGCCCGATCGCGAGCGCCCACTGCTGGACGCTGAGGGTCCGCGCCCCGGGGACGACGTTCCCCACGAACGCCTCCCAGACCAGGGCGTAGACCAGCCCGAAGACCACGGCGTGCCGGGTGATGGTGCCGAACAGCAGGAACAGGGCGCTGTAGGCGACCGAGGCGATGGCCGCCGCCACCGCGTACGCCACGGCTATCTGCTGGCTGTTGCCGTTGAGAACGAATCCGGCCACCAGGACCGGTACCGCCGAGAACACGGCGGTCACACCGATCGCGACCAGCAGTTTGGTGATGATGATCGTCGAACGGCGGACCGGCTTGGCCAGGAGGTAGACCACCGAGCCGTCGTCGATCTCCGGCCCGATCGCGCCCGTCCCGGCGATCACGCCGATCAGCGGAACCATCGTGCCCAGCGCGAAACCCCCCAGGATGCCGCCGGCCGTGGCGTCATCGGCGCCGGTCAGCGCCCGGACGACCACGGCGATCACCACCAGGAGGGCGGGCAGTGCGAAGAGGATCAGGGCGCGGCGCCGGCCGAGCAGCGCCCGGTAGGTGAGCCGGGCGACGGTCGGGTGGAAGAGCGCGGCCTTGGGCGCGGCGGCGGGCGCCGGCGGGGCCACGGGAGAGGTCGTGGACATACTGCCTCAGGGCTCCTTTCTGGCCTCAGGCCGCTACGAGATACGAGAAGACGGATTCCAGCGACTCGTCGGAAGGTGAGACGGTCAGCAGGCGGATGCCGTGGTCGCGGGCGACCCGTGGCAGGAGTTCGGTGAACCGGCCGAAGTCGACGGCCTGGATGCGCAGCGCGCCCTCGACGACGTCCACCTCGATACCGGCCGTCGAGGGGTCGGTGATCAGTGCCCCGGCCAGCGCCCGGTCGTTGTCGGAGCGGACGAGGTAGCGGTGCGGGCGGTCGGTCATCAGCCGGCGGATCTTGCGGAAGTCACCGGAGGCGGCATGCCGGCCGGCCACCACCACCTCGATGTGCGAGGCCAGCTGCTCGACCTCTTCGAGGATGTGCGAGGAGAACAGGACCGTACGGCCCTCGTCGCCCATCTGTCGCAGCAGCTCCATCAGCTGCATCCGCTGCCGCGGGTCCATGCCGTTGAACGGCTCGTCGAGCAGCAGCACCGACGGGTCGTGGACCAGCGCAGAGGCCATCTTCACCCGCTGCCGCATGCCCTTGCTGTACGTCGAGATCTTGCGGTCCTGGGCGTACTCCATCTCGACCGTGGCCAGCGCCCGGGCCGCCGCGGCCCGGCCGAGGCCGTGCAACTCGGCGTTGGCTAGCACGAATTCACGGCCGGTGAGGAAGTCGTACATCGCCTCCCGCTCCGGGACGAGGCCGATGTGGCGGTAGCTTGCCGCGTTGCGCCAGATCTTCGTCCCGTCGAGGGTGACAGTGCCGTTGGAGGGGGCGAGGAAGCCGCCCATCATGTTGATGAGGGTGGACTTCCCGGCGCCGTTGGGACCGAGCAGGCCGGTGACGCCGGGAGCGATGGTCATGGTGATGTCGTTGACGGCGACGACGTTCCCGAACCAGCGCGAGACGTGGTCGATACGAAGAGTACTCATGGGCGCAGCCCATTCCTTGAGGGGTGGCGGTCGGGCGACGGACGCTCGGGCGACAGGTGGTCGGGCGACGGGTGGGAGGTCACAGTCCGGCCTTCCGGTAGCGGCGCATCAGCAGGCCGTAGCAGCCGGCTATGACGAGCAGCGTGACGAGGAGGTAGACGACTCCGGCGCCGGTGGACGGCGTCAGCCCGTTGGGGAAGGAACTGGTGCCACCGAGGAACGTGGACTGCACCCCGTCGATGAGGGTGATGGGCGAGAACAGCCCCAGCCAGCCGACGGCGGCTTCGCTCCCCTGCAGGGTGGCGATGCCTTGGATGGCGCTGACCGCGCCGTACGGAATGGTGAGCACGGCGATCACCGCGGCGACCCCGAAGCCGCGGCGCGGGGTGAGCGCCGAGACGAGCAGCCCTATCCCGGCGAACAGCAGCGAGAGCAGCGCAACGCAGACCAGCCCCTGCCCGAACCCCTTGGTCTGGTCGAGGAAGTCCAACTTCCCCAGCAGCGCCCCGACGTAGAGGATCACCAGGGGGGCGGCGGTGAGGATGAACAGCGCGCTCGCCATCGCCGCGAACTTCGCCACGACGTAGTCGGCTCGCTCGATCGGCCGGGAGAAATACAGCGGGGTGGTCTTGAACCGCAGGTCGCGGGAGACGGACTGCGGGGCCTGGGCCGCGAGATAGAGGCCGATGACGGCCTGGAGGAAGATGGCGTATCGGGTGTAGCCGACCGGGAGGTTGCCGGCCTTGGTGAACATCGTCACCGCGACCATGATCCCGGCGGGCAGGCACATCACTCCGAAGAGCAGCATCGGCAGCACCTTGCTCTTCGCCGACCGCCCGAGACCGTACGCACCGCGCAGGCTCTGCGAGAACAGCGACCTTCGAGCATAGGCACGGCCCAACCGGGGGCCGTCGTAGTGCCGGTAGCCGATGTTGTGGATGTAAGCGCCGCCCGGCGTGGTTTCCGTACTCATGCTGCGTCTCCTCCGCCCACGGTGGTGGGCCGACCGGTGCCCTGCCCCGCCGTCGCGTTCCTCTCCGGCGCGTTCCTCTCGGTCGCGTTCCTCTCCGTCGGTGCGGCGCCGGCCTGCGCCGGTGCACCGGCCGCCGCCTGTGCGTCCGCGTCGCGGAACACCTCGGCGATCTGGTGCCGTCGCTGCTCCATCCGCACCAGGCCGAGCCCCAACCCGGCGACGGTGTCGCGCACCAGGTCGTACATCTCGTCCCCGGACGCCTCGACGAGGAGGACGTGCCCGGGGGAGGCCAACCCCTCGGCTCCGGGTGCGCCGGTGGTCACCACGGCGCCGGCCGCGGCCAGGGCCGCGCGCAGCGCTCCGGTGCCGTCCGGGTGGACGTCGGTGTCCGTGACCTCCACCGCCAGCGAGGTGGTGACCTTGGTGAACTCCGTGGTGGAGGACGAGCGCAGCAGTTTGCCGCCGTCGATGACGACGACGTGGTCACAGGTGCGCTCCAGCTCCCCCAGGAGGTGGGAGGTGACCAGGACCGAGATCCCGAAGTCGGTGTGGACGCGCCGGATCAGGCCGAGCATCTCGTCCCGACCGACCGGGTCGAGGCCGTTGGTGGGCTCGTCCAGGAACACCAGCTGCGGGTCGTGCACCAGCGCCTGGGCCAGCTTCACGCGCTGCTTCATGCCCGTGGAGTAGCCGCCGATGGGGCGGTACCGCTCCTCATAGAGCCCGACGTGGCGCAGGGTGTCGGCGGTGCGCTCCCTGGCTGCGGTCGGCGGCAGGCCGGACATCCGGGCCATATGCACCACGAACTCGGTGGCGGAGACGTCCGGTGGCAGGCAGTCGTGCTCGGGCATGTAGCCGACCCGTTCACGAATGGTGCTGCCGTCCTTGGTCACGTCCAGTCCGAGGACGTGGGCGGTCCCTTCGGTGGCCGGAGCCAGCCCGAGCAGGATCTTGATCAGGGTCGACTTGCCGGCACCGTTGGCACCCACCAGGCCCGTTACCCCGGGGGCGATGTCAACGGAGAGCCGGTCCAGCGCGGTCACCCTCGGGTACCGCTTGGTAAGGCTTTCGGTCACGATCACAGTCACATGTTCGACGGTAGTGGTGCCCGCCACATCCGTCGTCAACCCCAGCGGTGGTCTTCGTGTACCCCTCGGGTACGACATGCCCGTAGGGGTTCTCCTGCTTCAGCGGCACAGGAGTCAGGGTCGTGCCGTGTCGTTGGCCTCGCCGGCCGCACACCCCTTGACGCAGCCGCCGGTCATTGTCACATTCATCAGTGGCAAGTTACGGGCACGTACCGCGATGAAGCGCTTACGGACGGACGGTTGGCGATGGCCTCAGTCACCTCAGCGACCTCAGCAGCAACGGGAGAACTCACCGCCGAGCTCAGGGGATTCCGGGAGGTACAGCGGCTCGCCTACGCCTGCGCGGAAGCGGTGGCCGCCCAGCTCAAGCCCGGGATCACCGAGCGCGCGGCGGCGCGGATGCAGCGCGAGTGGCTGCGCGAGCGCGGCGTACGGGACTGGTTCCACCTGCCGTTCGCGTGGTTCGGCGACCGCACCGCGTTCGTCAACTTCCGGGTGCCGCTGCAGTTCTTCCCCACCCACCGCGAACTGGAACCGGGGATGCCGTTCATCCTCGACATGGCACCGGTCCACAACGGCTTCACCGCCGACATCGGCTACTCCGGCTGCCTGGGCCTCAACCCCGTGCACGACCGGCTCCTGGCCGACCTCGAAGCCCACCGCGAGCTGATCCTGCGCGAGGTCCGCGAACGCCGCCCGCTGCGCGAGATCTACCAGGACGTCGAACGGTTGATGGTGCGGCAGGGGTACACCAACCGCCACCGCGCCTATCCCTTCGGCGTCATCGCGCACAAGATCGACCGGGTACGGAAGGGGCGCTGGTCCCCCACCCTCTTCGGGTTCGGCGCCCAGTCCCTCAAGGGCCTCGCCTCCGACGCGCTGCACGGCCACCGGGAGGGCTGGTCCCCGCTGTGGAGTCCGTACACCTTCTCCGACCACCCGCCGCAGCCCGGGCTGTGGGCGGTCGAACCCCACCTCGGCTTCCGTGGCACGGGGGCGAAGTTCGAGGAGATCCTGGTCGTCACGGACTCCAAGGACCCGCAGGAAAGCGCCTTTTGGCTGGACGACGATCTGCCGCACGTGCGGCGCTGGCAGGAGGAGAAGGCCGCGTGAAGACGGGACGTGGACGGGACGAGCACCAGGCCCGGGGACGGGACACCGGACGGCCGACAGCGGCCGGAACCGGGCTCCCGGAGGCCCGGGAGCGCTGGGTGCGCACCGGCGGGATCGAGCTGTGCGTCGCCGAGCTCGGCGATCCGGACCGGCCCACAGTGATGCTGGTGCACGGCTATCCGGACAGCAAGGAGGTCTGGTCCGAGGTCGCCCGCGGCCTCGCCGAACACTTCCACGTGGTGCTCTACGACGTCCGGGGCTGCGGCCGCTCCACCGCACCGCGGCCGCTGCGCGGCGGCTTCACCCTGGAGAAGCTGACCGACGACTTCCTGGCCGTCGCGGACGCGGTCAGCCCCGACCGGCCGGTCCACCTCGTGGGCCACGACTGGGGCTCCGTCCAAGCCTGGGAGTTCGCCACCGTGCGGCGCACGGAGGGCCGGATCGCCTCCTTCACCTCCATGTCCGGACCGTCCCTCGACCACTTCGGCCACTGGATCAAGAAGCGGCTGGCGCGCCCCACCCCCGGACGGGCCGCCCAACTGCTCAGCCAGGGCGCCAAGTCCTGGTACGTCTACCTGCTGCACACCCCCGCGCTGCCCGAACTCGCCTGGAAGGGCCCGCTCGGCAAACGGTGGCCGGGAATCCTCCAGCGGGTGGAGAAGGTACCCGGCGGCGACTATCCCACCGCCTCGCTGCCCACCGACGCGGCCCACGGCGCCTGGCTCTACCGCGACAACGTCCGCGCCCGGCTGCGCCGCCCCCGCCCGGACGCCTACGCACACTGCCCGGTCCAACTCATCACCCCGACCGGCGACGCGTTCCTCTCCCAGCGGCTCTACGACGACCTCGACCAGTGGGCGCCCCAGCTGGTGCGCCGCACGCTCCCGGCCAAGCACTGGGTGCCGCGCACCCGCCCCGATCAACTCACCGCCTGGATCGGCGAGTTCATCACCACCAAGGAGGAGGGCGACCCGGCGAAGGACGTCGTGGCCTCCGGGCCGTACGCCGACCGCTTCGGCGGCCAGCTGGTGCTGGTGACCGGCGCGGCCAGCGGGATCGGCCGGGCCACCGCGTTCGCGTTCGCGGAGGCCGGCGCGCGGATCATCGCCGTCGACCGGGACGCCGAGGGCGCCGCCCGCACCGCCGACCTGGCCCGGCTGATCGGCGCACCGGAGGCGTGGGGCGAGGCCGTCGACGTCTCGGACGAGGCCGCGATGGAGAAGCTCGCCGACAAGGTCGACGCCGAGTACGGCACCGTCGACGTGCTGGTCAACAACGCCGGCATCGGTCTGTCCGGCTCCTTCATGGACACCACCACCGAGGACTGGAAGAAGGTCCTGGACGTCAACCTGTGGGGCGTCATCCACGGCTGCCGGATCTTCGGCAAGCGGATGGCGGACCGCGGCCAGGGCGGCCACATCGTCAACACCGCCTCCGCCGCCGCCTTCCAGCCGTCCCGGATCCTGCCCGCCTACAGCGCCTCCAAGGCGGCCGTCCTCATGCTCAGTGAGTGTCTGCGCGCCGAGCTGGCCGGACAGGGCATCGGCGTCACCGCCATCTGCCCCGGGCTCGTCAACACCGGCATCACCGGCACCGCCCGCTTCACCGGCGTCTCCGCCGAGGAGGAGAAGCGCCGCCAGGCCAAGGCCGCGCGGATGTACGGGATGCGCAACTACCCGCCGGAGAAGGTCGCCGACGCCCTCTTGCGCGCGGTGGTCCGCAACCAGGCGGTGGTCCCGGTCACCCCCGAGGCGCGCGGCGCCCATCTGCTGTCCCGCTTCACCCCGCGGGCACTGCGCGCCCTCGCTCGTATCGAGCCACCCGTGTAACCGGCCCGCGCCCTCGCCCCACGGACCGCACCCGGCGGGCGGCCGGGCCGGACACCTCCGGCCCGGCCGCCGCCCCCCAAGATCAGGAGAACCACGCGCGTCAGGAGCAGCCGATGAGCGCACCACGCCCCCAGGAACACCGCCCCATCGCGCCCCGCCGGGTCGCCTTCGACTGGCGCGGGACCCCGCTGCACTGGATACCGGACGAACCCACCGCCACCCATGTGATCAATGTGCTCCACCTGCTGCTGCCCGCCGGTGAGCGGTGGTTCGTCAAGGTCTTCAAGGAGGCCCTCCCCCTGGTCCGGGACGAACAGCTCCTCAAGGACGTCAAGGGCTTCATGGGCCAGGAGGCCACCCACAGCGTCCAGCACTCCTACGTCCTGGACCACTTGGCCCACCAGGGCCTCGACACCGGCCCCTACACCCGGCACGTCGACTTCCTCTTCGAGTACCTGCTGGGGGACCGGCCCCCCTTCAGCGTCCCGATCCCCGAGCGGGAGTGGCTGCGCTTCCGGCTGGCCCTGATCGCCGCCATCGAGCAGTTCACCGCGGTGCTCGGCAACTGGGTCCTGGCCGCCGACGATCTGGACCGTGCCGGCCCCGACCCGGTGATGCTCGACCTGCTCCGCTGGCACGGCGCCGAAGAGGTCGAGCACCGCGCGGTCGCCTTCGACATGTACCAGCACACCGGCGGTGAGGAACCCGCCCGCTATGCCCGCCGTGTCCTGGCCATGGGGGTGACGGCGCCCGTCCTGCTCTACCTCTGGTCCTGGGGCGCGGCCTACCTCCTCCGCCACGACCCCCAACTGACCGCCCCCGCCCGCTACTCGCTGCGCGAGCACAACCGCGCCGTCCGCAAGGGGTTGCTGCCCACCTGGCGGGAACTGGGCACGGCGATACCCCGCTATGTGCGGCGCTCCTACCACCCCTCCCAGGAAGGCTCGCTCCGTGCCGCCCTCGCCTATCTGGCCGCGTCTCCGGCCGCCCGCGCCGCAGCCGGCGCGTTGGGCCGCGCAGCACTCCAGTAGCGGCCGTCCGTACGGGATGCCGCAGGGGCCGGGCCGTCGTACGAACGTCGGGTGTCACGGGAACACCGGCGCCGTGGGCGCGTTCCGCCTGCCGGGGCCCGCCTCCCCCCCCCCAACGGAAGCAGCCGGCCCGCCCGTGCCCCGACTGACGTGCGGGCGTGCCCGCCTCCCGCTCGGCGCACCGAGCCGTCCCGGCGCGTCGAGCCATCCCGCACCGACCGTCCCATGAGGCGGCCGCCCCACCCAGGCGCCCCGCAGGGCGGCCGTATCGTGGCACCGCCGCACCCGGCCCATGGCAAGGCCAACGGTGGCGCGGTCGAGGTCCACGGCACACCCGGCCCTCGGCACGGCCACCCCACAGGCAACCGCCGTGAAGGCAACCATCCAGTAGTGGCTGACCGGCAGAACGGCCTCCTCGATGAGGCGGCCGCCCCGTAAGGAGCACCGCAGTGACGACCGAGCAGCCGCCGACGGCCGAGTACCGCATCGAGGACCTGGCCCATCTCAGTGGCGCCACGGTCCGCACCATCCGCGCCTACCAGGACCGGGGACTGCTCCCCCGCCCCGAGCGCCGCGGCCGCGCCAATGTGTACGGCGACACCCACCTGGCGCGGCTGCGCCAGATCGCCGACCTGCTGGACCGCGGCTACACCCTCGCCAGCATCAAGGAACTCCTCGATGCCTGGGACGCCGGACGCGGTCTGGGTGGCGTCCTGGGCCTGGTCGCCGAGATCGACGGGCCGTGGACGGACGAGCAGCCAACCCGTATCAGCCGCGCCGACCTCGACTCCGCCTTCGGCGGCACCCCCAACGAACAGGCGGTGACCGAAGCCGTCGAGCTCGGTGTCCTGGTACGCGTCCCCGGCCGGGACGGCGAGTTCCTGGTCCCCAGTCCCCAGGAACTCGCCGTCGCCGCCGAACTGCACTCGGCGGGTGTCCCGCTCCTGGCGATCTCCGGACATCTGCGAGAGGTGCGCGGCCAGGTCGAGCACATCGCCTCCCGTTTCCTGGACTTCACCACCGAGCACGTCTTCCAGGCGTTCCTCAACCATCCCCCCACCGAGGCCGGGACGGCGGAAGCCACCGCATTGGTACGCCGGCTCCGGCCGCTGGCCCAACAGACCATCGACGCCGAACTCGCCCGCGCCATGCGGACACTGGCCACCCGGTACATCCGTCACCACCTCACCGAGGCCCTGTCGTCGGGCCGGCCGGAGCCCGACTGCCGTGTGGCAGGTGGACCGGGCACCGACGCATCCGCGCCGGACGGGCGGGGCGACGGGGGGTGGCCCGTCAGGTGGGTCGAGGCCGGGCCGATGCCCCAGCCGCTCGCCGCCACCGGACCGGAGGCCCACTCGGCGTCAGCGGTCGCTCCGGAGCCGGAAGCCACCGCCGAGCCAGTAGCCGTACCGGAACCGGTGGCCGTCCCGGAACCGGAGCCCCGCCCGGGGGCGGCGGTGGCCTCCGGACCCGCCGCGGACCCCCGTCCCGCGAGCGGCGCGGAGGCCGTGCTGTTGCCGGCCGAGGCCGTTCAGGCCGTACGCGACCTGGTGGGCCCGGAGCACACGGCCGCCTTCATCGCCGCCGCCGCACAACGCGAGGTACAAGCCCGCACCATGGACGCCCTGACCGTGGCCGTCCATGCGCCCAGGCCCGCCGAGGAAGGCACCCCTCAGCTCTGAAACGGCCCGCAGGCGCCTCCGGGCAGCCTCCCTCTGCCCGGCCACTTGCCTTCCCCCGTGCCTGCCCTTCTCCGGCTCTTCTCCGGGCCCGCCTCAGCTTGCTGACCTCTCCAGTTGTCAAAGATCGAGCGGGACGTGCTCCGCCCCGCCACCCCTTCGGGTTGTGTCATACGTCCGGATCCGGGAGCCAGTTGCCGTGGAATCCGTAAGGGACCCGGCGTGGCAGGGAGACCGTCGCGACCGGGCCGGCGGCGATGTCCTCCGCATCGAGGATCACCAGATCGCTGGTGTCGGTGGTCGCGTCATAGACGTAGGTGATCAGCCAGCCCGGCCCGCCCGGACGGTCGTCAGCCGGGGCGAACGCCGCCTCGCCCGGGGTGCGTCCCGGACCGAAGCCGTACCGCACCACCGCACCGGTCTGCAGGTCGTAGCGGAGCAGGGCGCCGGGTATCGCACCGGTGCCCGGTCCCTCAGCGGCTGTGACGTGGCCGAAGCGGGCGGGCTGCCCTGCGAGCCGGTCGTCCAGCCGGGGGAACTCGCCCATGTGGTCGTCTATTTGCTCCTCGGCCACGGAGCCGGAGGCGAGATCTATCGTCCAGCGCCACAGGCAGGGCGCCGCGCGGCCGTCCAATGCGGCGTAGCGGGACACGTAGAGGACGATCCGGTGCTCGCCGTCGTCATGGGCGTTCAGCGAGTGGAAGACATAGCAGGGGTCGATGGCCAGCCAGCGGACCTCGCCATGGGGATCGTCGCGGCGCAGCACACCCAGGCGGGCCCCGTACTCCGGATCCCAGCTGTACGGCATCCCGGCGCGGTGGCGATCGTGGACCATCGGCAGGTCCATGAAGATGACGTGGCGGGCCGTCAGGTGGAAGTCGTGCATCATCGTGGCGGCGGGAACGTCGATGGGGCGGCTGACCACCAACTCCCCTTCTGCGTCGGCTCGGTGATAGGTCAGATAGGGCGGCTTGGAGCCGCTGTAGCCGAAGAAGTGCAGCTCACCGGTGGTGGGGCAGGTTTTGGGGTGGGCGGTCATGGCGGTGGTGAGCCGGCCGCCGAAGTCATGGGGACCGACGGTCTCCAGCTCGTGCCCGGGTCGGCAATCGATCTCGTAGGGGAAGGACGACTCGACGAGCGCCAGCGTGCGACCGGCGTGCCGGACGATATGGGTGTTGGCGACGCCGGCGGCCAGATTGCGGCGGCCCTGCGCGTCAACGACGCGGATGCCATCGGCGAAGGTCGAGGTGCGGACCCAGCGGTTGCGGTAGGAGAGGGCCGGGCCGCCCTCCAGGCGCACGCCGTGGACCATGCCGTCCCCGAAGAACCAGTGGGGACTGTCGGCGTCCTGCGGGTTGGGGCCGTTGCGCAGGTACCAGCCTGTGAGCTCCGGCGGAATGGTGCCGGTGACCGGGAGGTCGTAGGCGGTCAGTTCATCGGTGACCGGGGCGAAGTTGCCGGCCAAGTGCGGTGGCGGAGCGGAGGATTCGGATACCGCGGTGGACGGGGTGGTGGTCATGAGGTCAGACCTTCCTGAACGTCGAGCCGCGAGCCGGACTCCCGCAGGAAGCGGGCACGAACCCGGTCCGGGTAGGCGGCGGTGAACCGGACGGGAAGAACGAATCCGGCGACCTGGACGAGGATCGAGAAGACGTCACCGAGGCCGTAGGCGGCTACGACGGCCTGGGCGATCGCGGTCAGGGTGAAGGACAGGGCCCAGGCCGCGGTGATGACGACATTGATGCGCCGGAACAGCGGGGTGTCCCAGACCTCGGGCGGGGCCATCCGCCGGGCGATCGTCATGGTGAAAGGTCGCTGGACGGCGATCGACACCCAGGCGATGAG
This sequence comes from Streptomyces sp. NPDC058000, assembly GCF_042886435.1. Classification (NCBI taxonomy): domain Bacteria; kingdom Bacillati; phylum Actinomycetota; class Actinomycetes; order Kitasatosporales; family Streptomycetaceae; genus Streptomyces; species Streptomyces sp. NPDC058000. The sequence goes on from NZ_JBHVQS010000001.1 coordinate 341,751, forward strand.
GGCCAGCCAGCCCACCGACAGCGCGCTGCCGTATGCCTTGAGGCCACTATCGGGGTGGATGAAGGCCACGACGGAGAGGCCGGCGAAGTAGACGATGGTGCCGTACTCCAACAGCCGGGATTCCAGTGAGAGCCCCGCGGCACGGTCCGCTATCAGCAGTGCCACCGAGACCACCAGTCCGGCGAGCGCCCCCCACTGCCAGCCGGCCGCGGACACTCCCGCGAAGACCAGCCATGGAATGAAGCTCCGCAGGTAATTCATGATCCCCCCATTTCGGTCGCGTCCGATGACCACGGACGACTGCTCGACGATGCGCCGGGCCGACGAGCCCGGCAGCAGCGTGTGACCTGGGCTCAGACCTTCCCGCCCAGCGACATTCCAACTGTGACATGTCGAAATTGGAAAGTCCAGCTTTGACATGTCAGTTGTGGAAGGTAATGTGCGAGTCATGAGCCTGAGACATGCGGTACTGGGCCTGCTCTCCGAATCCCCGGCGAGCGGCTACGACCTGATGAAGCTGTTCAACGCCTCGCTCGCCAGCGTCTGGCCGGCGACCCAGAGCCAGGTGTACGGCGAACTCAACAAGCTCACGACCGCCGGCCTGGTCGAGGTCTCCGCCCACGGCCCGCGCGGCCGCAAGGAATACGCCATCACCGACGGCGGCCTGGCCGAGCTGCGCCACTGGCTCACCGAGGTCGCACCCAGCGGCCCGCAGCGCCACGACGGCCTGCTGCGGGTGTTCTTCCTCGGCATACTCACGCCGCTGGAGGCACGCACCTACCTCCTCACGCAGGCCGCGTCAGCCGCCCGCGCGCACGCCGCCTACGAGCAGATCGACGAAACCAGCCAGTGGGACGACGAAATGATCTCTGTCTACGGGCGGATCGCGCTGGAGTACGGCCTGCGGCTGTCCGCGACGATGGAGGAGTGGGCTCGCTGGGCCGCCGATGAGGTGACCAGCGCCAAGGCCAGGAAGGCCAGTGAGCTGGCCCGCGCACAGCACGGTACGGGGCAGGCGGAGCAGGACGAGCACCCGACCCCGGAGCAGCCCGGCAAGGTGTGAGGTCCGCGCCGGACACCCACCGCTGACGGCGGCCGCGCACCGGGCCCCGCGCGTCCGCCCCCGAATCTCAGCTGCCGCGACCACCGCACCGCGGCATGCTGAAGGCATGAACCACCAGCGCTCCGTGCGCATTTCGAAGTACCTGGCGAAACACCTCCGCCATGAACCGGAACGGATCGGCATCCCCCTCGACGCTCAGGGCTGGGTGCCGGTGACGGAACTGATCGAAGCCGCCGGGCGGCACGGTTTCCCCTTCTCCCGAGCGGAGTTGGAGGCCGTGGTCGCCGACAACGACAAGCAGCGCTACACCCTGGACAACGGCCGCATCCGCGCCAATCAGGGCCACTCCGTGCGCATCGAGCTCGGGCTGCCACCGGCCGTACCTCCCGGTTTCCTCTTCCACGGCACGGTGGCTCGGAGCGTTGCCGCCATACGGGAGGAGGGGCTGCGGCCGATGTCGCGGCATGCCGTGCACCTCTCACCGGACCGCGAGACCGCGGTCCGAGTGGGCGCCCGGCGCGGCAAACCGGTCGTGCTGACGGTCGACGCGGGCGCGATGCACCGAGCCGGCCATGTCTTCCACGTCAGCGCCAACGGGGTCTGGCTGACCGGCCGTGTGCCGCCGGAATTCCTCCGCTTCCCCGGCTGACCTTCCCCCTCGGAAAACACCCAGGGCTGGCCTCCACCTCGGAAAACACACAGGTCAGAGCCCGGGCGCTCCCCACACCGGGAACCACCGGGAAAGATCCTTCTCGACCGTCAGATCGTCCCCGAGCATCGCCCGTACCTGGAGTTCGAGCGGGTTGTCGCGCTTCTCGTCATCGTCGGGCCGCGGCGCGAAGGGATAGAACGTGCCGCGCTTGTAGAGGTAGACCAGCGCCAACGACCGCTGTCGCTCATCGCGGAACCCGAGCAGTGAGCAGAGCAGCTGCGGACCGAACCCCGCCTCTTCCAGGGACGTGTTGACCGCGTGCAGATCGTTGACCAGGCCCGCCACGTCCTCCGGAGCGTGCCGGACCAGCAGCCACGTATAGCCGTACGCGTCCTGTGTGAACTCCACCGAACCGTCCAGCAGCGCTCGCGCCTCCTCCTGGATGCGCGAGAAGGTGCCGCCCTCGACGCTCGCGAAACACACCGACCCCAGCCCGGTGGGGGTGAATCCGGCCGCGGCCTGCAAGGTGACCGCGGCGGACGGCAGCGCGAAGAGCTGGTCCAGATCGGGGCGTACCGGCTTGCTGCGGCCGAGGATGGCGTCCAGAAATCCCATGCGCGGCTTACTCCTTGATCCCTTGCTCCGGTGGCGCGGTGGCATGTTTCACGGGAAACGTCGCCACGCGTCGGTCACTGCATTCCGGCCGGTCGCCGCCGTTCACGGCCGCCCCAGCTGCGCCGCTATGCGTCCCAGCTGGTCGAGCCGCTGCTCCAACGTGGGATGCGAGGACAGCAGCTGGCTGAAGCTCTCCTTGTTGAACGCCGGGGCGAAGTAGAACGCGTTGAACGGCTGGGCCTTGCGGAGGTCCTCGGTCGGGATCCGCGCGATCTGGCCGGTGACCTTCGTCAGGGCGGACGCCAGCGCCGAGGGACGGCCGGTCAGTATCGCGGCGGCCCGGTCCGCTGACAGTTCGCGGTAACGCGAGAGCAGCCGGGTGAGCAGGAAGCTGATGGCGTAGACGACGACGCTGACGGCGGTGACGATCAGCACGGCGATGGCGGCGTTCTGGTCCCGGTTGTTGCGCCCGACACCACTCCACAGGGCGGCGCGGGTGATGATGCCGGCCAGGACGCCGAGGAACGAAGCGATGGTCATCACCGCGACATCCCGATGGGCAACGTGGGAGAGCTCGTGGGCCAGCACGCCCTCCAGCTCCTCCGGCTCCAGCCGCCTGAGCAGCCCCGTCGTGGCGCAGACCATGGAGTTCTTCTGGTTGCGGCCGGTGGCGAAGGCGTTCGGCACATCCGACTCGGCGATCGCGACCCTCGGCTTGGGCATGTCGGCCAGGGCGCAGAGCCGGTCCACAGCACCGTGCAGCTCGGGCGCCTGCTCCGGCGTGACCTCGTGCGCCCCCATGCTGAAGGCCGCGATCCGGTCACTGAACCAGAACTGCGCGACGAACATGGCCCCCGCGATCAGCAGCACCACCACCCAGGCGCCCTTGAGCAGCACCACCAGCGCACTGACGACCACGACGTACAGCAGCCCGATGAAGAACATCGTCATGACCATGCGCGAGGTCAGCCCACGGTCCGGGGCGAATCGGGTCTGTGCCATGGCTCCTCCACAACGCACCGCACTTCGCGCAGTGCCCCGGCCCGGTCGCGCGCCGACTTCGTCCGCACGCCGGGCCCCGCACACTGCGCCGCTGCCCTAATTCTCCCTCTTGATGGCTATATACCGGGTAAAGCCCCGGCCGGATGCTGAGGTAAACCAGGACGTACGGCCCGACGTCGCGGATGCGCCGCTATGCGCCGAGCTGCGCCAGCCCCTCGGTGGCGATCCGCTCGAAGACCGCCGGGTCGGCCGCGAAGACTGAATCGGCGATCGGCCAGTGGATGACCAGCTCGTCGATGCCCAGCTCGGCGTGGCGGCCGGCGAAGTCCACGAAGGCGTCCAGGGAATCCAGCGGCTGGTCCGGGGTGAAGCCGGTCAGCATGATCTTCTGGAGTTCGCCGAGGTCCCGGCCCTGGTCGGCGCACGCCTTGGCCAGCCCCTCGATCTGCCTGCGGATGGCCTCCCGCGATTCGGCCGGGGTACCGCCCGCGTTCGACACCCTGGGGTCACCGGTGGTCACCCACGCCTGGCCGTAGCGGGCCGCCAGCTTCAGCCCGCGCGGACCGGTGGCCGCCACCGCGAACGGCAGCCGCGGCCGCTGCACACAGCCGGGGATGTTGCGCGCCTCGTCCGCGGAGTAGTGGGTGCCTACGTGCGAGACCGCGTCCTGGGTCAGCAGTTGGTGCAGCAGCGCCGTGAACTCGGCGAAGCGGTCGGCCCGTTCGCGCGGCGACCAGGGCTCCTGGCCGAGCGCAGTGGCGTCGAAGCCGTTGCCTCCGGCGCCGATGCCCAGCGTGACGCGGCCCTCACTGATGTCGTCGAGCGAGATCAGTTCCTTGGCGAGGGTGACCGGGTGCCGGAAGTTCGGCGAGGTGACGAGGGTGCCCAGGCGTATCCGGGACGTCGCGGCGGCGGCCGCGGTCAGCGTCGGGAGGGCGCCGAACCAGGTCTGGTCGCGGAAACTCCGCCACGACAGGTGGTCGTAGGTGTACGCAGCGTGGAAGCCCAGCTCCTCGGCGCGCTGCCACGCCTCCTTCCCGCCTTCGGACCAGCGGCGGACGGGAAGGATCACAGTGCTCAGTCGCATACCCCCGAGCGTACGGCGATGCCGCGGAAACCCCGTCCGGCCGCTTCCGCACCGGGCGCCTGTGCGCCACCCACCGCACGTCTGTACGCGTCGGTACGCGAAGATGGCCCCGTGACTGATGCCTCCGCCACGCCGCCCCGGCCCACCCGGCTGATCGCCACCGACCTCGACGGCACCCTGCTGCACGACGACAAGACGGTCTCCGACCGGACGATCGCCGCGCTCGCCGCCGCGGAGGAGGCGGGCATCGAGGTGTTCTTCGTCACCGGGCGCCCGGCCCGCTGGATGGACGTGGCCAGCGACCACGTGCACGGCCACGGCCTGGCGATCTGCGCGAACGGCGCGGCCGTCGTCGATCTGCACCGGGGGAACCGGTTCGTCGAGGTCAGCCCCCTGGACCACACGGTGGCGCTCGGCGTCGTCCACGCCCTGCGCGATGCGGCCCCCGGCACCACCTTCGCCGTCGAGCGCACCAGTGGCATCAACTACGAGCCGCAGTACCCACCCCTCCTCCTCGACCCGGACGCGGTGATCGCACCGGCCGAGAAGCTCCTCGCCGAGGGCTTCGCCGCACCGTCGAACCCCGGTCCGGCCGGCGTTGCCGGCACCGACGGCCCGTATGCGGCCGACGCCGAGGCGACCGGACCGGGCACCGCGAGCGCCACCCCCGCGGGCGGCGGCAGCATCGCCTCCGAACAGCCCGTGCTCAAGCTGCTCGCGCACCACCCCGAGCTGGACCCCGACGCCTTTCTCACGCTCGCCCGGGCCACCGCGGGCCACCTGGCGTCCTTCACCCGGTCCAGTCCCACGGCCCTCCTGGAAATCAGCGGCCTGGGCGTCAGCAAGGCCGGCACCCTCGCCCGCTGCTGCACGGAACGCGGGATCTCACCGGACGAGGTCGTCGCCTTCGGGGACATGCCGAACGACATCGAGATGCTCACCTGGGCCGGCACCTCGTACGCCATGGCCAACGCACACCCGGACGTGCTGGCGGCCACCACTCACCGGACGGAATCCAACAACGACGACGGCGTGGCCGCCGTGATCGAACAGATCCTTCAGGAGCGTTGAGAACTGCCAGACGCCTGGGGATTGCCAGGAGCGTGGAGTTGTCACACACGGTGAAACTGCTCCAGGAACGGCAGGAGAGCGCCGGGTGACACGGCCCCGTGGTTTCACGTGAAACCACGGACGCTGTCCGGCCCGGGCTGTTTCACGTGAAACGGCGAGCGCTGCTCGGACGCACGTGTTTCACGTGAAACGGTCAACTCCCGGAAAAGGGAGGCTGTTTCACGTGAAACAACACGACCTGCGGAGAGCGGCCACCCGCCGGACCCGCTCCCCCTACAGCGGCGCCTCCCACGACACCATCGTCCCCCCGTCGCCCTCGCCCAGCCCAGGACCGTAGGTGCTGGAGCCGCCCAGCGATTCCGCCCGCTTGGCGAGGTTCTTGAGGCCACTGCGGCGGCCACCCCGCGCGATGCCCACCCCATCGTCGGCGACGGTCAACCGGACGCCGGGGGCACCGTCCGGCAGGCTGATCGTCGCGTCGACCACCACCTCGATCCGGGATGCCTCGGCGTGCCGGAAGGCGTTCGACAGCGCCTCGCGCAGCGCGGCGATGAGGTTCTTGCCGGCCAGTTCCCCGACCCGGGAGTCCACCGGACCGACGAACCGCGCCGACGGTTGGAAACCGAGCGGCACGGCGGCGGTGCCGACCTCCCGCAGCACCCGGGTCCGGAGCCCCGACGGCGCCTCGGCCGGACTCTGCTGAAGAGCGAAGATCGCGGTTCTGATCTCCTGGATGGTGACGTCGAGTTCATCGATGGCTTTGCCGACGCGCCGGGCCACCTCCGGCACCACGGTTCTGCGCTGTGCGCTCTCCAGCATCATCCCCGTCGCGAACAGCCGCTGGATCACGAGATCGTGCAGATCACGGGCGATCCGGTCACGGTCTTCGTAGACCGCCAGCCGCTCCCGGTCGCGCTGCGCATCGGCCAGCACCAGCGCCAGCGCGGCCTGTGCGGCGAACTGGGTGGCCAGGGTCCGCTCGGCGGCGGAGAACGCGCGGGCGCCACGGCCCCGCGGCGTGGCGAGGGTGCCGAGCACCCGGCCGCCACTCTTGAGCGGCAGCATCATGCTAGGTCCGAACCGCGGCGCGAGGTCGGTGACCATCCGCGGATCACTGGCCGAGTCGTCGACGAACACCGGCTCACCAGCCAGGAGTTGCTCGGTCACCGGACTGTCGCGCGGGATCTGGGTCCCCATGATCCCGGTCGGGTCGTCGGCGGACACCGCGACGATCTCCAGTCCGCCGTCCTCGTCCGGCAGCAGCACGATGCCGGCCGCCGAATCCGCCAGCTTCCGAGCCTGCTCGGCGACCACCGCGAGCGCGTCATCGACATCGCTGCCGGCGAGGAGCTCGGTGGTCACCGCCACCGAACCGTCGATCCACCGCTCCCGCTGCCGGGTCGCCGCGTACAGCCGGGCGTTGCCGATCGCGATACCGGCCTCGGTGGCCAGTACCCGCACCATGTGCAGGTCCTCTTCGCTGAACTCCCCGCCGCGTTTCTCGGTCAGATAGAGGTTGCCGAAGATCTCGCCCTGGACACGGATCGGTACCCCCAGGAACGACCGCATCGGCGGGTGCCCCGGCGGGAAGCCGGCCGAGCGGGGGTCCTTGGTGAGGTCGGCCAGCCGCACCGGCTTCGGATCGTGGATCAGCGCGCCGAGCAGGCCCTTGTGACCGTCGGGCAGCGCGCCGATGCGCTCGTGCTGCGCCCCGGTCACGCCGTAGGTCACGAAGTCCGACAACCCCTCCCGGGCGTCGTCGATGATCCCGATCGCGGCATAGCGCGCATCGGCGAGTTCGGCGGCGGTCTCCACGATCCGGTCCAGGGTGATGTGCAGGTCCAGCCCGGCGCCGACCGTCCGCATCGCCTCCAGCAGCTGCGGCACCCGCGCGGTCAGCTCGGACGACAGTCCCTGGAGGCTGCGGGTGGCCTCGGTGGCGGCGTCCATGGGGTCCGGGCGTCCGCCGGCGCGTGCGGTGTCCGCGGGGTCTGAGGGCGATCCTGCCGTGGCTGCCATGTCCCGAGCCTAATAAGGGCCCATTTCCGGGGAAAGTTCAGCTATCCGGCGAAGCCCGGCCCCGCCGGGGACGGCCGGGCCGCACTCACCTGTGCCGCGTGCCGAGAGGCCGACCCGCCCGCCGTGAAGAGCCGACCCGGCCCGTCATGCCGGCAACGCCGGCGCTCCGGCAGGCACCACCGCGGGCTCCCGGCCGATGTCCTCCGCCGCGCTCCCACCCCCGGCGGTCACCATCCGCGGATACGCCGCATCCACCGCCCGCTCGCGCTCCAGCATCCGCCGGAACGGCCCGTCGGCCGCGGCCAACTCCGTGTAACCGCCGCGCTGCACCACCCGGCCGCGGTCCAGGACCAGCACCTCGTCGACCGCGTCCAACCCGGCGAGCCGGTGCGTGATCAGCAGTGTCGTCCGGCCCTCGGTGGCGGCCAGCAGATCGGCGGTCAGCGCGTCGGCGGTGGCCAGGTCGAGGTGCTCGGCGGGCTCGTCCAGCACCAGCACCGGGAAATCCGCGAGCAGCGCACGCGCCAGGGCCAGCCGCTGCCGCTGGCCACCGGACAGCCGGGCGCCGTGCTCCCCGACCATGGTGTCCAGGCCGTCGGGCAGCCCACGCACCCAGTCCGCCAGCCGCGCCCGGCCGAGCGCATCCCAGAGGTCCTGGTCATCGGTGCTGCCCGGGCCGCCACTGCGGTCCCGCCGGGCGAGCCGGAGGTTCTCCCGCAACGAGCTGTCGAAGAGGTGCGCGTCCTGCGCACACAGCCCGACCAGCCGCCGGACCGCGTCGCCGGCCATCTCCTGGGCGTCCGTCCCGGCCAGCGTGTACGCCCCCGACTCCCGGTCCAGGAAGCGCAGCAACACCTGCGCGAGCGTGGTCTTACCGGATCCGGACGGGCCGACGACGGCAAGCCGGCGGCCCGGTTCCAGGGTGAAGCCGACACCGTCCAGCGCCGGGCGGTCCTGCCCGGCGTATCGCGCGCTCAGGTCGCGTACCGCCAGTGGGAACGGTCCGTCGGGCGCGGGCGCGGGGGCATCCGGCTCACGGACCGGCGCCGGGGCGTCCAGCACCTCGAAGACCCGCTCGGCGGCGTGCCGGGTGCGGCGGCGGTACTGCGCGGCCAGCGGCAGTCCGGCCACCGCCTCGAACGCGGCGAGCGGGGTGAGCACGATGACGGCCAGTTCCACACCGGCCAGCCGACCCGTGTGCACCGCCTGGATGCCCACCACCGCGGCGGCGGCCACCGTCAGCCCGCACAGCAGCGCCGAGAGACCGGCCCCGGCCCCGGCCGCGGTGGCCGAGCGCGACGCGATCCGGGTCAGCTCCCGGTCCGCGCGACGCACCCCTTCCGTACGAGCCCTGAGGGCCCCGGCGACCGTCAACTCGGCGGTACCGGTGAGGAGATCGACGACGCGGGTGGAGAGCACCCCGCGGGCCGGCGCAAGCCGGCGCTCCGCACGCCAGGCCAGCGCGCTCGACAGCAACGGCACCCCGGCACCGGCGAGCAGCAGCCCGACCCCGAGGACCACCCCGGCCTCCGGCAGCAGCCAGCCGGTGAAGGCGACGGTGCCCACGCCGACCAGCAGTGCCGCCCCGACGGGCAGCAACCAGCGCAGGAAGTAGTCCTGCACCGCGTCGACGTCCGCGACCAGCCGCGACAGCAGATCGCCGCGGCGACGCTCCTTGAGCCCGGCCGGGGCCAACCGCTCCAGCCGCCGGAAGACGGCCACCCGGACATCGGCGAGCATCCGGAACACCGCATCGTGCGCGACCAGCCGCTCGGCGTACCGGAAGGCCGCCCGCCCGATGCCGAACGCCCTGGTCGCGGTCACCGCCACCATCAGATACAGCACCGGCGGCTCCTGCGAGGCCCGCGAGATCAGCCAGCCGGAGGTCGCCATCAGGCCCACCGCGCTGCCCAACGCGAGGCTGCCGAGCAGCAGCGCGAGCCCCAAACGCGCCCGCCGGGCACGGGCCAGCCCGCGCAGCCGCCCCAGCGCGGAGCGCGCGGCGCCGGGAACGGCGTCGCCGCTCTGGTCCGGCCCGGCAACCACCGCCGGGGTCGGCCCGGCAGCGGAGCCCGCACCGGCGTCCGGGCCCGGCACGGCGGCCGCCCCGTCCACCGGCTCGGCGGCCACCTCGGGCGCCGCCAGCCGCACCGTCCGGTCGGCCACCGCCAGCAGCGCCGGCCGGTGGACGACCATCAGGACCGTGCGCCCGGCCACGAGCCGGCCCACGGCCTCGACCAGGGCCTGCTCGGTCTCGCCGTCCAGATTGGCGGTGGGCTCGTCCAGCAGCACGATCGGGCGGTCGGCGAGGAAGGCACGGGCGAGCGCGATGCGCTGCCGCTGGCCGGCGGAGAGCCCGGCACCGGATTCCCCGAGTCGGGTCGCCGGGCCGTCGGGCAGCGCGTCGACGAAGTCCAGCGCCCCCGCCTCGCCCAGGGCCGCGCGGACCGCCGCGTCATCGGCGTCCGGCCGCACCAACCGGACGTTCTCGGCGATGGAGCCGGCGAAGAGGTGCGGATGCTGCGGCACCCAGGCGATCCGGCTGTGCCAGTCGTCGGGGGAGAGGCCGGCGATGTCCTCGCCGGCGACGAGGACCCGCCCCTCGGACGGCTCGGTGAAGCCGAGCACCACACTCAGCAGCGTCGACTTGCCGGCACCGGAGGGGCCGACCAGCGCAACGGTCTCCCCGGACCGGACCTCGAACGAGGTCGCCGGCAACGAAGCGGCGGTGCGTCCGGGGTGGCGGACCACCAGCCCCTCGACGGTGAGCCCGGTGCCGTCCGGCGCGGGCGCGGTACCGGGCGTCCGCGGCCGGGTCTCCAGCACGGCGAAGATCTCCTCCGCCGCCGAGAGTCCCTCGGCGGCGGCGTGGTACTGCGCCCCCACCTGCCGCAGCGGCAGATACGCCTCGGGTGCCAGCACGAGCACCATCAGCCCCGTAGAGAGGTCGAGTTCGCCGTGCACCAGGCGCATGCCGATGCCGACCGCGACCAGCGCCACCGAGATGGTGGCGAGGAGTTCGAGCGCGAACGACGAGAGGAAGGCGATCCGCAGAGTGCGCAGGGTGGCCTGGCGGTATTCGCTGGTGATCGCACGGATGGAGGCGGCCTGGGCCTTGGCCCGGCCGAAGACCTTGAGGGTCGGCAGCCCCTCGACGACGTCGAGGAAGTGCCCGGACAGCCGGGAGAGCAGCCGCCACTGGCGGTCCATCCGCGACTGGGTGGCCCAGCCGATCAGGACCATGAAGAGCGGGATCAACGGCAGGGTGACGACGATCGTCAGCGCGGAGATCCAGTCCCCGATGACGATCCGGGCCAGCACCGCGACCGGCACCACGACCGCCAGCCCCAACTGCGGCAGGTAGCGGGCGAAGTAGTCGTCGAGGGCGTCGATGCCGCGGGTGGCCAGGGTCGTCAGCTCCCCGGTCCGCAGCTCCAACGTGCCGGCGCCCGCGACCCCCTCCGCGCGGTCCACCGCCGCCCCGGGCCCGAGAACCGCCGCCCACTCGATCAGTCGCATCCGCAGTTCGGACTTGACCGACGCGCTGGCGCGGTGCGCGGCCAGTTCGGTGAGCCAGGAGACCAGCCCCCGACCGACGGAGACCGCGGCGAGCAGCGCCACCGGTGTCACCAGCGCACCGAGGGGGCGGCCGTGTTGGAAGGCTCCGACCACGATCTCCGCGATCAGCATGGCCTGACCGATGACCAGGCCCGCCCCGGCAAGACCGAGCACCACCACCGCGACGAGGAATCCGCGGGTGGCGCGGGCGTATCGGAGCAGGCGCAGGTCGACCGGTTTCACGTGAAACCTTCCGTTCTCCCGAGCCCCGCCCTGGCAGGGCGGGGCGGGGCGGGACTCAGCTAGTGGGCTTCGGCGAGGTGCTGGGTGCCGATCCGCTTGCGGAACACCCAATAGGTCCACCCTTGGTAGAGCATCACCATCGGTGCGGCGATCCCGGCGCACCACGTCATGATCTTCAGGGTGTAGGGGCTGGACGAGGCGTTGGTGACCGTGAGGCTCCAGCTCTCGTTCAGCGTGGACGGCATGACGTTCGGGAAGAGCGTCAGGAACAGCATGGCGACCGCCGCCGCGATGGTGATCCCGGAGAAGGCGAACGCCCAGCCCTCGCGCCCGAGTTTGTTGGCCCCGAGCGCGGCGACCAGCGCCACCACCGCCACGATCATGGCGACCAGGCTGCTGGCGTCCCCCTTGTCGGCCTGGGTCCACCCCAGGAAGCCGACCGCGAGCACGGCCGTGATCAGCCCGAGGACGCCCGCCATCCTGCGCGCCCGCCCCCGGATGTCACCCACGGTCTTCAGCGAGGCGAACACCGCACCGTGGAAGGTGAACAGCGTCAGCGTGACCAGACCGCCGAGGATCGCATACGGGTTGAACAGGTCGAGCAGACCGCCGACGTACTCCTTGTGGGCGTCGATCTTCACGCCGTGGACGATGTTGCCGAAGGCCACCCCCCACAGCAGCGCGGGCAGCAGCGAGGTCCAGAAGATCGCGTGTTCCCAGTTGCGCTGCCAGCGATCCTCGGGCCGCTTGACGCGGTACTCGAACGCGACACCGCGCACGATCAGGCAGACCAGGATCAGCAGCAGCGGCAGGTAGAACCCGGAGAAGAGGGTCGCGTACCAGTCCGGGAAGGCCGCGAACGTCGCGCCGCCCGCGCTGAGCAGCCAGACCTCGTTGCCGTCCCAGACCGGTCCGATGGTGTTGATCAGTACCCGCTTCTCGCTCCGGTCCCGGGCGAGCAGCTTGGTGAGCACGCCGATCCCAAAGTCGAAGCCTTCCAGGAAGAAATACCCGGTCCAGAGGAAGGCGATGATGACGAACCAAACGTCGTGGAGTTGCATGGTCGCCTCCTAGTACGAGAAGGCCATCGGCCGGTCGGCATCGGTGGGGTCGCCACCGATCTTGGTGGGTGGGTTGAGGTCGGAGTCGGTGAGCTCCTGGGGTCCGGCCTTGATGTACTTGGCCAGCAGCCTGACCTCGACCACGGCGAGGATCGCGTAGAGCGTGGTGAAGACGACCAGGGACGTGATCACCTCGCCCTGCGTGACACCCGGCGAAACCGCGTCGCGGGTACGCAGCACGCCGTAGACGACCCAGGGCTGGCGGCCCATCTCGGTGAAGATCCAGCCCCACGAGTTGGCGATCAGCGGGAAGCCGAGGGTGACGAAGGCCAGTCGCCAGTACCACTTGGCCAGACGGTCACCCAGCAACGTGTTCTTGGTGAGCGCGAGGTGCGGTGCTTCGTCGTCGCTGGTTCGTAGCCCGGGCGCGAGCCAGAACTTCTTGCGGGTGAGCCACAGCCCGGCCAGACCGATGACGAAGGACGTCATCCCGAAGCCGATCATCCAGCGGAAGCCCCAGTAGGTGACCGGGATGTTGGGCCGGTAGTCGCCGGGCCCGAACTTCTGCTGCTCGGACTTGTTGACGTCGTTGATGCCGGGCACCGGCGAGGAGAAGTCGCTGTGCGCAAGGAAGGAGAGCAGACCCGGTATTTCGATGGCGACCTTGTTGTGGCCCTTGGCGACGTCGCCGTACGAGAAGACCGAGAACGGCGCGGGCGCGGCCTTGTCCCACAGCGCCTCGGCCGAGGCCATCTTCATCGGCTGCTGCTTGAACATGACCTTGCCGAGCGAGTCGCCACTGACCGCGGTGAGCAGTCCCGCGATGACCAGCGTGACCAGCCCGAGCCGCAGCGACGTCCGCATGACCTTGACGTGCTTCTTCCGCATCAGGTGGTACGCGGAGACGCCGACCATGAAAGCGGCACCGGTCAGGAAGGCCGCGGTCAGGGTGTGGAAGACGACAACGAGGGTGGTGTCCTGCGTCAGCACCTTCCAGAAATCGGTCAGCTCGGCCCGCCCGGTGACGTGGTTGTACTTGTAACCGACCGGGTGCTGCATCCAGGAGTTGGCGGCGAGGATGAAGTACGCCGAGAGCACGGTGCCGATCGACACCATCCACATGCAGAAGCAGTGGATCTTCTTCGGCAGCTTGTCCCAGCCGAAGATCCACAGGCCGATGAAGGTGGACTCGAAGAAGAACGCGATCAGGGCTTCGAAGGCGAGCGGCGCACCGAAGATGTCCCCGACGAACCGCGAGTAGTCCGACCAGTTCATACCGAACTGGAATTCCTGGACGATGCCGGTGACGACGCCCATCGCGATATTGATCAGGAACAGTTTGCCCCAGAACTTGGTGGCCTTGAGGTACTTCTGCTTACCGGTTCGCACCCATGCGGTCTCAAGTCCGGCCACCAAAGCGGCGAGGGAGATCGTCAGCGGGACGAACAAGAAGTGGTAGACGGTCGTGATGCCGAATTGCCATCGCGCCATAGTCTCTGGCGCCAACGCCAGTTCCACGTCGCGGCCTCCTTACGTCCTTGCGTCGCCGTTTCACGACGGCTATGTCCTTTTTGTGCAGCACAAAGCAGCACATACCAGACGCGAGCTTGTGAACGCGTTCACATTCACAAGCATTATCTCCCATGGCATTCACACCTTGGGGAAGGGGGGTACGTGACTGCGGTCACGCTCGAATCCATGGCCCGTGAACGCTTATGCCGAGGTTATGTGCGCACCCTTCCGCACAGCTTCAACATATTGTTGAATGCGTCGCCATGAAGATCCGCATCTCCTGGCCCGCCGGGCACGTGACCGCCACGCTCGACGACACCCCGACCGCCACCACGCTCCTCGCCGCCCTGCCGATCCAGGCCACCGCACACACCTGGGGCGAGGAGGTCTACTTCGACACCGGGCTCGCCCCCGCCCTGGAGACCGACGCCCGCCAGGTCGTCGAACCCGGCACGGTCGCCTTCTGGACCGAGGGCAACGCCCTCGCGCTCCCCTACGGCCCGACCCCGATATCCCGCGGCGGAGAGTCCCGACTCGCCTCCCCCTGCAACGTCCTGGGCCGCATCGACGGCGACCCGCGCGCACTGGCCACCGTCCGCGGCGGCGACGCCATCCACGTCCAGAAGGTCTGAGGCCACAGACGCCTGAGGCCGCGGGTCCGGCGGGACCCACGGCCTCAGAGAACTCCGCCGCTGGAAGGCACATCGCCTACCAGCGGACCGGAAACCGACTACAGCGCCTTGCGGAACTCCTCCGCCGCCTGCAGGAACAGATCCATCGCCGGCTTCTCCCCGATCGTCACGCGCACGCCCTCCCCCGCGAACGGCCGCACGACCACCCCGGCCCGCTCGCACGCCTCGGCGAACTCGGTGGTCCGGTCCCCCAGCCGCAGCCAGACGAAGTTCGCCTCCGACACCGGGACGGTCCAGCCCTGCGTCACCAGCGCGTCGTAGACCCGGGCCCGCTCGGCGACCAGCGCGTCGACCCGCTCCAGCAGCGCCGCCTCACTGCGCAGCGACGCCACCGCGGCCTCCTGCGCGAGCTGGCTGACGCCGAACGGCACCGCCGTCTTGCGCAGCGCGGCGGCCACCTCCGGGTGCGCCACCGCGAAGCCCAACCGCAGCCCCGCCAGGCCGTACGCCTTGGAGAAGGTGCGCAGCACGCACACATTGGGACGGTCGCGGTAGAGCTCGATCCCGTCCGGCACGTCCGCGTCGCGGACGAACTCCCGGTACGCCTCGTCCAGCACCACCAGCACATCGTCCGGCACCCGGTCCAGGAAGGACTCCAGCTCCGCACGGCGCACGACGGTGCCGGTGGGGTTGTTGGGGTTGCAGACGAAGATCAGCCGGGTCCGTTCGGTGATCGCCGCCAGCATCGCCTCCAGATCGTGCACCTCACCGGAGGTGAGCGGCACCCGCACCGACGTCGCACCGGAGACCTGGGTGATGATCGGGTACGCCTCGAACGACCGCCAGGCGTAGATCACTTCGTCCCCGGGACCGGACGTCGACTGGATCAGCTGCTGGGCCACGCCGACCGACCCGGTGCCGGTCGCCAGGTGGTCCACCGGCACCGAGAACCGGTCGGCAAGCTCCGCCATCAGGCCCGTGCACGCCATGTCGGGGTAGCGGTTGAACGATCCGGCGGCCGCCACCGCGCTCTCCAGGACGCCCGGCAGCGGCGGGTAGGGGTTCTCGTTGGAGGACAGCTTGTAGGTGACCGGACCGCCGGTCGCCGCCGGCCGCCCCGGCTTGTAGGTGGGAATACCGTCCAGCGCAGCACGCAGCCTCGGGGTCTTCTCGCTCACCGCAGGTCCTCCTCAACCGTCCCTCTCGACTCCAATACTGCACACCTTATGAGGATTGCCCCGTCCGGCGTCAGGCCCTGAAGGGACAGTCCTTCCGCGGGCTCCACCGTGGCGAGCGCCGGGCGCGCATCCCTGGGGGCGCGCTATGCAGAACCCCGCGCGCCGGTGGCTCGCTCCGTGGCGCGCATCCCTCGTCAAGGTGACTTGAGACCTCTTCGAGACCTGGGCGGATCGCCAGGCGGGGCACTCATCCCTCCCATAAAATGATCACTAAAATAAGCAACACCCTTGCATTGCAAGGTAATTGATGGCACGTCACCATGCAGAAACGTGCCTTCTCTCCGTCGTCGTCGGTCACCCGCGAATGGCCGTACCGAGCCCTACTATCGGCTCGCCATGACAGCAGCAGGGAAGCACCAGGTGGGCCGGTCGACCGGTCGCCGACTGGGACGCGCGGGCATCCGGGACGTGGCCGCCGCAGCCGGTGTATCGATCACGACTGTCTCCGACGCGCTCAACGGCAAGGGCCGGCTTCCGGATGCCACCCGTAGCCATGTCCGCGAGGTGGCCGATCGGCTGGGCTACCGCCCGTCCGCCGCCGCCCGCACGCTCCGTACCGGCAAGTCGGGCCTCATCGGCCTGACCGTGACCACCTACGGGGATGAACCTTTCACCTTCACCGAGTTCGCGTACTTCGCCGAGATGGCCAGAGCCGCCACCTCCGCCGCGCTGGCCCGCGGCTACGCACTGGTCATCCTGCCCGCGACCTCCCGGCACGACGTCTGGTCCAACGTCGCCCTCGACGGCACAGTCGTCATCGACCCGGCCGACGGCGACCCCGTCGTCACCGAGCTCGTCCGACACGGCGTCCCCGTGGTCTCCGACGGCCGCCCCGGCGGCTCCCTCCCGGTAACCGGCTGGGTCGACAACGACCACGAGGCGGCCGTCCTCGGCCTGCTCGACCACCTCGCCGAGGCCGGCGCCCGCCGCATCGGCCTGCTCACGGGCACCACCACCGACACCTACACCCGACTGTCGACCACCGCCTACCTGAGCTGGTGCGAGCGGATCGGCCAGGACCCGGTCTACGAGTCCTATCCCGCGTACGACCCGCGGGCGGGCGCCGTGGCCGCGGACCGACTGCTGGCCCGCCCGGACCGGCCGGACGCGGTCTACGGGCTCTTCGACCCCAACGGCACCGATCTGCTCGCCGCGGCCCGGCGCTACGGTTTGCGGGTACCGGACGACCTACTGCTGGTCTGCTGCAGCGAGTCGACCGTCTACGCCACCACCGAGCCGCCGATCACCACGCTCTCGCTGAAGCCGCGGCGCATCGGCACCGCCGTGGTCCAGATCCTGATCGACGCCATCGAAGGGCTCGACGGCAGCTGCCCGGTCGAACAGGTGATACCGACCGACCTGATCGTGCGGACCTCCTCACAGCGCCGCTCCCCACGGACGACGGTCAGCCCGCCGCGAGGCCCGGCCGGCGACTGAGTGCGCCCCGGCACGGCGGGCCGGGGCGCACCGACGAACTCCGGGCGCCCGCTCCGCCGAGGAAAAAACAGGGTGATCCCGGGAGAAATCCATCGCGAACGCCGGGCTTCGCAGGATTGATCACCCCCGGGTGCGTCACAACCCGCGAGCGGCGTTCCTATGATGGGCGCACGACACCGCGGACCGCCGTCGACCAGGCAAAGGTCCGAGAGGTGCACGGCGGCGCAACGGTGGAGGGGTCGATGACTCAGGGGGCCAGTCAGGGACCCATGGTGTGGACCATGGGGGCACAACCTCCGGCATCCGTTCCGCCACCCGCGGCGCCCTCCGGAGCGCCGGCCGGACCGCCGCTCCAGGCACCCGTCGCACCCCCGGTGCAGATGCCCGAGGAGTACACCCCGACCGCCCGCGACCTGCCGGTCATCGGTCGTACGGACACCCTCATCGACCACCCCTCCGTGCTGCCGGCGCAGGAAGGGGCCCCCGCGGCCGACGGCCTGGGCCCGCTGTACGTCGTCGGCGACGTGCACGGCTACTACGACGAGCTGCGCGCCGCGCTGGCGGCCGAAGGGCTGATCGACGCCGACGGCACATGGGCGGCCGGCAACGCCCGGCTCTGGTTCCTCGGCGACTTCACCGACCGCGGCCCGGACGGCATCGGCGTCATCGACCTGGTCATGCAGCTCTCCGCCGAGGCCGCGGCGGCCGGCGGCTACTGCAAGGCCCTGATGGGCAACCACGAGCTGCTGCTGCTGGGCGCCAAGCGGTTCGGCGACACCCCCGTCCAGTCCGGCGCCGGCACCGCCTCATTCCAGGCGGCCTGGCTCCTCAACGGCGGCCAGAAGACCGACATGGACCGGCTGGAGGACCACCACCTCCAGTGGATGGCCCGCCTGGACGCCGTGATGGAGGAGGACGGGCATCTGCTCGTGCACTCCGACACCACCGCCTACCTCGAATACGGCGACTCGATCGAGGCGGTCAACGACACCGTCCACGACGTACTGACGCGCAGCGACGCCGACGAAGTCTGGGACCTCTTCCGCAAGTTCACCAAGCGGTTCGCCTTCCGCGACGAGGCCGGCGCACAGGCCGTCCGCGAACTGCTCGACGCCTACGGCGGCAACCGCGTCGTGCACGGCCACAGCCCGATCCCGTACCTGCTGGGCGAGGTCGGCGCGGAGGACGGCGAGGGCGAGGGGACCGCGGTGGCCGGTCCGCACGTCTACGCGGACGGTCTGGCCATCGCCATGGACGGCGGTGTCACGATGGCCGGAAAGCTGCTGGTATGCCAACTCCCGCTGGCCGGCTGACGCTCCGGTCAACGGTCAGGCACCACTCCGGCGGGTGACCGAGCAGGACGGAATCCGGTCGCGGCAGTACGCAAATTCCGCAAACTCTCTGTCACCCCGCGCCGGAGGCGCTCTACCATCGGTCTATCCGTAGCAGGCTCTCCTCCGTTTCCGCCCGGCGCCCGGCCCAGGCCGGCCCGTACGGCCCTACGGAGCTTCGGGGGATCCACATGAACAGCGCTCCGCACCTGCTGAACGAGGACCGCGCGGAATTCGCGCGGATCCTTGATGAGGCGCTGCGTACCGCCGAAACCCGCCCGGACGAGCTCACCGCCGTCACCGGAAACCGGCTCAGCACCGAGCAGTTGCGCATGATGGCGCTCAGCGCGACCAGCGCGATCGCCGCCTGCGCGACGGCCGAATACGAACGCTACATACAGCTGCGTACCGCGCTGCGCGCACCGACGTCCGCCGTTTCCGGCGCCGGTGGGGGCGGCCCGTCAGCGGACCAGACCTCTGACGAGCGCACCGGACCGGCCACCGAGGACGACGAGGCGGCCGCCGAAACGGCCGGCTTCGGGGTTGCCGCGATGGCCACCGTCCTCGTGCCGGTGCTCGCCGGGATCGCGGCCGTGCTCTTCCTCGTCATCGGCTATGTGCTGCGCGCCGTCGACCCGGACCCGGCCGTCTCCCGACCGCTGGTCAGCGTCGGCTGGGTCTTCGCGGGGCTGGCCGCCGCCGGCGCGCTGGTCGCCATGGGCTGCGTGGTCGTCACCGCGCTGCGCAACGGCACGACGCGGGACGCCGCGGCCGAGGAGCGGGCCGCCGCGCTGGACAGCGCCCACGACGCCTGGCAACAGGCCCTCCTGGACCGCGGGCTGCTGCCCTTCCTCCGCGAGGCCCTGGCCGATCCCGCGGCCGACCCCGCGGACGATCCGGTCCGGTACGTCCCCCGTGCCGTGCCGGCGCCCGAGCGCCGTACCCCCACGCTCGGCTACACCCGCCCGCGGTTCACCAGTCCCGACGCCGGCACGTCCTGGTCCCGGCCCCGCTACTCAAGCCCGGACTTCACCAGCCCGGACTACGGCGGTCCCGAGAACCGGCCGGAGTAGGCACCGGCGCAGCGGTGCGTCGTGGTGCCCGGCAACGGACGGACGGCCCGAAGGCGCACGCGACGCGCGTCTTCGGGCCGGTCCCGTTCCGTACCGCTGAGCGCTCCGCCCGGTCGGACCGGTCCGCTCAGTTCGTTACGCCCGCCCTGTCCGTTCAGTCCGCGATCGGCAGGTAGACGCGGTTGCCGGCCGCCGCGAACTCCCGTGACTTCTCGGCCATTCCGGCGTCGGCGTCGATCGCCAGGGCACCGCCGTGCTCGCGACGGATGTCTTGGGAGATTTTCATCGAGCAGAACTTCGGCCCGCACATCGAGCAGAAGTGGGCCGTCTTGGCCGGTTCCGCGGGCAGCGTCGCGTCGTGGAAGGCGCGGGCGGTGTCCGGGTCGAGGGCCAGATTGAACTGGTCCTCCCAGCGGAACTCGAAGCGGGCGTCGGAGAGCGCGTCGTCCCAATCCTGGGCGCCCGGGTGGCCCTTGGCGAGGTCCGCCGCATGGGCCGCGATCTTGTACGTGATGACGCCGGTCTTGACGTCGTCGCGGTCCGGGAGGCCCAGGTGCTCCTTGGGCGTGACGTAGCAGAGCATCGCGGTGCCCCACCAGGCGATCATCGCGGCGCCGATACCGGAGGTGATGTGGTCGTAGGCGGGCGCGATGTCGGTGGTGAGCGGGCCGAGCGTGTAGAACGGGGCCTCCTCGCAGATCTCCTGCTGGAGGTCGATGTTCTCCTTGATCTTGTGCATCGGGACGTGGCCCGGGCCCTCGATCATGGTCTGCACGCCGTGCCGCTTGGCGATGGTGTTCAGCTCGCCGAGGGTCCGCAGCTCGGCGAACTGCGCCTCGTCGTTGGCGTCCGCGATGGAGCCGGGACGCAGGCCGTCACCGAGGGAGAAGGTGACGTCGTAGGCGGCGAGGATGTCGCAGAGCTCTTCGAAGTTCGTGTAGAGGAAGGACTCCTGGTGATGCGCCAGGCACCAGGCCGCCATGATCGAGCCGCCGCGGGAGACGATGCCGGTCTTCCGGTTGGCGGTGAGCGGGACGTAGCGGAGCAGCACACCGGCGTGCACCGTCATGTAGTCGACGCCCTGTTCGGCCTGCTCGATGACGGTGTCCTTGTAGATCTCCCAGGTCAGCTCCTCGGCCTTGCCGTCGACCTTCTCCAGCGCCTGGTAGAGGGGGACGGTGCCGATGGGCACGGGGGAGTTGCGGAGCACCCACTCGCGCGTGGTGTGGATGTTGCGGCCGGTGGAGAGGTCCATGACCGTGTCGGCGCCCCAACGGGTCGCCCAGGTCATCTTCTCCACCTCCTCCTCGATGGAGGAAGTGACCGCGGAATTGCCGATGTTGGCGTTCACCTTCACCAGGAAGTTCTTGCCGATGATCATCGGCTCGATCTCCGGGTGGTTGACGTTGGCCGGCAGCACCGCCCGGCCGGCGGCGATCTCGTCCCGTACGAACTCGGGGGAGACGTTCTCGCGGAGGGCGACGTACTCCATCTCCGCGGTGATCTCGCCACGCTGGGCGTACGCGAGCTGGGTGGCCGGGGTGCCGGCCCGGCCACGGCGCGGCTGACGCGGCCGGCCGGGGAAGACCGCGTCGAGGTTCCGCAGGCCACCGCGCGGTGAGGTGTGCTTGACCCCGTCGTCCTCGGGACGCATCGGGCGGCCCGCGTACTCCTCGGTGTCGCCGCGCGCGATGATCCAGTTCTCCCGCAGCGGCGCCAGCCCGCGGCGGACGTCGGTTTCGATATTGGGGTCGGTGTACGGCCCTGACGTGTCGTAGAGCGTCACGTCCTTGCCGTTGGTGAGGTGCACCCGCCGGACCGGGACCCGGAGGTCCGGACGCGATCCGGAGACATAGCCCTTGTGCCAGCCGATCTGCGGCTTTTCGCCGTCGGTCGAGCCGTTTTCAGGCGTGCGTGCATCCTGCAGAGTCATGTAGACCCAACTCCCTACGCCGGCATTACCCGGTAACAGGTTCGGCGGTCGACGCAGCGGCTTCCGTCATCCGGTGTTTCACGTGAAACACCGCTGGGACGGAGGTCAGCGCCCTCTCAGCCCGGTGCTCCGAGCTCCCGCGATTGCAAAGGTGCCACCACGGTAGCGGCCGATGCCGCGGTGTGAACAGGGGGCCCACGGGTTCTTGCGATGATCGGGCGGTGAGCCCTCCCGAAGCCCAGCACCTCGCCGCCGGCCCTGCGCACACGCACAGCCACGGGCCGGCCGCCCCCGTCTCCCGGCATCTGCGCAAGGTCATCGCCGCCGTCCTGATCCCGTTCGCGGCCGCGGTCGCGGTCGGTCTGATCGTCCTCTGGCCCGGTGGCGCGCCGTCCCACAAGCCGTCGGGGGTGGGTTTCGACCAACCCACCGAGAAGGCCCGGATCACCAAGGTCGAGGAGGTGAACTGCGCGGCGGTACATGCCGAGCAGCAGCCGCAGCCCACCGCGCCCGGGGGCCAACCGCCGGCCGCCGGCGCGTCCCGCGACAAGCCCTGCGAGCAGGCGACGGTCAAGGTCACCACGGGGGAGAACGCCGGCCGGACCTTCCAGACGGTGGTGACGCCGGACGCCCCGCGGCACTACACGACCGGGCAGGACGTGGTCGTCTCCTACTCCCCCAAGGCGCCGAGGGATCTGCAGTATGCGGTGACCGACGTCGACCGCACCGTTCCGATGTGGGTGCTGGCCGCGATCTTTGCCGTTGCGGTGGTGATCGTCGGGCGGCTGCGCGGGGTGCTGGCGCTGGTGGCGCTGACCACCAGCTTCGGCCTGCTGACGCTGTTCATCCTCCCGGCGATCCTCCAGGGCTCCGATCCGCTGGTGGTGGCGATGGTCGGCGGCAGCGCGATCATGCTGATCGCGCTCTACATGTGCCACGGGCTGACGGCCCGTACCTCCGTGGCGGTGCTCGGCACCCTCGCCTCCCTGCTGCTCATCGGGCTGCTGGGCTCGATCTTCACCCGCTGGGCGCTGCTGACCGGCAACACGGACGACACCACCGGTCTGGTGCACGGGCTGTACCCGAACATCGAGATCCGCGGTCTGCTGCTGGCGGGGATCATCATCGGCTCACTGGGGGTGCTCGACGATGTGACGGTGACCCAGACCGCGGCGGTCTGGGAGCTGAAGGAGGCCGATCCGTCGGCGGGTTGGCGCAAGCTGTACGGCGCGGCGATGCGGATCGGGCGGGACCACATCGCGTCGGTGGTGAACACCCTCGTCATGGCCTACGCGGGCGCCGCACTGCCCCTGCTCCTGCTGTTCTCGATCGCACAGAGCAGCGTCGGTACGGTCGCCAGCAGCGAGGTGGTCGCGGAGGAGATCGTCCGCACCCTCGTGGGC
Source organism: Streptomyces sp. NPDC058000 (assembly GCF_042886435.1). Classification (NCBI taxonomy): domain Bacteria; kingdom Bacillati; phylum Actinomycetota; class Actinomycetes; order Kitasatosporales; family Streptomycetaceae; genus Streptomyces; species Streptomyces sp. NPDC058000. The sequence continues at coordinate 364,681 of NZ_JBHVQS010000001.1, forward strand.
AGCATCGGGCTGGTCGCGTCGGTGCCGGTGACCACGCTGCTGGCAGCCCTGGTGGTCTCGGCGGATCGTCCGGTGCCGGGCGGGACGGGGCGGGTGCCGGCCATCGGGGGACGCGGCGGGCGGCGCGCGGCGCACGGGCGACGCCGTAAGCACTGAGCGCGCAGCGCGGAAGCGAGACGGGCCGAGGGGGGAAGGGTCGGGCGGGCGAAGGGCGTTGGGGCGACAGGGCAGGGACGATCGGCAGCTGGCCGGGCGGCGGCGACAGGGGGAGTGAACGGGCTGTGGTCGGCGGTATCAGCCGGCCGGAGCCTCCGTAAGGATCCGGTCCAGCGCGGCCTCCAGGGTGTCGCAGACCTCCTCCTTGCCGAGCGGAACGATGCGGTCCGTGCGATCCAGGAAGGCGATCAGCGGCGGTGCGCTGGCCCGGAAGAGAGCCCGCTCGGCGCCGACCTGAAGGCTGATGTAGACATCGCTGAGGTGCTCGGGGGAGGACGGCTCGACCCGGACGTCCCCCTCGCCGGCCGGCCGGCTCAGCCCGTCCAGCAGCAGTTCACGGCCGAACACCCAGGTCACGGGCGCATCCCCGGGGAGATCGAAGGTGAGCCGGACGGCGTAGGGATCGGCGCTGTCGAATTCCAGCTCCACCGGGATCCGGAAGGCGAGCTCCTCCGAGACCAGGAAGCTCATGATCACTTCTGCCTGAACCGTGTCGTTCATCAACCACTGCCCCGCGCTTGATCGGAGATGGCCGGGAATCATCCCTGGAAGCCCTATTGACGCCATCGTCGGTCACATGCAGGCAGATCACAAGGAGTGAGTTTTCAGATACTGATAGAGAAGGCGAGTGTCGTTAGTACCGTCTCCGCCATTTTCCGTAGTCGTTCCGTAACTGCATGCAATCGGTGCGCTTCCGTCGCAGGAAGAGAAACCGCCAGTGTCGCGGCGGCGGAGCCGACCCGGATGGGAATCGCCGAGCACACCGTGCCCAAGGCATATTCCTGGCGATCATAGGCAACTTGGCCGCGACGCACCGTAGCCAGCCGATTCAGCAGATCACCCTCGGAACGCACCGAAAAGGGCGTCATCGACTGCACCGGATAGCGGGCCAAGTGCTCTTTCCGGGTCGCTTCGTCGAGCTGCGCCAGGAGGCACTGCCCGATCGCATGGGTGTGGGCGGTGGAGCGGAAGTCGGCCCATTCCTCGACGGGCGGCCGCGCCGGATCGTCGGTTATCGCCACCACCTCCACCTCGCCCTCGCGGTAGACGGCGAAGTAGACGGCGGCGCCGAGTTCGCGGCCCGCCACGGCCAGCGCATCGGCCAGCCGCCGGCGCTGCCGCCGTCGGGCCCCCGCCCGACCGATGGACTCGGCGCCCTCGCCGATGACGAAGACGCCGTTCTCCCGGCGCAGATAGCCCTCGTGGGTCAGCGTTCGCAGCAGGTGATAGGTGGTGGGAAGCGGAAGTTGGGCCTCCCTGGCCAGTTGCTTGGCGGGCGCACCGTCGGTGTGCGTGGCCACCGCTTCCAGGAGCCGCAGCGCCCGCTGCACCGACCCGATCAGGGTGGGGTGCGAGCCGGATTCGTCGTTGCCGATCACCAACGCAACCCCCAGGTCCGAGCGCCATGGTCCCGCGGCCCCGGCCACGGGATCCGCTCCCGCGACCGTGCGTCTCCCCTGACGTCCGACGCGATGCCCGGCCCGATCGCTCGGTATTTTCCGGAACGTCAACGTCCGGAAGACGCCTGCGTCCGCACTGTAACCCGGGCGATCCGGCACAGGAGCCGAAAGTCCTGGAGTTAACCCGGCCTTGAGCGCCTCCCCGGACCCGATGACGCTACGGAGCAAGCTACACACTCTTGGTGAACAGGTGGAACGCTGTGGACGCCGACCGTACGAGAATGACCGGCGGACCGGATTCCGATCCCCGTTCGGCCTCGCCGCGGGAGTGTCGAGCAGCGGCCCCGAACGCCGGACGCCCTGCTCCCGGGCGGGGGCAGGGCGTCTTCGGACGGTGCGGGTCGGAGTACCGGTCGCGCTCGGGGCTCGGCCTACCAGTCGCTCTTCGACGAGGACGAGGACGAGGACCCGGTGAACCTGCGCACGAGGTAGATGACACCGGCGATCAGGGCCGCCGCGATCAGCACCTTGAAGAGCAGGCCGATCAGGAAGCCGAGCGCGGCGGTGATCAGTCCGCCGAAAACGACGATCAGGATGACGGGCACCACGACCCAGGTGACCCACCACGGAAGCCCTGCGAGTATCCCCTTACCAGCCACTGCTCTGCCCTTCTTTCTGTCTTGCGCGCTGTTGTCGGCCTGTGCCGCTCCGGTGGCACCGTCCGCGTGCTCCGCGTCCGTCGCGCCGCGTCTCCGGTCCCCTGTACACCAACGATGCTAGGGCGCCGGAGGCCGCCGCGGGGGCCTGGCAGCCCCGGCTCTCCCCTGAGCTGACCCCTACGGGTTCCGGGGTCCGGCCCTCAGCTTTCGGGCGGAGAAAACACCACCACGACCCGTAGGTCCTCGCTGATGTGGTGGAACTTGTGGGGCACCCCGGCGGGTACGTAGACCACGCTGCCGCGGGCCACCGACTCCGTCTCCGTCCCCACGGTGATCGCCCCGTGGCCGCTCACCACCAGGTACACCTCGTCCTGGGCGTGCGGCTGTTGCGGGTCGACGGCGCCGGCGTCCAGCGCGTACAGCCCCACCGACATGGTGCGTTCCCGGAGGAACTGCAGATACGCGCCGTCATTCGCGACCCGTTCCGCTTCGAGTTCATCCAGTCGGAAAGCCTTCATCCCGTTCGCACCTCTCACCTGTCGGCAGTCGTCTGCGACGATCTCACCATGAAGCATTTTCTGGTCAAGACGCTCGCCAACGCCGCGGCCCTGGCCGTGGCCATCTGGCTCCTCAAAGGCATCACACTCACCGGTGAGAACACCGGCCGCAAGGTGCTCACGCTGGTCCTAGTGGCGCTGATCTTCGGGCTGGTCAACTTCCTGGTCAAGCCCGTGGTCAAGCTGCTCTCCTTCCCCCTGTTCATCCTCACGCTCGGCCTGATCACGCTGGTCGTGAACGCGCTGATGCTGATGCTGACCTCCTGGGTCGCCGGCAAGGCCGACCTCGCCTTCCATGTGGACGGCTTCTGGACGGCGCTGCTCGGCGGCGTGATCGTCTCCATCGTCTCCTGGGCGATGCACGTGCTCCTTCCCGACAAGGACTGACGCTTGACCACCTGCTACCGCGTCTGCTTCGTCTGCACCGGCAACATATGTCGCTCGCCGATGGCCGAGTCCGTCTTCCGTGCCCGGATCACGGAGGATGGACTCGACGCGCTCGTCGAGGTCGACAGCGCCGGCACCGGTGGCTGGCACGAAGGCGACGGAGCCGACCCCCGCACCATCGCCGTCCTGCGCGCCGGCGGCTATCCGACCGCGCACGCCGCCCGGCAGTTCCGCGCCTCCTGGTTCGCCCGCCGCGACCTGGTCATCGCGCTCGACTCGGGTCATCTGCGCGAGCTGCGCCGGCTGGCCCCGACCGCCGAGGACGCCGCCAAGGTCCGGCTGCTGCGCGCGTACAGCTGCCGGACCGGCCCGGCCACGGACCCCGCTGACCTCGACGTGCCGGACCCCTACTACGGCGGCTTCGCCGGCTTCGAGGGGTGCCTGGAGATGATCGAGACGGCCTGCGACGGCCTCTTGGAGGCGGTTCGCGCCGAGGTCACCTCCGGCTCGCCCGGCCCCGCCGAGCCGCGGCCGGGCCTGCACCACCCCCACCACAAGGAGAGCGCATGACCGGCGACGGCACCCGTGCGGTGCGGGCCGGGCTCCCGGAGCCCAAGGCCCATGAACCAGCACTTCCCGGCCCGGTGTTCGCCGCCCACTTCCACCTCCCGGGCGAGGCCACCGGCCCGTATACGTACGGCCGCGACACCAACCCCACCTGGACCCGGCTGGAAGCCGCCATCGGCGAGCTGGAGTCGCCGGACGAGCCCGCCCACACCGTCGCCTTCGCCTCCGGGATGGCGGCGATCACCGCTGTGCTCTTCTCCCAGCTGCGCACCGGCGACGCGGTGGTGCTCCCCGGTGACGGCTACCAGCTCCTGCCCGCCGTCCGCGCCCGCCTGGAGAGCTACGGGATCGAGGTCCGCGTCCCCCGCCCGCCTGCCGACCACCGCCTATCAACCCGTGCTTCGCAGACCCCCGTTGATGCCGCCCTCGACGCTCAGCCCGGCATCCTCGAAGGCGCCCGGCTGTTGTGGATCGAGACGCCTTCCAACCCCGGTCTGGACGTCTACGACATCCGGCGGCTGGCGGCCGCGGCGCACGCCCGCGGTGCGCTGGTCGCCGTGGACAACACCCTCGCCACCCCGCTCGGCCAGCGCCCGCTGGACCTGGGCGCGGACCTCTCGGTCGCCAGCGGCACCAAGGCGTTGACCGGTCACGGCGATGTCCTGCTGGGCTACGTCACCACCCGGGACGCGGCGCTGGCCGACGACGTCCGGCTGTGGCGCAAGACGGTCGGCGCGATCCCCGGCCCCATGGAGAGCTGGCTCGCGCACCGCTCGCTGGCCACTCTGGCGCTGCGCGTCCGCCAACAGGCAGAAGGGGCACTGGCGCTGGCCACCGCGCTGACCGGCCGCCCCGAGGTCACCGGGCTGCGCCATCCCGGCCTGCCGTCGGACCCGTCGCATGCGCTCGCCGCCCGTCAGATGCGGCCCGGCCGCTTCGGCTGCGTGGTGTCCTTCGTCCTCCCGGACAAGGCGTACGCGGAGCGGTTTCTGGCCGCGCTGACGCTGGTGGACGATGCGACCAGCTTCGGCGGCGTGCGGTCCACCGCCGAGCGGCGGGCCCGCTGGGGCGGCGACGACGTACCCGAGGGCTTCGTCCGCTTCTCGGTCGGTGTCGAGGAACCGGAGGATCTGGTCGCCGATGTCCTGCGAGCGCTGGACGCGGCGAAGGCGTAGCGCCGTGGTGCCGTGCCGCGGGGCGGCCCTTGGGCCCGTAGCGCACCGCGGTCGCTCGTCGCGGGTACCTCGGCACGGGAACGGCCGGCAGGGTATCCCCCCTCGTCACCCTGCCGACCGGCGGTTCCCGTGAATCCGGTCCGGACGTTTCACAGACCGATGTTTCACGTGAAACGAACCGCTTCAACAAGGCTAGTTGACTGAGCGTCAGTGTCCAATCACGCTAGCGACACAGCCCTATCGACAAATTTATAGTTGGCCCGCGACCAGGCTTCCGAGGGGCACAGGAGGTACGCGATGGATCTGGCACTGCTGCGCACCTTCGTCACGGTCCACCGCGCCGGCTCGTTCACCCGGGCCGCCGCGCTGCTCGGGCTCTCCCAACCCGCGGTGACCAGCCAAATCCGCACCCTGGAACGCCAATTGGGCCGCCCGCTCTTCGTCCGCTGCGCCCGCGGCGTCACCGCCACCACCTTCGGCGACGAACTCGCCCACAAGATCGCGCCCCACCTCGACGCCCTCACCGAGATCACCGAGGCCGGACTGGACCAGGACTCCACCACCCGCACGCTCCACCTCGGCGGCCCACCGGAGTTCACCGCCGAGCGCGCGTTACCCGCCCTGAGCCCGCTCATCACCCAGGGCCTGTCCATACGCACCGCCTTCGGCGCCGCCGACGAGCTACTGAACGGCCTGGCCGCCGGGCACCACGATCTGACCGTCACCACCACCCGACCACGCGGCGGACTGCTCACCGCCACCCCGCTGTGCGACGAGGAGCACGTGCTGGTCGCCGCGCCCCGCTGGGCGGCCCGGCTGGGCGGCCCCGGCGTCCTCCAGGCCCGCGGCGTCCGCGTACTGGACCCGGTCCCGTTCGTCGAGGTCCACGAGAGCCTGCCGTTGATCGCCCGCTACTGGGCAGCCGTCTTCGACGCCAAACCCACCGCCGCCGCCACGGTCGTCGCCAGTGATCTGCGGGCGGTGCTGTCCTGCGTCGCGGCGGGCGCCGGGCTGGCCGTCCTGCCGCGCTACCTGTGCACCGAAGCGTTGAACAGCGGCACGGTGGTCGCCCTCCTCGACCCGCCGGTGCCCCCGCTGCGCACCTATTTCCTGGCCGTACGGACCGGGACGCTGGGGCTGCCGCACATCGCGCGGGCGCACGAGTGGCTGTTGCGCACCGCGGCGGGCTGGTGACGTGGGCAGTGGGACGAGGGGGGTTTCACCAGGCCGTGACTGCGGGATCTGTCCCCTATGACCGTACGGCCAGTCGTCAAACGCACCGCCCGCGCGATTCTGCTCGACGGAGCGGAGCTCGTACTGATCAAGCGCACCAAGCCGGGGCGGTCCCCGTACTGGATCACACCGGGCGGCGGCGTCGAGCCGGCGGACGCCACGGTCGTCGACGCCCTCCACCGCGAACTGGACGAGGAGCTGGGAGCCAAGGTCACCGACGTGGTGCCGGTCTTCGTCGACACCGTCGAGCACCTCACCGACGGCGGTGTGGACGGCGTCAAGGTGCAGCACTTCTTCGTCTGCCGGCTGGACTCGATGGATCCGTCCCGCCGGCACGGCCCCGAGGTCGAGGAACCGTGCGGCGAGTACGAGATCGTGCGGGTGCCCTTCACCCGGGTCGGGATCGCCTCGGTCGAGGTCGTCCCGCTGTCCCTGCGGCACTACCTGGACGGCAACATCGAGGGCGTGCGCGCGATGCACGCCCCCGATCTGGGGTAGGGCCGGTCCGACCCCAGATCCAGGGGACGGGCCTCAGGGCGCCCAGGGCCGATGGTCCCGGGGCGCCGTCGCGGTCAGCCGTCGCGGCGGTCGAACCAGCCGCGGAACTCCGGCGCGTCCTCGGCGGCCCGGCGCGGCTGGGCGCGGGCCAGCACCTTCTCGACCCGTTCGAGGAACTCCCCGTTCAGCTCCGCGGCCACGTCGTCCCGCGGCGGGCGCGGACCGGGCACGGGCGCCGGGCCGGCACCGTACCCGGGCTCCGGGACGTCCTCGTGCAGCCCGCCGCGCAGGTGCTCGTTGGCGTGCTGCGGCCGCCGGAAGGGCGTGCGCAGGTCCGCCTCGACGGCGGACCCGAAGAAGTCGCCGCCCTTGCGCTTGACGTCGTCGGTGCCCCAGGCCCGGGCGCCGCGCTCCTTCGCCGGGACCTTCTGCAGGTGCGGGATGTGCTTGGCGCAGTGGATGTACGCCTCCTCGACCTCGGCCATCACCCACAGCTGCGCCCGGCGGCCGGGGATCGGGTCCACCGGGAGGTCCGGGTAGTGGACCCGCATGTCCTCGTCCAGCACCACACGGGCCCGGCCGTTGATGTGCAGACCTATCCGGTCGCGGGTGAAGTCGATCATGAGGATGCCCAGCCGCGGGTTCTCGGAGAGGTTGCCGATGGACGCCATGACGCCGTTGCCGCGGTACTCCGGGTACGCCAGCAGCCGGTCGCCCAGCACCCGCACGAATCCGGGCGGCCCGGCCCGGAAGGTGGAGTCGCACTCGCCGTGCCGGTCCGCCGTGGCCAGGAAGAACATCTCCTGGCGGGCGACGAACTCCTGCATCCGCACGTTGAGATGGTCCAGGACCTGGTCCGTGTAGAAGCGGTCGGCGCGCCCGGACGTCCCGAGTCTCTGCTGCACCAGGTGCTCACCGTCGCTCCCGGGGCGCTCCGCCGGTAGGCGCAGCCCCCGTCCCTCCGTCGGCCGACCGTATTCACCTTCGCCTGCCAAGACTTCAGTCTCCCGTCGATACCAGCTCTTCGATGGAGTCGTGCCGTATCCGCTCGGCCGGAATACCGACCCCCACCAATGCCTCCACGCCGCTACGGATCAGTCCCGGCGGTCCGGAAAGATATGCGTTGTACTCCCGGTACGGGCCGTATTGCCGCACTGCGTCGGGGAGTTGACCGCTGATGGTGGCGGGCCCGCCCCGGGTGCCCGGCCCGATGGCGACGACGGGGCGGACGGAGAGCCAGGGGTGGGTCTGCTCCAGGCGCAGCATGGTGTCGATGTCGTACAGGTCGTGTTCGCTGCGGGCGCCGTAGAAGACCTCCACCGGGCGCCGGGCGCCGTGGTGCGCGACGTCCTCGATCAGCGCCTTGATGGGTGCGATACCGGTGCCGCCGCCGACGCACAGCAGGCCGTTGCCGGTGGAGTGGTCGACGGTCATCGAGCCGGCCGGCGCACCGAGCCGCAGGACGTCACCGGGTCGGGCGCGGTGCACCAGTGCGTTGGAGACCCAACCGGCCGGCACCGCCTTCACGTGGAGCGAGAGCAGTCCGTCCGAACGCGGCGCCGAGGCGAAGGAGTAGTGCCGCCAGACCCGCGGCCACCACGGGGTCTCCAGGCTGGTGTACTGCCCGGCGCGGAACGGGTACGGCTGGTCCGGTCGGACCGTCACCACCGCGGTGTCGGGGGTGCGCAGCTCGTGCGCGACGACCTCGGCCTGCCACCAGGCGGGGGCGACCGCCTCGTCCTCGGCCGCCGCGTCGATCATGATCTGCGAGATCGCGATGTACGCGCGCACCCACGCGGCCTCGGCCTCCTGGCTCCAACTGGAGGTGGCGTAGCGGGAGAGCGCGCTCAGCAGGCACTCGCCGACCGCCGGGTAGTGGTCGGGCTGGGTGCCGTACTTGCGGTGCCCGCGGCCGAGCTGGGAGAGGTACTGGGTGAGCACCTCGGCGTTGTCCACGTGCTGGGCGGCGGTGAGCAGCGCCTTGAAGAGCCGGTCGCGCTGGGCGTCCATCGAGGCGGGGAACAGTGCCCGCAGATCGGGGTGCTGGACGAACAACAGCGCGTAGAAGTACGAGGTGACCTTGTCGGCCACGGGCTCGATCTCGGCCATGGTGCGACGGATGAGGACCGCGTCGGGAGAGGCCGCCGCGTCGGACGAGCCGGTGGCTTCCAGTGTGGCGAGGGTGGGCGCCGGGGCGGGCGGTGCCGAGGACACCGGCGGTGCGGGGGAGACCGGCGGTGCGGGGGAGACCGGCGGTGCGGGGGACACCGGCGGTGCGGGAGAGGCCGAGGGAGCGGAGGTGCTGGCGGGGGCCGTGGGTGCCACACGTGCTGGGGATGCCGCGGGAGCCGGGGGTGCCACAGGGGCCGGGGATGCCACAGGTGCCGAGGGGGCAGACAGGGCCGAGGGGGCAGGCGGGGCGGGAGCCGCCGTGGCGGGTGCGACGGATATGCCGAAAGCCTCGAACGGGTTCCGTGCGGCCGGCTCGTGGACCGGCTCCGGCTCGACCTCGGGGCGCGGGGCGGCGGGTGCGGGCTGCTGGGCGTAGGCGTGGGCATCGGGCTGACGGGCCGTCTCCCACTGCGGCTGCGGGCTCTGTCGCGGCACCCGCTGCGGCTCCCGCTCGGCGGCGGTACCCACCGGGCGTATCGGATTCACGGGACGGCTGGGCATCTGTTCCGTTTCGACGTGTTCGCCCGGGTCGTTACGGCCGTCCTGCGGCGATTGCTGCCCGTCCTGGCTGTTTTGCCGGGGCTGTCGATCTCCGGAAGATTTTTTCGACGGCGGAGAGAACCAACCCCAATCGCCGCTGCTGCCGCCAGAAGAGCCGTTATCGGCCGACGTGGTGGTTGGAGCGTCCATGGTCTGCCTCGCCTCGAACGTCTTTCGGTTGTCTTTGCCGTTCCGCTGACCGGAACCGCCCGGAATTCCCCCGCCCTGTCCGGAATTCTTAATCGACTCAAGCGATTCCGGCAACATCCCCTAAAGCGGACATCTCCTACTTCCCTACGGCAAGCGGCACAGATGCCGTACCGTCAGCATGCCACTCCACCTCATCGCACCGGACAAATAGCCGGAAGTCCGGGTGACGCGGGCCGCTTCCCCGCTAGGCTGACGAGCTTTGCCCTGCCGTCCACGCGCCCACGGAGACCCTCACCCCCGCCAAGCCGGACTCGACCATACCGGCAGTAGTTGAAACCACAAGCCCCGATCTGGGAACACTCAGCGCGCCCCCACCAATATCAGTGATCCTCCCCACAGACGGCAATTTCCTTGTGCACAGCGGACGAATCCACCGCAGAAAGCGCCCGGCCTGACGAATTACTCGCCGGTACGCACTAGTTCGTATGCCTCGCGCAGATCACGCCCCGTGTACGCATACGTGGCCAGGTCGCTGACATGGTGATCCGCATTCACCGCCACCGACTTCGGTACCACCGCGAAGAGTTCGGCGTCCGACATCGAGTCGCCGTACGCCACGCAGTCTCCGCGGGTCAGCCCGTACCGCGCACAGAGGTCGTCCGCGATGCGTACCTTCGCTGACGACGAGAGAATGCCGGCCGGTTCCAGCGGTTCCCGGATCGGCACCGCGGGCCACCGGGAGCCGTGCGCGGTGTCGACACCCCATGCCAGCAGCCGTTCGACGAAGAAGCCCGGCGAGAGGGAAATCACGGCGCACCGCTCGCCGCGGGCCCGGATATCGGCCCAGACGTCCCGGATGCCGGCCAGCCACGGCGCGCCCTCGAAGGCCGCCGCCACCTGAACTTCGGTCAGGTCCGCGGCCCACAGCGCACACGCCCGCTGCGCAAAGCCCGCCGGGGTCAGCTCACCGGCCGCGAACGCCCGCTCCAACGCGGCGATCTCCCCGTCCAGCCCCAGCTGCCGGGAGATCTCAACGGCGGCCGCGGACCCGTGGAGCAGGGTGCCGTCCATGTCGAACAGATGCAGCTTGCTCATGGGCGGAGCCTAGAACCTGCCCAAGAGGCCGGTGCGGGCGGGCGGAGGCCGGGCCGTACTCGCCACCGCGTACCCGCGGATACTCCCGCCGTCAGATGTACCGTCACCCGCCGCCCGCCACCGTGGAGGCATGCAGCTGCGCCGACCCGCCCGCCGGGCCCTCCTCGTCGTCCATGTCGCCGTGTCCGTCAGCTGGCTGGGACTCACCGCCGGACTCCTCACCCTGGGCGTCACCGGTTTCACGGCCGGCGCCACGGAGACCGCCGCGGCCGCCTACCGGGCGATGCGGGTCCTCACGGACGACCTGGTGCTCCCGGTCGCCGTGGCCTCGCTGGCCAGCGGGGTGGTGCTGTCCCTCGGCACGCACTGGGGGCTGGCCCGGCACCGATGGGTCCTCACCAAGTTCTGGCTGACCCTCCTGGCCGTCGGGCTGACGGTGCTCGCGCTCCGCCCCGGCATCGCCCGCCTCGCCGCGACGGCCGCCGCCGGCCACCCGGCACCCGATCCCGGCCTCCTCGTCGCGCCGGCGGTCGCCTCCGCCCTGTACCTCTTCCTCACCGCGGTCTCCGTGCTCAAGCCGTGGGGACGCACCAAACGCGGCGGCCGACCGCGCGGGGCACGGTCGGCCGGGGGCCGGGAGCGGGTGGGCGTCCCGTCCTGAGGGGGTCTGCCTGAGGGGTCCTGCTTGAGGGGTCCTGGTGGCGGGCCCACGGTCGTACGGCCCTTCGGGGCGAGCGGCTGCCCTCCAGGACGGGCGACCGGAACGCTCAGCTCCGCGCCGCCGGGACCGCCTCGTCGGCCACTGCCGGACCGCCCGCGGCCACCACGCGGCCTCGGCCCGACTGCCGGCGCTCCAGGAAGGACGCCAGCACGGCCACCCCGAGTGCCGCGACGGTCATCAGCGCACCCACCCAGTTGGGCGCGGTGAGGCCCAGCCCGCCCGAGATCACCAGACCGCCGAGCCAGGAGGCCAGCGCGTTGCCGAAGTTGAAGGCCGCGATGTTGCCGGCCGAGGCCAGGGTGGGGGCGGCGGCCGCCTGGTCCAGCACCCGCTTCTGCAGCGGCGGAACGGTCGCGAAGCCGAAGAAGCCGATGAGCGCGATGGTGACGATCGCGGCGACCTTGTGGTGCGCGGTGAAGGTGAAGGCGGCCAGCACCACCGCCAGCCCGGTCAGGGACGCGTACAGCATCGGCATCATGGCGCGGTCGGTGAACCGGCCGGATACCAGGTTCCCGCCGACCAGGCCGAGGCCGAAGACCGCGGTCAGCCAGACGACGGAGGACGGGGCGAAGCCGGCGACCTCGGTCATCATCGAGGCGAGGTAGGTGACGGCCGCGAAGACCCCGCCGAAGCCGAGGATGGTCATCAGCATCGCCAGCCCGACCTGCGGATTGCGGAAGACCGCCAGCTCACGGCCGATCCGGGCGGCCGCCTTGGCCCGCTGCGCGGGGACCAGCCTGACGATGCCGAGCAGCCCCAGCACGCCGAACACGGCGATCGCGTAGAAGGTGGTGCGCCAGCCGAACTGCTGGCTGAGCAGGGTGCCGACCGGTACGCCCACGACGTTGGCCACGGTCAGTCCGCTGAACATCAGCGAGATCGCGGCGGCCCGCTTCTCCGGGGCGACGAGGTCGGCGGCCACCAGCGAGCCGATGCCGAAGAACGCGCCGTGGGTGAACGCCGAGACCACCCGTCCGGCGAGCACCAGCCCGAAGGTGGGCGCAACGGCGGTGAGCAGGTTGCCCACCACGAACAGGCCCATCAGCAGCATCAGCATCTGCTTCCGGGTGAAGCGGGTGCCGAGCAGGGTCATCAGCGGTGCGCCGACCACCACCCCGAGGGCGTAGACGGTGGTCGCGTAGCCGGCGAGCGGAATGGAGACACCGAAGTCGGCCGCCATGTCGGGCAGCAGGCCCATGACCGCGAACTCGGTCGTTCCGATCCCGAAGGCTCCGATGGCGAGCGCCAGGAGAGCGAGAGGCATGGCGGTTCCTTCCCTTTGATCTATTGCATCCATCCTCAACCGGCGTTCACAATAATTGCAGACGCGCTTTATTTGCAAGCGCTGGATATTTCAGATGTGCCCTATCCTGGGCGTACGACGGATGAGGAGGTCTGCGATGACGCAGCGGAAGCGGGACACGGCCACCACGCAGGAAGCGGCCGCCGGGGGCCTCGCCCAGGGCTGGTGCGCACTCTCCTCCCTGCACGGCCGCATCGAGTCACACATCGAGCGCGCCCTCCACGCCCGGCACGACCTCAGCGTCCGGGAGTTCTCGGTCCTCAACGTGCTCAGCCAGCAGCACGACGGGCCCGGCGGGCACCTCCGGATGCACCAGGTCGCCGACTCGGTCGTGCTCAGCCAGAGCGCCACCACCCGCCTGGTCACCCGGCTTGAGGAGCGCGGGCTGCTCTCGCGCTACCTGTGCCCCGACGACCGGCGCGGCATCTACACCAACGTCACGCCCGACGGTCTGCGCCTCCTCGAAGAGGCTCGGCCCGCTCATGACACCGCCCTGCGCGAGGCACTCCAGGACGCCGCCAAGCGGCCCGAGCTGGCGCCGCTGGTAACGGCGGTCGAGACGCTGCGCACCTCCGCGTAACGGGCCGGACCGCCACTTTCCGCTCGGGGCACCGGGCGGACCATCCGGTGCCCCTGGGCCGCCCGGGGCCCGCGGCATAAGGTCGCGTCCATGAGCGATCTTGAGATACGCCGCGCCACCGAGGCCGACCTGCCCGCCATCGTCGCGATGCTCGCCGACGACCCCCTGGGCGCCACCCGCGAATCCCCCGACGACCTGACGCCCTACCGCGCCGCGTTCGCCGCCCTGGACGCCGACCCGAACCAGCACCTGGTCGTCGCCGACCGGGGCGGCCGCGTGGTCGGCACGCTCCAGCTCACGCTGATCCCCGGCCTCTCCCGGCGCGGCGCCACCCGCACGATCGTCGAAGCGGTACGGATCCACGCCGACGAGCGCGGGGCCGGCCTGGGCACCGTGCTCATCGAATGGGCGATCGCGGAATCCCGGAAACTCGGCTGCCAGCTCGTCCAGCTCACCTCCGACGCCACGCGCGTCGACGCGCACCGCTTCTACGAGCGCCTCGGCTTCGATGCCTCTCACCTGGGCTTCAAGCGCCAGCTCTGACGGGTCGGGAAGCGGTCAGCGGCGGTCCGGGGGAGCGGTCCGGCGCGCCCGGTGGGCCTTCTGCCGGCAGGCCCCGCCGCAGTACCGCGCGGGCCGCCCGGTGCGCGCCACCGCGAGCACCGCACCACACACCGCACATCCGGTTTCGTTACGGATCTGCCCCGTGACCGGCAGTTCCGTTACGGTCCGGTCGGCGCGGAGCCCATCGAGCATCAGCGTCGTCATCCGGCCCGCCGGCGCCGCGCCGGGCTCCGCTTCCGCCCCCACCGGGCCCGGGCCGACCGACCGTCGGCGCTCCATCGCCAGACACCCGGTCAGCAGCGTGCGCAGATCCGCCAGATCGACGTCCGCCCTTACTGCGCCCGCCTGTTGGGCCCGGGCCAGCAGGACGCCGAGCGCCACAAGGAACTCCAGCTCCGGCCCCTCTGCCGCCGGCCCCGGACCGAGCTCTCCGACCGCCTCCAGCGCCTCGCACAGCGCCCTGTTGGGGGCGGACAGCCGCACCACCGACGCCAGGAAGCGGAAGAACACCCCGCCCGGGTCGTCCGCCTCGGCCAAGTCCCCTGCGGTATCGGCGAACAGCCACATCGGGTCCTTGACCGCCGCCCTGAACAGGGCTTCCTTGGACGGGAAATGGCGGTACACGGTCCCCGCGCCGACCCCGGCACGCCGGGCGATCTCGTCGAGCGGGGCCTCCAACCCCCGTTCCGCAAAGGCGGATCGGGCCGCCTGGAGCACCAGCGCACGATTCCGCCGGGCATCCGCGCGGGTGGCCGCCGGCACGCCGTCCGCCCTCCGCACCCCTCCTGAGACCACCGAGCTCCTCCGCGTTCCACACCCGGAAGAACAACCGGGCCGATCGTTCCGATTCTACGAGGGGTTTAAAACATGCGTGCGGATCGCCACACGGGGCCGGCTGGCCGGGCCGAGAGCCGCGGGGGGTGCGGGGATGGCACGGGGATGGCACGGGGCAGGGACCGAGACCGGGGACGAAGAGGTGAGGGGGAGGTGAGGGAGGGGCGAAGAGGTGAGGCTGAGGGGTGGGGCACCCGGGCGGGAGGCACCGAACACGCCGCTCTCCGCAGTCCGCAGTCCCGCGGCCCCGCGGCCCGCAGTCCGTCCCCAGCCGCCATCTCGGCCCTCGGCACCCGGCACCCGGCACCCGGCACCCGGCAGCAAAAAGGGTGTGGTCTGTTTCACGTGAAACAGACCACACCCCTGGCACTCCTGTCGAGGGCGCGTCCAACGACCGAGGACGCCTCCGACGGGTCAGCGCACCCGCCCGCACGGCTCAGACCGCGGCGAGGGCCTCATCCCATGCCGCACCGGCCGCCGCAGCCGCCGCGTCCTCGTCGACCGCCACCCCCAGCGCCCGCAGGCCGGCCGCCAGCGCCGCCAGTGAGGCCAGCACCACCGCACGGTCCGCGGCCCGCCCGTAGTGGTTCACCCTGATCATCTCCGCTGACAGGGCACCGGCGGCGGCCTGTACCGGAACCGCACCGTCGGCGGAGAGCGCGGCGGACACCACCTCACGGGCGTCCACCCCCGCCGGCGCGCGGAGCGTGGTGGCGGCCGGCGCCGCGTGCTCGTCCCGGATCACATACGGCACCGGGCCGCCGAGCACCGCGACACCCGCCCGAACCGCCGCGGCGGCCGCCCGGTGGCGGGCGATGACCACCTCCAGCCCTTCCACCTCGATCCGGTCCACGGCCTGCTCCAGCGCCAGCATCTCCAGCTGTGCCGGGGCGTGCGGAAGAGCGGTGCGCCCGGCGTCGATCCAGCGCTCCTTCCAGTCCAGCAGCGAGAGGTACGAGCGACGCGGCGCCTGCTCGTTGGCAGCGATGCGCTCCCAGGCGCGGGCGCTGACGGACACCGCGGAGACCCCGGCCGGACCGGCCAGCGCCTTCTGACCGCCGATGACGCACAGGTCCACTCCCCACGCGTCGGTGAGCAGCGGCTCGGCCCCCACCGAGGCGACCGCGTCGAGCATCAGCAGCGCCCCGTGCTCACGCACCACCGCGCCGATCTCGGCAACGGGGTTGGTGTTGCCGGTCGCCGCCTCGGCATGCACCAGGCTCACGAAGTCGATCTCGGGGTGCTCCCGCAGCGCGTCCGCCACCTGCTCGGGGGTGACCGCACCGGTGAACGGCGCGCTGATGGTGACCACCTCGGCGCCGCAGGAACGCAGCCAGCCACCGAACGTCTCGCCGTAGGGGCCGGTGATGATGTTGAGGGCGGTGCTGCCGGGCCGGACCGCCGAGCGGATGCACGCCTCCAGGGGCAGCAGCGCCTCGCCCTGCGTCGTGACGACATCGCAGCGGGTGCGCATCAGCGCCGCGACCTTGTCCTCGATCCGCGCGAAACGGGCGGCGTCGAGCGGAGGCAGGTCGAGCAGAACCGGGGCGTCGGCGTTCGCAGTCACGGCAGTCACAGTGGCCTTCCAGCGGTAGCGAGCCGCGCACTGCGGCGGCTCCTGACATCTCGCTCGACTGTACGTCCGCCCGCAACACCCCTGCCGGACGGGCCCGAGCGATCACCCTGGCCTCGGCCCGCCCGCCACGGGGGACCGACCCACGCGGGCCCCCGCTTCCGTACGTCACACCCCGGTCAGACTCCCCGCCAGCCCTCGGGGTCCACTCCGCCGGGCACCGGACCGGCGGGCTCGTAGGGCCCCCGGGTGAAGACGAAGGTCCCCAGGTCGAGGTGGGTGACCGTACCGTCCGGTGCCCGAACCACCCGCAGTGTCTCGCCCGCGTAGTAGCCGTCGAGCCCGGTCCAGGTGCCATCGGCCTCGGCCAGGAAGCGCGAGGTGCGGCCGTTGCCGGACAGCGAGACCAGTTCCAGTCCCCGCGCGCACGTCAGCCGCAACGCGAACGGGCTCGCCCCCCAGTACCAGGGCCCGGTCAGGGCCAGCAGGTCCTCGTCCACCGCGCCCGGCAACGGTCGCCACGGCTCCGGGATCCGCGGCTCGTGGTAGGCCACGATCTCCAGGAAGTCGGCAGCCACCGAGCCGATCGGGACTCCGGAGGTGCAGTTCGCCAGCGCGAGCGCGGCCGTGTCCTCCGCCGGATCGGCCCACAGCGCCGCCAGGAATCCCGGCATCGACCCGGTGTGGCCGACCAGCAGGCGCCCACTCCGCCAGACCAGCTGCGTCCCCAGCCCGTAGCCCGCGTCCCAGCCATCGCCCTCCGGCGGCACCGCGGGGGTCTGCATCTCGGTCAGGCTCGCCCCGCTCAACACCCGCTCATCGCCCCGCAGCAGGAACACCGCCCACCGGCACAGGTCCTCCGTCGTGGACCACAGCTGCCCCGCCGGCCCCATCAGCCCGGTGTCGTGCGCGGGTTCCGGCAGCATCACATCAGCCCAGGGATGGACCGCCCAGCCGCCCGCATGCGGCATCTCCGGCCGCACCGTCGTCCGGGCCATGCCCAGCGGCTCCAGCACCTCGCGCCGCAGTACCTCGCCCCACGGCACCCCGTCCCGCAGCCGCTCGACCAGCGCCCCGAGCACCGCAAAGCCGGGGTTGGAGTAGTGGTGCCGCCGCCCCGCCGGGTGCAGCCGCGGACGCTCACCGAACAGATCGGCCGGCTCGGGCCGCAGCTCGCCGGCGGTCCGCTCCCACCACGGCCCACGGGACTCGGCCGCCAACCCCGCACTGTGCGACAGCAGTTGGGCGATCGTCACCTCGGGTGCCGGGACGTCTTTGAGGTGGGTCCCGATGGGATCGTCCAGCTTCAGCAGCCCCTCGTCCCGCAGCCGAAGCACCAGCACGGCCACGAAGTTCTTGGTCAGCGAGCCGATCCGGTACTGCACATCGCCGTGCGGCACCTCCCCGTCCACCGAACTCCGGGCCCCCGTCCAGACCACCTCGCCACCGCGGACGACCGCGCCCATCATCGACGGCGCCCGCCCTTCGGCCTGCGCGATCGCCAGCCGCCGCAGCAACGCCCGCCGCGTCTGGGGCATCAACTCCGCATATTCCTCGGCGGAATCGACGGCGACGCCACCACGCGGGACCACCTCACGCGCCCCGCCCTCACTCGACTCGGGCTCTTGCGACTGCGACTGCGACTGCGACTGCGACTGCGACTGCGCATACTCCACGACCGTCATGACGCTCCTCAACGCGACTTCCCACCCGGCAGAACCAGCTCAGCCGGCCCATGCCACCGGCGAGCGACCGCCCACCGCGCCGCCATCCTGCCCCGGCCGCTACCACCAGCGCCTCCAAGTTTCACGTGAAACGGCCACCGAGCGCTTCACCCGGTATGCCACGACTCGCCATCACCGCCAGGCAAGGTTTCACGTGAAACAACGGCACCCTCCTCAGCCCGTCGATTCCCGTGAAACAACTCCCTTTGCCAGCCCGTCGTTTCACGTGAAACATCCGCACGCTCAAGCCCCGTCACGACATGGCCACTGCCCCCATCACCCGCTCCACCGCGACCTGCTCATCCTCAGGGAGCCAGCGCGCCGCATGCACCATGTGCAGCGCACTCCGCAGGCGCACCCGGTCCTCGTCCGTCCCGAGGTACCCCAGATACGCCGGAAGCGTCAGCCCCAGCGCCTTGAGGTCGCCCCGCTCGCACCACCCCGCGAGCAGCTCCCGCACCGGCCCCTCGACGCCTTCGTCGACGTGCCCTCGCACCGCGGCTCCCGCATCCCCTTCGGCGGCCGCCGCGGCCGCGGTGTCCCGCAGCCCCTCCGCGATCGCGAACCGGTTCCAGTCGCCGTACTGCCCCTCGGGCGCATCGGCCACCCGCTCCGCCGCCAACACGAAGTACCGGTGGGCGCAGGCGAGTCGGCCGAGTTCCCGGTGCGCGTTCCCCATGTTCACGTACAGCGACGGATAGAAGCCCTGCACCCGTTCGTCCCCGACCAGGTCGGCCCGGTCCAGGCACTCCTGATTCCAGCGCAGCGTCTCCGCGGGCGAGCTCTGGTGCCGCGCGAGATAGTGCGCCGCGATGCACGCCTCGTAGTCGTCGCGGGCCCCCTCCCACGCCTGCTGGAAGAGTTCCCGCGCCGTCTCGGCACGTCCCTCCGCCTCGGCCTGCATGCCGGCCACGCACAGCCGCACCACCGGCAGTTCCGGATCCATTCGCCCGCTTCCTCCCTCAGTCATCGGTCGCGCCCGCCCTCCGGGCCTCCGTACCGTTTCCGCTTCCGCGCCGTGCCGCTCCGGCCGCCGGCTCTCTGCCGCCAGCCCTCAGCGGCCCCGCACCGGCATCACCACCGTCGTGAAACTCCCCTGGTCCGCGGAGCGGACGACGACCGGCTGGTCCGCCCCCGCGATCTCCAGCAGCACATCGGGCCCCACCCCGGCCTCCAGCACCGGCATCAGGACCGCCGGGTCAAAGGCGATCCGCAGCCCGGGCCCGGTACGTACCGCCCGCAACCGCACGGGTCCGGCTTCCCCGCCCGATACCTCCAGCCTCCCTTCCGCGGTGCCGTCCGTTTCCGTCCCGACCGCCAGCGACACCACCGCGCCGCCCCGGTCCGCCACCGCGTCCCGCAGCCCGATCCGATCCACGATCACCCGGTGCCGCACGACCGCCAGCCCCGCCAGCATCAGCCGGTAGTCCGGGAACTCCCCCGGCTCGCCCACTCCGGCGATCCCGTCGCCCGGAGCCCCCGCGCCCCCGCACCTCTCTCCGCTCCGCAGCCGCACCCGCGCGACACCCGAGGCGTCCGCCGCGGCCGGGAATTCCACCTCGACCGCCAGCTGTCGCACCGCCCACTCCGCCATCCGGCGTGCGGTGTCCGCCGCGAGCAGTACCCGCCCCGGACCGCCCTCGCAGACCTCCGGCCGCAGCACCCGCACCGCAAGGCGGTAGCGATCGGCGGCCACCAACCGCACTTCCCCGTCGACGAGTTCGAGCAGTACGCACCCCAGCACCGGGTGTTCCCCGACCGTCGCACCGACCGCCGCCGCGGGCCCCACCTGCCGCACCGCACTGGCGAGTTCCGGCCCGTCCACCCGCGCCCACGCGGTACCGCCGCGGTCCGCCGGCTCCCCGGACGCCCCCCGCAGAAAGCCCTCCACCACGGCCCGCGCCTCGTCCGCGGCCCGCAGGGTCCGCTCCAAGTGGGCCCGCAGCACGTTCCGGGCCACGTCCTCGGGGCCGTCGAGTACGGTCTCGACGTCCACCAACGGCAGCCCCGCGGCCCGCAGGTGGCGCAGCCGTACCGCCCGCGCCAGCTGGCCGGCCCCATAGCGCCGGTATCCCGTGGCGGCGTCCACCCGGTCCGGCCGCAGCACCCCGCAGTCGTCGTAGAAGCGCAGCGCGCTCGGCGTCAGGCCCGCCCGCCGGGCGAACGCGCCGATGCTCAAGAGTTCCCCGTCGTCGTCCATGGCCGCGATTCTCGGACTTCGACCAACCTGAAGGTCAAACCGTCCGCCGGGGTGGGCGGCCGCCCCGGCGCCGCCCACCGGACCACCACGTCAGAGCGTCTTGACCGTGCCACCGTCGATGACGTAGTCCGCACCCGTGATGTTCCCGGCCACGTCGGAGAGCAGGAAGGTGATCAGGGCCGCCACCTCCCGCGGTTCGGTGATCCGCCCGCTGGTGATGCCGAACGCCTCCGGGATCTGCTGGAGGAACGCCGCGTGCTCCGCCCCGGCGCTCGCCGCCACCTTGCCGCCGAAGCCCTCCGGGTCCTCCCAGAGGGCGGTCCGCACGATGCCCGGCGAGACGGTGTTGATGCGTACGCCCTGCGGCCCGAACTCCTCGGCCAGCGACTTCCCGAGGGCGGCCAGGGCCGCCTTGGCCGCGCTGTAGGCGACCGGGCCGGCGGCGGGCAGCCGGGAGTTGATGGACGACACGTTGACGATCGCGCCGCGGCGCTCGATCAGGCTGGGCAACGCGGCCCGGCTGGCGCGAACCGCGCTCAGCAGGTTGAGGTCGAAGACGGCGCCCCACTGGGCGTCGTCGGTGTCCAGGAATCCGGCGAGCTCCACGGCGTCCCCGGCGCCGACGTTGTTCACCAGCAGGTCGATGCCGCCCAGCTCCGCGAAGGCGCTGTCCATCAGGGCGGCCACGCCGTCGGCGGTGCTCAGGTCGGCGGAGACCGCGAAGGCGCCGGCCTCCTTGAGTTCCGGGGTGATGGTGCGGGCCGCCCCGACGACCCGTACGCCCTCGTCGATCAACGCGCGGACGGTGGCCAGTCCGATCCCGCGGCTGGCGCCGGTGACCACGGCGGTCTTGTCGGTGAGGTTGAGCTGCATGACACTCCGATCCTGAATCCAGTTCTTGAGCTCTAGGTACAAAATTTGGGCAGCAGGCATCCACCGCCCAGTCCGGGAAATCCCAGCAGGTCAGAGGCTGTCGATCGTCGCGTCGATCACCCTGGAGAGCCGCTCCGGCCCCTCGGCAACCCGAGCCAACAGCCGGAGTCCGACGACCGTGGACAGCAACAGGCTCCCCATCGCCCGCGCATCGCGGCCGAGCGCGATCTCGCCGGCCCGCTGGCCCTCCTCGATCAGCGCGCGGAACGCCTCCTCGGTCCGGTCGAACATCCGCCGCACCAGCTCGGTCGCGATCTCGTCCGCCCCCGCGAGCTCCGCCGCGGCATTGACGGCCAGGCAGCCGCGGCGGTCCGGATCGGCGAGGTCCATCTCCACCAGGAGGTGCAACACGTCGCGCAACCGGTCCTTCACCGGCCCGGCGCCCCCCACCATCTCGACCAGGGCCTGCGCCTGACCATCCCGGTAGCGGACCAGTGCCCGCTCGAACAGCCCGTGCTTGCTGCCGAAGGTGTTGTAGAGACTGCCCTTGCCGATGCCGAGCGCATCCACGAGGTCCTGCGGTGTCGTGGCGGCGTACCCCTTCCGCCAGAACACCTGCATGGCCTGCTCGACGGCGACGTCCGGATCGAACTGCTTCGGCCTTCCCATGTCCGAGACTGTAGCACTTTTCTTGACCTATAGGTCAAGAAAAAGCCGCAGCGTCCGCACCCGGCGGCGGAAGTCGATGAGCCCCACCCGAACCGCAGCGGCGGTGACCATGGGTAGGGGTACCCCCCTGCCGAGGCAGGGGGCCCGTCCCAATGCGCCGAGTGGGCCGGAAACGACAGAGTCCAGGCATGAACTCCTCTCGGCTCACTGGAAGATCAGCCAAGCGCGCCGCTCTCGCCCTGGTGTGCGCCGCGACCTTACTGGCGGCGACCGGGTGCGGCGACGAAGAGTCTGCTTCCCCGCCTGTCACCCCCGCCGCCGCCCAGCAGGCGGCACGCGGTTCGGTGGTCTCCGTGACCCCCGTGGCGGACCTGGACGCCAAGGAGGTCGCGGCCCGCCTGACGAAGTCGGGGATCAATGCGGCACAGGTCCGCTACGGCGTTCGGGCCCACCGGATCGTGTACCGCACCGTCGACACCACGGGCAAACCCACCACGGCCAGCGAACTGGTCGCCCTGCCGAAGAACAGCGAACGCGACCTTCGTGTCGTGTCCTGGCTGCACGGCACCGAGGTGTACCGGGGAGAGGTGGCCTCGGTGAACGACGAGTCCCCCGACCGGACCACGGCGTTCCTGTTCGCCTCGACCGGCCGCGCGGTCTCCGCCCCGGACTACCTCGGCATGGGAAAGGGCCCCGGATTCCATCCGTACGGGGACCCGAAGGCGACCGTCACCGCTTCGGTGGACGCGTTGCGGGCGGCTCGAACGTTCGCCCGCCGGGACGGCCGCGGCCTCGACCGGCGCGTACTCATCAGCGGGTTCTCGCAGGGCGGACCCGCCACGATGATGCTCGGGAAGGCCCTGCACCAGCGCGTCGACCCGTACTTCCGAACGGGCGCCCTCGCCCCGATCTCCGGCCCGTTCGACCTGAGCAGTTTCGAGGCCGCCGCGGCAAACGACAAGGTCAACCGGTCATCGCTCTACCTCGCGTATTTCGTGACTGCTTGGCAGCGGATGTACGGCCTGTACAGCACTCCGGACCAGGCGTTCCGCGCCCCTTACGACAAGGAGGTGGAGACGCTCTTCGACGGCAACCACAAGGCGGAGCAGATCGCGGCCGCACTGCCGAAGACCTCGAAGGAACTGTTCACCAAGGAGTTCCTCCAGAAGGTGCGCAACCCCACGGGGAAGCTCCAGCGGCAACTGAAGGTGCTGGACAGCACCTGTGACTGGCGGCCCGAAGTCCCGGTGCACCTCTTTCACGCCAGGGGCGACAAGGACGTCTTCTTTGCGAACGCCCAGCACTGCCGGCGTCAGCTGATTGCCAACGGGGCCGACCAACAGCTCACCGACGTAGGGGAGTTCGACCACTCCACGACAGTCCTCAAGGCCCTGCCCCAGGTGGTGCACGAGTTCGACGCCGCCCGCTGAACCAGTCCGCGACCGAGCGGCACGGCGGCACAAGTGCCACCGCTGCGCCCTCGCGGCCGAGACGGCGCCAGGAAATCTGGGACCTATCAGGTCACCGGCTCAGGTCTGCGCCATGTCCACGAAGCGCGAGTAGTGCCCCTGGAAGGCCACCGTGATCGTCGCGGTGGGACCGTTACGGTGCTTCGCCACGATCAGGTCGGCCTCACCGGCCCGTGGCGATTCCTTCTCGTAGGCGTCCTCGCGGTGCAGCAGGATGACCATGTCGGCGTCCTGCTCGATGGAACCGGATTCACGCAGGTCCGAGACCATCGGCTTCTTATCCGTACGCTGCTCGGGGCCACGGTTCAGCTGCGAGAGCGCGATGACCGGAAGCTCCAGCTCCTTGGCCAGCAGCTTGAGGTTTCGGGACATGTCCGAGACCTCCTGCTGACGGCTCTCGGCCCGCTTGGAACCGCCGGACTGCATCAGCTGGAGATAGTCGATGACCACCAGCTTCAGCTCGTTCCGCTGCTTCAGCCGGCGGCATTTGGCGCGGATCTCCATCATCGAGAGGTTCGGCGAATCATCGATGTAGAGGGGCGCGGCCGAAACGTCCGGCATCCGGCGCGCCAGCCGCGTCCAGTCGTCGTCCGTCATGCTGCCGGAACGCATGTGGTGCAGCGCCACCCGGGCCTCGGCGGACAGCAGGCGCATCGCGATCTCGTTGCGCCCCATTTCCAGCGAGAAGATCACGCTCGGCAGGTTGCTCTTGATCGAACAGGCCCGCGCGAAGTCCAGCGCGAGCGTCGACTTACCCATGGCCGGACGGGCCGCGATCACGATCATCTGGCCCGGGTGCAGGCCGTTGGTCAGCGCGTCGAGATCGGTGAAGCCCGTCGGCACACCGGTCATCTGGCCCTGCCGCGAGCCGATCGCCTCGATCTCGTCGAGCGCGCCCTCCATGATGTCGCCGAGCGGCAGATAGTCCTCACTGGTCCGCTGCTCGGTGACGGCGTAGATCTCCGCCTGGGCCTTGTTGACGATCTCGTCGACGTCGCCGTCCGCTGCGTATCCCATCTGCGTGATCCGGGTGCCGGCCTCGACGAGGCGGCGCAGCACGGCCCGCTCGTGGACGATCTCGGCGTAGTACTCGGCGTTGGCGGCCGTCGGTACCGACTGGACCAGGGTGTGCAGATACGAGGCGCCGCCGACCCGGCCGATCTCACCGCGCTTGGTGAGCTCCGCCGCGATGGTGATCGGGTCGGCCGGCTCGCCCTTGGCGTACAGGTCGAGGATCGCCTGGAAGATCAGCTCGTGGGCGGGGCGGTAGAAGTCGTCGCCCTTGAGGACCTCGACGACGTCCGCGATGGCGTCCTTGGACAGCAGCATGCCGCCGAGCACCGACTGCTCGGCATCGAGGTCCTGCGGCGGGACCCGCTCGAAGCCACCGGACCAGGAACCACCGCCGTCGTCGTCGCGCTCCGGACGGTCGCCCCGCCCCCGGCCCTTGCCGTCGCTCCGGCGGGAGCGGGCGGCCGGCAGCAGGTCGCTGGGACCGGAGTCCGCCCAGGGGTCCTCCATGGGCTCGGGAATACTCACCCCGGCACCTCCTCCCGTCCGCGAGGCGGACCTTGCTGTGCGGTTCTTTCTTACGGCACAGCGCTGACAATCGAGACGCCCGACTCCGGTTACGGCGCGTCGAGTTCGGACGGGTCTCATGGTCGGAACAGGCGGCGGGTGCCGGACCACGGTAGGCCCGCGAGCACCGTCCGCCAATCTGGTTATCCACAGGCCGTGTGGATGACCGCCTCATAGCTGTGGAGAAGTCCCCCGATCCTGTGCACGGGCCGGGGGAAACTTCTGTGGACAAGCACACAATCACGCCATCCACACCCCTCTGACCTGGGCTTTTCTCATCCATAGGCTGTGGGAGAGAAAAACTTCGGCAACCTGTTCATGATCGCCGCAAACAGCACACAGAAGGCACCTCCGCACAGCGGGAAGTAAGGATCACTAAGCAGTTGCATCTCTTACCTGTGGACGATTAGATTGCCCCTCATGACACAGGCCCCCGCGACGCCACGGCGCACCCTCCGCCACCATGACCGCGAGATCATCGCGCTGGCGCTGCCCGCCTTCGGCGCCCTGGTCGCGGAACCGCTGTTCGTCATGGTCGACAGCGCCGTCATCGGCCACCTCGGCACCCGCCAGCTCGCCGGACTCGGCGTCGCCGCCGCCCTCCTCACAACCGCCGTCTCCGTCTTCGTCTTCCTCGCCTACGCCACCACCGCCGCGGTCGCCCGCCGGGTCGGCGCCGGTGACCTCTCCTCCGCGATACGCCAGGGCATGGACGGCATCTGGCTCGCCCTGCTGCTCGGCGCGGCCGTCATCGTCGTCGTCCTTCCCACCGCACCCTGGCTCGTCGAAGTCTTCGGCGCCTCCCCGGCCGCCGCCCCGTACGCGACGACCTACCTGCGCATCAGCGCGCTCGGCATCCCCGCGATGCTGGTCGTCCTGGCCGCCACCGGAGTCCTCCGCGGCCTCCAGGACACCAGAACTCCGCTGTACGTCGCCGTCGGCGGCTTCACCGCCAACGCCGCCCTCAACGCCGGACTGGTCTACCTCGCCGGACTCGGCATCGCCGGCTCCGCCTGGGGCACCGTCATCGCCCAGTGCGGCATGGCCGCGGTCTATCTCACCGTGGTGGTCCGCGGTGCCCGCCGCCATGGTGCCTCACTGCGCCCGGACGCCGCCGGGATCCGCGCCTGCGCCCAGGCCGGCGTCCCGCTGCTGATCCGCACGCTCTCGCTGCGTGCGGTGCTGATGATCGCCACCGCGGTCGCCGCCCGGCTCGGCGACGCCGAGATCGCCGCCCACCAGATCGTCCTGTCCCTCTGGCAGCTCCTGGCCTTCGCCCTGGACGCCATCGCCATCGCCGGCCAGGCCATCATCGGGCGTCACCTCGGCGCCGGAGACCGCGCCGGCGCCGGCGCCGCCTGCCGCCGCATGGTCCAGTGGGGCATCGCTTCCGGCATCGCCCTCGGTGTGCTGGTGGTGCTCGCCCGGCCGCTGTTCATCCCCCTCTTCACCACCGACCCCGCCGTCCGGACCCCACTGCTCACCACTCTCCTGGTCGTCGCGATCACCCAACCGGTCGCCGGCATCGTCTTCATCCTCGACGGGGTCCTCATGGGGGCGGGGGACGGGCCGTATCTCGCCGGAGCGATGGTCGTGACGCTGGCCGTGTTCGCCCCGGCGGCCCTGGCCGTCCCCGCCCTCGGCGGCGGCCTGGTCGCCCTGTGGTGGGCGATGGCCCTGATGATGACCGTCCGGATGCTGACTCTGTGGCTGCGTACCCGCTCCGGCCGGTGGATTGTGACCGGAGCCTCCCGGTGAAGCACCTCCCGAATCCGGGCCCCATGCAGATAATGACCTTGTGCGCTCGCTTGCCAGGAAATCCGTCCTGCCCCTGACGCTCGTCATCGTGGGGGCAGCCGCAGTGGTGGGCTACGCAGCGGAGGAGACCCACCCGACCAGAGCCACCGGCGGCCACACCGGTTACGGCAAGTCCGGCGCGCCCGGCGAGGCGCCCCAGGACCAGGACCCCTCGGCCACCGCCCCGCCCCAGAACGGCAACGCCTACACCCCGCGCAGGACCGAGGAGAACGGCCGGATCGGCACGGTCTTCGAGAAGGACGACCACGGCGCCCACTTCTGCACCGCCAGCGTTGTGCAGAGCCCGGGCCGGAACATGCTGATCACCGCAGCCCACTGCGCCTTCGATGCCGACGCCGGGAAGCCGGTGGACGACCTGGTCTTCGCCCCCGACTACCGCAACGGCGACGAGCCCACCGGCCTGTGGAAGGTCAACAAGGTCGTGGTCGACGACCGCTGGGCCAAGTCGCAGGACGAGGACCTCGACGTCGCCTTCCTCACCCTTGACACCAAGGACGGCAAGGAGATCCAGGACGTCCTCGGCGGCAACACCCTCGGCATCGACCGCGGCTTCGACAACGAAGTCAAGATCACCGGCTATCCCACCAGCCGGGACACCCCGATCTCCTGCCAGAACCGCACCACGAAGTTCAGCGACACCCAGATGCGCATCCAGTGCACCGACTTCGAGGGCGGCACCAGCGGCAGCCCGTGGCTGGCCGACTACGACCCCAAGAGCCACACCGGCACGGTCATCGGCGTCCTCGGCGGCCACGAGGGCGGCGGCGACCAGGACGACGTCTCCTACGCCGCGTACTTCGACGAGGACATCGCCAATCTCTACGAGCGTGCCCAGGACGAGGACTGACCCCCGCACCGCACCGCCCACTCAACGCGAAGGGCCGTACCCCATGGTGGGGTACGGCCCTTCAGTGCTCTGCTGCGAACTGCGCTCAGGCGGCGATGACCTCGACGCCGAGCTTCGCAACGACCTCGGCGTGCAGACGCACCGAGACCTGGTGCGCGCCCAGGGTCTTGATCGGCGAACCGATCTCAACGCGGCGCTTGTCGACGTCCGGACCACCGGCAGCCTTGATCGCCGAGGCGACGTCGGCCGGGGTGACGGAGCCGAACAGGCGGCCCGCGTCGCCGGCACGAACGGCCAGCTTCACGTTGACGCCCTCAAGCCGGCCCTTGACCTCGTTGGCCTGCTCGATCGTGGCGATCTCGCGGATCTTGCGACCGCGGCGGATCTGCGCGACGTCCTTCTCGCCACCCTTGGTCCAGCGGATCGCGAAACCACGCGGAACCAGGTAGTTACGGGCGTACCCGTCCTTGACGTCCACGACGTCACCAGCGGTACCGAGGCCGGAGACCTCGTGGGTGAGGATGATCTTCATTAGTCGGTCACCCTTCCCTATCGCGCGGTGGACGTGTAGGGCAGCAGCGCCATCTCACGGCTGTTCTTCACGGCCGTGGCGACGTCACGCTGGTGCTGAGTGCAGTTGCCGGTGACCCGGCGGGCACGGATCTTGCCGCGGTCGGAAATGAACTTCCGCAGCAGGTTCGTGTCCTTGTAGTCGACGTAGGAGATCTTCTCCTTGCAGAACACGCAAACCTTCTTCTTAGGCTTGCGCGGAGGCGGCTTCGCCATTGTCTCTCTCCAGTTGAGTTCAAGAAGTATGTGCTGACGCCCTCAGGCCCCAGGCCGTTCTCCGACCTCGTTTCACGTGAAACGGCGTGTTTCACGTGAAACGCCGACGGATGAACGCGTCGCCCGGACCTAGAAGGGCGGCTCGTCCGAATAGCCGCCGCCGGAGCCGCCGCCCCAGCCACCGCCGCCACCTTGGCCACCCTGGCCGCCCTGGCCACCGCCAGAAGGACCACCGGTCGCCCACGGGTCGTCGGCCGGAGCGCCGCCGCCCTGCTGACCGCCGCCGGAGCCACCGCTCCAGCCGCCGCCACCCTGGCCACCGCCCTGACCGCCGCCCTGGCCGCCGCCGAAGCCGCCGCCCTGGCCACCACGACCGCTGGTCTTGGCGACCTTCGCCGTGGCGTTGCGCAGGCTCGCGCCCACTTCCTCGACGTCGAGCTCGTAGACCGTGCGCTTCACACCCTCGCGATCCTCGTAGGACCGCTGCTTGAGACGGCCCTGGACGATCACGCGGGTACCCCGCGTAAGGGACTCGGCGACGTTCTCCGCCGCCTGACGCCACACCGAGCAGGTCAGGAACAGGCTCTCGCCGTCCTTCCACTCATTGGTCTGGCGGTCGAAGGTGCGGGGAGTGGACGCGACGCGGAACTTCGCGACCGCCGCACCGGACGGGGTGAAGCGCAGCTCGGGGTCGTCGACAAGATTGCCGACAACCGTGATGACGGTCTCGCCTGCCATTAGGGGAACCTCTCGGCGGGTGTGCTGCTGGCTGCTGGTGTTGCTGCTACTCGAACCCGGTTACCGCTGGACGCGTACGCGCTCAGTGGGTCTCGGGACGGAGGACCTTGGTCCGAAGAACCGACTCGTTCAGGTTCATCTGACGGTCGAGCTCCTTGACGACCGCAGGCTCGGCCTGCAGGTCGATGACCGAGTAGATACCCTCGGGCTTCTTGTTGATCTCGTACGAGAGACGACGACGGCCCCAGGTGTCGACCTTCTCAACCTTCCCGTTGCCCTCGCGGACGACGGAGAGGAAGTTCTCGATCAGGGGGGCGACTGCGCGCTCCTCAAGATCGGGGTCGAGGATGACCATCACCTCGTAGTGACGCATGTAGAACCCACCTCCTTTGGACTCAGCGGCCACGGTCGTTCCGTGGCAGGAGGGTCGTGATGCGTTCCGCGCCCGGCCCGCCCGGAGTATCCGGGCAGACATGTGCGCAGACCGTACAGAGTACCTGCCTCCGCGCTTCCGGTTGAAATCCGCCCGCCGGACCCCCCAATCTGGAACACAACGGGTGTGAGCGGCGTTACAGTGCGCCGCCCTGTCAGTGGAGGTGCCGTATGGCACAGGCAGCACGGACCCAACGGAATCTGCTCGCGCTTCTCAACAGCGACGGCCAATCCCATCCCGTAGAGAACACTCTCGCGGTCGTGACCTTGGTGCTCGGCGCGATTGCCGCCCTCACCGCGCTCTCGCCCACCCTGCACCTGGTCAGTTCCTGGGCGGGCCTGATCGGAATCGGAACGGGCCTGTGGGGCCAGTACATCTCCTCGACAACGGCTGAACGCTTCCTGTTGATCATCGGGCTCGGTGCGTCGGGCGTCGGCTTCTACATCGGCCTGGCGCACGGCGGCCTCTTCGGCGGCGTGATCGGCTAGCCCACCGCGCTGCGGCATACGGGGCCCGGCCCCGTACGGCCCAGACGGGGTGCTCCCCGGTCACAGTAGGCTTCGGCGCGAGAGCCGGAGCCCCGACCATGGGGACACACCAGCCGAGGAGCGCCCCGCATGAGCCTGACCCTGAGGACCATCAGTCGAGAGCAGCATCTGGCATACATCCAGAGCCTGCCCGCGGCGAGCCACATGCAGGTCCCGGCCTGGGCT
Organism: Streptomyces sp. NPDC058000; assembly: GCF_042886435.1. Classification (NCBI taxonomy): domain Bacteria; kingdom Bacillati; phylum Actinomycetota; class Actinomycetes; order Kitasatosporales; family Streptomycetaceae; genus Streptomyces; species Streptomyces sp. NPDC058000. The sequence continues at coordinate 394,753 of NZ_JBHVQS010000001.1, forward strand.
GACGTGAAGGCCGAGTGGCGGTCCGAGAGCCTGGGCTGGTTCGACGCGTCCGGCGAGCTGGTCGGCGCCGGGTTGGTCCTGTACCGCCAGCTGCCCAAGATCAAGCGGTACCTGGCGTACCTCCCCGAGGGCCCGGTCATCAACTGGTACGCGCCGAACCTCGAAGAGTGGCTGCGGCCGATGCTCAGCCACCTCAAGCAGCAGGGTGCCTTCTCCGTGAAGATGGGCCCGCCGGTCATCATCCGCCGCTGGGACTCCACCGCGATCAAGGCGGGCATCCAGAGCCCCGACGTCAAGCGGCTGCGGGACGTCGAGGCCAGCCACATCGAACCGCGCGCCTTCGAGGTCGCCGACCGGCTGCGCCGCATGGGCTGGCAGCAGGGCGAGGACGGCGGCGCCGGCTTCGGCGATGTGCAGCCCCGCTACGTCTTCCAGGTGCCGCTGGCCAACCGTCCGCTGGAGGACGTCCACAAGGGCTTCAACCAGCTGTGGCGCCGCAACATCAAGAAGGCCGAGAAGGCCGGCGTCGAGGTCGTCCAGGGCGGTTACGAGGACCTGGCCGAATGGCAGCGGCTCTACGAGATCACCGCGAAGCGCGACCAGTTCCGGCCGCGTCCGCTCGGCTACTTCCAGCGCATGTGGTCCGCCCTCAACTCCGAGGACCCCAACCGCATGCGGCTCTACTTCGCCCGCCACAACGGGGTGAACCTCTCCGCGGCGACCATGCTCGTCGTCGGTGGGCACGTCTGGTACTCGTACGGCGCCTCGGACAACATCGGCCGCGAGGTCCGGCCCTCCAACGCGATGCAGTGGCGGATGCTGCAGGACTCCTACGCGCTCGGCGCCTCCGTCTACGACCTCCGCGGCATCAGCGACTCGCTGGACGAGAACGACCACCTCTTCGGCCTGATCCAGTTCAAGGTCGGCACCGGCGGGCAGGCGGCGGAGTACCTCGGTGAGTGGGACTTCCCGCTCAACAAGTTCCTGCACAAGGCGCTCGACATCTACATGTCGCGCCGCTGACCGCTCCACCGCACCGTCCGTACTCCTACACACCCCAGCCACGAGAAAGGTTCCGGGCCGGCCATGGCGCTCACCCTCTACGTCGACACCCCGCGCTGGCGGGCGCATCAACAGAGCGTTCTCCAGCAGTTCCCCGGGCTGGTCCCGGTCTGCAAAGGCAACGGCTACGGCTTCGGCCACGAGCGCCTCGCCGAGGAGGCCACCCGGCTCGGTTCCGACATCCTCGCGGTCGGCACCACCTACGAAGCGGCCCAGATCAAGGACTACTTCAGCGGCGATCTGCTGGTCCTGACCCCGTTCCGGCACGGCGAGGAGCCGGTGCCGCTGCCCGACCGGGCGATCCGCTCGGTCTCCTCGGTGGAGGGCGTGGGCGGGCTGGTCGGCGCCCGGGTCGTCATCGAGGTCATGAGCAGCATGAAGCGGCACGGCGTCAAGCCGGAGGACCTGCCGAAGCTGGCCGCGGCCATCGAGGACATCCGGCTGGAGGGGTTCGCGATCCACCTGCCGCTGGACCGCGCAGACGGCTCCGACTCGGTCGACGAGGTCATCCGGTGGATGGACCAGCTGCGCGCCGCCCGTCTCCCGCTGCACACCATGTTCGTCAGCCACCTCAAGCCCAACGAATTCGCCCGCCTCCAGCAGCAGTTCCCGCAGACCCGCTTCCGCGCACGGATCGGGACGCGGCTCTGGCTCGGCGACCACGACGCCACCGAGTACCGCGGCTCGGTGCTCGACGTGACCCGCGTCGCCAAGGGCGACCGGTTCGGCTACCGCCAACAGAAGGCGGCCTCCGACGGTTACCTCGTCGTAGTGGCCGGCGGCACCTCGCACGGCGTCGGCCTGGAGTCCCCCAAGGCGCTGCACGGGGTGATGCCGCGCGCCAAGGGCGTGGCCCGCGCCGGTCTGGCGAGCGTCAACCGCAATCTCGCGCCGTACGTCTGGTCCGGTAAGCAGCGCTGGTTCGCCGAGCCTCCGCACATGCAGGTGTCGATCCTGTTCGTCCCGGCGGACGCCCCCGAGCCCAAGGTGGGCGAGGAACTGGTGGCCCACCTGCGGCACACCACCACGCAGTACGACCGCCTCGTGGACCGCTGAGCCACCCGGCCCGGCACTCACCAACGCCAGGGCCCGGTGCTGCGGGAGGTTCCGCGGCACCGGGCCCTGGCGCGTTTCCGCCGCGTCGCTCAGTCCTGTACGACGCCCCAGCGCACCCGCGGCGCCCCCTCGAAGTGCACCGCGTGCCGCGGCTCGTGGTGCGCCCGCCCGAGCACGAACACATCGGGACTCCGGTCCAGGACGCCCCCCGAGGGATCGTCGTCGCCGTCCTTGCGGACAACATCGCGCTCCGGCATCAGGATGTCCCGGACGACCACGGCACACAGATACAGCGTGCCGAGGAGGTGCAGTGCGATGGCCAGTTGGTAGCCCTCGGGCGGCAGCCCCTGATGCTTGTCGCCGTTGCCGGTGTAGGCCAGGTACATCCAGATCCCCAGGAAATACATCACCTCGCACGCCTGCCAGATCAGGAAGTCCCGCCAGCGCGGCCGTGCCAACGCCGCCAGCGGGATCAGCCACAGGACGTACTGCGGCGAGTAGACCTTGTTGGTGAGGATGAACAGCGCCACAACGAGGAAGGCGAGCTGTGCGAAGCGCGGTCGGCGCGGTGCGTACAGGGTCAGCAGTGCGAGGGCGCCGCAGCCGAGGATCATCAGGAGCGACGCGTAGAGGTTGGCGTCCTCCAGGGGGTTGCCGGTCCGCTGTGAGATCAGCAGCCAGACCGAACCGAAGTCGATGGGCCGCTCCTGGCTGAAGGTGTAGAACTTCGCCCAGCCCTCCCGGAGATGGAACCCGGACGCATCGTGGGCGATCATCACCGGCAGATTCACCACCAGCCAGGACACCACCGCGCCGAGGACGGCCCGCCCGTACGCGCGCCAGGTGCCCGCCCGCCAGCACAGCACCAGCAGCGGCCCCAGCAGCAGCACCGGGTAGAGCTTCGCCGCGGTCGCCAACCCGATCAGGACACCGGCCGCCAGCGGACGGCTGCGTGACCACAGCAGCATCCCCGCGGCGGTCAGCGCGACCGCCAGCAGGTCCCAGTTGATGGTGGCGGTCAGCGCGAAGGCCGGCGCCAGGGCAACCAGCAGCCCGTCCCAAGGACGCCGCCGGTGGGTACGGGCCACGCACACCGCGATGACCGCCGCGCAGACCATCAGCATGCCGGCGTTGGCCAGCCAGTAGATCTGTTCCCGGTCCTGGATCGGCCCACCGTGCGGCGTCATCCAGGAGGCGACCTCCATGAAGAGCCCGGTCAGCACCGGGTACTCCAGGTACTGCATATCGCCGGGCAGCTTGTCGAAGTACGGGATCAGCCCGTCGGCGAATCCCCGGCCGGAGTAGAGGTGGGGGATGTCCGAGTAGCAGGCGTGCACGTACTGACTGGTGGCGCCGAAGAACCAGCCGCCGTTGTAGCAGGGCAGCTTCTGCACCATGCCGAGCGCGAACATGCCGATGGCGACGAGCGCGATGACCCGCACCGGCGTCAGCCAGTGCGCCCCGAGCAGCGCGCGCCGGCCGAGCGGGCCACCGATCAGCTCGCTGCCGGCCGCGGCCACCTCATCCCGTCGCGTCGGCCGTACGGGCTCGTCCTGTCGCAGGCTCGTCATGGCCCCATCCTGCCGTACGTACCGGGGACGAACGCGACGAAGCCCCCACCCGGTCGCTCCGGGTCGGGGGCTTCGTGGAGCCATGTTTCACGTGAAACAGGCCGACGTTTCACGTGAAACGCTCAGCGGTTCTCAGCCGCCGGTGGGACCGCCGAAGATGCCTCCTCCGCCGTTGCTCCCACCACTGGTCGGGTCGGGCGACGTCGGAGGCGTCCCGCCGGTGTTGCCCCCCGGCCCGCCGGGGCCGCCGTTGCCCCCACCGTTGTTCCCTCCGTGGTTCTTGCAGCGCATGTCCCAGGGGGAGCAGGTCTGGGTCGGGGTCGCGGTCGGGGTCGCCGTCGGGGAGGCCGAGTTGCTGGGCGAATTCGACGGAGTCGGCGGCGCGGAACTCGGCGTGGGCGTCGGCGTGGGGGACGGCATACCGGGCTCGTTGATGACCTGCCCGATCGGCTGGGCCGCCGGGAAAGGCGCCGAGGGGAGACCCTCCATCGCCTGCAGCATGTACTGCGTCCACACCTCGGTCGGCAGCGCACCACCGTGGATCGAGTCGAAACCACCGACACCGTTCATGGACAGCTGGCGGGGGTTCTGCGCGTCCTCACGGAACATGGTGATGGCCGTCGACAGCTGCTTGGTGTAGCCGACGAACCAGGCCGACTTGTTCTCGTCCGTGGTACCGGTCTTGCCCGCGGCCGGCAGCCCCAGCTTCTTGGCCGCCTTGCCCGTGCCGTTCTCGACCACGTTCTCCAGCACGTCGGTGACGTTGTTGGCGATGTTCGGATCGATCGCCGTCTTCGGCTTCGGCTTTTCGAAGCCCTGCAGTTCCTTGCCCTCGGAGGTCACCTTGGTCACCGAGTAGGGCTCCGCCTGCGTGCCGGAGGCGGCGAAGGTGGCATAGGCATCGGCCATGCGGATCGCACTCGGCGTGGACGTGCCCAGCGCGAAGGACGGGTTGAGGTTCCTGTCGAAGCTGGCCGGCGAGATCCCCGCGGCCTGCGCCGTCTCCTTCACCTTGTCCATCCCGACGTCCATGCCGAGCTGGACGAACGGGGTGTTGACCGACTGCTCCATCGCCTTCCGCAAGGAGATGTAGCCCCAGGGGTAGTCGCTCTCGTTCACCTGGTAGAAGGGCGTGTTGTCCTTCTTCAGGACGTATGTACCGTCCGAGTTCCTCACCTTGAGATGGTCGTCGCCGTTGTACTTGCTGTCCGGCGACAGCGGCTGGTTGCTGCCGGCCTTCCCGTACTGCATCGCCGCGGCGAGGACGAACGGCTTCCAGGTCGAGCCGACCGGCACGCCGTAGGTGTCGGCGTTGTTGCTGAAGTGCCCCTTGTCGTAGCCGTCGCCGCCGTACAGCGCCACGATCCTGCCGTCGCCCGGCACGACCGAAGCACCACCGAACTGGACGTACTTGTCCTTTTCCGGCCGCTTCTTCAGGTCGATGTACTGGTCGTTGACCTTCTTCACCGCGGCGGCGAGTTCCTTCGTCTTCTTCTCGTCGAAGGTCGTCTGGATCGTGTAGCCGCCCTTGTCGAAGCGGGCCTCACCGACGTCCGTGTTCTTGAGTACGTACTTCTTGGCGACGTCGATCAGGTAGCCGACCTGCCCGCCCTTGCTCGCCACCGGACGGGGCTTCTGCGGCGTGGGGAAGCCCTTCGCCTTGAACTTGGCCTCCTCCGCCGCCGTCATGTGGTGGTTCTCGACCATGCGGTCGAGGATCCACGCCCAACGCTCCTTGGCGCGTGCGGTGTTCAGCGCCGGGGTGGCGTTCGCACCGATGCCACCCGCCGGGTCGTACAGGTTGGCGCCCTTGAGTGTGGCGGCCAGGAAGGCGCTCTCACTCGGATCCAGCTTGGAGGCGTCCTTGCCGTAATACGCCTGGGCCGCGGCCTGGATCCCGTAGGCACCACGACCGAAGTAGCTGGTGTTCAGGTAGCCCTGGAGGATCTGCTCCTTCGACTGCTTCCAGCCGACCTTGACCGAGATGAACAGTTCCTTGAACTTCCGGTCCAGGGTCTGTTCCTGGCTCAGCATGGCGTTCTTGACGTACTGCTGAGTGATGGTCGAGCCACCCTGGGTGTCGCCGCCCCGGGCCATGTTGACCAAGGCCCGCATGATGCCCATGGGGTCGACGCCGTGGTCGCTCCGGAAGGAGGCGTTCTCCGCGGAAATCACCGCTTCCTGCATGGAAAGCGGGATTTCGCTGATACCGACCACCTGGCGGTTGGTCTCGCCGTCACGGGCCATGACCTTGCCATTGGCCCAGAGGTAGACGTTGTTCTGCGACTTGGAAGCCTTGTTGACATCGGGCACCTGCACCAGCGCGAGACCGACGCCGGCCACGCCGACGACCAGGCCGGCAACCGCGACGCACATGCTGGCCACCTGTTTCCAGGACGGCATCCACCGCCGCCAGCCGGTGTGGTTGGCGCGCGGGTAATCGATGAAACGCTTCTTGGGCGGCTTTCCACCACCCCGACCGCGCCCCCGGCCCCCTTCTCCGCCGCCGCCTCCGCCACGGCGGCCGCCGCCATGCCCGGCGCCACCACCGGACGCCATGGTTGCGGAATCGGATCCCCGCCGGCGGCCGCCTCGTTGGGCGGCCCGGCGGGCCTCGGCACGCCCGCCCGGCCGCGGCTCCGGCGGCTGGGGCGTGGCACCGGCACCCTGCACAGGGGCCGTGCGATGCCCGGAAGGCGGCGCGGCGCGTCTGGCAGCGGCACGCCCGCCACCTTGCGGCTGGGGTGGTTTGCGACGGTGCTCGCTCATGGAACGAATACTCCTCGGGCAGGCGCGCTCTCTCGTCGCCTGAAGGCGGCAGTTGTCTTCAGATCCCCCCGAAGCACGGCCCGTTCCTGACGCGCGGGCCGCACTACACCGAGGTCAGGGACGCCACGTATAGGCCCACGGTTCCCGGCAGTCTGCATGCCGCACAGACTACGCACGGCCAAAACCTGCCCAGTGTTGAAATTCACTCCAAAACAGTCAGGTTGCCTCGCACGAATAAGTGATGTGACGCCGTTCACCGTCCGACTACTTGTTCCGGCCAGGGTGCCGTTCTATCGTCTGGATGTATCGAGTCGATACATCAGCACGAGATAAAGACCCCACAGTGCCTGGGAGGCGGAGGATGAGCAGGCGTTCCGGCATCCTCGAATTCGCCGTCCTCGGCCTGCTCCGGGAATCCCCGATGCACGGTTACGAGTTGCGGAAGCGGCTCAACACCTCGCTCGGGGTCTTCCGAGCGTTCAGCTACGGCACCCTCTACCCCTGCCTCAAGGCGCTGGTCGCGAGCGGCTGGTTGGTGGAGGAAACGGGCGGTGCCCCGGAAGGGGTTCCCGCCACGGCACTGACCGGACGCCGTGCCAAGATCGTCTACCGACTGACCCCGGCGGGCAAAGAGCACTTCGAAGAACTGCTCAGCCACTCCGGACCGGACGCCTGGGAAGACGAGCACTTCGGTGTCCGCTTCGCGTTCTTCGGTCAGACGTCGCGGGATGTGCGGGTGCGCGTGCTGGAAGGCCGCCGCAGCCGGCTGGAGGAGCGTCTGGAGAAGATGCGCACCTCTCTGGCCAGAACCCGCGAGCGGCTGGACGACTACACCCTCGAACTGCAGCGGCACGGCATGGAGTCCGTGGAACGCGAAGTCCGGTGGTTGAACGAGCTCATCGAGAGTGAGCGCGCCGGGCGCGATCAGCGCACACCGGACTCCGCAGCGCAGGACGAGAACAACCAATCAGGAGATACGGACGGCCTGCCCCGGCACCGGGGTGGTTCCCGGCCGGATCCGTCCGAATGACACCACCACATGAGGCCCTGCCCTACAGGCCCTCATCGAGAACACAGGGAGCAACCGGAATGGGTTCGGTTCGCGTAGCCATTGTCGGCGTGGGTAACTGCGCCGCCTCGCTGGTACAGGGCGTTGAGTTTTACAAGGACGCCGACCCGGACAGCCGCGTGCCCGGCCTCATGCACGTGCAGTTCGGCGACTACCACGTCCGTGACGTCGAGTTCGTGGCCGCCTTCGACGTCGACGCCAAGAAGGTCGGTCTGGACCTCTCGGAAGCCATCGACGCCAGCGAGAACAACACCATCAAGATCTGCGAGGTGCCGAACACCGGCGTCCAGGTCCAGCGCGGCCACACCCTCGACGGGCTGGGCAAGTACTACCGCGAGACGATCGAGGAGTCCTCCAAGGCTCCGGTCGACGTCGTCCAGGTCCTCAAGGACCAGCAGGTCGACGTGCTGGTCTGCTACCTCCCCGTCGGCTCCGAGGACGCGGCGAAGTACTACGCGCAGTGCGCCATCGACGCCAAGGTCGCGTTCGTCAACGCCCTCCCGGTCTTCATCGCCGGCACCAAGGAGTGGGCGGACAAGTTCACCGAGGCCGGTGTGCCGATCGTCGGTGACGACATCAAGTCGCAGGTCGGCGCCACCATCACGCACCGCGTGATGGCCAAGCTCTTCGAGGACCGGGGCGTCGTCCTGGACCGCACGATGCAGCTGAACGTCGGCGGCAACATGGACTTCAAGAACATGCTCGAGCGCGAGCGCCTGGAGTCCAAGAAGATCTCCAAGACGCAGGCCGTCACTTCCCAGATCCCCGACCGCGAGCTGGGCGAGAAGAACGTCCACATCGGCCCGTCCGACTACGTGGCCTGGCTGGACGACCGCAAGTGGGCCTACGTCCGCCTCGAAGGCCGCGCCTTCGGCAATGTCCCGCTGAACCTCGAGTACAAGCTTGAGGTCTGGGACTCCCCGAACTCCGCGGGCGTCATCATCGATGCGCTGCGCGCCGCCAAGATCGCCAAGGACCGGGGCGTCGGCGGTCCGATCCTCTCCGCCTCCTCGTACTTCATGAAGTCGCCGCCGGTGCAGTACTTCGACGACGAGGCGCGGGAGAACGTCGAGAAGTTCATCCGTGGCGAGGTCGAGCGCTAAGCGCTCCCCCGCACCCTCCCTTCGCCGGCCTCCGGGTATTCCTCCCGGAGGCCGGCGGGCTGTGTGAGGCTGTGCCTCATGCATGCTGTGCGCGATCTCCGCGTATTACTCCGACTACGCGACTTCCGTTCGCTCCTGGCCGCACGGCTCCTCTCCCAGGCCGCCGACGGGGTGTTCCAGGCCGCGCTAGCCACCTTCGTGATCTTCTCGCCCGAGAAACAGGCCTCACCCGAGGCGATCGCCTCCGCCATGGCGATCCTGCTGCTGCCGTACTCCCTCCTCGGGCCGTTCACCGGTGTCCTGCTGGACCGTTGGCGCCGGCGGCAGGTCCTGCTGTACGGCAATCTGCTGCGCACCCTGCTCGCCATGCTCACCGCGGCCCTGATCGCGGTGCAGGTCCCGGACTGGCTCTTCTACGTCTCCGCGCTGTTCGTGACCGCCGTGAACCGCTTCGTCCTGGCGGGGCTCTCGGCCGCCCTGCCCCGTGTGGTCGACGGCGGACAACAGCTCGTGATGGCCAACTCCCTTGCCCCCACGGCCGGGACGCTCGCCATGACGGTCGGCGGCGGGTTCGCCTTCGCCATCCGGCTGGCCGGCTCGGACGTGGACGCGTTCGTGGTGCTGCTGGCCGCGCTGCTGTACCTCTGCTCCGCCCTCACCGCCCTGCGGATGACGCCACAACTGCTCGGACCCGACCCCTCGGTCCTCCAACCACACCTGAAAGAAGCCTTGTTGAGCACCGTGCGGGGGCTCGTGGAGGGGCTGCGCCATCTCGCCGCACGCCCCACCCCGACTGGTGCGCTCACCGCGATGACGCTGGTCCGCTTCTGCTACGGCGCGCTGACGGTGATGGTGCTGATGCTGTGCCGGTACGCCTGGTCCGGCAGCACGTCGGAGGGTCTGGCCCTGCTCGGGGTGACCGTCGCCGTGTCAGGAGCCGGATTCTTCGCGGCCGCGGTGGTCACCCCCTGGGCGGTCGGGCGGCTCACTCCCTTCCGGTGGATGGCCTGCTGCGCCGCGGCGGGCGCGGTCCTGGCGCCCGCACTCGGGCTGTTCTTCCGCCCGGCACCGATGCTGGCGGCCGCGTTCGTCCTCGGTCTGGGCACTCAGGGCACCAAGATCACCACGGACACGGTGGTCCAGTCCTCGATCGACGATGCCTTCCGCGGCCGCATCTTCGCCATCTACGACGTGCTGTTCAACGTCGCCTTCGTCGGCGCTGCCGCGGTCGCCGCCGTGATGCTGCCGCCTGACGGGCGGTCCGCGGTGCTGATCGTCGTGGTGGCCGCGCTCTACGCCGTGGTCGCCGCGGCCCTGGTCCGCTTCGGACGCCGTTGAGCTTCACGTCCCCGTAGCCGGCGCCCTCGGCTGTGCGGCGCCGCCGCCGGAGCCGATACCTTACGGGCGTTCATTCGCGCGTCCGGACACGTCACTTCCGGACACACCAATATCGGGGGACTCATGACCACGCCGCCGCAGGGGCAAAACCCATACGGCCAGAACCCATACGGGCAGCAGCCGTACGGCCAGGCCCCGTACCCGCAAGCACCTCAGCCACCTCAGGCCCCGTACGGACCGCCCACGGTCGGCCAGCCGCAGGGCGGGCCGCCGCCCCAGGGCGGGTACGCCTACCCCCAGCAGCCGCAGCCCCCGTACGGGCAGCAGCCGCAGCCGGGTTTCCCCCAGGCGCCGCAGTCGCCTTACCTGCAGGGCGGGGCACCCATACCTCCGCAGACCACCCGGCCGTCCCGGTCGCCCAAGGCGGTCCTGAAGGGGGTCCTGGCGGTTGTCGCCGTGATCGTCATCGGCGTGACCTGGGTGAGCTCCTGGAGCGACGCCGACACCGCCGAGGTCGGCAACTGCATGAAGAACGAAGGCAACGAGATCAAACCTGATCTCAAGGTGGTGGACTGCGGTACGGCGGAGGCCAAGTACAAGGTCACGGCCGTCCATGCCAACACCACGGACATGGAGCTCTGCCCCAAGAACACCACGGCCTACGCGGAAAGCCAGCGCAGCCGCCACTCCACCACGCGGTTCGTGCTCTGCCTTGAGCCCCTGAAGTAGAACGGGACCCGCGCAGGAACGCTGTGGGGCGGTGTTTCACGTGAAACGGCCGGTCGCGTGCCGCCATGTTTCACGTGAAACACCGCCCCGTCGCGCTCCGCCCGGTTTCACGTGAAACATCGTCGGTTTCACGGCCACGCGGGCCTCGGCGCCCTCAGCTCTGAGCGGCCCACCACTCCTTGAGCGCGGCCACCGCGGCCTCATGCTCCATCGGGCCGTGCTCCAGCCGCAGCTCCAGCATGTGCTTGTACGCCGTGCCGACCTGCGGGCCGGGACCGATGCCCAGGATCTCCATGATCGCGTTGCCGTCCAGGTCCGGACGGATCGCGTCCAGCTCCTCCTGCTCCTGAAGCAGCCCGATGCGGCCCTCCAGCCCGTCATACGCCCGCGACAGGGCGGTCGCCTTGCGCTTGTTGCGGGTGGTGCAGTCCGAACGGGTCAGCTTGTGCAGACGCCCCAGCTGCGGACCGGCGTCCCGGACGTAGCGGCGGACCGCGGAGTCCGTCCACTCTCCGGTGCCGTAGCCGTGGAAGCGCAGATGCAGCTCCACCAGCCGCGCAACGTCCTTGATCATGTCATTGGAGTACTTCAAGGCGGTCATGCGCTTCTTGGTCATCTTCGCCCCGACCACTTCGTGGTGGTGGAAGGAGACCCGGCCGTCCTGCTCGAAGCGCCGCGTCTTGGGCTTGCCGATGTCGTGCAGCAGCGCCGCCAGTCGCAGCACCAGGTCAGGCCCGTCGTCCTCAAGGTCGATGGCCTGTTCCAGCACCGTCAGCGTGTGCTCGTAGACGTCCTTGTGGCGGTGGTGTTCATCGCTCTCCAGCCGCAGCGCGGGCAGTTCCGGGATCACCCGGTCGGCGAGCCCGGAATCGACCAGCAGCCGCAGCCCCTTGCGCGGGTTCGGGGCCAGGATGAGCTTGTTCAGCTCGTCACGGACCCGCTCCGCGGAGACGATCTCGATGCGCTCCGCCATCGCCGTCATCGCCTCGATGACCTCGGGCGCCACCTCGAAGTCCAGCTGGGCGGCGAAGCGGGCCGCCCGCATCATCCGCAGCGGATCGTCGGAGAACGACTCCTGCGGCGTCCCCGGCGTCCGCAGTACACGGGCCGCCAGGTGTTCCAGACCGTTGTGCGGGTCGACGAACTCCTTCTGCGGGAGCAGAACCGCCATCGCGTTCACGGTGAAGTCCCGGCGGATCAGATCGTCCTCGATCGAGTCGCCGTACGACACCTCGGGCTTGCGCGAGGTGCGGTCGTACGCCTCGGAACGGTAGGTGGTGACCTCGATGTCGAACGAGCTCTTCTTGCAGCCGACGGTGCCGAAGGCGATGCCGACCTCCCAGACCGCGTCCGCCCACGGCCGGACGATCTTCAGTACGTCCTCCGGCCGGGCGTCGGTGGTGAAGTCCAGATCGTTCCCGAGCCGGCCTAGCAGCGCGTCCCGGACCGACCCGCCGACCAGGGCAAGCGTGAAACCGGCCTCCTGGAAGCGACGGGCCAGGTCGTCCGCGACGGGGGACACCCGCAGCAGCTCGCTCACGGCGCGGCGCTGTACGTGGTTCAGCGCGTCCGTCGGCTGCGGGGTCCGCTCGGGCTGCGGGGTGGGGAAGTCATTGTTGGCGTTCGGCACAACAGAAAAGGGTACGTGGCCGCGCAGCACCTGGCGTCACGTTAATAAAGGGGGACAAGCGCACACGGACCTCCGGGCGTAGTGATCATGTGGAGCAGTCCCCGGCACTACGGCACGCCGGGCCTCGTTACCATTCGTGGACGCACATTCCGACGACCACTGACGACGACGAGGGACGGGCGAGCGCGTGGCCGATGCGGCAGGGTTCCAGGCGACTGAACGGCCGCGTGGCCGGTGGCTGCGAAGGACCGTGACGCTGCTCACCGGAGTGCCCCTGCTCGTGGCAACGTTGCAGGTCCCGCACGCCCCCACCGCCCGGGCGGACTCGACGGGCCCCCACCCGGTCAGCGTCACGATCAACGCGATGTCCCCGGCCGCTCCCGGCAAGGACGACACCGTCACCGTCTCCGGCACGCTGACCAACGACAGCAAGAGCCCGATCACCGACGCCCACGTCGGACTGCACCGCGGCGCCGCGCTCAACGACCGCAGCTCCATCGAGGCTGTGACCAAGCGCACCGGCTATCTGTCGGGCGCCGACGGCCAGGAGATCGGCGACCACACCGAGAAGGTCGACAAGCTGGACCCTGGCACCAGCCGGACCTTCACCGTCAGCGTCCCGGTCAAGGACCTCGGCCTCAGCGACGACGGCGTCTACCCGCTCGGGGTCACCCTGTCCGGCCACACCACGAGCTCCTCGTACGACCAGGTCCTCGGCATCGACCGGACCTTCCTGCCCTGGCAGGACGCCGCCCCGGCGAAGAAGACCCAGCTCACCTACCTGTGGCCGCTGGTCTCCACCACCCATCTGACGGCCGAGACCGGTGCCGACGCCCAGCAGACGCCGGTGTTCCGCAACGACGACCTCGCGGCGGAGATCGCCCCCGGCGGCCGGCTCCAGAAGATGGTCGAGCTCGGCAAGAACCTCCCCGTGACCTTCGTCATCGATCCGGACCTGCTCGCGTCCGTCGAAGCGATGACCAAGACGTACCGCGTGCACGGCCCGGACGGCCCGTTGGGCAAGAACCAGACCGTCGCCATGCAGTGGCTCAACGATCTCGGGAACGCCGTGAAGGGGCACGAGGTCGTCGCCCTGCCGTTCGGCGACCCGGACCTGGCCGCGCTCGCGCACCACGGCAAGAGCGTGCCGAGTTCCCTCGGCCACCTCGGCCCGGCCACCGAACTCGCCTCCAAGACGGTGGACACCATCCTCGGTGTGAAGCCACGCACCGACTTCACCTGGCCGGTGAACGGCGCCATCGACTCCTCGATCGTCGACGTCGCCACCTCGGCCGGCGCCCACAACGTCATCACGCGTAGCGACAGCCTGCGGGACAACGGCCTGTCGTACACCCCGACCGCTGCCCGGCCCATCGGCGGCGGCAACACCGCCATCGTCACCGACATCCAGCTCTCCCGGGCCTTCGAAGGCGATATGTCGAAGTCCGGGAACGCCAGCCTCGCCATCCAGGAATTCCTCGCCGAGGCCCAGATGATCGGCCTGGAGAACCCGGAGCAGCAGCGCAGCATCGTCGTCGCGCCGCAGCGCATGCCCTCGGCGCCCCAGGCCCAGGCAATGGCCGGCGCGCTGCGGAACCTGGAGCAGGCCAACTGGACCCAGCCGACGAAGCTCGGTGACGCGGCCAAGGCCAAGCCCGATCCGAACGCCAATCGCCAGATCCCCGGCCGCTCCGCGTACCCGTCGTTCCTGCGCCAGCAGGAGCTCCCCGCCGAAGCCTTCCGGCAGATCGAGGAAACCCAGACCTCACTGGACGACTTCCAGGTGGTGCTGGCCCAGCCGGAACGCGTGGTCACCCCGTTCGGCAACGCCATAATGCGCGAGATGTCCACGTCGTGGCGGGGCGACGACAAGGGTGCCGCCGCGTTCCGCACCTCGGTCCGCAACTACCTCGACGGTCTGACCAAGAAGGTCCGCCTGATCCCCAAGTCGGAGGCGACGCTCTCCGGGCGCAGCGCCACGATTCCGGTGACGGTCCAGAACAACCTCCTACAGGGCGTCCAGGGTCTGACCCTGCGACTGACCTCGTCGCAGCCCAACCGCCTGGACGTGGGGAAGTCCCAGCAGATCAAGGTGGACGGCGGGCACAGCCAGTCGTTCAAATTCGAGACCACGGCGAACGCCAACGGTCTCGCCTGGGTGACCGCACAGCTCTACACCACGGACGGCAAGCCATACGGTGAGCCCATGACGTTCCGGGTGAACGTCACCGAGATCACCCTCACTGTGATGCTCGTCATCGCGGGCGGGGTGCTGCTGCTGGTGCTCGCCGGTCTCCGGATCTACCTCCAGCGCAAGCGGAGGGCGGCCGAGGACACCGAGGACGAGGAAAACGGCGAGGACAACGGCGGTTCCTCCACCGAGGACAAGGACGGCGACGACGACGGCACGGGCAGTGACGGCCCCGAGCAGCCGAGTGAGCCCACACCGGACACCGGTTCGGAAAAGTCCGGGCCGTCCGGCTCAGGTGAGAAAGTGGACCGTTGATAGGCGACCGGGCCGGATGGCCGGCGACAGATGAGGTGGGGCAGCGATGAATGCGCCGTACGACGGTGGCCGCGGCCGGGGCGCCCATGGCGATCCCTCGGGGGCGGTCCCTCCGACGCCGCCGTTGCCCGGGGACCAGGACCAGCACGTCCAGGACGCCTACCGCAACGACCTGTACCCGTCACCAGCCCCCACCGGTCAGGCTCCGACCACCGAGCCTCGCTACGACCAGGCCGCGCCCCCGCCACCCCCGGGACAACCCGCGCACCCCCTCTACCAGCAGCCCCCCGGCCCGCACACCCCCGCCCCGCAGCAGTGGCCCACGCCCGCACCCGCCGGACCGCAGAGCCCGACCCACGATCTTTCGTACGGCGATCCCGAATCGACGGTGCAGTTCGCCGGCGGCGACGCGCTGATGGCCCAGGGTGCCGACGAGCGCCCCGAACGGGATGCGTTCGCCCACCTCTTCCGGGACCAGCAGCAGCCCTACCAGCCGCCGCACCCCGCACCGGCCCCCGTGGCCCCGCAGGCACCGGTGGCGGCCCCCGGCCCGGAGCCGGTGGCACAGCAGCTCACCGAGGAGCCCGAGCCCGAGCCGGAGCTCGCCCCGGTGGCGGCGGCCGGCAAGCAGTCCGGGGGCCGCGCCTCAGGACTGCTGAAGTCCAGCGCCGTGATGGCCGCCGGCACGATGGTGTCCCGGCTCACCGGCTTCGTCCGCTCGGCGCTGATCGTCGCGGCGCTCGGCGGCGCGGTGCTCGGTGACTCCTGGCAGGTCGCCTACCAGCTGCCGACGATGATCTTCATCCTGACCATCGGCGGCGGTCTGAACTCCGTCTTCGTCCCTCAGCTCGTCCGCGCGATGAAGGAGGACGACGACGGCGGCGAGGCCTACGCCAACCGGCTGCTCACCCTGGTCGTCGTCGTCCTGGGCGTCCTGACGGTACTGGCGGTGTTCGCCGCCCCGGTCTTGGTGAAACTGGTCTCGTTCGACATCTCCCGCGATCCCGCGGCCAACGAGGTCGCGGTCGCCTTCACCCGCTACTGCGTGCCCACGATCTTCTTCATGGGCCTGCACGTCGTCATGGGCCAGATCCTCAACGCCCGCGGCCGCTTCGGCGCGATGATGTGGACCCCGGTCCTCAACAACATCGTCATGATCGCCACCTTCGGCCTGTTCATCTGGGTCTACGGCACGGCGAAGACCTCCCACATCGGCGTCACCACGATCCCCGACCAGGGCATCCGGCTGCTCGGCATCGGCACCCTCCTGGGCCTGGTGGTCCAGGCGCTGGCGATGATCCCGTATCTGCGTGACGCCGACTTCAAGCTGCGGCTCCGGTTCGACTGGCGCGGCCACGGCCTGGGCAAGGCCGCCAAGCTCGCCAAATGGACGGTGCTGTTCGTCCTCGCCAACCAGGCGGGTGTCCTGGTCGTCACCCAGCTCTCCACCTGGGCCGGAAACACCGCGGACCGGCAGGGCCACCCAGGCACCGGCTTCATCTCCTACGCCAGCGCCCAGCTGATCTGGAACATGCCGCAGGCGATCATCACCGTCTCCGTCATGGCCGCACTGCTGCCCCGGCTCGCGCGCTCCGCCCACGACGGCGACACCGGAGCGGTCCGGGACGACATCTCCCAGGGCCTGCGCACCTCGGCCGTGGCCATCGTCCCGATCTCGTTCGGGTTCCTCTCCCTCGGCATTCCGCTGTGCACGCTGGTCTACGGCTCGTCCGGCGCCGGTATCCCGATGGGCTACATGCTGATGGCCTTCGGCGTGGGCCTGATCCCGTTCTCGGTGCAGTACGTCGTCCTGCGCGCCTTCTACGCGTACGAGGACACCCGGACGCCCTTCTACAACACGGTGATCGTCGCCGGCGTCAACGCCGCGGCCTCCGCCCTCTGCTTCCTGCTCCTGCCCGCCCGCTGGGCCGTGGTGGGCATGGCGGCGTCCTACGGCCTCGCCTACGTCATCGGCGTCGGCGTCGCCTGGCGCCGCCTGAGCAAGCGGATGGACGGCGACCTGGACACCTCACACGTGGTGCGGACCTACGCCCGGCTCGCCGGCGCCAGCATCCCCGCCACGATCATTTCCGGCGCCCTGGTGTACGTCCTGATGCAGGCACTCGGCACCGGGCTCGTCGGATCGCTCGCCGCGCTCGTCGGCGGCGCCGCCGCACTTCTGGCCGTCTTCTACCTCGCCGCCCGAAAAATGCGGATCGAGGAGCTGAACGCCCTGGTCGGCATGGTCAGATCCAAGCTGGGACGCTGACCGGGCACAACCATCGACTGCCACCGTGTGTCGTGCATAGTGGCGGACTGTGGGCACAATTGTCTTGGCTCATTGAGCCTGCAACGGATGGGGAGGCAGGAACGACGGTGGCGGAACGGAGCACGGCTGCCGTCGACGTGGCCGACACGAGCGGCGAGGAGCCGCTGACCGCCAAGGCGGGTCAGGCCACGGACGACGGTGCGGAGGCCGAGAAGGTATCCAGCAAGGAAAAGGACACCGCACGCACTGAAGAAGAGCGTGCCGAGGCGACCGATTCCAAGCCGCCGGAACTCCACAGCGGCCACAAACTCGCCAGACGTTATCGACTTGAGGAGTGCGTCACCCGTCTGGACGGATTCAGCAGCTGGCGCGCCGTCGATGAAAAGCTGCGGCGGGCCGTCGGCGTGCACATCCTCCCCTCGGACCACCCCAGGGCCCGTCCGGTGCTCTCGGCCGCCCGAGCCTCCGCGCTCCTCGGCGACCCCCGGTTCGTCCAGGTCCTCGACGCCGTCGAGGACAACGACCTGGTCTACGTCGTCCACGAGTGGCTGCCGGACGCCACCGAGCTGGCCACGGTCCTCGCCAACGGTCCGCTCGAACCCCACGACGCCTACCAGCTGGTCAGCCAGGTCTCCCAGGCCATGGCCGCCGCCCACCGCGAGGGCTTGTCCCATCTGCGGCTCACCCCCGGCTCGGTGCTGCGCACGGAATCCGGGCAGTACCGCATCCGCGGCCTCGCCGTCATGGCGGCGCTGCGCGGCATCACCTGCGAGCACCCGCAGCGCACGGACACCGAGGCGATCGGCGCACTGCTGTACGCCGCCCTCACCCAGCGCTGGCCGTACGAGAACGACGCCTACGGCCTCGCCGGCCTGCCCAAGGGCGTCGGCCTGATCGCGCCGGACCAGGTGCGCGCGGGCGTGCACCGGGGGCTGTCCGAGCTCGCCATGCGGGCACTGGTCAACGACGGGGCCACCGCGTCCCGCCAGGAGCCGCCGTGCACCACGCCGGAGGAACTGGCCAAGGCGGTCGCCGCGATGCCGCGCATCCGTCCTCCGGAGACCGCGTTCTCGACCCCGCCGCCGTACCAGCGCACGGGTTTCCAGCAGGGCTCCTACGGCCAGCCTGGGGCCCGCAACGGCCAGTCGGTGCAGGCGACGCAGCCCGTCGTCACACCGCCGCCCCCGCTCCAGAGCCGCACCGGCAAGGCGCTGAAGTGGTCGGTTTCCGCACTGCTGATCGCGGCGCTGGGCCTGGGCAGCTGGCAGCTGGCGGACACCCTGCTCAAGCGGGAGGGCGACCAGGACACCCAGGGGAACTCGCAGACCACCGGCGGGGGCGCCAAGAGGCCCGACGGCAAGACGATCAAGATCGTGGACGGCGCGGAGTACTACCCGGACGGCCAACCGCAGCACCCCGACGAGGCGCGGAACACCTACGACGGGGACCCCGCGACGTACTGGCGCAGCAAGAGCTATCACGAGGGCCCCGATCTCAATCCGGCCTTCAAGAAGGGTGTCGGGCTGGTCTACGACCTCGGCTCGAAGCAGCAGATAAGCACCGCTTCCATCGGGCTGCACTACACCGGTGACCACACGACGGTGACGCTCTACGCCGCCGATTCCCTCTCACCGTCCGAGCCGCTGAGCTCCATGCAGGAACTCGGTACGGCCAAGACCTCGGGAAGCACCGCCAAGGTCACGCTCAAAACACCGGCGAAGGCGCGCTACGTCGTCGTGTGGATCACCGCGATGCCCTATTCACCGCAGGACACCTACAGCGGCCCCGGCTACAAGCAGGGCGTAACCGAGGTTTCCTTCACCAGCTGAGGCTGAGCACGCGCTCCATCCGAGAAGGGCGTGGGCACGGAGATCGATCGGCCGAGAGGCCGGCGCCCGTACCTACGCCCTTCGGTTCGCAGAGATCGTTTCCGGTCGGCGAGGTGCCTTTCCCAGCATTTACATTCGTCACCCGGCGGGCTTCAATGGGACCGAGATCAGGCAGCTACGGCCGGGGGGCCCGTGTCCACCGACAGCGACAAGGCTTCGACACCAACCGACGCTGATCTCCTCGCGCTGCACGTGAAAGGCGACCCCGATGCGTTCGGGGAGATCGTCCGGCGGCACCGTGACCGGCTCTGGGCCGTGGCTTTACGCACCCTCGGCGATCGCGAAGAAGCCGCTGATGCCGTGCAGGACGCGCTGGTCTCCGCCTATCGCGCCGCGCACTCCTTCCGAGGCCAGTCGGCCGTGACGACCTGGCTGCACCGCATCACGGTCAACGCCTGTCTGGACCGGGCCCGCAAGGCCGCCTCGCGACGCACCTCCCCGGTCGCCGAGACCGAGCGCTTGGAGCAGCTCCTCGAACCCGAAGAATCCGCGGCGCTCCCGGCCGAACGCCAGGACCTGCACCGTGAACTCCTCATCGCGCTGCGCACCCTCCCCGAGGAGCAGCGTGCCGCTCTCGTGCTCGTCGACATGCAGGGATATTCCGTCGCGGAGGCCGCTGAGATTCTCGATGTACCGACCGGAACGGTGAAAAGCCGCTGCTCACGAGGGCGAGCTCGGCTATTGCCCTTGGTCACCCATCTGCGCGGCGACGGCGGGGGTAGCAATCCCGCGAGCGGGGGAAGGAACCGGGCGCAGGGGACATCCGTCCCACCGACGGCAGGACCGAAGGGCACAGGTGCCGTGAAGGGCGGAGGTGGGCGAGCGTGACGTCGACGACCGGCGCAGGCGAGCACCCGGAGGTCTCCGAGATCTCCGATCTCACGGACGGGCTGCTCTCCCCCTCACACACCGCGGATCTGCGGGATCATCTCGCCGGCTGCGCACTGTGCGAGGACGTCTTTGCCTCTTTGGAGGAGATCCGAGGGCTCCTCGGTACGCTCCCCGGCCCGACGCGGAT
The DNA here is from genome assembly GCF_042886435.1 of Streptomyces sp. NPDC058000. Lineage (NCBI taxonomy): Bacteria > Bacillati > Actinomycetota > Actinomycetes > Kitasatosporales > Streptomycetaceae > Streptomyces > Streptomyces sp. NPDC058000. The sequence goes on from NZ_JBHVQS010000001.1 coordinate 414,762, forward strand.
GCCGGCCGACGTCGCCGAGCGCATCGATGCGGCTCTTGCCGCTGAGGCACTGCTGGACTCCACCACCGCCGAGGGCGAGCCTCTCGTTTCACGTGAAACATCGCCCTCCCTCGGCTCGGTTTCACGTGAAACATCGCCAAGCCCCGCGTCTGTTTCACGTGAAACATCGACCAGCCCGGCTTTGGTTTCACGTGAAACATCGGCCGCGGATGCCGCCGTTTCACGTGAAACCAGCGTGCAGACGCCGCTCCGAGCAGCTGCGTCCGCGCCGTCGATCGGACGGGGCCGCGGCGCTTGCGGGCCGGGCCGGCAGACGCCGGGGCGCCGTTCGTCGCGCTCCCGACGGTGGCCTCGGGTCCTGCTCGGCACGGCAGCCGCGGCGGCGGTACTCGGAGTGGGCGGGCTGCTCATCCAGAGCGCCGGCACCAGCGGCTTCCAGGCCACCAAGCAGGACGGCTCCTCGACTGTGAGTGGGAGAACCCCAGCGGGTCTGACCGCCGCGACGCTCGGGTCGGACGTCCACAAGCTGCTCGCCACGAAGAAGGCGCAGAAGACGCCGGAGATCGGTACCCGCAGCTCCCCCGAGACTCCACTGCGGGGCGAGGCGGACACCGTTCCCTCGTGTGTACGGCAGGGCATCGGTCGCACCGAGAAGCCGCTGGCCTCCACCCGCAACATCTATGAGGGCAAGGACGCATTCCTCGTCGTGCTGCCGCACCCGTCGGACCCGAAGAGCGTCTCCGCTTACGTCGTCACTGCCTCCTGCATCTCGACCAGTCCGCCGGCTCCTGGGAAGGTTCTGCTGACCCACTCGTATAAGCGAGACTGAGCGGCGAGATGTGCGCTGTGGCACTCCGGGAATGCTCGCCCCTTAGGATCCGTTGGGTGGGGTGAGAGTTCCGAGACCCCAGCAAGCCGTCGGCAGAGACAAGGAAGACACCCGTGAGCGACGTCCGCAACGTGATCATCATCGGCTCCGGGCCCGCGGGCTATACCGCAGCGCTCTACACCGCCCGCGCGTCCCTGAAGCCGCTCGTCTTCGAAGGCGCCGTCACCGCCGGCGGTGCGCTGATGAACACCACCGACGTGGAGAACTTCCCCGGTTTTCGCGACGGCATCATGGGTCCGGATCTGATGGACAACATGCGCGCCCAGGCGGAACGCTTCGGCGCCGAGCTGGTGCCGGACGACATCGTCTCGGTCGACCTCAGCGAGGAGATCAAGACCGTCACCGACACCGCGGGCACGGTGCACCGCGCCAAGGCGGTCATCGTCACCACCGGTTCTCAGCACCGCAAGCTCGGTCTGCCGCGCGAGGACGAACTGTCCGGCCGTGGCGTCTCCTGGTGCGCGACCTGCGACGGATTCTTCTTCAAGGACCAGGACATCGCCGTTATCGGCGGTGGCGACACGGCGCTGGAAGAGGCGACCTTCCTCTCCCGCTTCGCCAAGTCCGTCACGGTCGTCCACCGCCGCGACACCCTGCGGGCGAGCAAGGCGATGCAGGAGCGTGCCTTCGCCGACCCGAAGATCAAGTTCGTATGGGACAGCGAGGTCGCCGAGATTCACGGCGAGAACAAGCTCTCCGGCCTGACGCTGCGCAACGTCAAGACGGGCGAGAACTCCGAGCTTCCGGTCACCGGCCTCTTCATCGCGATCGGTCACGACCCGCGCACCGAGCTGTTCAAGGGCCAGCTGAACCTCGACGACGAGGGTTACCTCAAGGTCGATGCGCCAAGCACCCGGACGAACCTCGCGGGCGTCTTCGCGGCCGGCGATGTCGTCGACCACACCTACCGCCAGGCGATCACCGCTGCCGGCACGGGCTGCTCCTCCGCCCTCGACGCCGAGCGGTTCCTCGCGGCGCTCTCGGACGGCGAGGCCACGGCCGAGCCGGAGAAGACCGCGTCCGCCTGACCCGCGCACCCCAGCTTTCCCACCACCCACCCAGTAAGGAGATTGCCATGGCCGGCGCCACGGTGACCGTCACGGACGACAACTTCGAAGAGGTCGTCCTCAAGAGCGACAAGCCCGTCCTCGTGGACTTCTGGGCCACCTGGTGCGGCCCGTGCCGTCAGGTTGCCCCGTCCCTGGAGGCCATTGCCGCCGAGCATGACGAGATCGTCATCGCGAAGCTGAACACCGACGAGAACCCGGCGACCACCGCCAAGTACGGCGTCATGTCGATCCCGACCATGAACGTCTACAAGGACGGCGAGGTCGTCAAGACCATCGTGGGCGCCAAGCCGAAGGCCGCCATCGAGCGCGACCTCTCGGACTTCCTCGCCTGAGGCACGCCGTCACGTTTCACGTGAAACAGGCCCGCTCCCTTCGTGGGGGCGGGCCTGTTTCACGTGAAACACATGGCGATGTTTCACGTGAAACATCGCAGCGGGCCGTCTACAACGGTCGGAGTGCGGGCTCCTTCTGCACGGCTCCAAGCAGACGGTCCAGCGCAAGCTCCACGTCTTCCTTCCACGAGATCGTGGTCCGCAGTTCGAGCCGCAACCGCGGAAAACGGGGATGCGGGCGGACGGTCTTGAAGCCCACAGCCAGGAGATGATCGGCGGGCAGCACACACGCCGGCTCAGTCCAGCGAGCATCGCCGAACGCCTCAATGGCCTTGAAGCCACGCTGAATCAGGTCTTTGGCCACCGTCTGCACCATCACCCGACCCAGCCCCTGCCCCTGGTAGCCAGGAGTCAGCCACGCTGTCAGCAACTGCACCGCATCCGGCGACACCGGACTGGTGGGGAAGGCCGTGGAACGCGGGACGTAGGCCGGTGGGGCGTACATGACGAACCCCACCGGCACATCGTCGACATAGACAACGCGCCCGCAGGATCCCCACTCCAACAGCACCGCTGAGATCCAGGCTTCCTTCTCCAGCTCGGGACGCCCCGCCTTTACCGCAGCCTCGCCGCTGACGGGGTCGAGCTCCCAGAAGACGCAGGAGCGACAGCGCTTGGGGAGATCCGGAAGGTTGTCCAGCGTGAGCGGTACGAGCCGACGGCCCATGGAACCGGGTCCTCACTTCCCTCGCCTGCCGCACCACGCAGCGCTGTCAGCGCCGCCTGCTCCCTGAGCAGACCACCAACGAACCCTCCGAGGGCTGCGAGGCCGAACCCCGCCGCCAGCAGTCTGGTGCGGCTCACTGATCGCATGGCCCTCTCCTCGATGTGAGGTCTCTCCACGTGGATGCGTGCCATACCCGATCGCATCGTATCCACCCTTTATGGGCGCGGGTACTGCCAGAAAGCAAAGGGCGAGCCGTGTTCCGGTATCGGTTCCGGAACACGGCTCGCCCACGAGCCACACACGTCAGCTCACTGCTCTTCGCCACTCTCGTCGGCCGAGGCGCTTCCCAGGACAGGGCCCTCGCCCGGAGCAAGGGTACCGAGGATGCGCTCCAGGTCGTCCATGGAGGCGAACTCGACGACGATCTTCCCCTTCTTCTGACCAAGATCGACCTTCACCCGGGTTTCGAAGCGGTCGGACAGCCGGGAGGCAAGACCGGTGAGCGCGGGGGACACCCGAGCCCCTGCCCGGGGCTTCTTCGCCTTGCCGGCACTCTCGGGGCTCGCCCCCATGAGCGTCACGATCTCCTCGACGGAACGGACTGACAGCCCCTCCGCCACGATGCGGCGCGCCAGGTTGTCCTGCTCCTCCGAATCCTCCACCGAGAGCAGAGCCCGAGCATGTCCCGCGGAGAGCACCCCGGCCGCGAGCCGCTTCTGCACCGACGGCGACAGCTTCAGCAGCCGCAGCGTGTTGGTGACCTGCGGACGTGAACGACCGATCCGGTCGGCCAGCTCGTCATGGGTGCACTTGAAGTCCTGCAGCAACTGGTCGTAGGCAGCGGCCTCTTCCAGCGGATTCAGCTGTGCCCGGTGCAGATTCTCCAGCAGTGCGTCGAGCAGCAGCCGCTCGTCTTCCGTGGCCCGCACGATCGCGGGGATCTTCTCCAGCCCGGCTTCCCGGCAGGCCCGCCAGCGCCGCTCGCCCATGATGAGCTCATAGCGCTCCGGTGCCGTCTGGCGGACCACCACCGGCTGGAGCAGGCCCACCTCCTTGATGGAGGTGACCAGTTCGGCGAGAGCGTCCTCGTCGAAGACTTCGCGCGGCTGCCGCGGGTTCGGCCGGATCGCGTCCAGCGGTACCTCGGCGAAGTGCGCGCCGGCCACCTCAGCCGGGAGACCGCGCGTATGCTCCGCGTCCGTCGGAGCTTCTGTTTCACGTGAAACACCGGGCGTCGGCAGCGAGGCCACCTTGGCGGCCGCCACTCCGCGATCCGGAGCCAGAACCGGTACGGACGTCGGTGACGTGGTTCCCCTTCCCACCGCTGGCCCGGACTGGTCCGTGCTCTGCGGTGCGGCGGGGATCAGTGCACCGAGCCCTCGGCCCAGCCCCCTACGTCGTTCACTCACTGAGTCCCCTCCGAGATGCTGTGCTGTGCTTGGTAGTTCACACTCAGGCCCTGCTCCCCGGGCTGTGCGGCCCCCCGCAGCGCAATCTCTCTGGCCGCTTCGAGATACGAGAGTGCGCCACTGGATCCCGGGTCATAGGTGAGCACCGTCTGCCCATAGCTGGGTGCCTCCGAGATGCGTACCGAGCGTGGGATGCTCGTCCGGAGCACCTCACTGCCGAAGTGGCTGCGCACCTCATCGGCAACCTGCGAGGCAAGACGGGTACGTCCGTCGTACATGGTGAGCAGGATCGTCGAGACATGGAGCTTGGGGTTGAGATGCCCCCGTACCAGTTCAACGTTCCGCAGCAACTGCCCCAGACCTTCCAGCGCGTAGTACTCGCACTGGATCGGGATCAGCACCTCGGCACCGGCGACCAACGCATTGACGGTCAGCAGGCCGAGCGAGGGCGGACAGTCGATGAGGATGTAGTCCAGCGGCTGTTCATACGCCTTGATAGCGCGGTCCAGCCGGCTTTCGCGGGCCACCAGCGAGACCAGCTCGATCTCGGCACCGGCCAGATCGATGGTGGCGGGCGCGCAGAAGAGCCCCTCCACCTCGACCACCGGCTGCACGACGTCGGAGAGCGGCTTGCTCTCGACCAGCACGTCGTAGATGGACGGCACATCGGCGTGATGGTCGATCCCCAGGGCCGTCGACGCATTGCCCTGCGGGTCGAGGTCAATCACCAGCACCCGGGCTCCGTGCAGCGCCAGCGACGCCGCGATGTTCACGGTGGTGGTGGTCTTACCGACCCCGCCCTTCTGATTGGCGACCACCATGACGCGGGTCGCTTCGGGACGGGGCAGCCCCTCGCCTGCGCGGCCCATGGCCCCTACCGCCAGCTGCGCTGCGCGACCTACCGGTGTGTTGTCCATCAGGGGCGGCGTTTCACGTGAAACGTCGTCCCCGAACGACTCGTTGCGGGGACCGGGGACCGGATCGGTCATCGGTCCCGCGATGTTGGCGTCGGACCGCAAGGATTCACTCTCCTCGACATCAGGCTCACAATGGTGAGAGCCTGCCATGCTTTCGGTATCGCGAACCAGTGAGGTCCGTTCTCCTGTGGATGAACCCGCTTCTGTGGATACTTTCGTGACCCGTGTGGGTTTCGGGTCGTGCGGCGCGGCAGCCGCACGACCGCGGCCGATGATCCCTTGCAGCAGAGAACGACGTTTCACGTGAAACACGATGCCAGCGCCGCGTCCGATTAAGCCGCGACACTCCGTCTTGTGGCTTTATGTGGCACCTGCGGAATTCGCCCTATCCGCTATTCCGCGGACGGCTGCGCCCACCGCGGAGAGGCCGGCCAGGATTCCTCCCGCATCGCGCCATCAGCGCCGGCGACCCCTCGACACCCGGCTCGTACGAGCCGCCTTCGCCCGCTTCGCAGCGAAGCGCACCCCGCCGGGGCTCTCGCCCACCTCGACACGCACCACGGTCGACAGCGGATCCACCACGCCCTCACCGACGTGCACGATCGACGTATCCACCACGCCGAGCTTGCTCAGCGCAGCACGGGCCGCCTTGAGCTCTTCCTCCGCGGTGTCGCCCTTGAGCGCCAGCATCTCGCCATAGGGACGCAGCAGCGGCACTCCCCAGCCGGCCAGCCGGTCGAGCGGCGCGACGGCCCGCGCGGTCACCACGTGCACCTGCGGAAGCTTGCCCATGACCTCTTCCGCGCGGCCCCGCACGACCGTGACGTGGTCCAGCCCGAGCAGCTCGACGACCTCCTGAAGGAAGTTGGTCCGCCGCAGCAACGGCTCCAGGAGCGTGATCTTGAGGTCCGGGCGCACCAGCGCCAGCGGAATACCGGGCAGCCCGGCCCCCGAACCCACATCACACACCGAGACACCCTCGGGAACCACTTCGGAGAGCACCGCGCAGTTCAACAGATGCCGCTCCCACAGCCGCGGCACCTCGCGCGGACCGATCAGCCCGCGCCTCACGCCCGCATCGGCGAGCAGTTCGCCGTACCGTACGGCCTCCGGAAAGCGCTCGCCGAATACCTCCTGCGCCGTCTTCGGCGCGGGAGGGAGCTCCGCTGATGCCTCGGTCACGGGAACCGCCCCTTCCTCTGGACTGCTTTTCCTGCCGGGAACCCGGCGTTACGACCGGGGATAACACAGAAGGCTGACAAGTTTTGGCCCCGCCTGCGAGCAGACGGGGCCAAAGAAAGACTGAGCGCGAAGCGTCAGGCCGGGAGCACAACCACGCAGCGCTGCGGCTCCTCGCCCTCGGACTCGCTGCGCAGACCGGCCGCGGCCACCGCGTCGTGCACGACCTTGCGCTCGAACGGCGTCATCGGGTCGAGCTTCACCGGCTGACCGGTGCTCTTGGCCTCCTCCGCCGCACTCGCACCGACCTTGGCGAGTTCCTCGCGCTTACGCGCCCGGAAGCCGGCGATGTCCAGCATCAGACGGCTGCGGTCGCCGGTCTCGCGGTGCACCGCGAGGCGCGTCAGCTCCTGCAGCGCCTCCAGCACCTCACCGTCCCGGCCCACCAGCTTCAGCAGGTCACGGCTGGTCGATTCGCCGATGATCGACACTGCGGCGCGATCCGCCTCGACGTCCATGTCGATGTCACCGTCGAGGTCCGCGATGTCCAGCAGACCTTCGAGGTAGTCGGCGGCGATCTCGCCTTCCTGCTCCAGGCGGCTCAGGGTGTCGGCGCCCTTGGTGCCAGGGGTCGTGTCCGTCACGTAAGGACTCCTTCTTACTTCTTGGACGGGTGCTTGGGGCGCTGCTGGCCCTTGCGCTGCCCGGACTTGGTGTTACGGGATCCGGAGGCGCCACCCTTGCCAGGCGTACCGCCCTTCCCCTTGTCGTCCTGCGCGGCCGCACTGTCCTGCGAAGCCTCGGTGTCAGACGCCGACGAACTCGCCCGCGTGCGGTTCTGCGCGGAACCGCTCGGGGCACCGGCAGCCGTGCCGGTCTGACGCTTGGCCTTCGTCTGCCGCTTGGGCTGCTGGCGGTTCTGGCGCGCCTCCTCGGCGGCCTGCTTCGCTGCGACCTCGGCGGGGCTCACGACCAGCTTGCCCTGGGCGCGCAGCCGCTCCTGACGCTCGGTGAACGCCTTGCTGCCCGGGGTGGGGTTGCGGCGGATGACGAACATCTGCTGGCCCATGGTCCACACGTTGGTGGTCAGCCAGTAGACGAGAACACCGACGGGGAAGTTGATGCCGAAGACGGCGAACATGACCGGGAAGACGTACATCAGCATCTTCTGCTGCTGCATGAACGGCGTCTTCACCGTCAGGTCGACGTTCTTCGTCATCAGCTGGCGCTGGGTGTAGAACTGCGACGCCGACATCAGGACGATCATGATGACCGTGACCACGCGGACGTCGGTCACCGATGCGCCGAGGCTCTGGATCTTCGCCGCGCTGTCCATGAACTTCGCCGCGAGCGGCGCACCGAAGATGTGCGCCTTCTGCGCGCTCGCCAGCAGCGTCGGGTCGATGAAGCCGACGGTCTTGTTCTGCGCGATGTGGCTGAGGACCTGGTACAGGGAGATGAAGAACGGAGACTGCGCCAGGATCGGGAGACAGCTCGAGAGCGGGTTGGTGCCCGACTCCTTGTAGAGCTTCATCATCTCTTCGGACTGGCGCTGCTTGTCGCTCTTGTAACGCTCCTGGATCGCCTTCATCTTCGGCTGGAGCGCCTGCATGTTCCGCGTCGACTTGATCTGCTTCACGAAGAGCGGGATCAGGCAGATACGGATCAGCACCACCAGCGAGACGATGGACAGACCCCACGCAGCTCCACTGTTCGGATTGAAGATCAAACTGTAGAACGAGTGGAACTGGACGATGATCCAGGAAACTGCGTAATAAAGAGGACCGAGGATCGTGTCCACGAATCAGGCTCCTTGGGCGTTGGGCTGAGTCTCGGGCTGGGCGACAGGCTCAGGGACGGTGGGCCCGCCCAGGCGGCTCCTCAGCCGCTGATGCCAAACCGGACGCTTCCGGGGAGGGACGTGGTCGACGCCACCGAGCGACCACGGGTTGCACCGCAGAATGCGCCAGGCGGTCAGCGCAGTCCCCTTCACCGCGCCGTGCCGATCGATGGCCGTATAGCCATAGTGCGAACACGACGGGTAGTACTTGCAGACCGGGCCCAACAGCGGGCTGATGGTCCACTGGTAGATCTTGATCAAAAGCAGCAGCGGGTACTTCACTGTGCGCTCCCTCCCGGGTCCCGTCCGGGTTTCCCGGGGCCGGCGGCGCAGCCGCCGTCGGTCACCGCCCCGGTGGGATTGCGGCCTTTCGGCGCCCCTCCCAGCAGCCGCTCCAAGGCGGCGTCCAGGTCGCGGGCCAGCTGGTCGTACTCCGCCGCACCCGCGCCGGGCAGGGCCCGTACGACAACCAGGCTACCGGCGGGCAGCCGGTCCAGCCGGTCGCGCATGAGATGGCGGAGCCGCCGCTTGACCTTGTTGCGGACGACCGCAACGCCAACGGCCTTGCTCACGACGAAACCCGCACGCGTCGGGGGAACATGTTCCCCCGACGCGTGCGGGTCCGTTACACCGCTACGACAATGCACGACAAGGAGCGGGCGCCCGGCCCTGCGTCCCCGGCGTACCGCGGTCGCAAAGTCCTCGCGCCGCCTCAGCCGACTTTCGGTAGGCAGCACGTCATGGACCTAGGTCAGGCTGCTCAGGCCGACAGGCGGGCGCGGCCCTTGCTGCGGCGCGTCGCGAGGATCGCGCGGCCGGCGCGGGTCCGCATGCGCAGACGGAAGCCGTGGGTCTTCGCACGACGGCGGTTGTTCGGCTGGAAGGTGCGCTTGCTCACTCGGGGGCTCCAAGAAACTTGTTTGTCTCAGAGAGACAGATTTGTGGGGCGTCGACTAGCTGTCACCGTGCGCCCACGAGTAGCTCGCCACGCCCGAGTGCACCGCTACACGACCACGAGAACGCGATCTTTGCCCATCGGAGGCAGGCGGCAGCAGCCATCGACAACTCGACCTGGTCACGGTACGCGGGGCTACGCCATCCGGTCAAACCAGCTCCCGAAGGGTGCGGAGAGCCTCCGCCAGGACACACTATGCACAGCCTGTGGACAACAACTTGAATCCCCAGGCCCGCCCTGACTACCGTGGCTGAACTCCAATTCCTTCCCGCCCGTCCTGAGAATCACACATTCGTGGGACTGTGAGAGAGCGTGCCCTGTGGCTGATGTACCTGCCGATCTTGCCGCAGTGTGGCCACGTGTACTCGATCACCTCCTGCGGGCGGAGACCGACGGCCTGAAGCCCAAGGACCAGGACTGGCTCAAGCGGACCCAACCCCTGGCGCTGGTCGCGGACACCGCACTGCTCGCCGTGCCCAACGAGTTCGCCAAGGGCGTGCTCGAAGGCCGGCTGGCGCCGCTGATCGGGGAAGCCCTCAGCCACGAGTGCGGCCGGCCGATCCGGATCGCGATCACCGTCGACGACTCCTCCGAGGAGCCGCCGGCCCAGCCGCCCGCGCCGCCGCAGCAGCACGCCCAGCACCCACCGGCCCAACACCAGCCCCCGCAGCACGACGCGTACGACGGCTACGACGGACGGCACGACTCCCGCCAGGGCTACGGGCACCAGGGCGACGACCTGCCCAGCGTCCGCCCCGCGTACCCCGACTACTCACAGCCCCGGCACGAGCCCGGGGCGTGGCCGCAGCACTCCCGCACCGACGCGGTCGGCCCGCGCGAGGAGTACGGCTGGCAGCAGCAGCACCTCAGCGGCTACCCCGACCGCGAGACGTCCACGGAGCAGTGGCGCGAGCCGTACGGCGCCTCGCCGCCCGCCCATCTCCAGCAGCGCCAGAACGACTACCGCGCGCAGGGGCCCGACCGCAGCGGGCCACGGCCCTCGGAGGGTCCGCGCTCCCCGTACGACCAGCAGCGCCGCGACCGCCCCGAGCTTCCGCCCCCCGGTCCCGGTGGTCGGCCGGGCGGTCCCGGATCCCCGCTGCCAGCGCCCAGTGGTGCCCCCGGTCCGCTCGCCGCGCAGCCCGCACCGGCGACCGGCCCCGGCGAACCGACCGCGCGGCTGAACCCGAAGTACCTCTTCGACACCTTCGTCATCGGCGCCTCCAACCGCTTCGCGCACGCCGCGGCGGTCGCGGTCGCCGAGGCACCGGCCAAGGCGTACAACCCGCTCTTCATCTACGGGGAGTCGGGTCTCGGCAAGACCCACCTGCTGCACGCCATCGGGCACTACGCCCGCAGCCTCTATCCCGGCACCCGGGTGCGGTACGTGAGCTCCGAGGAATTCACCAACGAATTCATCAACTCCATCCGCGACGGCAAGGCGGACGCGTTCCGCAAGCGCTACCGCGACATGGACATCCTGCTCGTCGACGACATCCAGTTCCTGGCGAGCAAGGAGTCGACGCAGGAGGAGTTCTTCCACACCTTCAACACCCTGCACAACGCGAACAAGCAGATCGTGCTCTCCAGTGACCGGCCGCCGAAGCAGTTGGTCACCCTGGAGGACCGGCTGCGCAACCGCTTCGAGTGGGGTCTGATCACGGACGTCCAGCCGCCGGAGCTGGAGACCCGGATCGCGATCCTCCGTAAGAAGGCGGTGCAGGAGCAGCTGAACGCGCCGCCGGAGGTGCTGGAGTTCATCGCGTCCCGGATCTCGCGCAACATCCGCGAGTTGGAGGGCGCGCTGATCCGGGTCACCGCGTTCGCGTCGCTCAACCGGCAGCCGGTGGACCTGGGGCTCACCGAGATCGTGCTGAAGGACCTGATCCCCGGGGGCGAGGACGCCGCGCCGGAGATCACCGCGACGGCGATCATGGCGTCGACCGCCGACTACTTCGGGCTGACCGTCGACGACCTGTGCGGTTCCTCGCGCAGCCGGGTGCTGGTGACGGCCCGCCAGATCGCGATGTACCTGTGCCGGGAGCTCACCGATCTCTCGCTGCCGAAGATCGGCGCGCAGTTCGGCGGCCGGGACCACACCACCGTCATGCACGCCGACCGCAAGATCCGCGCGCTGATGGCCGAGCGACGCTCCATCTACAACCAGGTCACCGAGCTGACCAACCGCATCAAGAACGGCTGACGAGCGGCCTGCCGCCGGCCGCCACCGCCACCAGGGCGCCCCGGGATCCGCTCCCGGGGCGCCCTTCGGCGTACGGGGCCGGCGAGGCGCCCGGGGACGCCGTACGGCACGTCCGCGGACCGCGCGGAGCCGTCGCGGAGCGGGTTTCGGGGCGGATCGCCGGCCGGTCGCCGGCTCGTGCGGACCGTCCGCCGTCTTCCCAAACCTGTGGAGCGCGCCGGCTCTGTTCGATTCCTGGCGAGGTCACGGCCTCTCTCCACAGATTGGGCAAGAATCTTCCGTCCACAACCTGGGGAGAGGAAAGTTATCCCTGTGAGATCCACAGGCCGGTCTGCTGACGGACCATCGGACGAGGTCAACCGCATGTGGAATTGTGGCCAACCGTAATCCACAGGCTGTGGACAGAGGATTCATCCACAGGGGTGTTGAGGACTTGTCCACCGGCTGCCCACAGGTGAAGGGCCGTTGTCCCCAGTGATCCTCAGCTTCTCCACACCGCTGTCCACTGTTCGGCAACGCAACACCCGCCCTCACCACGCCGAGTGAAAGCGGTCACACCAAGGTGGTGGGTTGGGCTGTGGGCAACGTGGGTAAACCTGGGGACGGCACTGGGGAGAAGTGCCCTTGCCCTGTGCATGGGGTGTGCAGAACTTCGCGCGGTCCACAGCCAGGCCCACTTATCCACGGCTTCAACCCACAGGGGCGGTGGACAAAAAATCGGCGCTGACCTGCAAAAAGTCAGTTGTCCACGGTTTCCACAGGGCCTACTACTACGACCACGGATATCTACCGGGGAATGTGCTTCGAATCGGGCCCTGTGCACAACTCGGCTCCGGAGCCCGTCGCCCCGGTCGAGTCGACTTGACCCCGAGCCGCACCGACTGTCGGCGGCGTGCGTCAGACTGGTCTCCGGCAACCCAGCCGACGACGAAGAGCCAGCAGGGCGAGAGCCAGCAACAGCAGGAGGCGGTTTCCGGTGAAGATCCGGGTGGAGCGCGATGTACTCGCGGAGGCAGTGGCCTGGGCGGCCAAGAGCCTCCCGGCCCGTCCGCCGGTGCCCGTCCTCGCGGGCCTGCTGCTGAAGGCGGACAACGGCGCACTGAGCCTCTCGGGCTTCGACTACGAGGTCTCGGCCCGGGTTTCGGTGGAAGCCGATGTGGAAGAAGAGGGCACCGTCCTCGTCTCCGGCCGGCTGCTCGCCGACATCTGCCGTGCGCTCCCCAACCGCCCGGTGGAGATTTCCACCGACGGTGTACGGGTGACCGTGGTCTGCGGCTCCTCCCGCTTCACCCTCCACACCCTGCCTGTGGAGGAGTACCCGTCCCTGCCGGCGATGCCCACCGCCACCGGCACCGTCTCCGCCGAGGTCTTCGCGGCCGCTGCCGCCCAGGTGGCCATCGCCGCCGGCCGTGACGACACGCTCCCGGTGCTCACCGGTGTGCGGATCGAGATCGAGGGCGACACCGTCACCCTGGCCTCCACCGACCGCTACCGCTTCGCGGTCCGCGAGTTCCTGTGGAAGCCGGAGAGCCCCGACACCTCCGCGGTCGCCCTGGTCCCGGCCAAGACGCTGCTGGACACCGCCAAGTCCCTGAGCAGCGGCGACACCGTCACGCTGGCGCTGTCCGGCTCTGGGCAGGGCGAGGGCCTGATCGGTTTCGAGGGCGCCGGCCGGCGGACCACGACCCGTCTGCTCGAGGGCGACCTGCCGAAGTACCGGACGCTCTTCCCGACCGAGTTCAACTCCGTCGCCGTGATCGAGACCGCCCCCTTCGTCGAGGCCGTCAAGCGTGTGGCGCTGGTCGCCGAGCGGAACACCCCGGTGCGGCTGAGCTTCGAGCAGGGCGTGCTGATCCTGGAGGCCGGCTCCAGCGACGATGCACAGGCTGTGGAAAGGGTCGACGCCGACCTGGACGGCGACGACATCTCGATCGCCTTCAACCCGGGCTTCCTGCTGGAGGGCCTGTCGGCCATCGACTCCCCGGTGGCGCAGCTGTCGTTCACCACGTCGACCAAGCCGGCGCTGCTCAGCGGCCGCCCGGCCAAGGACGCCGAGGCCGACGACGCCTACAAGTACCTGATCATGCCGGTCCGCCTCTCGGGCTGACGGGGCCGGACGGCTTTCGTACCGAGCGGGCCCCGGCCGTGTGCCGGGGCCCTTGCGGCGACTGGCTGACAGGCCCTGATGAGCGGCTGAGCCCACAGCTGTGCACGGGGTCTCGGGCGTAGGCTCGGGCTCGGGTACGAACAGCAACGACTATGTGCAAAGAGGGTCTGTGATGGAGCTCGGTCTCGTCGGTCTCGGCAAGATGGGCGGCAACATGCGCGAGCGCATTCGCCGCGCCGGCCACACCGTCATCGGATACGACCGCAACCCCGACCTGGCCGATGTGGACAGCCTCAAGGGGCTTGTGGACAGCCTCAAGGGGCCGCGGGTGGTCTGGGTCATGGTCCCGGCCGGCGCCGCCACCCAGTCGACGATCGACGAGCTGGCCGAGCTGCTCTCGCCCGGCGACCTCGTCGTGGACGGCGGTAACTCCCGCTGGACCGAGGACGAGAAGCACGGCGAGGAGCTGGCCGCCAAGGGCATCGGCTTCGTGGACTGCGGTGTCTCCGGCGGCGTCTGGGGCCTGGAGAACGGCTACGCGCTGATGTACGGCGGTGACGCGGAGAACGTCGCCAAGGTGCAGCCGATCTTCGACGCCCTCAAGCCGGAGGGCGAATTCGGCTCCGTGCACGCCGGCAAGGTGGGCGCGGGCCACTTCGCGAAGATGGTCCACAACGGCATCGAGTACGCGATGATGCAGGCCTACGCCGAGGGCTGGGAGCTGCTGGAGAAGGTCGACTCGGTCACCGACGTGCGCGAGGTCTTCCGGTCCTGGCAGGAGGGCACGGTCATCCGTTCCTGGCTGCTGGACCTGGCGGTCAACGCCCTCGACGAGGACGAGCACCTGGACAAGCTGCGGGGTTACGCCGAGGACTCCGGCGAGGGCCGCTGGACGGTCGAGGCCGCGATCGACAACGCCGTGCCGCTGCCGGCGATCACGGCGTCGCTCTTCGCGCGCTTCGCGTCCCGCCAGGACGACTCCCCGCAGATGAAGATGATCGCCGCGCTGCGCAACCAGTTCGGTGGCCACGCGGTCGAGAGCAAGAAGTAAGCACAACCAGCTCAGCAGCCGGGGAGGTCGGCGCCCAGCTATGCACGTATCGCATCTGTCGCTCGCCGACTTCCGCTCGTACGCCCGGGTCGAGGTCCCGCTCGACCCGGGCGTCACGGCGTTCGTGGGACCCAACGGGCAGGGCAAGACGAATCTGGTCGAGGCGGTCGGCTACCTCGCCACGCTCGGCAGCCACCGGGTCTCCTCGGACGCGCCGTTGGTGCGGATGGGCGCGGACCGAGCGATCATCCGGGCCGCCGTCATCCAGGGCGAACGACAGCAGCTGGTGGAGTTGGAGCTCAACCCGGGCAAGGCCAACCGCGCCCGGATCAACAGATCTTCGCAGGTCAGACCGCGCGATGTACTGGGAATCGTCCGGACGGTGCTGTTCGCGCCGGAGGATCTGGCACTGGTCAAGGGCGACCCCGGCGAGCGCCGGCGATTCCTCGACGAACTGATCACTGCCCGCTCGCCGCGGATGGCGGCCGTGCGCGCGGACTACGACCGCGTCCTCAAGCAGCGCAACACCCTGCTGAAGACGGCGGCGCTGGCCCGCCGCCACGGCGGACGGCAGATGGACCTGTCGACGCTGGACGTCTGGGACCAGCATCTGGCCCGTGCCGGGGCCGAACTCCTTGCCCAGCGGCTCGACTTGATCTCTGCGCTGCGGCCGCTGGCGGACAAGGCGTACGAGCAGCTGGCGCCGGGCGGCGGGCCGTTGGGGCTGGAGTACCGCGGTTCCGCGGGCGAGGCGATGGCCGCCGCCTCGAACCGCGAGGAGCTGTACGGCGTGCTGCTGGCGGCGCTGGGCGAGGCCCGCAAGAACGAGATCGAGCGCGGGGTGACCCTGGTCGGACCGCACCGCGACGATCTGCTGCTGAAACTGGGGCAGTTGCCGGCGAAGGGCTATGCCAGCCACGGCGAGTCCTGGTCGTACGCGCTGGCGCTGCGGCTGGCGTCGTACGAGCTGCTGCGGACCGAGGGCAATGAGCCGGTGCTCGTTCTCGACGACGTCTTCGCGGAGCTGGACGCGCGGCGCCGGGAGCGGCTGGCGGAGCTGGTGGCACCGGGCGAGCAGGTCCTGGTGACCGCCGCGGTGGCCGACGACGTGCCGGGAGTGCTGGCCGGGGCGCGGTACGCGGTCTCCGGCGGCACCGTAGAGAGGACGGACCGGTGACCGAACCACAGCCGGAGCGGCCCAAGACGCCGGAACTGTCGGGTGTGGACCTGGCCCGCCAGGCGCTGGTCGCCGCCAAGGAGCAGGCGCGCGCCCGGGGCGCGGCCGCGCAGCAGAAGAAGCAGGCCCGTCGTGGTGGTGGGTTGCGCTCGGGCGCGCGGGCAGACGGCCGGGACCCGCTGCCGCTGGGGGCCGCGATCAACCGCCTCATCACGGAGCGCGGCTGGGAGGCCCCGGCGGCGGTCGGCGGGGTGATGGGCCGCTGGCCGCAGATGGTGGGGCCCGAGGTGGCGCAGCACTGCGAGCCGCAGCGGTACGACGAGGACGCCCGCGTCCTGACGGTGCAGTGCGACTCGACGGCCTGGGCGACGCAGCTGCGGCTGCTGGCGCCTCAACTGGTGGCCCGCCTCAATGACGACCTGGGACACGGCACGGTCAAGATGATCAAGGTGCTGGGGCCCGGCGGTCCCGCGCGCCGGTACGGGCAGCTGCGGGCGCCGGGGAGCAAGGGCCCCGGCGACACCTACGGCTGAGCGCGACCGTGCGACGGAGCATTCCGGAGAGGGGCGGTGTTTCACGTGAAACACCGCCCCTCTCGCGCTTTCTCGGCTGGTCGCGGGCCGTTTCACGTGAAACAACGCACTCCCGTACGAAGCTTGTAAACGCGTGTGATGCATGAGACTCCGCTCACGGTAGCCGGCGGTTGACATGCCAAAGCGCTGAGTGCCCGTGTGGGCGTCCTGGGCCCCCATCTCGTATATGGGGAGTCGGCGGACGTCAGTTCAGGGCGGCACATGGCGACTCAGGCGCCTGCAAACCCCCATGAGTGTCGGCGCTACCGGTAGACTGGTGGCAATCCCGCCCACTCGCGGAACAAGTCGAACGACGAGCCGCTCCCACCTGTCCTTCGCGGGGAGATCGCAACAGGTGCGGAAGGGCTCGTGCTGTGCCAGAAAGGGCGCTTCGTGGCCGACTCCGGCGACCTCAACGAGATCAACATGGCTTCTACCGAAGAGGGGGGGTCGGCCGGCGGCGTGGGCGACTCCTCGGTGGAGAAGTCGTACGACGCCAGCGCGATCACCGTCCTTGAGGGCCTGGACGCGGTTCGCAAGCGCCCCGGCATGTACATCGGCTCCACGGGCGAGCGCGGTCTGCACCACCTGGTGCAGGAGGTCGTCGACAACTCCGTCGACGAGGCGCTGGCCGGTCACGCCGACACCATCGAGGTGACGATCCTCGCCGACGGCGGTGTCCGGGTCGTCGACAACGGCCGCGGTATCCCCGTCGGCATCGTGCCGTCCGAGAACAAGCCGGCCGTCGAGGTCGTGCTGACGGTCCTGCACGCCGGCGGCAAGTTCGGCGGCGGCGGCTACGCGGTCTCCGGTGGTCTGCACGGTGTCGGTGTCTCCGTCGTGAACGCCCTGTCGACCCGGGTCGCCGTCGAGATCCGCACCGACGGCTTCCGCTGGACCCAGGAGTACAAGCAGGGCGTGCCGACCGCCCCGCTGGCCAAGCACGAGGCCACCGACGAGCACGGCACCTCGGTCACCTTCTGGGCCGACGGCGAGATCTTCGAGACCACCACGTACAGCTTCGAGACGCTGTCCCGGCGCTTCCAGGAGATGGCGTTCCTCAACAAGGGGCTGACCATCTCGCTCAAGGACGAGCGGCCGGACCACGTGGACGAGGACGGCAAGCCGCTCTCGGTGCGGTACCACTACGAGGGCGGCATCGTCGACTTCGTGAAGTACCTCAACTCCCGCAAGGGCGAGCTGGTGCACCCGACGGTGGTCTCGGTGGAGGCCGAGGACAAGGAGCGGAACCTCTCCGTCGACCTCGCGATGCAGTGGAACACCCAGTACAGCGAGGGTGTCTACAGCTTCGCGAACATCATCCACACGCATGAGGGCGGTACCCACGAGGAGGGCTTCCGCGCTGCGCTGACCGGACTGATCAACCGCTACGCGCGCGACAAGAAGCTGCTGCGCGAGAAGGACGACAACCTCACGGGTGAGGACATCCGCGAGGGTCTGACGGCGATCATCTCGGTCAAGCTCGCCGAGCCGCAGTTCGAGGGCCAGACCAAGACCAAGCTGGGCAACACCGAGGTGAAGACCTTCGTCCAGAAGGTCGTCCACGAGCACCTCAACGACTGGCTGGACCGCAACCCCAACGAGGCCGCGGACATCATCCGCAAGGGCATCCAGGCGGCCACCGCCCGGGTCGCGGCCCGCAAGGCGCGCGATCTGACCCGCCGCAAGGGCCTGCTGGAGACGGCGTCGCTGCCCGGCAAGCTGAGCGACTGCCAGTCCAACGACCCGACCAAGTGCGAGATCTTCATCGTCGAGGGTGACTCCGCCGGCGGCTCGGCCAAGTCCGGCCGTAACCCGCAGTACCAGGCGATCCTCCCGATCCGCGGCAAGATCCTGAACGTCGAGAAGGCCAGGGTCGACAAGATCCTGCAGAACAACGAGGTCCAGGCGCTGATCTCGGCCTTCGGTACCGGGGTCCACGAGGACTTCGACATCGAGAAGCTCCGCTACCACAAGATCATCTTGATGGCGGACGCCGACGTCGACGGTCAGCACATCAACACCCTGCTGCTGACCTTCCTGTTCCGCTTCATGCGGCCGCTGGTCGAGGCCGGGCACGTCTACCTCTCCCGCCCGCCGCTGTACAAGATCAAGTGGGGTCGGGACGACTTCGAGTACGCCTACTCCGACCCGGAGCGGGACACGCTGATCGAGCGCGGCAAGCAGAACGGCAAGCGGATCCGCGAGGACTCCATCCAGCGGTTCAAGGGTCTCGGCGAGATGAACGCCGAGGAGCTGCGCGTGACGACCATGGACGCCGACCACCGGGTGCTCGGCCAGGTCTCGCTGGACGACGCGGCCCGCGCGGACGACCTGTTCTCCGTCCTCATGGGCGAGGACGTCGAGGCGCGCCGTTCGTTCATCCAGCGCAACGCCAAGGACGTCCGTTTCCTCGACATCTGAGCCCTGTCGGCCCGCACACCAGCCGCAGCTCGAAAGGACTTTGAACCACCATGGCCGACGAGAACCCCCCTGTGACCCCGGACGGCGTGACCGCCGAGGGCGCGCCCGCCACCATCGCTGCCGGCGGGATGCGCGTCGAGCCCGTCGGGCTCGAAACGGAGATGCAGCGCTCCTACCTCGACTACGCGATGTCCGTCATCGTCTCGCGTGCGCTGCCCGACGTCCGCGACGGTCTCAAGCCGGTGCACCGCCGCGTGCTCTACGCGATGTACGACGGCGGCTACCGCCCCGAGAAGGGCTTCTACAAGTGCGCCCGCGTCGTCGGCGACGTCATGGGTACGTACCACCCGCACGGTGACACCTCCATCTACGACGCGCTGGTCCGCCTCGCGCAGCCGTGGTCGATGCGGATGCCGCTGGTCGACTCCAACGGCAACTTCGGTTCTCCGGGCAACGACCCGGCCGCGGCCATGCGGTACACCGAGTGCAAGATGAAGCAGCTGTCGATGGAGATGCTCCGGGACATCGACGAGGAGACCGTCGACTTCCAGGACAACTACGACGGCCGCAACCAGGAGCCGACGGTCCTGCCGTCCCGCTTCCCCAACCTCCTGATCAACGGCTCGGCCGGTATCGCCGTCGGTATGGCCACCAACATCCCGCCGCACAACCTGCGGGAGGTCGCGGACGGCGCGCAGTGGGCGCTGGCCCATCCGGAGGCGTCCAACGAGGAACTGCTGGACGCGCTGATCGAGCGGGTCAAGGGCCCGGACTTCCCCACCGGCGCGTTGGTGGTGGGCCGCAAGGGCATCGAGGAGGCGTACCGCACCGGCCGCGGCTCGATCACGATGCGCGCGGTGGTGGCGGTCGAGGAGATCCAGAACCGCCAGTGCCTGGTGGTCACCGAACTCCCCTACCAGGTCAACCCGGACAACCTCGCGCAGAAGATCGCCGACCTGGTCAAGGACGGCAGGATCGGCGGCATCGCGGACGTCCGTGACGAGACCTCCTCGCGCACCGGCCAGCGACTGGTGATCGTCCTCAAGCGGGACGCGGTCGCCAAGGTCGTGCTCAACAACCTCTACAAGCACACCGATCTGCAGACCAACTTCGGCGCGAACATGCTCGCGCTGGTCGACGGCGTGCCGCGCACCCTCTCCCTGGACGCCTTCATCCGGAACTGGGTCACGCACCAGGTCGAGGTCATCGTCCGCCGGACGAAGTTCCGGCTGCGCAAGGCCGAGGAGCGGGCCCACATCCTGCGCGGTCTGCTCAAGGCGCTCGACGCCATCGACGAGGTCATCGCGCTGATCCGGCGCAGCGAGACGGTCGAGGTCGCCCGCGAGGGCCTGATGGGCCTGCTGCAGATCGACGAGATCCAGGCCAACGCGATCCTGGAGATGCAGCTCCGCCGGCTGGCCGCCCTGGAGCACCAGAAGATCACCGCCGAGCACGACGAGCTCCAGCGCAAGATCAGCGAGTACAACGCGATCCTGGCCTCCCCCGAGCGGCAGCGCCAGATCATCAGCGAGGAACTGGCCGCGATCGTCGAGAAGTTCGGCGACGACCGGCGCAGCAAGCTGGTGCCCTTCGAGGGTGACATGTCCATCGAGGACCTGATCGCCGAAGAGGACATCGTCGTCACCATCACCCGTGGCGGCTACGTGAAGCGGACGAAGACCGACGACTACCGCTCGCAGAAGCGCGGCGGCAAGGGCGTGCGGGGCGCCAAGCTCAAGGAAGACGACATCGTCGACCACTTCTTCGTCTCCACCACCCACCACTGGCTGCTGTTCTTCACCAACAAGGGCCGGGTCTACCGCGCCAAGGCCTACGAACTCCCGGACGCCGGACGGGACGCGCGGGGCCAGCACGTGGCCAACCTCCTGGCCTTCCAGCCGGACGAGCAGATCGCGCAGATCCTGGCCATCCGCGACTACGAGGCGGCGCCCTACCTCGTCCTCGCCACCAAGGGCGGTCTGGTGAAGAAGACCCCGCTCAAGGACTACGACTCGCCCCGCTCCGGCGGCGTGATCGCGATCAACCTGCGCGAGCGCGAGGACGGCACGGACGACGAGCTGATCGGCGCCGAGCTGGTCTCGGAGACCGACGACCTGCTGCTGATCAGCAAGAAGGCCCAGTCGATCCGGTTCACCGCGACCGACGAGGCGCTGCGCCCGATGGGCCGTGCCACCTCCGGTGTGAAGGGCATGAGCTTCCGCGAGGGCGATCAACTGCTCTCGCTGAACGTGGTCCGGGAGAACACCTTCGTCTTCACCGCGACCGACGGCGGCTACGCCAAGCGCACTCCGGTCGACGAGTACCGCGTCCAGGGCCGCGGCGGCCTGGGCATCAAGGCTGCCAAGATCGTCGAGGACCGGGGTTCGCTGGTCGGTGCGCTGGTCGTCGAGGAGAGCGATGAGATCCTCGCGATCACGCTCGGCGGTGGCGTGATCCGTACGCGGGTCAGCGAGGTCCGGGAAACCGGCCGTGACACCATGGGCGTCCAACTGATCAACCTGGGCAAGCGGGATGCCGTCGTCGGCATCGCGCGCAACGCAGAGGCCGGCCGTGAGGCCGAGGAGGTCGACGGGCCCGACGTGGCCGAGGAGACCGGCGCGGCCGAGGAGTCCGGGGCCACCGCAGTCGAGGGCGAGCAGCCCGCGGCGGAGTAGCACGAGGAGTAGGTCGTGAGTGGAGCCACGGGCGCTGCGACGGGTGAAGCCGGAGTCACATCGGACTCCGAGGCGGAATCCGCAACCGAGAAGGAACGCAGCGCCCGTGGCTCCGTCGCGTCCGACGGCACCCGGGACGAGGGCGCCCACGAGGGGGGAACCGTGACCAACAGCCGACAGCCGCAACCCCAGCCCCAGCCGCAACCCCAGCCGCAGAGCCGGGGCGGCGACCAGGGACAGCCGCAGGGCGGCGCTCAGCAGCCGTACCAGCCGCCCCAGGCGTACCGCACGGACGGTGGAGAGGCCGGAGCCGGGCAGGCCGTGCGCAAGCCGCGTACGGGCGCCAGCACCGCCCCGCGGACGCGTAAGGCCCGGCTTCGGGTGGCGCGTACCGACCCCTGGTCCGTGATGAAGGTGAGCTTCCTGCTGTCCATCGCGCTGGGTATCTGCACGGTGGTGGCGGTGGCGGTCCTGTGGATGGTGATGGACGCGATGGGCGTCTTCTCCACCGTCGGCAAGACGATCAGCGAGGCGACCGGCTCCGCCGAGGGCGGTGGCTTCGACCTGCAGTCGTTCCTCTCGCTGCCGCGGGTGCTGCTGTTCACCTCGGTCATCGCGGTGATCGACGTGGTGCTGGCGACCGCGCTGGCCACCCTCGGCTCCTTCATCTACAACCTGTCGGCGGGCTTCGTGGGCGGCGTGGAGCTGACGCTCGCGGAGGACGAGTGAGTGCTCCTGGTGGGGCGTGGCGCCGGGCGTTCCCAAGGCTTCGGGAACCGATTTTGGGAACGCCTCTGAAGTGCGCTAATCTTTCGTTGCAGCGAGCGAGCGGCTATAGCTCAGACGGTTAGAGCGCTTCCCTGATAAGGAAGAGGCCCCAGGTTCAAGTCCTGGTAGCCGCACCGCACACACGGCCCGGCCGGAGATTTCTCCGGCCGGGCCGCTGCTTTTGCCGGCCGGTGGTGGCCCGTCGGGGGGCGGGAACGGACGCCGGGCGCGATTCGTTGTGAAGGAGCGGGAGTTGGGGCCCTCCGGCGCCTCCGGACGGGGTGTTGCCGAGTGCGGGCTAGATAACCGATCGGTATCGACCGGTGTGTATCATCGGCCGACATAGGGTCCCTCACGTCAACGAAAGACGAGGTCGCGCGGTGAAGAAGCTTCTCCTGGTCGCACTGGCCGCCATCGGCGGGCTCCTCGTGTACCGCCAGATCCAGGCGGATCGCGCCGAGCAGGATCTGTGGACGGAGGCGACCGACTCCGTGCCCGCAGGTTCGGGTGTGTGAGACCACACGCACAGCACAGTTCGTATGGACCCCGGTTGCCCAAGGGCGGCCGGGGTTTCGTACGTGTCGGGGGCGGGCAGAGGGCTCCTGGGTTTGCTATCGCACATTGATGGGTTGCAGTGGCAAAGTCGCTGGCTGTGAAGTCGATGTCCGGGCTGTGACCGGCAGACGCGAGGGGGACGAGGGCATGGCACGACCACCACGCAGGGGGGCGGTGGCGCTGGAGGTGGGGGTACCCCCTGATCGAACGAAGTTGAGGGCTTGGGGGCGGGCGCTGCTGGCCCTGGCCGCAGCGGTGCTACCGGCCGCGGTGGTGTTGCCGGCCGCGGCGGCCCCGCGGGCGACACCGTCCGCCGAGGGCAGCGGACTGGTGATGGTCCTCGACTCCTCCGGCTCGATGGCCGGCAGCGACGGGGCCGGTGGCACACGCATCGCCGCCGCCCGCAAGGCCGTCGGCACCGTCGTCGACGCCCTGCCCGAGGGCTACCCCACCGGACTGCGGGTCTACGGCGCGGACAAGCCCAAGGGCTGTGACGACACCCGGCTCGCCCGGCCCGTCGCCCCGCTGGACCGGGCCGGCCTCAAGCAGGCCGTCGCGGGCGTGACCCCCAAGGGCGACACCCCCATCGGGCTCTCCCTGGCCAAGGCCGCCCAGGACCTCCCCAAGCCGGCCGCCGGTGCGATCGGCAAGCGCACCATCGTGCTGATCTCCGATGGCGAGGACACCTGCCGGACTCCACAGCCCTGCCAGATCGCCTCCCAACTCGCCGCTTCCGGCGTCGATCTGCACGTCGACGTCGTCGGCTTCCAGGTGGCCGGCACGGCCCGCAACCAGCTGGAGTGCATCGCCAAGTCCGGCAACGGCCAGTACTACGACGCTCCTGACGCCCAGTCGCTCGCCCGTCAGTTGCAGCGCGCGGGTCAACTCTCCGCGGCCGGCTACCGGTTCCAAGGCAACGAGGTCCATGGGACGGGCGACCGGAAGGGCGCGCCGGTCGTCGGCCCCGGGCAGTACCTGGACAGCATCGGCCCCAACGAAAAGCGGTACTACGCCGTCGACCTGGACGCGGCCTCGGTGGCCGACTTCTCCGCCACCGTGGTGCCGCCGTCCGGCTCGGCGATCGGCTCTCTCGACACCCTGCGCACCCAGATCGCGTACGACGCGGACGGCAGCTGCCAGTCCTCCACCGCGATGTTCGGTCAGCGGGAGGGTGCCACGCCGTTGACCTCGGGTGTCAGCCGCATCCCGTCGCAGAGCGGCACCGGGACCTGCGACAAGCCGGGCCGGTACTGGCTGGTCGTCGAGCGCCGCGCGGACACCGGATCGGACGCCGCGGCCTGGCCGGTGGAGCTGATGTTTCACGTGGAACATCCGCTGGCGAAGGGCACCACCCCCGCCCAGTCGGCCCCGGAGTACGGCGCGGGCGGCAAGGGCGCCACGCTGCCCACCACGCCGCCCAAGGACGTCACCGGTGGCACCGGCTTCAACGACGCCCGGTCGCTGGGCCCGGGCGTCTGGCGGGACCGGATCCTGCCCGCGCAGACGATCTGGTACAAGGTGCCGGTCAGCTGGGGCCAACAGCTGCGCTACGACGTGGAGTTCGCCAACGAACCGCGGTCAGGCCAGAGCTCCCACACCTCGTTCGGCAGCACCCAGGTCTATACGCCGTTCCGGGCTCCCGTCGGCAGCGGGACCGGGGTCTTCACGCCGCAGGTGCCGTACAACGGGCGGCCGGCCTCGCTGAGCATGGGGACGGTGCCGGTTTCCTGGACCAACCGCTACGAGACGCACCCCAACGTCATCCCCGTCCACGCCAAGGGCGACTTCTACATCGCGGTCACGCTCGGGGCGAGGACGGCCCAGATCGCGGAGAACCCGCAGATCGGCGTGGTGCTGCGGGTCGCCGTCCTGGGGCAGGCAAAGGCCGGACCGGAGGCCGGTGCGGCGGCCGTCAAGGGCGAGGCGATCGACGACGGTTCGGGTCCGGTGGCCACCGGCACGGCGGGCGGCGGCTGGCCCGCGATCCGGGTCGCCGGGGTCTCCGTCGGCGGGCTGGGCGTCCTGCTGCTGGCCGGCCTCGGCCTGTCGTACGTCTGGGCCCGTCGGAAGCCGGGAACGGGCGGTGCGGGCGGCGGGAGAGGCACGCGATGACGCGCCACATGGCGGGACGCCGGGGGCCGGCCGCTCTGGCGGCGCTGGCCCTGCTGGCGCTCACGACGGGAGCGTCGGCCGCGGCCGACGGCGTGCCGGGTTACCAGATGGCCTCCGACGGCACGCCCGTCAACGGCGCCGCGAGCACGGCGGACGCTCCGCGGCTCGACCGCGGACAGTACGCCGACACCATCCGGCGCGGCGAGACCAGGCACTACGCCGTCGCTCTCGACGGCACCAGCAACGCCTACTTCTCGGCGGTCGCCGCGCCCCGCCCGGGTACCAAGGTCGAGGACTACACCGACCGACTGACCGTCAAGATCGAGGACAGCAGCGGCACCACCTGCGGCCCGGACGGGACCGCGCAGTTCCACAGCGGCGGCACCGCCTACCCGGTCGCCGACTACGCCGCCCGCCTGATCGGCCCGGACGTCCCGAGCTGCCAGCACGCCGGCCCCTACTACGTGGTGGTCAGCCGCGAGGGCCCGGCGACCTCCGGCCCCGAGCCCTGGCCCGTCGAGATCGGCTACCTCACCGAACCCGCGCTCAAGGGCAAGCCCCCGTCCCCGCCGGCCGCCGGCAGTTGGAGCTCCGCCACGCCCGCTCCGCCCACGGACGGCACCACCCGTCAGGCCCTGGGCGGCACCGGCTTCAACGACGCCGCCACGGTCCGCAAGGGCGTCTGGAAGGACCACCTCACCCCCGGCGAGACCCGCTTCTACCGCGTCCCGGTGGACTGGGGCCAGCGGCTGAACCTCAGCGCGGAACTCCCCAACTCCACCGCCCCCTCCACCACGTTCGTCCCCAGCGCCCTCGGCCTCGCCGTCTACAACCCGGCGCGCGGCGTGGTCAGCGCGGGCAGCTTCGTCCCGTACGAGGGGAAACCGGCCGCCGCCAAGGCGTTCACCGCGCCGGTGGCCTACGGCAACCGCTCGGCACCGGACCGCGCAGTCGCGGGGATGCGCTGCGCGGGCTGGTACTACGTGGCGGTCACCCTCAGCTCGCGCACCGCGGTGGCCTTCCCGCAGGGCGCCGCCCTCACCCTCCGGGCGGACGTCCGCGGCACCCCGCAGGCCGGCCCCGGCTACGTGTCACCGGCCGGCGACTTCGGCCTCACGCCCGGCGACGACGCCATGGGACGGCCCGCGCAGGGGGCGGGCGGCCCCCTGACGGTGGTGGCGTACGCCGGGATCGGTGCCGGGGTGGTGCTGCTGGCCGGGCTGGGCGCCTGGACGGTGCTGGCCCGCCGGGGCGACGCCCGACCGGTTCCGGTGCTGCCCATGGACCAGCAGACGACCCAGGCGTCGCCTCGCCGGTCCGCACCGCCGCTGGACGGCTAGCCGGCCGGCCTGTCGGCCGGGCGCCCGCCGCTCAGGCGGCGAACAGCGCCCACACCCCGACCGCGATGCACAGCAGCGCCACGATCAGGACCGGGACCGCGACCTTCGGGGGCGGTCCCGGTTTCCGTACCGGCGCGGCCGGGGGAGGCGCCGCCGGCACCCGGACGCCCCCGGTCGGGGGCTGCCCCGGCAGCGGCGGCTGCCCGGCGGTGTACGGACGGGTCGGGGACGCCTCCGGGTGCGCCGCGGCCGTCGGCTCGTACCGCGGCATCGGCGCCGGGACCGGGGCCGGCGGCGGGGTCCGGGGCGGGGTGGTCGGCGGGGCCGGGACGGTGCCGCGCGGCGGGGTGCCCAGGGACGGCGCGGTGGTCGGCGGGGCCGGTGGCGGCGGGGTGCTCGGCTGCGGCGGAACGGGCAGCTCCGGCGGCGCGAGGTGGAAGCTCCCGGTGTCCGAGAGGGAGGCCGGGCCGGCGGCCGGGCGCCCGCCGCTGTCGGTGGGCTCCGTGCTCCCCGCGGCGGCCACGGTGGTGCTCCCGGTGGCGTCGCCGGCCGGCGCGCCGCGCAGCGGCCCGTCCGGGGCGAACCCGGCCGGCAGCGGCCCGATGTGGTCGAAGACCTCGATGACCTCGTCCTCGATGGTCGCCTCCGGCAGCAGCTCGGCCGCCGCCAGCAGCGCCTTCCGCGCCCCCGTCGCGGTCTTGAACCGGGCCTCCGGATCGGGGTGCAGCAGCGACGCCAGCACCTGCCACAGCGGCTCCGGCACGTCCTCGGGCGCGTTCGGTATGCCGTGCTCCGCGAACCGCCGGACCAGCGCCTCGGTGTCCGGCTTGGCGCCGGTGATCAGGCTGAGCGCGACCAGCCCCGCCGCGAACAGGTCCGCGGGGAAGTCCGGCTCGGCGCCCAACATCTGCTCCGGAGCGAAGTAACCCGGCGTCCCCACCACGTAGTTGGTCTCGGTCAGCCGCGGCTCGCCCTTGCGCATGGCGATGCCGAAGTCGGACAGTCGCAGGTGTGGGCGGCCGGTGCCGGTGGCCTCCAGCAGGATGTTCGCCGGTTTGATGTCCCGGTGCACCACGCCCTCGGCGTGCACGGCGGTCAGCCCGGCCAGCAGCTGGTCCATCAGCGTGCACACCATCCGCGGCGGCAACGGGCCGTAGTCCCCGGTCAGATGGGCCAACGAGCCGCCGTGCACCAGGTCCATGGTGAACAGCACCTTGTCGTCGTCCGCGGCCCAACTCGCCGGGGCCAGCACATGCGGATGATCGATCCGCAGTGCCTGCTCCCGGACGAAGCGCAGCAGGGTGTGCGCGTCGCTCTGCTGCAGCACTTTGGCCGCCACGTAACGGCGGCGCCGGTGGTCCCAGGCGCGCCAGACGGCGCCCACCCCGCCCCGACCGATCGGGTCCACGAGCTCGTACCGACCGGCGAAGATCTCACCCATTGCGCCCCGTCCGCTTCTGGATCACGACTCCCTACGGCCAACTCCCCGGCGGCCGTCCGCGATTGGTCAGCTCTGGTGCGCCTCGTAGTGGGCGACCGCGTCGGCGGTGCGGCCGGCACCGTAGACCCGGAGGAACTCTGCCAGCTCGGGGTGGGTGGCAGCGAGGCTGTTCGCCGCGTCGATGATCTCGCCGGCGTCGGAGACCGACCGCAGCAGCGACTGGATCTCCCGCACCACCCGTCGCACCGTGGTGGCGCCCGTCGACGACGTGGTCTGGGTGGTGTTGTTCAGCACCGACCCGCCCGCCGTCTTCTTGATCTCTTCCATCCGGTCGGTGGCCTCGGCGGCGCTGACGCTGCCGTCCGCGACCTGACCGGCCAGCTCTTGCAGCGCTTGCACCCGCTGCACCACGGCCGGGTTGCCTATCTTCGCGCGCTGCCCGCTCATCAGCTGGGACAACATCGGGGCGGACAGTCCG
The DNA here is from genome assembly GCF_042886435.1 of Streptomyces sp. NPDC058000. Taxonomy (NCBI): domain Bacteria; kingdom Bacillati; phylum Actinomycetota; class Actinomycetes; order Kitasatosporales; family Streptomycetaceae; genus Streptomyces; species Streptomyces sp. NPDC058000. Next base: position 442,983 of record NZ_JBHVQS010000001.1, read on the forward strand.
AGCACCGCGGCCAGCCGGGCCTGGTTCAGCCCGAGATCGTCGATGAGCCGACGGAACAGCGCGCCCAGAGGCTCCCCGTACCAACTGCGCTGGAGCTCCCGGGCCCGCGCGGTGGCTTCCTGCTGTGCTGCATCCATGCCGTCTCCCCTGTATCCCCGATCGCGCTTCGCTGCCGCGAATCTCGCGAAGCATCCTACGGAGAGCGACGGTGCGCGGCGATACCCGGTCGGGAAAGCACCCCGACACCGGGTACCCTGTTCGGCGAAGGGGCCTTAGCTCAGTTGGTAGAGCGCTGTCTTTGCATGGCAGATGTCAGGGGTTCGACTCCCCTAGGCTCCACCCCCAAACCCCTCCGACCTGCGGGAACGCGGTCGGAGGGGTTTTGTGTGCCGCTGCGGCGGGCCGTGGCCGCGCGGCGGCTGCCGTCACCGGCGGGCCGTGGCGCCCGAGCGGAAGATCAGTACGACCGCGGCGAGCCCGGCGACGACGAGCACCCCGCCCGCGTCCGGCAGCCCGCCCACGGTGCCCAGGACCGCGACGCCCAGCGCCGAGCCCGCCTGCCGGATCCCGTTGAGGGCGCCCTGCGCGGTGGCGGCCAGTTCGGTCGGTGCGGCGACGGCCATCTCGGCGGCGGCACCCGGGATGGAGAGGGTGCCCGCGGCGGCCAGCGCCAGCTCGGCGACCAGGAGCAGGGGGAGCGGGGGCCGGCCGCCGGCGAGCAGCAGCAGTGCCCCGGCCAGCGCGGTGGCGGTCATCCCGGTCAGCAGCACCGGCCGGGCGCCGTGCCGGGCCACCAGTCGCCCGGTGAAGAACGGCATCACGCACACCGGGAAGGTGAGGGGGAGCGAGGCCAGCCCGGCGGCGAACGGCGAGAGCGCGTAGGTGCGCTGTAGCCACAGGGCGAGCAGGTACATCCCGCCGAAGTAGGCGAAGCAGGACACCGCGGCGGCCAGCATGGCGGCCCGTACCCGGGGCAGTGCCAGCAGCGCGGGCGGCAGTACGGGCGCCGGGACCCGGCGTTCCACGACGGTCAGCGCGGCGAAGGCGAGCACCGCCGCCGCGATCGGCACCCAGGCGGTCGGCGCGGACCAGCCCTCGATGCCGGCCTCGACCAGGCCGAAGGTGAGCGCGCCGAGCGCACCGGTGGACAGCAGCAGCCCGGCTCGGTCCAGGGCGCGCCCGGTCGCGCCGGCGGCCGGTGCGGGGGGCGTCGGGAGCCGGCGGGCGAGCAGCAGCGCGGCCAGCGCGATCGGCGGGTTCACCAGGAACACCAGCCGCCAGCCGCCGAGTTCGACGAGTCCGCCGCCCAGTACGGGCCCGGCCGCCGCGCCCAGTCCGCTCAGCGCCGCCCAGGCGCCGATCGCGCGGGTGCGCCGCGCGGGATCCGGGTAGAGCGCGATGAGCAGCGCCAGCGAGGCCGGCACCAGCCCGGCGCCGGCCGCCCCCAGCAGCGCCCGCCCGGCGATCAGCGAACCGGCGCCGGGCGCCACGGCGCAGAGCGCGGACAGGCCCGCGAAGCCGATCAGCGCCCCGACGTACATCCGGCGTGCGCCCCAGCGGTCGGCGAAGACGCCCGCGGCGAGCAGCAGCCCGGCGAAGACGACGGTGTAGGCGTCGACCGTCCAGGGCAGCGCGGCGGCGGCCGGGCGCAGTGAACCCCGCAGGTCGGGGAGGGCGACGTTGAGGATCGTGGTGTCGAGGAGGACGAGCAGGTTGCCGGTGGCGATGCCGGCGAACGCGAGCCGGGACCGGACGGGTGCCGGTGCGGTGGCGCCGGTGGCCGGCGCGCGGGTGTCGGTGGTCATGGGGGCACGGTGGCCCGGAGGCGGGCCGGCCGGCGACGCCGTACTTCCGATATCCCCATCGGAAAGTTCGATGGCCGGTGGCATCCTTGCGAGGTGGACTCACGCTACCTCCGCGCCTTCGTCGCCGTCGCCGACCACGGCGGAATCTCCGCCGCCGCCCAGGAGTTGGGCTACGCCCAGTCCAGTGTGAGCGCCCAACTCAAGCGCCTGGAGACGGAGTTGGACGCCACCGTCCTGGTGCGCGCGGGCAGCGGCGCCACGCTCACCGACGCCGGCCGCCGGCTGCTGCCGCACGCCCGCGAGGCGCTGGAACTGGAAGAGCGGATGCGCCGGGCCGCCCGCGGCGAACGCCCCCGGCTGCGGATCGGCGCCCAGGAGTCGCTGGCGCACGCCTGGATGCCGGAGGTGCTGGCGGCCCTGGAGTACGGCGCGGCCGGGCCCGGTACGAGCGCCGAGGTGGAGCTGACGGTGGGCAACCGCGGCCGGGTGCACCGGGCCTTCGTCGCGGGCGAATCGGACGTGGCGTTCCAGTACGACAACGGGCGGCGGGCGGTCGGCCCGCACGCCGTCGTCGGCCACGACCGCACGGTGCTGGTGGCCGGCCCCGCCCATCCGCTGGCCCAGCAGGAGCGGGTGCTGCCGGAGCAGCTGCTGGACTGCGCGTTCCTGGTCGCCGAGCCGGGCTGCACCTCCGAGATGCTGGTCGACTGCCTGGGCCGGGACCTGCTGGCCGGGGCGCAGTTGGCGACGGTCACCGGCTCGCTGTCCGCGCTGCTCCGGCTGACCGCCCACGGTCAGGGCATCTCGCTGTTGCCGGCGCTGGCGGTCGCCCGGGAGCTGGAGCAGGGCGAGCTGGTCACCCTCCGGCTCGTCGAACCGCTCCGCCCGGTCAGCATCATCGCCCAGTGGCACCCCCGCCTCGGCGTCGCCGAACGGCCCCTGCGCGCCCTCCTGGACCTGGCCCGACGGGCCGATCCGCTGGCCGCGGAGGGGACCGGGTCCGCGGCGTCCTGACCGGCCCGCCGTCGTTCCGGGCCGGCGCGCCACCGGGCCGCGCCCTGGTGCGGGGCGCGGCCCGGTGGTGGTGCGGCCGGGGATCAGGCGGTGGAGCCGTCACCCCGTCGTTTGTCGGAGTCGGTCTCGGCCTGCTTGGCCTGGACATCGGGGTCGGGCGGGGTGCCCTGGCTGCCGTCGACGGCGCTCAGGTGGCCGCGGTCGCCGACCTCGGTGGGCGCCGGCGGCTCGACCAGCCAGTCCGGGTTGGCCTGCTTGTCCCACCACTTCCAGGCGGCGACCGCGCCGGCCACCACGATGCCCAGCAGTGCCAGCCGCTTGGCGGCCTTGCCGCAGGCCGCCCGGCGGCACTGCTTCTTCTGGAGCTTCTCGATCTCCGCGGCCGTCACCTGCCCGCGGAGTGCGGCCAGCGCGGCGGCGCCCCGGGCCAGCGCCTCCTCACGTACCGGCTCGGCCGCCGCCCGGGCGTTGACCACGGCGCTCTCCAGCCGCGGGGTGGTGTAGTCGGCGGCCTGGCGGGCGGCCTGGCGGGTGCGGAGGGCGGCCCGGGTCGCCACCGCGTCCACCTTGGGCGGCAGGGCGCCGCGGGCGTGCTCGATCCGCGGGTACAGATGGGTGTCGTACTGGGTCCGGGCCTGATGGGCCGCCTCGGCAACCTTGGGAGCAAGCCGGGTGCGGGCCTCGTGTGAGTAGTGGACAGCGGCCTCCTTGGCCGTACCGGCATAGGGAGCCACCACCTCCGCTGCGTGCCGCACGCCGTCCTTGGCCGTATGGGTCGCGGCGCGCACGCTGTCCTTGCGGGTCACGGGGATCCTCCTCCTCGGTGGGGTCCGGGTCTGGGGGCTGCTCCCCCGCCTCTGCTGTGTCGCCTGTCCACCCGATTGACGAGCATGCCCGCTCCCTGCCCGCACGGCACGTGCGAGCGGGCATCCGGGTCATTGGGGGCCTTTCCTGGACTTGTGATGACAATGCCACGCGATACCGCGCCATGCGCGAGAAATCAGTGCGAAACCCATCAAGAGGTGGCGGCCCGGCGCCCGGCGGGTGGTTCATGACAGGATCGGGGACCGTCAGTGAAGACTTATGGAAGGTAGATCGTGGCTGAGCAGCTCTACGCCACCCTGAAGACGAACCAGGGCGACATCGAACTCCGGCTTCTGCCGAACCACGCCCCCAAGACGGTCAAGAACTTCGTCGAGCTCGCCAACGGCGAGCGGGAGTGGATCGACCCGAACACCGGTCAGAAGACCACCGCCCGTCTCTACGACGGCACCGTCTTCCACCGCGTGATCAGTGGCTTCATGCTGCAGGGCGGTGACCCGCTGGGCAACGGCACCGGCGGCCCCGGCTACAAGTTCGCCGACGAGTTCCACCCCGACCTGGCGTTCACCAAGCCGTACCTGCTGGCGATGGCCAACGCCGGCCCGGGCACCAACGGCTCGCAGTTCTTCATCACGGTGTCCCCGACGGCCTGGCTGACCGGCAAGCACACCATCTTCGGTGAGGTCACCAACGAGGCCAGCAAGAAGGTCGTGGACACCATCGCCGAGATCCAGACCAACCCGCGCACCGACCGTCCGGTGCAGGACGTCGTCATCGAGTCGGTGGTCATCGAGACCCGCTGACCCGGGTCCGGTGCCCCGGTGCGATCCGGGGAACCATCGCGCCCCGTCCGGTCGTAGATGATGGAGACGGGGCGCGCAGCTCGTTGTGGGGCGGTCGCCGCGCCGGGTGCCCGCGCCCCGACGGGAACGAGGACTTAGGGGACCGATGGACCAGCCAGGCAGCCCGCAGGAGCCGCAGCAGGCGCACGGCCACGACGGCCTGCCCGGTTGCCACCGTCACCCGGACCGGCCGACCGGCATCCGCTGCACCCGCTGCGACCGGCCGATCTGCCCGGAGTGCATGATCAGTGCCTCGGTCGGCTTCCAGTGCCCGGACTGCGTGCGCAACGGCGGTGGCAGCGGCCCGGCGCCGCAGGCCAGTGCGCCGCGCACGATAGCGGGCGGCATGCTCACCGCCGACCCGCGGCTGATCACCAAGATCCTGCTGGGCCTCAACGTCGCCGTCTTCATCGCGGTGTACGCAACCCATGGTGACCTGGTCAACCGGCTCGACATGATCGGGCTGGCCGTCGACCCGAGCCGCTACCAACTGGTCGGGGTCGCCCACGGCGAGTGGTACCGCCTGCTGACCGCGGTCTTCCTGCACCAGCAGATCGCGCACATCGGCTTCAACATGCTCTCGCTGTGGTGGCTGGGCCCGCCGCTGGAGGCGGCGCTCGGCCGACTCCGCTTCACCGCGCTCTACCTGCTCTCCGGCCTGGGCGGCAGTGCCCTGTCCTACTTCCTGGTCGCGCAGAACCAGCCGTCGCTGGGGGCGTCCGGCGCGATCTTCGGGCTGCTGGGTGCCACGGCCGTGCTGATGCGCCGGCTGCGGTACGACATGAAGCCGGTGCTGATCCTGCTCGCCCTGAACCTGGCCTTCACGTTCCTGTGGCCGAACATCGCCTGGCAGGCGCACGTCGGCGGGCTGATCGTGGGCGCCGCGGTGGCGTTCGGGATGGTGCACGCACCGCGGGACCGCCGGACGCCGGTGCACGTCGGGACGTGCGTGCTGGCCCTGCTCGTGATCGTCGCGGTGGTGTGGGTACGGACCCTTCAGCTGGTGGGCTGAGGCCCCGCGGGGGCACGTTGTCCACAGTCCGTGAAGGATCTTGTGCATGCTGTGCAGAAGTCGACTTCCACACCTTGCCGAACGGCGTTTCCGCAGGAAGGAACGGGGGCGGAGGCCGGCGTCGGGAGGTGCCGCCGGTCACACCGGCGTCAACCTCCCGAGGGTTATCCACAGATCTTCTGAAGTTTTCCCCGGTTGTGGATAACTGTGTGGATGGCCTTGGGCAGGGCTTGCGCTATCCCCAGGGCCGAGCCCGCACTACTTCCACTGCGTGGAGACGCCGAACCCCACCGCGATGAAGCCGAAGCCGCACACGATGTTCCAGTTGCCCATCGCCTTGATCGGCAGATCGCCCTCGGAGACGTAGAACAGCACGATCCACGCAAGCCCGATGACGAACATCGCCAGCATCAGTGGCGCGACCCAACCCCGGCCTGAATTCATCTTCAGGTTGGTGGTCTTCGCCGGCGGCGGCGTGAAGTCGTCCTTCTTGCGGATCCGTGACTTCGGCACGAGGAACTCTCCTGTCGATGTGCTGCTCCCCCACTCTCCACGGTGAGTGGGGGGTCCCCCTCCGCGCGGAGCGGTTCGGGAGCCAGGGTACGGACACGAGGGGAACGGAATTCCTTCCCGGGCGTCCGTTAGCGTAGTGCTTCCGCGGCGTCGTAAGGAGTAAGGGTACGTTGAGCACTTCCGCCGGCTCCCCCGGGCGCCCTCTCCGAGCCCGATTGCGGCCCGTTCGGCTCCTCACTCTCCTCGTGTTCGCCCTCGCCGGCCTGATGTTCTGGCTCAGCTTCGACACCGCCCGCGGCACCAACCTCCGCTCGGACGACTCGATGCTGCGGCTGTCCGACCTCATCCAGGAACGCAGCCACAAGAACGGCACCCAGGACGAGCGCAACGCCGGCCTCCGCGCGGAGGTCGATGCCCTCGCCCGCCGTGACACCGCCCCCTCCGCCACGGCGGAGGCCGCACTCCAGAGCCTGGAGAAGAACGCCGGCACCAAGCCGGTGTCCGGCCAGGGCGTGACGGTCACGCTCACCGACGCCCCACCGAACGCCACCGCCAAGATCCCCGGCATCCCCGAGCCCCAGCCCAACGACCTGGTCATCCACCAGCAGGACCTCCAGGCCGTGGTGAACGCTCTCTGGCACGGCGGCGCCAAGGGCATCAAGGTCATGGACCAGCGGCTGATCTCCACCAGCGCGGTCCGCTGCGTCGGCAACACCCTGATCCTCCAGGGCCAGGTCTACTCCCCGCCCTACAAGATCACCGCGGTCGGCGACCACGACGCCCTCAACCGCGCGCTGACCGCGTCCCCCGCCATCCAGAACTACCTCCAGTACGTCAACGCCTACGGCCTCGGCTGGAAAGTCGACCAGCACGAGGTGGTGACTCTTCCCGGCTACTCCGGCACAGTGGATCTCCACTACGCACAGCCTGTGAAGCCGTAGCCCGCACCCCGCGGGCCGGCAGGGAGGGGCGGGTCGGATGACGGTGCGGTGGATCGTACGGACGGCCAGCGAAATCTGCCTCACCGTCGGCGCACTGATCGTTCTCTTCGTCGTCTACCTCCTCTACTGGACCGGGGTCCGGGCGGACAGCGCGATGGACGGCGAGATCGGCAGGCTCCAGGACCAGTGGTCCACCGGCCCGGTCGCCGCCGGCACCCCCGCCCCCGCACCCACCGCCCCGCCCCGCCGCCCCGCACCGGGCCGGTCCTTCGCCGTGATGTACATCCCCCGCCTCGGGCCGGACTGGGCCAAGCCCGTCCTGGAAGGCACCGGGACCGACGTCCTCCAGCGCGGCTTGGGCCACTACGACCACACCGCCGGCCTCGGCGCGACCGGCAACTTCGCCGTGGCCGGCCACCGCCGCACCTACGGCGACCCGTTCAAGGACTTCCCCCAACTACGCCCGGGGGACGCCGTGGTCCTCACCGACGGCACCACGTGGTTCACCTACCGCATCGACAACCGCCCCTACACGACCCTGCCCACCGACATCGGCGTGATCGACCCGGTACCGCGGAAGTCCGGCTTCACCGGCCCCGGCCGCTACCTCACCCTGACCACCTGCGAACCGGAGTGGGGTCACAGCCACCGACTGATCGCCTGGGCACACCTCGATTCCACCCAACCCGTCACGCAGGGAAGGCCATCGGCTTTGACCGGCTGACCCACCTGCGCACAGCCTCTCCGCTTACTCTGGTGTCGCAATCGACATCGTCAACGGCATCGGCAAGGGGACAGCGACAGCATGTACGGCTGGATCTGGCGGCATCTGCCGGGCACCACGTGGGTGAAGGCGCTGCTTTCCGTGGTGCTCGCCCTGGCGGTGGTCTTCGTGCTCTTCCAGTGGGTCTTTCCGTGGGCGGAGCCACTGCTCCCCTTCAATGACGTCACTGTCGACCAAGGGATGGCAGCCACCCGATGACCGCACGGATTCTCGTCGTCGACAACTACGACAGCTTCGTCTTCAACCTCGTCCAGTACCTCTACCAGCTCGGTGCTGAATGCGAGGTGCTGCGCAACGACGAGGTCGCTCCTCGCCACGCGCAGGACGGCTTCGACGGCGTGCTGCTCTCCCCCGGACCCGGTACGCCCGAGCAGGCCGGGGTCTGCGTCGACATGGTCCGTCACTGCGCGGACACCGGCGTCCCGGTGTTCGGCGTGTGCCTGGGCCTCCAGTCGATGGCGGTCGCCTACGGCGGGGTGGTCGACCGGGCCCCCGAACTGCTGCACGGCAAGACCTCGCCCGTCCTCCACGAGGGCGCCGGCGTCTTCGCCGGACTGCCCTCGCCCTTCACCGCCACCCGCTACCACTCCCTGGCCGTCGAACCGGACACCGTCCCCGACGAACTGACCGTCACCGCCTGGACGGAGGCCGACGACGCCCCCGGCGGCCGGATCATCATGGGCCTGCGGCACCGTGAACTCCCCGTGGAGGGCGTGCAGTTCCACCCCGAGTCGGTACTGACGGAATGGGGACACCGGATGCTGGCCAACTGGCTCGTGGAATGCGGCGACAAGGAGGCGGTGGAGCGTTCGGCGGGGCTTGCCCCGGTGGTCGGCAAGGCCGGCGTGTGACCGCGCTGCGCCCCGAACACGAAGGGCGGCCCTACGAGCCGCACGAGGACCCGCCGTACACACCGCACGAGCCGTACGCGCCCACCGACCCGTACGGCCGGTCCGACGCGTTCGAGACGGCGGTGGGGCAGCTCGACGACCCGCTGAACGACCCCCTGCCCGGCCGATCGGCGGCGCCGCACCCGGAACCGTACGCACAGGACGCGCCGTCCGGTGGGGGAGCCGGGGCGGCAGGCTCCCCCTGGTTCCGGCCCCGCCAGGACTCGCCGGCCTCCCCCCAGCCCGAGATGCCGGGCCCGCGACGGTCGGCCCGGCACCGCAAGCCCGGCACCGGAGACACCCCGCCCGCGCCCCGGCCCGCGCCCGCATACGGCCCCGAAACCGAGATCTACGGCCAGGTGAACGGCGGCTTCGGCCGCGGCGGCTACGCGGCACCCGCCGGGCCGATATCCGGCCCGCACGGGGCCGCGGAGGCCCTCACCGCGCCCCTCCCCACGATCCCCCCGCTGCTTCCGTCACGTTCCGGGCGGTCCGGGCGTCCCGCGCCGGTCGACGCCCCGCCGCGGTCGGACGACGAGACCATGGCGCTGCGCCAGGCCGAGCAGTCCGGAAGCGACGCTGTTTCACGTGAAACCAGCGCGTCGGTTTCACGTGAAACCGACGCCGCCACCGCTGTTTCACGTGAAACCACGACCGCCTTGGAGACGGGTGGCCGCGCGGCCCGCCGCAAGGCCGCCCAGGCGTCCGCCAAGCGCGGCGGCCGCCACGGTCGACGCGGCTCCCACGCCACCGCTGCTTCCGCCTCCACCGCAACGGCAGCCGAGGCACCCAAGCCCCCCATGAGCCGGGTCGAGGCCCGCCGGGCCCAGCGCGCCGCCAAGGACAGCCCCGGCCTGATCGCCAGCCGCGCGCTGGGCGAGGTGTTCATCACCCTCGGAGTGCTGATGCTGCTGTTCGTCACCTACCAGCTGTGGTGGACGAACGTGATGGCCGACGAGGAGGCCGGCGGCGCCGCCAACAACCTCCAGCAGCAGTGGGAGAAGGGCGGCGGCGAGAAGAAGAACCTCGCGGTCGGCGAGCGCTTCGGCATCATGTACATCCCCAAACTCGACGTGAAGGCCCCGATCGCCGAAGGCATCGACAAGCACTCCGTCCTCGACCACGGCATGATCGGCCACTACGACGCCGCCAGCGGCATCAAGACCGCAATGCCCTGGGACAAGACCGGCAACTTCGCCGTCGCCGCCCACCGCAACACCCACGGCGAGCCGTTCCGCTACATCAACCGCCTCACCAAGGGCGACAAGATCGTCGTGGAGACGCAGAGCGCCTACTACACCTACGAGATGGAGAGCGTCCTCCCGCAGACCTCTCCCAGCAACACCAGCGTGATCACCCCGGTGCCGCCCGGATCGGGATTCACCGGCCCCGGGCGCTACATCACCCTGACCACCTGCACCCCGGAATTCACCAGTACCTTTCGTTTGATCGTCTGGGGCAAGATGGTTGACGAGCGGCCGCGGAGCAAGGGCAAACCGGAAGCGCTCGCCGGCTGAGCGGACAACTGAAGGGGAGCTACGCGGTGACTGCCAGCGGAATCGACGAGGACCACGACCGGTCCGCGACGTCACCGGAGCCACGCCAGAGGTGGCAGACCTTCGCCACCGTCGTCAGCGTCATCGGTGAACTGCTCATCACGGCCGGCCTGATCCTGGGACTGTTCGTCGTCTACTCGCTGTGGTGGACCAACGTCCTCGCCGACCGCGAATCGCACAAGCAGGGCGACCAGGTCCGCAAGCAGTGGGCGGCGTCACCCCCGGAACGCCCCAAGGGCCCGGGTGAACTGGACACCAAGGACGGCATCGGCTTCCTCCACGTCCCGGCGATGGACAACGGCGACGTGCTGGTCAAGAAGGGCACCGACAGCGAGATCCTCAACGAAGGCGTGGCCGGCTACTACACCAAGCCCGTCAAGTCGGCCCTGCCGCAGGACGAGAAGGGCAACTTCACCCTCGCCGCACACCGCGACGGCCACGGCGCGAAGTTCCACAACATCGACAAGCTCAAGGTCGGCGACCCGATCGTCTTCGAGACCAAGGACACCTGGTACGTCTACAAGGTCTACGCGACGCTGCCGCAGACCTCGAAGTACAACGTGAACGTCCTCGACAAGGTCCCGGCCGAATCCGGCAAGCACAAGGCCGGCCGCTACATCACCCTCACCACCTGCACCCCCGTCTACACCTCGGAGTACCGCTACATCGTCTGGGGCGAACTGGTCCGCACCGAGAAGGTCAACGCGGACCGCACACCCCCCGAGGAACTCCGCTAGTCCTGCGGCGCGACCCGCACACGACGGAGCCCCGGCCGCCCTCCAAGGGCTGCCGGGGCTCCGTCGTACAGGCCGTACCGGTGCTAGTGCTTCTTCCCCCAGCCGAAGGGGCCGCCGAAGATGCCGCCGTCGTTGTTCCCGCCGTTGTTCCCGCCGTTGCCACCCGCGGTGGTCAGGTTCACGGTGGTCGACGCGGGGTCACCCTGGGTCCCCGGCTGCGGGTCCTGGTTGATGACCATGGCGTTGTCGTCCTGCGAACTGCCGTTCGCAAACTGGATGTTGGTGTAGCCCGCCTGCTGCAGGATCTGCTTGGCGTCCTTCACCTTCTTGCCCCGCACCTCCGGCACCTGCGTGGCCTTGCCGACCGTCAGCGTGACCGTCGAGCCCTGGGCCGCCTGCTGGTTCCCGTCCGGGCTCTGGGCAACGACCTTGCCGCTCTGTGCCGGGTCGGTCACGTTCTGGTCGGGTCCCCGCTGGACCTTGAAGCCCTGGTCGCTCAGCTGCTTGCTCGCCGCGTTGTAGTCCTGGCCCTTGACGTCCGGAACGGTCGCCTTCGGTGCCGCCTTGGCCACCGTCAGCGTGATCTGGGTGTCCTTGGTCGACTGGGACTGCGCGTCGGGACTCTGCTTCGTGACGACGCCCGGCGTCCGGTCGGACACCTCTTCCGCCTTGGTGACGTTCTGGAAGCCCTTGCCCTTGAGCTCCTGTTCCGCCTGCTCGAACGGCATGCCCTTCACATCAGGCACGGTCACCTTCACCGCACCCGAGCACATCGTCACCGTGACCGTGGCGCCCTTGTCGATCTTCGTGCCGTCCGCCGGGTCCTGCTCGGTGACCTGGCCCTTCTTGGCGTTGTCGCACTCCTTGCTGCCACCCTTGACGACCGTGAAGGAGCTGTTGTTGCCGAAGGACTTAGCGTCCGCCAGCGACTTGCCGACGAGGTTGGGCACCGAGATGCTGTTGTTCTTGTTGCCGCCGCTGAACATCGCCTTGCCGATGAAGATCGCACCGACCAGCACCAGGATCGCCGCCAGCACCAGCAGGATCGTGGAGAGGTTGCTCTTCTTCTGGCCGCCGCCCCGCCGCCGGTCCCCGCGGTCGTCGTAGCCGTAGCCCCCGTCGTCCGGGTTTATCGGCGGCAGCATCGACGTCTTCGGACCGCCCGGGTCCTGCGCCCGCAGCAGCGTCGTCGGCTGATCCTGCTCGCCGTAACCGACCGCGCCCAGCGCCGTGGTCGCCGCGACCGGCTGACCGTCCAGCGCCGCCTCGATGTCGGCCCGCATCTCGTCCGCCGACTGATAGCGGTAGTCCGGGTCCTTGACCAGCGCCTTCAGGACGATCGCGTCCATCTCCGGGGAGATCTCCGGATCGAAGGTGCTCGGCGGCTGCGGCTCCTCCCGCACGTGCTGGTAGGCCACCGCGACCGGGGAATCCCCGACGAACGGCGGCCGCACCGTCAGCAGCTCGTAGAGCAGGCAGCCCGTCGAATACAGGTCGGAGCGGGCATCGACCTGCTCACCCTTGGCCTGTTCCGGCGAGAGGTACTGCGCGGTACCGATCACCGCCGCGGTCTGCGTCATGGTCATACCGGCATCACCCATGGCCCGGGCGATACCGAAGTCCATCACCTTGACCTGGCCGGTACGGGTCAGCATCACGTTGGCCGGCTTGATGTCGCGGTGCACGATCCCGGCGCGGTGCGAGTACTCCAGCGCCTGCAGCACACCGGTCGTCATCTCCAGCGACCGCTCGGGCAGCAGCTTCCGCCCGGAGTGCAGCAGCTCACGCAGCGTCGACCCGTCCACGTACTCCATGACGATGTACGGGATCGACACCCCGTCGACGTAGTCCTCGCCGGTGTCGTAGACCGCGACGATCGACGGATGGTTCAGCGAGGCGGCCGACTGGGCCTCACGGCGGAACCGGGCCTGGAAGGACGGATCGCGGGCGAGGTCCACCCGCAGCGTCTTCACTGCCACGGTGCGGCCGAGGCGGGTGTCATGCGCGAGGTAGACCTCCGCCATGCCACCACGGCCGAGCACCGAGCCCAGCTCGTACCGGCCGCCGAGGCGACGCGGCTCTTCCATAAGCTTCTCCAGCCCTCTCCGTCAGTCCCGACCGCACCCGTGTGTGGTCCGGCGGTGTGCTGCCCGGGCATACCGTACCCGGCACGCCGTACCGGACCGGACCGGAGCCGCAACCTGATACGTGACCGGTATCGCCATGACCGGCGTCACCGCTCGCCTTCGATGACCGCCTCCATCACGCCCTTCGCGATCGGAGCGGCGAGCTTGCCGCCGGCGATGTCGTCGCGGAGGGTGTCCGACCCCTCGATCACGACCGCCACCGCGACCGGGGTCCCCTTGGCGGTCTTCGCGTACGAGATGAACCAGGCGTACGGATTGTCCTTGTTGTTCGTACCGTGCTGCGCGGTACCCGTCTTGCCACCGACCGTGACCCCGGGGATCTTGGCAGAGGTGCCCGTGCCCTCCTGGACCACGGTCTCCATGATGCTCTGGAGCTTCTGCGCGTTCTCCGGCTTCAGCGGCCGGCTCATTTCCTGCGGCGTGTGCTGCTGCACAACGTTGAGGTTCGGCGCCACCAGCTGCTCGACCATGTACGGCTTCATCAGCTTCCCGCCGTTGGCGACCGCCGACGCGACCATCGCCATCTGCAGCGGCGTGGCCCGGTTCGACGCCTGCCCGATGCCCGCCATCGCGTTCTGCGGCCGGTTGTCCTTCGGGAAGACGCTCTCCGCGGCCCGCACCGGAGTGTCGATCTTCGCGTTGTTGAAGCCGAACTTCTCCGCCTCGGCCTTCATCTTCGCGTTGCCGAGGTCCGCACTGACCTTGCCGAAGACGGTGTTGCAGGAGAGCCGCAGCGCCTCCCGCAGCGACACGTTCTCGCAGGCGATGCTGCCCTCGTTGTTCAGCGGCTGGTGCGCGGTGTCCGGCAGGATGAACGGCACCGGCGAGTCGGTCTTGGCGTCGACATCGGTGTAGAGGCCGTTCTCCAGCGCCGCGGCGGCCGTCACGACCTTGAACGTCGAGCCGGGCGGGTACGTCTGCCGCAGCGCCCGGTTCAGCATCGGCTCGTCCGGGTCGTTCTTCTTCTGCAGCGCGTTGTACGCGTCGGCGTCCTTGTTGCTCATCCCCGCGAAGGTCGACGGGTCGTACGACGGGGTGCTGGCCAGCGCCAGGATCGCCCCGGTCTCCGGGTTGAGCGCCACCACCGCGCCCTTCTTGTCCCCGAGCCCGTCGAAGGCCGCCTTCTGGGCCTTGGCGTCGAGGGTGGTCACCACGTTCCCGCCCTTCTGCTTGCCGCCGGTGAACATGTCGACCGTGCGGCTGAAGAAGAGCCGGTCATCGGTGCCGGTCAGGATCGCGTCGTTCAGCTTCTCCAACTGGTTGGAGTCGAACGCCTGCGACGCGTAGCCGGTCACCGGCGCCCACATCTTGCCGTTCTTGTAGGTGCGCTTGTACTTGAAGTCACCGATGTCCGTGGTCGTCGAACCGGTGACGGCCTTGCCGTCCACGATGATGTTGCCGCGCGGCGTGCTGTAGCGCTCGATCGCCACCCGGCGGTTGTGCGGATCGTTCTTGAGCTGGTCGCTCTGGACGAACTGCACCCAGTTCACGCGGATGAGCAGGGCAAGGACGAGCAGGCCGCAGAAGACCGCGACCCGTCGCAGGGGCTTGTTCACGGGCGGACCACCTGGGTCATCTCGGCGTCGGTGGACGGGGCGGGGGCGGGGGCGGGACGGCGCGCGGTGTCACTGATCCGGAGCAGGATCCCCACCAGCGCCCAGTTGGCGATGACGGACGAACCGCCCTGGGCCAGGAACGGCATCGTCATACCCGTCAGCGGGATCAGGCCCGTCACACCGCCCGCGACGACGAAGACCTGTAGCGCGAAGGCGCCCGACAGGCCGACGGCGAGCAGCTTGCCGAACGGGTCACGGGCTGCCAGCGCCGTACGGATACCGCGCTCGATCAGCAGACCGTACAGCAGCAGGATGCCCATCAGGCCGGCCAGGCCGACCTCCTCGCCGACGGTGGCGAGGATGTAGTCGCTCTTCGGCGCGATGCCCCGGATCAGCCGGGAGTAGCCCTGGCCGAGCCCGGAGCCGAGGATGCCGCCGGACCCGAAGGAGTACATCGCCTGTGCGGTCTCGGTGACACCGCCGTTGAGCAGCTCCAGCGGGTTGAGCCAGTTGTGGACCCGGACCTGGACGTGCGACTCGAACGTCGCGACGGCGACCGCGCCACCGCCGCTGAGCAGCAGACCGAACACGATCCAGCTGGTCCGCTCGGTGGCGACGTACAGCATCACCACGAACAGGCCGAAGAACAGCAGCGACGTTCCCAGGTCGGTCTCGAAGACCAGGATCATCAGGCTCAGCGCCCAGACCACCAGGATCGGACCGAGGTCACGGCCGCGCGGCAGGTACAGCCCCATGAAACGGCGGCTGGCCAGCGCCAGCGCGTCCCGCTTCACCATCAGGTAGCCGGCGAAGAACACCGCGATGATGATCTTCGCGAACTCGCCCGGCTGGAGCGAACCCAGCCCCGGGATCGTGATCCAGATCTTCGCGCCGTTCACACCGGGGAAGAACATCGGCGCAATCAGCAGCACCAGCGCGATCACCATCGAGATGTAGGTGTAGCGCTGGAGGACCCGGTGGTCCTTCAGGAAGATCAGGATGCCGATGAACAGGGCGACACCCAGCGTCGACCACATCAGCTGGTTCGGCGCCATCGCAGGCCCCAGCGACGGCTCCTGGTCGAGCCGCCAGATGAACACCAGCCCCATACCGTTCAGCAGCGTCGCGATGGGCAGCATCAGCGGGTCCGCGTACGGCGCCCACTTGCGGACGACGAGATGCGTCACCCCCGCCAACAGTCCCAGCCCCAGGGCGTAGCCCAGTGCCCCGGCGGGCACCGAACCGTCCTTCGCCAGACCGACGTTGACGTAGGCGAAGACCGGGATCAGCACCGCGAAGACCAGCAGGGCCAGCTCGGTGTTGCGACGGCTCGGGGCGCCGAACGTACCCACGGTCGTCGTGGTCGTTGTGCTGCTCATGAAGTCTCCGGCCCCCTACGCCCTCACTGCTGGGTGCTGCAATTCTTCTCCAGCTTCTGCTGCTCCTCGGAGGGAGTCTGGGTGGGGGTGGGTGTGGGGGTGGTGCCGGCCGTCGCGGACAGGGCGCCGGTCACGCCGTTACCGGCGGCCGTGCCCGTCTTGCCGCCGGGCTTGCCGGGCTTGCCGGTCTGGCCGTCCTTGCCCTTGGCGGCCGCGGCCGCCCGCTCGGCGGCCTCCCGCTGCTCCTTGGCCTGGCAGGCGTTGGCCTGCTTGCTGAGCTCGGTGACCTTCTCGCTGGCCTGGTTGCGGTTGTCGACCGCGATGGTCTCCTTGACCTGGTTGCGCTGGTACACCGGCAGGTACTTGAGTTCGATCTCGGGGTGGTCCTCGTCGACCGCATTCAGCTTGATCCACGCCAGGTCCTGGCTGATGCCGCGGTACAGCGCGACGTGGTCGTCCTTGGCGCCGACGAAGTACTGCGTCTGCGTCCACTGGTAGCCGGCGTACAGCCCGCCGCCGAGCACACCCAGCGCGAGCACCGTGAACAGCGACGCCTTGAGCCACTTGCCGCGTCGTCGCGGCTTGAGGAAGTCCTCGTCCGTGAACGCGCCGAACGAGCCCTGCGGCATCCCGCCGACCTCCGGGCCCCCGCTCCCGGGCGGCCCGAAGGCACCCCCCGGAGCCGGCGGGGTGTCCCGGCGGCCCAGCTCGGCGGCGCGTGCCGCCGGCGTCTGGAGCGTGCTGGGGTCGTTCAGCTGGTTCTGGTTCTCGGCGACCGCACCGACCACCACCGGGGTGTCGTTGAGCTGCCCGGCGGCCGCCTCGTTGCCGTCCACGTCCAGGACGTCGGCGACGATGCAGGTGATGTTGTCCGGCCCACCGCCGCGCAGCGCGAGCTGGATCAGCTCCTGCACCGTCTCGTGCGGCCCCTGGTAGCCGGCCAGGGTCTCTTCCAGCGTCTGGTGGCTGACGACTCCGGACAGCCCGTCCGAGCAGATCAGGTACCGGTCCCCGGCCCGGACCTCGCGGATCGACAGGTCCGGTTCGACGTGGTCGCCACTGCCCAGCGCCCGCATCAGCAGTGACCGCTGCGGGTGGGTGGTGGCCTCCTCCTCGGTGATCCGGCCCTCGTCGACCAGCCGCTGCACCCATGTGTGGTCCTGGGTGATCTGGGTCAGCAACCCGTCCCGCAGCAGGTACGCCCGCGAGTCCCCGACGTGCACCAGGCCGAGCCGCTGGCCCGTCCACAGCAGCGCGGTCAGGGTCGTCCCCATGCCCTCCAGCTGCGGGTCCTCTTCGACCATCACCCGCAGCTGGTCGTTGGCGCGCTGCACGGCGGTGCCCAGCGAGGTGAGGATGTCGGAGCCGGGAACGTCGTCGTCGAGCTGGACGAGTGTGGAGATCACCTCGGACGAGGCGACCTCACCGGCGGCCTGGCCGCCCATGCCGTCCGCGATGGCGAGCAGGCGGGGCCCGGCGTAGCCGGAGTCCTCGTTGCCCTCGCGGATCATGCCCTTGTGCGATCCGGCGGCGAAGCGCAGCGACAGACTCATGCGCACCTCACCCGTCGGCTCGGGGTACAGCCGGTCTCGTCGAGCCACACTGCCCACCCTCCGGTCGGGAGCACGCCCGGGTCCGCCGAGTGGACCGTTACGGCTCGCTCGCTCCGCTCGCTCATGTCGTACTACTTCCGCAGCTCGATGACGGTCTTGCCGATGCGGATCGGGGCTCCCAGAGGAATCGGAGTCGCGGTCGTCAGTCGGGTCCGGTCAAGGTACGTGCCGTTGGTGGATCCGAGGTCCTCGACGATCCACTGGCCGTCACGGTCCGGGTAGATCCTGGCATGCCTGCTGGACGCGTAGTCGTCGTCCAGCACGATGGTGGAGTCGTGGGCCCGCCCCAGCGTGATCGTCTGGCCCTGGAGGGCGACGGTCGTGCCGGCCAGCGTGCCTTCGGAGACCACCAGCTTGGTGGGGGCTCCGCGCCGCTGCCGGCCCGCGCCGCGGCCGCCGCTCTCCTGGCGGCGCTGCTGCTGGGGAGCGGCCTGGCGCTGGGTACGCGGTTCGGGCCCGCCGCGTCGGGCGGCGCCGCGCTGTGTGACGCGCGTGCCGAACAGATCGCTGCGGATGACCTGAACGGCCACGATGACGAACAGCCACAGTACGGCGAGGAAACCCAACCGCATGACCGTGAGGGTCAGCTCTGACATTGGCCCCGCTTCACCCTTCGGCTTGCCGGTAAACGATGGTGGTACTGCCCACGACGATCCGCGAGCCGTCGCGGAGATTAGCGCGAGTGGTGTGTTGTCCGTCCACCACGATCCCGTTGGTGGAACCCAGGTCCTGGACGGTGGGGGGCGGTCCGACCCGGATCTCGCAGTGTCGCCGGGAGACTCCCGGGTCGTCGATCCGCACGTCGGCGTCGGTGCTACGACCCAGCACCAGGGTGCCCCGTGAGATCTGGTGGCGGGTGCCGTTGATCTCGATCCAGCGCCTGGTCTGCGCGTACGGCTGCGGTCCGGCACCGGGCGCTGCCGCCCGGGGCACGGGCGGCGCACCGGGCGGTGGCGACGACGGCATGGGCGGGGCCACATGGCCGCCGGGAGGGTTCGGCGCGCCGGTGGCGCGGGCCGCCGCGGCCTGGCCGGGCCGGTCCTGGGTCGTGCTGGAGGCGAGGGTGCGGCTGCGGACGCGGTACAGGCCGGTGTCGAGATCCTCGGCCTTCTCCAGATGGACCTTGATCGGGCCCATGAAGGTGTACCGCTGCTGCTTGGCGTAGTCGCGGACCATGCCCGCCAACTCGTCGCCGAGCTGGCCGCTGTACGGGCTCAGCCGCTCGTAGTCCGGAGTGCTCAGCTCGACGATGAAGTCGTTGGGGACGACCGTGCGGTCGCGGTTCCAGATGCTGGCGTTGTTGTCGCACTCGCGCTGCAACGCACCGGCGATCTCAACGGGCTGCACTTCGGACTTGAACACCTTGGCGAAGGTGCCGTTGACGAGACCTTCGAGTCGCTGCTCGAAGCGCTTCAGTACTCCCACGGGGCACCTCCTTCCTCAGTCTTCCTCAGGGTCGCCCTGATACTGCTTACTGATCGTATCCACGCGCCGGGAAATCGGCTGGTTCCCCTTTCCTGCCTGGAGGACGAGTGTCGCCCACCACAGGGTTGCCCGGTGCCCGTCGTCGTTCCGCCGCTCTCCTCACGCCGCTTCTTGTGCACTGCGATCGTAGATGTGCCCCGTTACCAGTGTCCCGCAACCGTCGACCCGCCCGAGGGGGCGGGGGCCGACTCCGGCCAGCGCCCCGGGAGCCCTCCGGTCAACGTGCGGCGAGACCCCGGAGTGCCCCGGGCCTCCGCAGGCCCGGGACCGGGGGAAAGGCGTGTGAAGCCACCCCCACCAGCGTGCTAATGTTCTCGATGTCGGAAGGCGCTCCCGCAAGACCCGGACCGAACGGCCCGGATCGCGTGAGAGAATAAACCGGCAGCACCCATGCGCGGGTGGCGGAATAGGCAGACGCGCTGGATTCAGGTTCCAGTGCCCGAAAGGGCGTGGGGGTTCAACTCCCCCCTCGCGCACAGATGAGACCCCCGGTCTCCGGAGAAATCCGGAGACCGGGGGTCTCGCGTTTTCCCCGGAAAACCGCGCGCCCGGCACCGCACGGCACGGCCGCGACGTGAGCCCGGCCACGTGAGCCGCGCGACGTGAGTCCTACGTCACATCCCCTGCTGTGCTTGGTCGTTCACGGCGTTCGGTGGGCGGGCGAGGTGACCGCCGTCACGTCCTGCACGGCGGTGGTGAAGGCACGGACCCGGGCGGTTTCCCGTGCCGCGTGGTGCACCACACCCAGTACCGAGTCCGGAAGTCCGGTGAGCGGAACGAAAACGACGTCACGGCGCCCGTGATAGTCGGCCGTCGGTCGGCACAGCAGCATTCCGCCCCGGCCCGCCGCCGTGAGCGTCAGGCCCTCCTGGAGGGTGCTGACCCTGGGGCCGGCGGGTATGGGGCGGCCCTCAGGGGTGGCGGTGGGCGCCTGTGCGGTGCGCCAGTACACCGGCGCCGGCCCGCTCGGGGAAATCAGGGGCAGCCCGGCCAGTTCCTCGGCGCTCAAGGACGCACGGGACGCCAGGGGATGCCGCACGGACAGCGCCACCGTCTGCGGCTGGGCCGAGAACACCGGGCCCAGTACGAGATCGGGCTCGGCGACCGGGAGCAGCGTCACCGCCACGTCCACCGCACCGCTCCGCAGCGCACCGAACGGGTCGCAGAGTGGGATCTCCATGATTTCCGTGGCACACCGGGGATGCCGGGTGTGGAAGGCGTCGATGGCCCGCATGATCCGGTCGTCCACGGTCCCCTGGAAACCGACGGTGAGCCGGCCCTCGATGCCGCGGGCCGCCGTCCGGGCGCGCTCCACCGTGGCGCGCAGCGCGTCGTAGGCGGGGCGCAGGGAGGTGAGGAACTCCTCTCCCAGTGGGGTGAGGTGGACCCGGCGGCTGGTGCGGTCCACCAGGCGCGCTCCGATCCGGGACTCCAGGGAGCGCAGCAGCTGACTGATCCGGCTCTGCGAGACGTAGAGGCGTTCGCCGGTGCGGCCGAAGTGGAGCTCCTCGGACAGTACGAGGAAGCACTCCAGCTCGCGGAGTTCGAGGCCGGCGTCGCCGGCGGGTCCGGCGGGGGCGGTCGGGCCGCTCATGAGTCCCCTCTCAAGTGCGGTCGATCGATGAGTCCTGCTCATAGAAGGGTGAGGAGTCCGTCCTTGTTCCCCCGTGGCGGCGGGCGTTGGCTGGGGGCTATGGCGAAGAGCGAGAGCGCGGGGGACACCGTGACTGCTGCGGACAAGGCGAGAGACGGGCAACTGGACGCGGTGGAGGGGGAGGTGGGGCGTCTGCGGGGTGGTGGGTGGCCGGCGGTCGGGGCGTTGGCGGCGGCGACGTTCACGGTGGTGACGTCGGAGATGTTGCCGGTGGGACTGCTGACGCCGATCGGTCGGGACCTGGGGGTGTCGGACGGGACGGCTGGGCTGACGGTGACCGTCACCGGTGTGGTCGCCGCGGTCGCCGCACCGGTGTTGACGCTGCTGATCGGACGCCGGGACCGGCGCGCTGTACTGGCCGTCCTGATGGGCACGCTGACCGCGGCGAATCTCCTGGCCGCGTACGCCCCGAACGTCGTGGTGCTGTTGGTGGCTCGGGTGCTGGTGGGGCTTGGGATGGGTGGGGTGTGGGCGATTGCTTCGGGGCTCGCGGTGCGGCTGGTGCCGGAGCGGCGGGTGGCCGCGGCCACGTCCCTGATATTCAGCGGGGTCGCGGCGGCGTCCGTCCTGGGCGTACCGGCCGGTGCGTTGGTGGGTGAACTGGGCGGCTGGCGGGCGGCGTTCGTGGTGATGGCCGGTGTCTGCGCGGCGGTGGTCGTCGCGCTGGCCGTCCTGCTGCCGCCGCTGCCGACGGCCGGTGCGGTACGGCTGGGCGGGGTGTTGGGGCTGCTGCGCCGGCCTCCGGTGCGCACCGGGCTGGTCCTGGTCGCGCTCCTGGTGGCGGGGCATTTCGCGGCGTACACGTATGTGCGGCCGGTGCTGGAGGAGGTGGCCGGTGCGCGGCCCGGGCAGATCAGCACCGTGCTGCTGGTCTTCGGGGTCGCCGGGCTGGTGGGGAACTTCGTGTCCGGCGCAGGCGCGGCGCGCTCCCCGCGGGCCGCGCTGCTGGCGATCTGCGGGGTACTGGCGGCCGCGGTCCTGCTGGTGCCCCCGATGGGGCACGCCGCCGGCGTGCTGGGCGCCGCGGCCCTGGTGGCCGTCTGGGGTCTGGCCTACGGGGGCGTGTCGGTCAGTACCCAGACCTGGCTGATGGCGGCCGCACCGGATGCCCGGGAGGCGGCCTCGGCACTGTTCGTGGCGGTGTTCAACGCGGCCATTGCCCTGGGTGCGCTGGTCGGCGGGCGGGCCGCGGACGGCTGGGGGAGCGACGGCGTGATCTGGCTGGGCGGCGCGCTCGCGGTGGGTGCGCTGTCGACCGTGGCGTTGGGCCGGGGCCCGGCCCGGGGAGCCGTGGCCGCGGGGTGAGGTGAACGGGGCGCAGGCCCGGGGTGCGGAACTACCGGCCGGAGGGCCGCGCAGCCACCGCTCCCGGGCCGTGCTTCTCGGCCCGGGAGCGGTGGTGCCGTGGTTGCCGGACGGGGCTGGACCGACCCGGTCCGGATGAGGCTCCCGTCAGGCGACGCGGTGTCCGCTCAGGCAGACAGGCGCGCGACCAGTTCCTTGGCCTTGGCCTCCGCCTGCTCGTGGGCCTTGGCGCGGGAGGTCTCGAACAGCGGGACCAGCTCGGCCATCGCCGGGTTGCTGGGGGCCATGGTCAGCTCCGGCACGATGAACTCCACGTCGAGGCCGAAGGCGCCGTTCAGGACGGCCTCCAGGTAGTTCTGGACGTACTCGAAGGGCTCGCGCGGGGTGCCCGGCGCGTAGGAGCCGCCGCGGCTGGCGACCACGATGACCGGCTTGCCCTTGACCGACGCGTTCTCGCCGGCGGTGCGGCCCATGATGATCGCCTGGTCGAGCCACGCCTTGAGGGTCGAGGGGATCGTGAAGTTGTACATGGGCGCGCCTATGACGATGGCGTCGGCCTGCTCCAGCTCCTCGGCCAGCTGGGTGCGCAGCGCGAAAGCGGCCTGCTGCTCCGGGGTGTGGGTGGCCGGGTCGGAGAAGCCGGCGGAGGCGGCGACGCCGTCGAGGTGCGGCAGCGGGTCGGCGGCCAGGTCGCGGTGGATGACGGTGCCGTCGGGGTGCTGCTCCTCCCAGGTCTTGCGGAACGCCGCGGTCACAGAACGGGACGCGGAGCCGCCCTCGGGGAAGACGGAGGAGTCGATGAGCAGGAGCGTGGCCATGGGGATCGGTCCTTCGCTAGGTGGCCGGGCGGGACCGACCACTAGTTGAATTCCGTACGTCACTATTCATAGCACAGGAACTTACTTTTCTGCAGTAGCCAACGGGAAGGCGGTACCCTGGGTGCATGGTGGACCACAGCGAGGCGACGTGTAGACGGGTCGACGACGGTATGACGCGCGTCTTCGAGCTGTTCGGGAAGCGCTGGACGGGCCTGATCGTGGCCACCCTCATGCCCGGCCCCGTGCACTTCGCGGACCTGCGGCGCGCCATCCCCGGCATCAGTGAGCGGATGCTCTCCGACCGCCTGATGGAACTGGCGGCGACCGGTCTGGTCGTCCGCGAGGTCGACGCCGGGCCACCGCTGCGGGTCTCCTACCGGCTCACCGAAGCCGGCCGCGCCATGGAGCCCGCGCTCAAGGAGCTGGGCCGCTGGGCCGAGACCTACCTCGCTGACGGGGGGCAGTGCCCGGAGCGCTTCCGGAAGTAGGGGGAGGGCGCTGCGGCGGCGCAGTGCGGGGCGCGCTGCCGCCCCGGCGCGGTCAGCCGAGGCGCTCCTGGGCGGCGTTGTAGCGCACCAGGTACGAGGCGAAGCGGTCGAGATCCTCCCCGTTCCAGTCGGCGAGCCGCTCGTGGAACGCCTGGCGGCGGCTGGCGGTCACGTTGGCGAGCACCTGGGCGCCCTCCTTGGTGGGGTGCAGGACCTGGACGCGGTGGTCGTCCGGATCGATGCGCCGCTCGACGAAACCGAGTTTCTCCAGCGCCGCGATTTGCCGGCTGACCGTGGACTTGTCCAGGTAGTAGTGCGCCGCGAGGTCGGTGGCGCGGCATCCCTGCTGGTCATCGAGGTGTGCGAGCAGGGTGTAGGAGACCAGGGAGAGCTCGGGGTGCATCCGGGCGGCGGTCGCGCGGGCGCGCCGGGCGAACGCGGTCATCTCCTGCTGGATGGTCTCGACGGAGTCGTCGCGGTGGGTCACGGAGTTGCCTTTCGGTGAACTAGTTGTATAGTACAACGTGGCATGAGAGTTGTAATAGCCAACTACTGGTGGGCGGCTGTCCGCCCCAGCCACCGGAGCCACCCCCCTGGCCACAGCTGAACGACGACGACCGGACCGCCGACCCCACCGGCCCCCGGACGACTACTGAGAAGGCTTGCCCATGACCGCGGACCGACGACGTCCCGACCACCACAGCGACCACCGAAGCGACCGGCACCCCGCCCGGCGCGCCGACCTGCGCCACGTGGTGACACACCTGATCACCCCGCTCCTGATGTGCATCGGGATGGGACTCGCCTACCTCGGCGCATTCGCCAACCCCTCACCGCACCACCTGCCCGTCGCCATCGTCGGAACCGGCACGCACGCGCAGGTCCTCGCCCAGACGATCAACGACACCGCACACGGCGCACTCGAAGCACGCACCGTCCCCGACCGGGCCACCGCCGACGACCAACTGAAGAAGCAAGAGATCTTCGGCGCGTACCTGGCCGGCGGGAACAACCCCACGGGCACCGGCAGCAAGGCGACCGCGGCCCCCTCCGGCGGCGCCGGCACACAGCGCACCCCCGAACTCCTGGTGGCCACCGCCGGATCCGACACCAGCGCCACCGTCGTCCAGAAGGTCTTCACCCCGCTCGCCGCCCAACAAGGCGCCCCGCTGAAGGTCACCGACGTCGCCCCGACCGCCGAGAACGACCCCACCGGACAGGGCATCTTCTTCCTCCTGGTCGCCATCAGCATCGGCTCCTACGCCTCGGTCGCCGTGATCGGCGGCGCCGGCGCCGTCCTTCCGATGCGGCTCCGCGCCACCCTGGCGATCGGCACCTCCTTCATGGTCAGCATCATCGGGACACTCTTCGCCGGACCGGTCTTCCACCTCGTCGACCACGGCCTGTGGGCCCTGTGGAGCATGGCCTGGCTGTACTCCGCCGGCATCCTGCTCATCGGCACCGGCCTGCACACCTTCCTCAAGCGCTGGACGACGCTCGGCGTCATGACGCTGTTCGTGATGCTCAACTTCACCTCCTCCGGCGGCATCTTCCGCCCCGAGATGCAAAACGGCTTCTTCGCCGCCCTGCACTCCTTCTGGAACGGCGCCGGCTTCGTGGAAGGCACCCGCAGCCACGTCTACTTCGACGACCACGGCCTCGCCGGACACGTCTGGACCCTCGTGGGATGGCTGCTCGTCGGCCTGCTGATGATCGGCGTAGCCGCACTCGCCGAGAAGCGGCGGCGCACCACCGAAGCCGAAGCGGTCGCCAACGCCGGCGCCGTGGCCGCCGCCGCAGTGGCGGCCACCGTGCCCGAACGCGCCCCCGGACGGGCCGCAGTACAGACAGAAGCGGAAGCGGAGATGGAGGAGGAGATGGAGGAGGCCGTGGGGGTGTAACTGGCGCGGCGGGTGCGGGTGCGGCTTCTTCCCTTTGGCTTCGGCTTCCTTGTGGGGCTTGTTGTGGGGATCGGGGGCTTCGGCGGGACCTTTGCGCTCCTGGTGCCGCCTGGCGTCCGGATCCGCGGCCCTGTTCCGCCTCCGAAAGTTATCCACAGGCCCGGCGGACACCGGACAGATATCGGTAACGTCATTGATCGGCGAGCCGGATCGACCGGTGAGCCGGACGGATGCGGGGGATGCCGGTGTGCCAGCGCACACCCGGGATGCCGCGCGAAACCAGGGTCGTGAAGGGGGAGGTGGCCCGCCGTGTCGCGTGTGCCATACGTACCGGGGTTCGCACGGGCGGACGAGGAAGGACCATCGGCCAAGGACGTGGGCCGGGCACTGCGGGAGCAACTACCCCGCGGCGAGCAGGCGGCTCTGCGGATCGCCGCCGGGCGGCCCGACGCGGTGGCGTCGGTCGAGGAATCCAACGCCGGGCGACTGCCCGAACTGACGCCCATACGGGTCGGACGGATGGCCGCCAGCCCCTTCGCGTTCCTCCGCGGCTCGGCCGGACTCATGGCTCACGACCTGGCGGAAAGCCCCGTCACGGGAATCGGGGCCCAGATCTGCGGCGACGCACACGCCGCGAACTTCGGCCTCTACGCCGACGCCCGCGGCGGCCTGGTCATCGACCTCAACGACTTCGACGAGACCGTCCACGGCCCCTGGGAATGGGACGTCAAACGGCTCGCGACCTCAATAGTCCTGGCCGGCCGGGAAGCGGGCGGCAGCGAAGATGCCTGCCGGGCCGCGGCCCAGGACGCCGCCGGCGCCTACCGACGCACCATGCGGCTGCTCGCCAAGCTCCCCGTGACCGAGGCGTGGAACGCCATCGCCGACGAAGAACTGGTCTCGCACACCGATGCCCGGGACCTACTGGGCACACTGGAGCGGGTCGAGGCCAAGGCACGCAAGAACACCAGCGCGCGCTTCGCGGCGAAATCCACCGAGCGCGGACCGGACGGCGGCCTCCGCTTCGTGGCCGCGCCACCGGTGCTGCGCCGGGTGCCGGACGCGGAGGCGGCGGCAGTCGCCTCGTCACTCGCCGACTACCTGGAAACCCTCCCCGAGGACCGGCTGCCGCTGCTGGCCCGGTACGCCGTGCACGACGTCGCCTTCCGCATAGTCGGGACCGGCAGCGTCGGACTGCGGTCATACGTGGTGCTGCTGCTGGACCACCGTGGCGAGCCCCTGGTCCTCCAGGTGAAGGAGGCCCGCCGCTCCGTACTGGCGCCCTACGTGACCAAGGCCGGCTTCCCCGCACCTCCGGCGGAACACGAGGGACGACGCGTGGTGCTCGGCCAACGCCGCATGCAGGTCGTCAGCGACCTGCTGCTGGGATGGACGACGGTGCGAGCGGGCACGACGGACGGCATACCCGGCAGAACCGGGGACGAACGGCAGGCCGGCACGGAGGCACCGGACGGTCCGGGCACCGGACTGCCCTTCCAGGTACGGCAGTTCCGGAACCGCAAGGGCAGCGTCGACCCGGCCCAGCTGACCGGCGGGCAGCTCGACGACTACGCCCGGATGACCGGCGCGCTCCTGGCCCGCGCCCACGCCCACAGCGCCGACCCACGCATCGTGGCCGGCTACTGCGGCAAGGGCGAGGCGCTCGACGAGGCGATAGCGGCCTTCGCGGTGGCCTACGCGGAGCGCACGGAAACAGATCACGCGGACCTGGTCGCGGCGATCCGCAGTGGACGAATTGCGGCGGAGAGCGGGGTTTGAGGGGAGCTTTTTGGGGGGTGGTGGGTGGGGAGGGGCGGGGGGAGGGGGCCCGAGGAGCGTGTGGAATGCGGGCCCTCCCACCCCACCCAACGGCCACAGCAGGCCGCTCGCCGCACCGCCCAGGCTCCCGGGGCGCTCTGTCCTGCCCCGCCCCCCCGCCCTGCCGTACCCGGGCTCCCACCTCATCCCACCCACATGCCCCAGGTGCGGCCCGGTGCCCAGTTCCCGTAGGGCCGTACGCTGACCGGGTGACGAACTCGCACGCGGAGAACGCGCAGGACGGCCAGGACCGACCGGACGTACCGGGGGCACCCGGCGCCCCGGCCGAACCGGGGGCGGCGGATGCCCGCGGGGAGGTGCCGGGGGCGGAGTGGGGCGGCGGGGGTGCCGCTGCTTCCGGTGGGAGCCCGGAGGGGGCGGGCGGTGACGAGGCGACGCGACGGTTGGCGAAGGCCGTGTTGGCGGCCGAGCAGGCCCTGATCGAGTTCGAGATCGCGGTGGAGACCTTCCGGGTGGAGGTGGAGAACTTCTCCCGGTTGCACCACCAGCGGCTTGGCCCCGTGTACGCGCGGCTGGACGAGCTGGATGCGCAGATCGCGGAGGCCGTGGCGGCGCGTACCGGCGACCCCGAGGACATCCGTAAGGCCCGCGCGGCACGTGCGTCGGTGATGCCGATGCCGGAGGTGGAGGAGCTGTTCCACGGTTGGCTCGGGTCGGAGGGGCTGTTCCCTGAGGCGCAGGCGATGCTCACGGACCAGCCGGTTCAGCCGCCGCCGAAGGTTCGGCCCAGCGAGGAGGCCCGCAAGATCTACCGGGATCTGGTGCGTCGGGCGCATCCGGACCTGGCACGGGACGATGCGGAGCGGGCCCGGCGGGACGGGTTCATCGCGCGGGTCAACGCTGCGTACGGGCGGGGCGACGTGGCGTTGCTGTGGGAGCTGGTGCGGGAGTGGGAGGCCGGTCCGGCGCCTGTCGAGCGGCGGCCGAGTGAGAGCGAGGAGCTCTACGCCCGGCTGGAGTGGCTGGCCGAGCGCAAGGAGCTGCTGGCTTCCGTCGCTGCGGATCTGGAGGGCAGCGCGATCGGCGCGATGATCAAGATGGCGCCGGATGATCCGGACAGCCTGCTGGACGAGATCGCCGAGAAGCTGCTGGCCGATGTCCGGGAGCGCGAGGCGTACCTCGCTCAGCTGGTCGGGTAGCGTCGGGAGTATGCATTTTGGTTCTGTGCCCACGGTCGGTGTCGATGCCCTCACGCCCGAGGACTTTCTCCTGGACGTCCGTGAGGACGACGAGTGGGAGGCTGGGCACGCCCAGGGCGCGCTGCACATCCCGATGAGTGAATTCGTCGCCCGTTATGGGGAGTTGACGGAGGCTGCGCCCGAGGACGGCAAGATCTATGTGCTGTGTCGGGTCGGTGGTCGATCGGCTCAGGTGGCGCAGTATCTGATCCAGCAGGGCGTCGACGCGGTGAATGTCGCGGGCGGTATGCAGGCGTGGGAGGCGGCCGGGCGTCCGGTGGCGGACGGTAAGGGCGGCGTGGGGACGGTCATCTAGGTCAGCGGGGTCGGGGCTTCCCCGTAGGCGCTGCCCTTTGGGGCGTTGCCGTTCCGCTGGTGTGTCAACTGAGCGGGTGTGCGGCGAGGAGTTCGCCGAGTGCTTCTTCGTGGGCGGCTGCGGGGCCCAGGGAGAGTTCGAGTTGCTTGGCCCAGGCGTGGTAGCGGTGCAGCGGGTAGTCGGTGTCGGTGCCGAAGCCGCCGTGGAGGTGCTGGGCGGTCTGGACGACGCGGCGGACGCCTTCGGAGGCCCAGATCTTGGCGACCGCGATGTCCCCGGTGGGCGGTAGGGGGCCCGCTGCTCCGGTGGTGAGGCGCCAGGCTGCCTGCCAGAGGGTGGCCTCCATGGCGCGCAGGTCGATGTAGCGGTCGGCGGCCTGGATGGCGACGGCCTGGAAGGTGGCCAGGGGGAAGCCGAACTGTTCGCGGTTCCCGGTGTAGTCGCTGGTCATGGTCAGGACACGTTCGCCGAGGCCCAGTGCGAGTGCGCAGGTGCCGGTGGTGAGCAGGTCGCGCAGGGTGTCCCAGGCGGCCGGGTCGGTGAGTGTGTCCCGGGCGTCGATGCGTACGGAGTCGAGATGGGCCTCGGCGTAGCGCTCGCCGTTGGTGGATGTCTGTTCGTTGAGGGTGAGGCCGGGGTGGCTCCGGGGGACGAGCGCGAGGAGGGCGCTGCCGTCGGGGGTGTGGGCGGGGAGCAGGATCCGGTCGGCGGTGCGGGCCCAGGGGATGGCGGTATGGGTGCCGTCGAGGGTCCAGGTGGTGCCGTCCTGGCGGGCGGTGACGGCGAGTTCGGCCGGGTCGTGGCCGGTGCGGCCGCTGGAGGCGGCGGTGATGACGAGGTTGCCGGTGGCGATCTGCGGCAGTACGTCGGCTCGTAGGTCGTCGGGTGCGTGTTTCTGGAGGGTGTGCGCGGTGGCGTAGCACTCCAGGAGGGGGACGCGGGCGAGGACCTTGGCGGATTCGCGGAGGACGAGGCAGAGGGCGATCGGGTCGAGGCCCGCGCCGCCGTGCTCGGGTGCGATGGGGAGGCCGAGGAGGTCGGCGTCGGCGAGTGTTCGCCACAGAGGGCGGTCGAAGTCGTCGGCGACGGGGCCGTGGGTGAGTGCCGGGCTGGGGACGCCGTCGGGGGTGACTGCTGAGAAGACGCCTTGTGCCGTTTCGATGGCGGCCTGTTGTTCTTCGGTGAAGGTGAAGTCCACTGGTCCGGCCTCCCGCGTCGCGCCGTCGGAATCCGACGTGTGAGATCTGACGAGGCGTCAAGGTAGAACATGTTGCAGGAATTGGGAATGGCGCGGACGTGGACGGCACCGGGTGGCTGTCAGCGGTCGAAGTCCAGCTCGACCTTTTCCGTGGCCGGGTGGGACTGGCAGGCCAGCACATATCCGGCGTCGACCTCGTCGGCCTCCAGGGCGAAGTTGCGGTCCATCCGGATGTCGCCGGAGACCAGGAAGGCGCGGCAGGTGCCGCAGACGCCGCCCTTGCAGGCGTAGGGGGCGTCCGGGCGGTTGCGGAGTACGGCGTCCAGGAGGGATTCGCCGTCGTGGACCGGCCAGGTGCCGGAGCGGCTGTCGAGGGTGGCGGTCACCGTGCTGTGTGCGGGCGCGGTGGTGGCGGGGGCGGGGGCCGCGGCGCCGTTGTCTATGTGGAAGATCTCTTCGTGGATGCGGGTGCGTGGCACGCCGAGGGTGCGCAGTGCCCGTTCGGCGCCTTGGACGAGGCCGAAGGGGCCGCAGAGGAACCAGCCGTCGACGGTGTCGGTGTGGAGCAGCGCGGGCAGCAGGGTGTGCAGGCGTTCCTGGTCGAGGCGGCCGGAGGGGAGGCCGGTCTGCCGTTCCTCGCGGGAGAGCACGTGTACCAGTTGGAACCGTTGCGGATAGCGGTCCTTGAGGTCGGCCACCTCCTCCAGGAACATCGTGGAGGCCGTGGTGCGGTCGCTGCGGATCAGGCAGAAGCGGGCGTCCGGTTCGCGGGCGAGCAGGGTGGTGACGATGGAGAGCACCGGGGTGATGCCGCTGCCGCCGACGATGCCCACGAACTGGCCGGGGCGGGGGGCGAGGGTGAAGCGACCGGCCGGGGCCATGACGTCGACGGTGTCGCCGACGGCGAGTTCTTTGAGGGCGTAGGTGGAGAAGGCGCCGTTCTCGACCAGGCGGATGCCCACCCGCAGGACGGGGTTGTCGGTGGCGGGGGTGCACAGGGAGTAGGTGCGGCGGATCTCCTGGCCGTCGATCGTTCTGCGCAGTGCGATGTGCTGCCCGGGGGTGTGTCGGAAGGTCGTGCGGAGTGCGGGCGGGACCGTGAAGGTGACGGCCACTGCGTCGTCCGTGAGCCGCTCGATCTCCCGCACCTGGAGCGGGTGGAACATCACAACTCCTTGAAGTGGTCGAAGGGTTCGCGGCAGGACTCGCAGCGGCGCAGCGCCTTGCAGGCCGTGGAGGAGAACCGGCTGAGCAGGGTGGTGTCGGTGGATCCGCAGTGCGGGCAGCGGATGGTGAGGTCGACGGTGACCGGTCCGCTGGTCGGTCCGGTGGGGCGGGGCGGGGCGATGCCGAACGCGGCTAGTTTCCGGCGGCCTTCTTCGGTGATGGCGTCGGTCGTCCATGGTGGGCTGAGGACGGTGCGGACCTCGACCTGGGGTATGCCGTGGTCGTGGAGGACGCGTTCTATGTCGGCGGACATCGCTTCGATGGCGGGGCAGCCGGTGTAGGTGGGGGTGAGGGCCACCTCGACGCGGTCGGGGGCGGCGAGTCGTACCTCGCGCAGGACGCCGAGTTCGGCGAGGGTGAGGACGGGCAGCTCGGGGTCGGGAACGGAGCCGGCGAGGGCGCGGAGCTCCGCTTCCAGGGCGGTCGCGGTCACCATGTCGCCCCCGGGTGGCTGCGGTGGAGGTGCTGCATTTCGGCGAGCAGCCGGCCGAAGGGTTCGGTGTGCAGTCCTTGGCGTCCGCCGCCAGCGGTCCAGGCGCCGTGTTGGGGGCCTTCGGGGACGGTGAGGGTGGCGCGCTCCAGGGTGGTGGTGATGCGGGTGGTCCACTCGGCGCCGAGGGCCTGCCAGGGGACGTTCTCCAGTCCGTCGACGGGGGCGAGGAGTTCGCCGGTGAACCGCCAGAGGGCGTCCAGGGCGCGCTGCATCCGGGTGTGGCTCTCGTCGGTGCCGTCGCCGAGGCGCAGGGTCCATTGTTCGGCGTGGTCGCGGTGGTAGGCGGTCTCCTTGACGGCTTTTCCGGCGAGTGGCGCCAATGCGGTGTCGGTGGTGGCGAGGTGGTCGTAGAGCAGCTCTTGGTAGGTGGAGAAGTAGAGCTGGCGGGCGATGGTGTGGGCGAAGTCGCCGTTGGGTTGCTCGACGAGCTGGAGGTTGCGGAACTGGCGTTCCTCGCGGAGGTAGGCGAGTTCGTCCTCGTCGCCGACGAGGGAGAGCAGGATCCGGGCCTGGCCGAGGAGGTCCAGGGCGATGTTGGCGAGTGCGACTTCCTCTTCCAGGACGGGGGCGTTGCCCGCCCATTCGCCGAGGCGGTGGGAGAGGATCAGCGCGTCGTCTCCGAGGGGGAGGGCGGGGGTGGCGGTGTGCGGCGTCACAGGTGGTGCACCCCCTCCGGGATCTCGTAGAAGGTCGGGTGGCGGTAGGGCTTGTCGCCGGCCGGTTCGAAGAAGGTGTCCTTCTCGTCCGGGGAGGAGGCGGTGATCTGGGTGGAGGGGACTACCCAGAGGGAGACGCCTTCGGAGCGTCGGGTGTAGAGGTCGCGGGCGTTGCGCAGGGCCATCTGGGCGTCGGGGGCGTGCAGGCTGCCGGCGTGGGTGTGGGACAGGCCGCGGCGGCTGCGGACGAAGACCTCCCACAGGGGCCAGTCGGCGGGGCCGGTGGTGGCCGCGGCGTTTGCCGTGCTGCTGGGCTGGGGCGTGCCGGCGGGTGGGGCCGGGACGTGGGTGGGGTGTGGTGTGGTCATCGGGCCGCCTCCTCCTGGTCGGTGCCGGTGTGCGGCGTCGTGCGGGCCGGGTGTTTGGCGGCGTGTGCGGCGGCGGCTTCGCGTACCCAGGTGCCTTCTTCGTGGGCGCGGCGGCGGCGGCCGATCCGTTCGTCGTTGCAGGGGCCGTTGCCCTTGAGGACTGCGCGGAATTCGGTCCAGTCGATGGGGCCGAAGTCCCAGTGGTCCCGTTCCTCGTTCCACCGGAGGTCGGCGTCGGGGAGGGCCAGGCCGAGGGCTTCGGCCTGGGGGACGCAGATGTCCACGAAGCGTTGGCGCAGTTCGTCGTTGGAGTGGCGCTTGATCTTCCAGGCCATGGACTGCGCGGAGTGGGCGGATTCGTCGTCGGGCGGGCCGAACATCATCAGTGAGGGCCACCACCAGCGGTTGACGGCGTCCTGGGCCATGGCGTGCTGGGCCTCGGTGCCGCGGCTGAGGGCGAGCAGGAGCTCGTATCCCTGGCGCTGGTGGAAGGACTCTTCCTTGCAGATGCGGACCATGGCGCGGGCGTACGGGCCGTAGGAGCAGCGGCACAGGGGGACCTGGTTGGTGATCGCGGCGCCGTCCACGAGCCAGCCGATGGCGCCGACGTCGGCCCAGGTCAGGGTGGGGTAGTTGAAGATCGAGGAGTATTTCTGGCGGCCGCTGTGGAGCTTGTCGAGGAGTTCGTCGCGGCCGGTGCCGAGGGTTTCGGCGGCGCTGTAGAGGTACAGGCCGTGTCCGGCTTCGTCCTGGACTTTGGCCATGAGGATCGCTTTGCGGCGCAGGGAAGGCGCTCTGGTGATCCAGTTGGCTTCCGGCTGCATGCCGATGATCTCGGAGTGGGCGTGCTGGGCGATCTGGCGCACCAGTGAGGCGCGGTAGTCGTCCGGCATCCAGTCGCGTGGTTCGATCCGCTCGTCCGCGGCGATGGTGGCGTCGAACAGGGCTTCGTGGCCCGTGTCCTCCGGCGCGATCGTCGTCATGTGATGCCCCCTCCTCCCGACCGACCGATCGTTCGGTTCAATGGTGAGTGGGAGGGCCGCGGGTGTCAAGCCTGTGGATAACCAGCGGAAGGTGTGCCCGGGGCGGCCGCATAGGTACGGTTCCGGGGCGGAGACAGCCGTACGAGGACTGGGAACGGGGCGGGAATGCAGTCATACGGGGACGAATCGCGGCCATTGGCCGCGCTGTCGCTGCCCTCGCGCATCGTCATAGGAACGGCGGCCAGCGTCATCGCGGTCGCCGCCCTGATCCATCTCGCGATGATGTTCCTGCACGTCGCGCCGTCGAACACGCTCAGCAAGCAGCAGTCCGGGCTGATCAGCGACTACGTCTACCCGGAGTACGAACAGAACTGGAAGCTGTTCGCCCCCAACCCCCTCCAGCAGAACACCGACGCCCAGGTCCGCGCGCAGCTGCGCTCCCCGGACGGCACGACGCGGACTACCGGCTGGACGGATCTGACCGCCCGCGACGGGCAGGCCATCCTCCACAACCCGCTGCCCAGCCACACCCAGCAGAACCAGCTGCGCCGCGGCTGGGAGCTGCTCTCCAGCACCCTCGACGCGCAGAACCGCCCGACCGGCGACCGCAGTGAGATGTTCGCGCGCTACCTCCGCCGGATCGCGATGCTCCGGATGTCCGGCGAGTGGACCAAGGACGGCGACCGGGTCGAGCAGATCCAGTTCCGCTCGCAGACCACCGCGGTGCTCCCGCCGCCGTGGAGCGCCGAGAAGGTCAGCGACAAGCCCGTCTACCGCGTACTGCCCTGGTGGCAGATCACCGCGAACGACCTGCCCGAGGGGGCGACGAACAAGTGACGTCACCGACGCCGCCGCGCACCGCCCCGCAGGCCACCGACGCCCCCGCGCAGGCTCCCGCCGTCTATCAGGAGACCCGCGTCGAACGCGTCATCGGTCGCGGTTTCACCCGGGTCACCGCCCGCGCGCTGGCCCCGTACCAGACCGCCGTCATCCGGATCGGCTTCGCCGGCACCTGGCTGCTGTTCCTCCTGCGGGAATGGCCGTACCGGCAGCAGCTCTACGGGCCCGCCGGCCCCTTCGACTTCGGCATGGCGCGCCAACTGCTCAACGGCAACCACGGCTTTTCCGTCCTGGTGTGGTCCGACGGCCGCGGCTGGTTCGAGTGCGTCTACCTCCTGGCCATCGTGGCCAGCGCACTGCTGATGCTCGGCTGGCGCACCCGCACCATGTCGGTGCTGTTCATGGTCGGTGTGCTCTCGCTGCAGAACCGCAGCGTCTTCATCGGGGACGGCGGCGACAACGTCATCCACCTGATGGCGATGTACCTCGTGCTGACCCGGTGCGGGCAGGTGTGGTCGCTGGACGCCCGCCGCGCCGGGCGGGCGGCGGCCACCGGCGGGCCGGAAGACGCCGCGGCCCCACCCCGTGACGTGACCGGCATCGTCCTGTGGGCGGTGCTCGGCCTCGCCCTCGCCGTGGCCCAGTTGCAGGGCGCCGCCGGGCTCACCTGGTTCGGGCACGGGCCGTTCCCGCACTTCGGCTGGAGCCTGGCCCTGTGGGGACTGTGGGCGGCGCACGGCCTGTGGTGGGCGGTGCAGCGGTACGCCCCCGGGGAGCCCCGGACCGTCCTCGACACCCTCGCCAAACTGGCGCACAACGCCGTCCTGTTGGTGATCATGGTCGAGGTCTGCCTGGTCTACGCCACCGCCGGCTGGTACAAGATCCAGGGCTCACGCTGGCAGGACGGCACCGCCGTCTTCTACCCGATGCACCTCGACTACTTCTCCCCCTGGCCGGGCCTGTCGCAGCTGCTCGGCAGCAACGGCCTGATGGTCATGCTGATCACGTACGGGACCGTGATCGTGCAGGTCGCCTTCCCGTTCACCCTCTTCAACCGGCGCCTGAAGAACGTGCTGCTGGTCGCCATGATCTGCGAGCACCTCTCGATCGCGGTCCTGCTGGGCCTGCCGTTCTTCTCCCTGGCGATGATCACCGCCGACGCCGTCTTCCTGCCGACCAACTTCCTGACCTGGCTCGGCGGCCGGCTCTCCCGCCTGCGCCGACGGCTGTTCCCCCGCACCGACGGCCCCGGCCCGGAGGCGGCATCCGGCGACGGTGCGCCCGAGGTCGCTGCCCGTTCCGGCGGCGATGGCCATACACCTGTGGAGTGAGCAGCGAAGCCACCGCCCTCGCCGAGCCCCTCCGGTAAGACGACGGGTGCGGACCCGAGATCGGCGTCGGACCGCACCCGCGGCCCTGGCCGCAGGACGGCCGCCACGCCCCCGAGCTGCTAGCCGACGGCGTACGCCGCAACGTCGTCGACCGCTGCCGAGATGCGCGCCCACGTGTGAGGCTCGTCAGCGTCCATGAGCCGTATCCGGACCGGCGGGTTCCACGAGGATCCGCACGCCTAGTGGATGTCCGACGGGCGGAGCAGGGTCTGTGAGAGGCGGGACTGGGCACGCAG
Source organism: Streptomyces sp. NPDC058000 (assembly GCF_042886435.1). NCBI lineage: Bacteria > Bacillati > Actinomycetota > Actinomycetes > Kitasatosporales > Streptomycetaceae > Streptomyces > Streptomyces sp. NPDC058000. The sequence goes on from NZ_JBHVQS010000001.1 coordinate 478,970, forward strand.
GATGTACGGCCCCGCCCACAAGGAGAGAAGGATCTCCAGCACGCCCATACCGGCCGCGAAGCGCGTGGTGTGGGCGCTCAGCGGGATGAACAGGAACCAGCTGTTGTCGAAGGCGGGGGCCACGGACTCCCAGATGTACGGCAGGGCGATGCCGAACGCGCCGTGGACGAGCAGGGCGAACGGGAGCAGCGCGAGGAACCCGATGAAGGTTGCGGCGAGTTGGGCCCAGCCCAGATCGCGCCAGGTGGCCGGGGACCGGAGCACGGAGAGGACGCGCCGCACGAGCGGCGGGGTGGAGCGTGGGGTGGATCGGGGCGCCGGCCGGGCGGCTTCGGGGCGCTCCGGTGCGGCCGGGGGTATGCCGTACCAGCGACGACCCAGTTCGAGCTGACGGTTCGCCAGGGCGTGCAGGGCGCGGGCCGCGTCGGGTACCAGCGCGAAGCCGAGCCAGATGAACAGCAGGCACATCGAGATCAGCAGCAGCCAGGACATCACCGCGGAGACCAGGCCGAGACCCAGCAGGGCCAGTCCGCGCCACGGTGCCAGCAGGCGACCGCCCAGGGTCGGCCGCCAGCGCTCCGTCTCGGCCCGCGGCGGCAGCGCCCCCGCTCGCGGCTCGGCCTCGTACGCGATGTGGTCTGCCATGTCCGCCGTCCTTACTTCCCCGTTGTGCTGTGCGGGAACGCTCGGTCCGGCGCGCCGCTACGAGATCATTGTCTCGGAAGGGGCATCGGGAATCAGTGGGGCTATCCCTACCTTTTCGGCCCACTGCGCGCGGAGGACGGCATCCTGCCCATCGGCAGCGCGGCGGCCTGATCACCGAACTGGCCTCCTCAGGGGAGTGGTTCCGGGCGAAGGCCCTGGTAGCGGCAGTGAGCCGTAGTCTGAAGTGGTGAGCGAGGACGAGATCACGAGAGCTGTACGACAGTGGCAGGACGCCGCGCTTGAGATGGTGCTGCTGGACGGGTTTCATGCCCTGAAGCACGCTCTCCGCTTCGGGGCGGACGTTCGCGTGGCGATCTCCAGTGACAAGGGCTCCGTTCTGACGCTGGCTGGTGAGTTGGCCGACGACCTCACCGACCGGATCGGCGATCTCGTGATCGAGGTGCCGGCCGAAACCCTCCGGGACCTTGTGCCCAGGGTGCACCCCACGCGAGTGGCCGGCCTGGCGGTTCGCCCGGACCCCCGACGAAATCTGGAGAACCTGTCGCGGGCCCCGCGGCCGGCTCCGGTCGTCGTCCTGGAGAACCCCCGCAACCTGGGGAATGTCGGCGCCGTGGTCCGGCTTGCTGCCGGCTTCGGAGCCGCGGGCGTGGTCACTACCGGTGATCTGGACCCGTGGCACCCCAACGTGGTGCGCGCAGCAGCGGGCCTTCATTACGCGACCGCGGTCGAGAGTCTCCAGCTCGACGACCTACCGCCGGGGCCGGTGTACGCGCTGGACCCGGAGGGGGACGACATCAGATCCGTGGTGCTTCCCGATGACGCGCTGCTGGCGTTCGGTTCCGAACGGCACGGGATTTCGCCGGAACTCCGGAAGCGGGCCGCCAAGCTCGTAGCCCTCCCGATGAGGCCCCAGGTGTCCAGCTACAACCTGGCTACGAGTGTCGCCATGGCGCTGTTCCACTGGGGAGGCACGCACCCGGCGCCGTGAGCAGCCATGACGACAGGCGGCCACTCCACCCCCGTTATGCGGCCGATGCTTCGACATCGGCCCGGTGGTCCGGACCGCCCATGCCTTCCTCGCCACGGAGATCCACTCCGTCGGTCATCGCCGCCGGAACCGTCGCGGCGCGGGGCACGGGCAACTCCCCGGGCCCCGCGCCGCGAACCTCACGCCTCCCGCCGGACCTCCACCGTCCGGAACCGGTTCGCCACGAAGGCGCCGTCGGACAGCGCCGCGTTGGCCGCCGGATTGCCCCCCGAGCCGTGGAAGTCGGAGAACGCCGCGGTCTGGTTCACATATACCCCACCGGTCAGATTCAGCGACAGCTGGGCGCACTCCTCCAGACATGCCTCCTCCACCAGGCGCTCCACCTCGGTCGAGGTGGTGTACGCGCCGACCGTCATGGCGCCCTTCTCGCGGATCGTGCGGCGCAGCAGTGCCACCGCATCGGCGGCGGAATCGACCGCCACCGCGAAGGACACCGGACCGAAGCACTCCGACAGGTACGCCGCCTCGGAGTCCGGCTTGGCGCCGTCCAGCTTGACGATCACCGGCGTGCGGACCGTGGCCCCCGGGAACTCCGGATTCGCCACCTCGCGCGAGGCCAGCGCCACCTCACCGAGCCCGGAAGCCTCCCCGATCCGCTCCTTGACCTGCGGATTGACGATCGCGCCGAGCAGTGCGTTGGCCCGCGCGTCATCGCCCAGCAGGCCGCCGACCGCGCCCGCCAGATCGCTGACGACCTCGTCGTACGACTTCGGGCCCGCGTCCGTGTCGATGCCGTCCCGCGGGATCAGCAGATTCTGCGGCGTGGTGCACATCTGCCCGCTGTAGAGCGACAGCGAGAAGGCGAGGTTGCTGAGCATGCCCTTGTAGTTGTCCGTGGACTCGATGACCACGGAGTTGACGCCGGCCTTCTCTGTGTAGACCTGCGCCTGGCGGGCGTGCGACTCCAGCCAATCGCCGAAGGCGGTCGAGCCGGTGTAGTCGATGATCCGGACCTCGGGCCGGACCGCCAGCGTCTTGGCCAGGCCCTCGCCGGGCCTGTCCACCGCCAGGCACACCAGGTCGGCGGGGAAACCGGCCTCGGCGAGCACCTCCCGGGCCACCCGGACGGTCAGCGCCAGCGGCAGCACGGCGCGCGGATGCGGCTTGACCAGCACCGGATTGCCCGTCGCCAGCGAAGCGAAAAGACCCGGATAGCCGTTCCACGTCGGGAAGGTGTTGCAGCCGATCACCAGGGCCACGCCGCGCGGCACGGCCGTGAAGCTCTTGGTCAGCTCCAGCGGGTCCCGCTTGCCCTGCGGCTTGGTCCACGCCGCCTTCTGCGGGGTGCGGGTCTGCTCCTCATAGGCGTACGCGACCGCCTCCAGGCCGCGGTCCTGGGCGTGCGGCCCGCCCGCCTGGAACGCCATCATGAACGCCTGGCCGCTGGTGTGCATCACGGCCTGCGCGAACTCATGGGTGCGCGCGCTGATCCGTGCCAGGACCTCCAGGCACACCGCGGCGCGGACCTCCGGGCCGGCGTCCCGCCATGCGGGGATCGCGGCCTGCATGGCCGGCAGCAGCACCGAGACGTCCGGGTGCGGATAGGTGACGCCCAACTCCGGTCCGTAGGGCGAGACTTCCTCGCCCGTCCAGTCGTCCGTGCCGGGCTGGTCGAGCGCGAAACGGGTGCCGCGCAGCGCCTCGAAGGCGGCCAGGCCGTCCTGCGCGGCGTTCTCGCCGTAGGCCTTGGGGTGCTCGGGGTGCGGGGACCAGTACGCGCGGGTGCGGATAGTTTCCAGCGCCTTGTCGAGGGTCGGGCGGTGCTTCTCGATCAACTGCGCTGCGGTCATTTCGGCGGCCATCGATGACCAACTCCTCGTCGACTGCGCGGAAAGTGGATAGGGGCTGGGAGTGACACAGCAACAGAGTTAGAGTAACCGAACGATCGGTCGGGGCAAGAGGGCCCGGCCAACCTGGGGAAAACTCGGTCGGGGAGGATCAGCTGCCATGACGGCAATCGGCACCGACACCACCGTGGCAGTGGTGGGCACGGGCACCATGGGACAGGGGATCGCGCAGGTGGCGCTGGTCGCCGGTCACCCCGTACTGCTCTACGACAGCGCCCCGGGCCGGGCCGCGCAGGCAACCGGAGCCATCGTGCGGCGGCTGGACCGACTGGTGGAGAAAGGCCGGATCTCGGCGGCCGAACGGGACGCCGCCCGCGCCCGCCTCTCCCCCGCCGAAGCACTCGCCGAACTCGCCGACGCCGCGCTCGTCGTAGAGGCGATCCTGGAGCAACTCCCAGCCAAACAGGAGCTGTTCCGCTCCCTTGAGGACATCGTCCCGGTGGACTGCCTGCTGGCCACCAACACCTCCTCCCTGTCCGTGACCGCCGTCGCGGGCGGGCTCCGGCACCCCGGCCGCTGCGTGGGCATGCACTTCTTCAACCCCGCACCACTGCTCCCCCTGGTCGAGATCGTCAGCGGCTTCGCCACCGACGAGGCCGCCGCGACCGCCGCCTACGACACCGCCGCGGCCTGGGGAAAGACCCCGGTGCGCAGCGCCGACACCCCCGGCTTCATCGTCAACCGCATCGCCCGCCCCTTCTACGCCGAGGCCCTGCGCGTCCACGAGGAGCGGGCCGCCGACCCCGCCACCATCGACGCCGTCCTCCGCGAGGGCAGCGGCTTCCGGATGGGCCCGTTCGAACTCACCGACCTCATCGGGCAGGACGTGAACGAGGCGGTCACCCACTCGGTGTGGACCGCGTTCTTCCAGGACCCGAAGTTCACGCCTTCCCTGGCGCAGCGCCGCCTGGTGGAGTCCGGTCTGCACGGCCGCAAAACGGGACGTGGCTGGTTCGACTACGCCGAGGGCGCCCGCCGGCCCGAGCCGAACACCGCCGGGCCCTGCCCGGCGCCCTCCTCGGTCACCGTGCACGCGGGGCTCCCCGGACCCGCCGCGGTGGTGCGCGAGCTGATCGAGGAAGCCGGCATCAAGGTCACCCACGACCGCACGCCGGGGGAGTCCGAGGGCTTCATCCGCCTGCCCGGAGGGGCCCGCCTGGCCCTGACCAACGGCTGCCCGGCCACCGGCCGGGGCCCCGGCGCCACCATCCGCTTCGACCTCTCGCTCGACTACCGGGCCGCGACCCGGGTCGCCCTCGCCCCCTCGGCCACCACCTCCGAGGCGGATCTCGCCGAGGCTGTCGGCCTCTTCCAGGCGCTGGGCAAACAGGTCAGCGTCATCGACGACCTTCCCGGCATGATCGTCGCCCGGACGGTCGCGATGATCATCGACTTCGCCGTGGACGCCGCGGCCCGGGGCGTCGCCACCCCCGACGACATCGACACGGCGATGCGGCTCGGGGTGAACTACCCCGGTGGCCCCATGGAGTGGGCCGATGGGCTCGGTGCCCACTGGGTCCGGGGTCTGCTGGACTCCCTGCACCACCAGAATGCCGGGGGACGCTACGTACCGTCCTGGGCGCTGCGGCGCCGTGCGGACCTTGAGGAATTGGTGCTCTAATCATGACCATGGCCAAGCGCGACGCCTACACGCCCGATTCGCTGCTCGCAGTCTCCGTCGAGGTGTTCATCGAGCGCGGCTACGACGGCACCTCCATGGAGCACCTCTCCAAAGCGGCCGGCATTTCCAAGTCGTCGATCTATCACCATGTGCGGAGCAAGGAAGAGCTGCTCCGCCGCGCGATAAGCCGAGCCCTGGACGGGCTCTTCGGCGTTCTGGCGGAACCCGGCGCCCAGGTGGGGCGGGCGATCGAGCGGCTGGAATACGTCACCCGGCGTGAGGCCGAGGTGCTGATGGACGAACTTCCCTACGTGACGCTGCTGTTGCGGGTGCGCGGGAACACCGACACCGAGCGGTGGGCCATGGAGCGCCGCCGCGACTTCGACCACAGGGTCGCCGACCTCCTGAAGGAGGCCGCCGCCGACGGCGACCTACGGGACGACGTGGACGTTCGGCTGGCGGCCCGCCTGCTGTTCGGCATGATCAATTCGGTCGTGGAGTGGTACCGGCCGGGGCGGGGCGACGCGGCGAGCCGCGACGAGGTCGCGGAGGCCGTGGTGCGGACGGCGTTCTCGGGGTTGCGCAAGGTCTGAGGGGGCGCGCGCACGGCTCGGGGTCGGGCGCGGCTGCTGCTCCCCCGCCCCCGTTCCCAAGCCCCTCAGCCCCTCAGCCCCTCGCCCCCGCCCCACCCCTCCTCCAGCCCCAGATCCGTCTCTTCGAACACCAACAGCGTGCGGGTGCTCAGCACCTCCGGTATCGACTGGATCCGGGTCAGGACCAGTTCGCGCAGCTCGCGGTTGTCCTTGGTGTGCACCAGCAACAGCACATCGAAATCACCGCTGACCAGGGCGATGTGGGCGGCCCCGGGCAGCGCGGTGAGCTGCTTGCGCACGGTCCGCCAGGAGTTCTGCACGATCTTCAAGGTTATGTAGGCGGAAGCGCCCTGACCTGCTCTTTCCTGGTCCACGAGAGCGCTGAAGCCACGAATGACGCCGTCGTCGAGCAGCCGGTTGATCCGCGCGTAGGCATTGGCGCGGGAAACGTGCACCTGCTCGGCGACGGAGCGTATCGAGGCCCGGCCGTCGGTCCGTAGCAGGCGCAGGATGGCGCGGTCGATGGTGTCGAGGGGGCGTGCGGCCGGAGGTGAGGGGGCGGCCGCCGTCGACGGCTGCCCGCCCGGACTGGCCATCTGTTCCTCCGGCATATGGTCCCGCCTCCCCTTTGTGGACTCCCTGCCTTCATCACAAGCTGTGGAGAACCGTTTGTCCACAGGCTGAACCCGCCTGTAGCCAAAATGCATCAACGACCGAACAATCGGTAGGGAAGGGCCAACCGGCCCCGACCGTTCGCGTTCTGCCCGGCCTCCCCAGCGACCGCTGGGAGGTACCCCGGCCCGCCCACCACCCCATGAGGCGCATCGCGCCACCCCTTCGATGACGAGGAGGTGCCCGTCATGACGGTCCTTGAGCAGCCCGGCAGCAGCAGGCACACCAGTGGCCTTGCCAGCCCGCCGCCCGCCTGGCGGCCGCGCGTCGATCCCGCGCCCCTCCTGCCCGACGCCGAGCCGTACCGCCTACTGGGCACGGACGCCGCCCGCCGGCTCGACCCCGGACTGCTGAAGCGGCTCTACGTCGAGCTGGTCCGCGGCCGCCGGTACAACACCCAAGCCACCGCCCTCACCCGGCAGGGCCGGCTGGCGGTCTACCCCTCGTCCACGGGCCAGGAAGCCTGCCAGGTAGCCGCGGCACTCGCCCTCCAGGAGCAGGACTGGCTCTTCCCCAGCTACCGCGACACCCTCGCCGCCGTCGCCCGCGGCCTCGATCCCGTACAGGCCCTGACCCTCCTACGGGGCGACTGGCACACCGGTTACGACCCGTACGAGCACCGCATCGCCCCCCTGTGCACCCCGCTCGCCACCCAGCTCCCGCACGCCGTGGGCCTGGCGCACGCCGCCCGCCTCAAGGGCGACGAGGTGGTCGCGCTGGCAATGGTCGGCGACGGCGGCACGAGCGAGGGCGACTTCCACGAGGCACTCAATTTCGCCGCCGTCTGGCAGGCACCGGTCGTCTTCCTCGTGCAGAACAACGGCTTCGCGATCTCCGTGCCGCTCGCCAAGCAGACCGCCGCGCCGACCCTCGCCCACAAGGCGGTCGGCTACGGCATGCCCGGCCGCCTGGTGGACGGCAACGACGCCCCCGCCATGCACGAGGTGCTCAGCGGCGCGGTGCGGCGGGCCCGTGAAGGCGGTGGCCCCACCCTCGTCGAGGCCATCACCTACCGCGTCGACGCCCACACCAACGCCGATGACGCCACCCGCTACCGCACCGAGGCGGAGGTCGAGACCTGGCGGGCCCACGATCCGATAGCCCTGCTGGAGCGCGAGCTGGCCGACCGCGACCTGCTCGGCGACGAGTTCGCCACCGCCGCCCGGGACGGCGCCGAACGACTCGCCGCCGACCTCCGGGAGCGGATGCACACCGACCCGCAGCTGGACCCGATGGACCTGTTCGACCACGTTTTCACCCGGCAGACCAGCCAACTGCGTTCCCAGGCCGCCCAGTTGCGCGCCGAGCTGGACGCCGAGGCCGAAGGACAGCCCGGGACCGCCACGGGCACCGCGACGCCCGCCCAGGAGGCCAGGCCATGACGACCACCGCCGCGCCGACCGCGCGCAAACCGGCCACCATGGCGCAGGCACTCACCCGCGCGCTGCGCGACGCCATGGCCGATGACCCCGCCGTCCACGTGATGGGCGAGGACGTCGGCGCGCTGGGCGGCGTCTTCCGGGTCACCGACGGCCTGACCAAGGAGTTCGGCGAGGACCGCTGCAGCGACACCCCGCTCGCCGAGGCCGGCATCCTGGGCGCCGCCGTCGGCATGGCCATGTACGGGCTGCGGCCGGTTGTGGAGATGCAGTTCGACGCGTTCGCCTACCCGGCGTTCGAGCAACTGGTCAGCCACGTCGCCCGGATGCGCAACCGCACCCGCGGCGCCGTCGCCATGCCGCTGACCATCCGCATCCCCTACGGCGGCGGAATCGGCGGCGTCGAGCACCACAGCGACTCCTCCGAGGCGTACTACCTCGCCACCCCCGGCCTCCAGGTCGTCACCCCCGCGACCGTCGAGGACGCCTACGGACTGCTGCGCGCCTCCATCGCCTCCGACGACCCGGTCGTCTTCCTCGAACCCAAGCGGCTCTACTGGACCAAGGCCGACTGGTCAGCGGAGGCGCCCACCCCGGTCGCCCCCCTGGGCCGCGCCGAGATCCGCCGCCGCGGCAGCAGCGCCACGCTCCTCACGTACGGCCCGTCCCTGCCCGTCTGCCTGGAGGCCGCCGAGGCCGCCCGCGCCGAGGGCTGGGACCTGGAAGTCGTCGATCTGCGCAGCCTGGTGCCGTTCGACGACGACACGGTCTGCGCGTCGGTACGGCGCACCGGTCGTGCCGTGGTCGTCCACGAGTCGGGTGGGTTCGGCGGCCCCGGTGGCGAGATCGCCGCGCGGATCACCGAGCGCTGCTTCCACCACCTGGAGGCGCCGGTGCTGCGCGTCGCCGGCTTCGACATCCCCTATCCGCCGCCCATGATGGAGCGCCATCACCTCCCCGGCGTGGACCGGATCCTGGACACCGTCGCCCGCCTCCAGTGGGAGTCGCGCTGGACCGAAGGACGTGGTGCGTGATGGCCGTGGTGCGCGAGTTCACCCTGCCCGACCTGGGGGAGGGCCTCACCGAGGCGGTGATCGTGCAGTGGCTGGTCGAGGTCGGTGAGGTGGTGGCCGTCGACCAGCCGGTGGTGGAGGTCGAGACCGCCAAGGCGATGGTCGAGGTGCCCTGCCCGTACGGCGGGGTGGTCACCGCCCGCTTCGGTGCGGAGGGCGCCGAAGTCCCGGTGGGCGCACCCCTGGTGACGGTCGCGGTCGGCGCGGTGCCGGACGACCTCGTCGGCGGCGGGTCGGGCCCCGGCGCCGCCGGTGCGCCGGACCCGGTCCCCGTCCCGGCGTCCCCGGCCCCCGAGGCCGAGGGAGCGGAGGCGGCCGACTCCGGTTCGGGAAACGTCCTGGTCGGCTACGGGACGAGCGGCGCCGCGGCCCGGCGACGCCGGATCCTGCCGGGCGCACCGGAGGACTCCGTGCGCCGGCCCGCCGAGCCCGCCCCCACCGTCACCGCGGACGCCGCCACTCCCACGGAGGCCGACGGCACCCGCACGGTGGCCGTCATCTCGCCGCTGGTGCGCCGCATCGCCCGGGAACACTGCCTGGACCTGCGGGACGTACGGGGCACCGGGCGCGACGGCCTGATCCTCCGCACGGACGTCGAGTCCGCGATCCGGTCCCTGAGCGAACGCCGGCCCGCCGCTGCCGGCGCACCGGTCCGACCCGGCGCCGCGGTGGCCGGGCCCGTCCCCGGGGAGGAGCGGATCCCGCTCAAGGGTCTGCGCGGTGCCGCGGCCGAGAAGTTCAGCCGCAGCCGCCGCGAGATCCCGGACGCGACGTGCTGGGTGGACGCCGACGCCACCGAACTCCTCGCCGCCCGCCGGGCGATGAACGCCCCCGGCGCCCCCAAGGTGTCGCTGCTGGCCCTCCTGGCCCGCATCTGCACGGCCGCGCTCGCCCGCTACCCCGAGCTCAACGCCACCGTGGACACCACGGCCCAGGAGATCGTCCGGCTGCCCGGCGTCCATCTGGGCTTCGCGGCGCAGACCGACCGCGGCCTGGTGGTGCCGGTCGTCCGGGACGCCCAGGACCGCACGGTCGAGCAGCTGTCCGCCGAGATCGCCCGGCTCACCGACGCCGCGCGGGCCGGAAAGCTGTCCCCCGCCGAGTTGTCCCACGGCACGTTCACGCTGAACAACTACGGCGTCTTCGGGGTCGACGGCTCCACCCCGATCCTCAACCACCCCGAGGCGGCGATGCTCGGCGTCGGCCGGATAGCCGCCAAGCCCTGGGTGCACGAGGGCGAGTTGGCGGTGCGGCAGGTGGTCCAGCTCTCGTTCACCTTCGACCACCGGGTGTGCGACGGCGGCACCGCGGGCGGTTTCCTGCGCTATGTGGCCGACTGCGTGGAGCAGCCCGCGCTGCTGCTGCGCGCGCTGTGACGGTCGGGCGGCGGCCGGCGGTGTGAGCGCGCCGCCCCCGGCGATACTCAAGGGGTGAGCGACCACACCGACTACGACGCGATCGTGCTGGCCGGAGGGGCGGCCCGACGGCTCGGTGGGGCGGACAAACCCGCCCTGCCGGTCGGCGGCCGGGCCCTCCTGGACCGGGTCCTGGCCACCTGCCCCGACGCCGCGGTCACCGTCGTCGTCGGCCCCGCGCGCCCGACCGCCCGCCCCGTGGCCCAGGCCCTCGAAGACCCACCCGGCGGCGGTCCGCTCGCCGCGCTCGACGCCGGACTGCGCCACACCACCGCCCCCACGGTGCTGGTCCTCTCCGCCGACCTGCCGTTCCTGACGGCCGCGACCGTACGCGCCCTCCTCAAGGCGGCGACGGCCGGTGGCGCTTTCCCCCGGGACGGGGCGCTGCTGCGCGATGCGGAAGGGCGGGACCAGCCGTTGGTGGCGGCCTACCGGTCCGCCCCGCTGCGCCGCGAACTGGACCGACTGCGGACCGACCACGGCACCCTGACCGGTCTGCCGCTGCGCCCCCTGCTCTCCGCGCTGGCCCTCGCCCGGGTCCCGGACACCACGTCCACGGCGTCCTTCGACTGCGACACCTGGGAGGACCTCGGCACGGCACGTGCCCGGATCAGGGAGCATGGACACGTGTTGGACGAATGGATCACCGCAGTCAAGGCCGAACTGGGCATCGACCTCGATGTCGACACGGCGGCACTCCTCGACCTCGCGCGGGACGCGGCACACGGCGTGGCCCGCCCGGCCGCGCCGCTGACCACCTTCCTGGTCGGCTACGCGGCGGGTCAGCAGGGCCGCGACGTGGCGGAACTCGCGCAGCGGGCCGCCGCACTGGCCGACCGCTGGGCGGCGGAATCCGCGGCCGAGGAGGCCACGGTGGCACGGGCGACCGGCGCCGGCGCCCCGGCCGACGAAGCGAAGCCCGCGGAATGACCGACGGGGAGCGCGGCGACCCGTTCGCCGACGAGTTCGCCGACGCGCTCGCACTGGCCAATGACACCGGGTCGGCCCGGCGGCGGTCCGGGATCGCCGACCCACCAGGCGCGCCCGTGGGTGCCGCGACCGGTGCGCACGCCGCCGGCTGCGCGGGGCCGCCCCCGACCGGCGGTGCCCCCGGGCCCGGCCCCGCCGACCCGGACCGCCCCGCCGCCCCCGGTGGCGGGCAGGGCACCGCGTCCGCCCGCCCCGGCAAGCGGTCCTCCGGCCCTCCCGCCACGCCCTGGCGCACCGCCCGGGGCATCGCCGAACACGCGGTGCACGAGCCCCCCGGGCCCGGTACGGCCGGGCTCGCCGACGCGCTCGGCCGCACGCTCGCCGCTCCCCTCACGGCCCTCACCGACCTGCCGTCGTTCGACACTTCGGCGATGGACGGCTGGGCGGTGGCCGGCCCCGGCCCCTGGCGTGTCGACCGTGCCGCGGACGACACCGGGACCGGTCCGGACACCGGCATCCTCGCCGGCCACGCCACCACCGCGGCGCTCCCCGACGGCCATGCGCTCCCCATCGCCACCGGTGGCCGCATCCCGGCCGGTGCCACCGCGGTGCTGCGCAGCGAGCACGGCGAGGTCCTCGAACTCCCCGACGGCCGGGCACGGCTGTACGCGCCGCGACCGGTGCCGCCGGGCCAGGACATCCGCCCGCGCGGCCAGGAGTGCCGGTGCGGTGACCGACTCCTGCCCGCCGGCACGCTGGTGACCCCCGCGGTCCTCGGCCTGGCCGCGGCGGCCGGCTACGACGCGCTCTCCGTCCACCCCCGGCCCCGCGTCGACGTGCTCGTCCTCGGCGACGAGCTGCTGCGCAGCGGACTGCCCGAGGGCGGCCGGATCCGCGATGCGCTCGGCCCGATGCTGGTGCCTTGGCTGTGCGCCCTGGGCGCCGCGGCGGCGCCCCCGCGGCACCTCGGCGATGACGCCGACGCGCTGCACGACGCCCTCGCCGGGTCCACCGCCGACCTGGTCATCACCACCGGCGGCACCGCGTCGGGCCCCGTCGACCACGTGCACCCCACCCTCCGACGGCTCGGCGCGGAGCTCCTGGTGGACGGCGTGGCGGTGCGCCCCGGCCATCCCATGCTGCTGGCCCGCCTCGCACCGGGCCGGCACCTCGTCGGCCTCCCGGGCAATCCGCTGGCCGCGGTGTCCGGTCTGCTCACCCTCGCCGAACCCCTGCTCCGCACGCTCGCCGCCCGCCGTCCCGCCGCGCCGTACCGGGTGCCGCTGGCCGCGGCCGTCCACGGCCATCCGGGGGACACCCGGCTCGTCCCGGTGGCCTACCGCGACGACGACCGGCACGGGCTGGTGGCCGCGCCGCTGCACTTCCACGGGCCCGCGATGCTGCGCGGGATCGCCGCCGCCGACGCGATGGCCGTCGTCCCGCCGGGCGGCGCGGAGCGCGGCACCGAGGTCGAGCTCCTCGAACTGCCCTGGCCGGCGGGCTGGTCGGCGGGTTGGCCGGCACCCGACACCTCCTACGACCCCACGGCCCCCACCGGAGGCGCCGCGTGAAGCTGCCGTCCCATGACGCCGTGGCACGCGAGGTTCCCGAGGCCCGTTCCCACCGGGTGTAGTGCCCCGTCGCACCCCGCAGGCACCGATACGGCAGGTCGCCCGCCGGCTGCTGATGGCCCTGCCGGTGCTCGTCGCGACGGCCTTCATCGCCTGGATCGACCGCGAGCGGTACCACCACAACACCGGGGCCCGCTCGACCTGCTCGACTGCTTCTCCTACGCCACCGTCGCGCCGGAGTCGGCACTTCGCCGAACGGACCACGAGCGTCAGGCTTCCGGTTCGTCGGCCGCTGCTCGCTGAATGGTGATGATCCGGTCCGTGACCTGGAGCTTCGCGGCTTCCGGCTCGGTGTAGTCCAGCATCCTGCCCCCTCGCAGGACGGCCACGACCAGATCACCGCACTCGCGGGGAGACCGCCCCGCCTCGGATTTCGTCACCGGACGTTCGGTGAGGTCCAGGCCGCTGCCGTAGGTCATCAGGCGTTCCAGGACCGCACCCGCGCTGGGGCTGGCCATCGCCACACCGAGCAGCCGGCCCGCAGAGCTGGAACTCGTGATGACGGCGTCGGCTCCGCTCTGCTTCAGCAGGGGAAGGTTCTCGTCCTCCCTGACGGCCACCACGATGGAGGCGTGCTTGTTGAGCTGGCGCGCGGTAAGCGTCACCAAGGCGGCGGTCTCGTCTCGGTGGGTGGCGACGACCACCTTCGAGGCCCGGTGCAGCTCGGCCCTGCGCAGCGCGTCGGAACGAGTCGCGTCCCCGACGACGCCCACCAGGCCGTCATTGCTCGCGGCGTCCACCGTCTGCTTCTTGGGATCGACCACAACGATCCTCTGCTTCGAGACGCCCTGGCCCACCAACGTCCGGACGGCATGCCGGCCCTTCGTGCCGTACCCGATGACAACGACGTGATCCCGCATGCGCGACCGCCAGCGATGAACCCGTACCTGGTGCCGGGTGCGTTCGGTCAGCACCTCCAGCGTGGTGCCGACCAAGATGATCAGGAACAGCACGCGCAGCGGGGTGATGACGAAGATGTTGGCCAGTCGCGCACCATCGCTGACCGGGGTGATGTCCCCGTAACCCGTGGTCGAAAGGGTCACGGTCGCGTAGTACGCCGAGTCGAGGAGCCCAACGGTGCCGCCGGCGTTGTCGTGGTACCCCGCGCGGTCGATCCACACGATGAACGTCGTGAGTGCCAGCACCACGAGGGCCATGACAAGTCGGCGGAGGACTTGTTGAAGCGGCGGCCGCACGCCTTGCACGGGCATGACGATGGACCGGCCGTCTTCGGCGTCCTCCTCGGCCTGGGTGCGTGAACGCGACCAGAGGGAACGGAGGATGGAGACCTTTCCGATGTCCGGACGCGGCGGCTCCTCGTCCTTCATCGGGTCGGCCCCTCGTGTCCGGCTTGCGCTGTGGGTGCGTGCTGCATACCGCAATCCTCGGGGATCCCGGCTGCCTTTGTGCCGGATGGCCGATCACCGCGCCCCTGGTGTCGACTCGTCGTGCTGCCCGTGGGCGTCGTCGTCTTGCTGTCCACCGCGGGCCCCTGGCTCTCCCGGTGGTTCGGGCTTCCCGGCCGGCGAGATTCAGGGGAGTCGGTACCGGCATGCCGTCCGATACCGCACGGGGTGCACGAGCGGGGTCCCGACGGGGCGACCTGTGCCCGCGCAGTCTGTGTCGGTGGTCCGGCGGGTCAGCCGTTCGGCGGATGCCTGATCGCGGGCGGCCTCACGCGTTGTCATTGTGGACGAGGTACCCCGTGGCCGACAGCTCGTCGGTACACACGAGCTGTTCGACTTGGACGGAGGCGCGTAATGGAGATCAGGCTCGTGGACGAGCACTTCATGAAGGCCCGATGGGACGACATCGAGTCGACACTGCGCCATACGTTTCACGACTCGCAGTTCAACGATGACGGGTACACGGTCGACAACCCCGTGGACTTCACACTCTCCGCGATCGAGGGTGGGCTGGGCCACGGCGTCAAGCACCTGGTGGCGCTCGACGACGCAGGGCAGTTGGTGGGCGGTTTCTTCTGCATCCCGACGGAACGGAAAGAAGGCCAGGAGGCCACTGACCTCGGCTGGTTCTTCGTCGTTCCGGAAGTCGATCGCGACACCCGGCGGGAGATAGTCGACACCTTTCTGGAGCGGGTTTTCCGCATGCTGCGCGACGTAGGGTTCAAGCGGATCGAGTCGAACATGGGAACCCCGGCCGGCGGCAAGTCACTCGGCCGACGCTACGGCTTCGTGCACGCCCCCACCCCCGAGTGGTCGAATCGTTGGCTCCGAGAGCTGTGACGCGCCCGGCTCCCTGGGCACCGGAGGCAACCGGCGCCAGCCACAACGTCCCAGCCCTGTAAAGCGGTTGTCCTCTGGGGGTACTCGGTGCGCGTGCTGGTGTGCGGGCACCGTCCGCCAGGCCGCGGCCCGGCCAGGCCCGGGACTCCACGAACGACCGGTTGTCCTTCTCCTGCTCATCGCGGCTCTTGATGTCGCGCCCGGTCACGGGACGGAAGGCGGGCTTGGGCTCGGCGTTCTCGGTACCGTCGTTCTCAGCAGCGGCGGACCCCTCGTCGTTCTCGAACGACAGACGGACCGGACCGGCCTGGTTCTGCCCTTTGAGAGCGCGCCAACCAGCCGGCTGCGCAAGCTCGTTGTCCACGGGCTCAGGTCACTTTCGCCAAAATGCTGGAGAAACGCCTTGCGCGACCACACCGTCATCGTCGGCTTCGGAACGAAGGGCCGGTCCGCCGTCCAGACCCTGTGTGCCACGGGCCTGTCGCGGGACCGGGTCGTCATCGTCGACCCCAGCAGCAAGGTCATCGAATCGGCGGTGTCCGAAGGGTTCGCGGGCGTGGTCGGCGATGCGACGCGCAGCGACGTCCTGCTGCGGGCCGAGATCCAGCGCGCGCACCAGATCGTCATCGCCACCCAGCGCGATGACACCGCAGTCCTGGTCTCGTTGACCGCCCGTCAGCTCAACAAGCGCGCCAACATCGTCGCCGCGGTGCGCGAGGAGGAGAACGCGCCGCTGCTGCGGCAGTCCGGTGCCGACGCGGTGATCACCTCGGCCAGTGCGGCCGGCCGGCTGCTGGGGCTCTCGGTGCACAGCCCCAGCGCGGGCGCCGTCATGGAGGACCTGATCCAGCAGGGCAGCGGCCTGGACCTGGTGGAGCGGCCGGTGGTCAAGGCCGAGGTCGGCAAGTCCGTCCGGGAGACCGGCGACCTGGTGGTTTCCGTCCTGCGCGGGCACCGGCTCCTGGGGTACGACGACCCGGAG
Organism: Streptomyces sp. NPDC058000; assembly: GCF_042886435.1. Taxonomy (NCBI): domain Bacteria; kingdom Bacillati; phylum Actinomycetota; class Actinomycetes; order Kitasatosporales; family Streptomycetaceae; genus Streptomyces; species Streptomyces sp. NPDC058000. Next base: position 495,073 of record NZ_JBHVQS010000001.1, read on the forward strand.
GCGAGCCCGCTACAGACCGCGGACCGTCTGATCACCATCGTGCGTGCCGCCCCGGCGGAGGAGCCCGCCGTCCCCGGGAAGCCGTCCGCCAAGCCGACGTTGCCCGGCACCGCGGTCTCCCCCATGCGTCCGGCGGACGAGTGACGGACCGTGGGACGGGGCGCCGGGGACCGGAGCCGGGGCCGTGACCTGTAGCGGGACCGCGCCCCGCCCTTTCGCCCCGTGGCCGGTCGGCGAGTAGCCTCGCGCCCATGCGAGCGATCACTATCCCCGAGCCCGGTGGCCCCGAAGCCCTCGTCTGGGCCGAAGTGCCCGATCCGCAGCCCGCCGAGGGCGAGGTCCTGATCGAGGTCGCGGCCAGCGCCGTGAACCGCGCCGACCTGCTCCAGCGCCAGGGCTTCTACGACCCGCCGCCCGGCGCCTCCCCGTACCCCGGTCTGGAGTGCTCGGGGCGGATCGCGGCGATCGGCCCCGGCGTGCACGGCTGGGCGGTCGGCGACGAGGTGTGCGCGCTGTTGTCGGGCGGCGGGTACGCCGAGAAGGTCGCCGTCCCGGCCGGTCAGGTGCTGCCGCTGCCGCCCGGCGTCGACCTCGTCACGGCCGCCGCGCTCCCCGAAGTCGCCTGCACCGTCTGGTCGAACGTCTTCATGATCGCGCACCTGCGGCCCGGTGAGACCCTGCTGGTCCACGGCGGTGCCAGCGGTATCGGCACCATGGCGATCCAGCTCGCCAAGGCGGTCGGGGCGCGGGTGGCGGTCACCGCGGGTGGTCCCGAAAAGCTGGCCCGCTGCGCCGAGTTGGGCGCCGACATCCTCATCGACTACCGCGAGCAGGACTTCGTCCAGGAGATCCGCAAGGCCACCGACGGCAAGGGTGCGGACGTCATCCTCGACATCATCGGCGCCAAGTACCTCCAGCGGAACGTCAAGGCGCTGGCGGTCGCCGGCCGGCTGGCGATCATCGGGCTGCAGGGCGGGGTGAAGGCAGAGCTCAACCTCGCCGCGCTGATCTCCAAACGCGCCGCGATCACCGGCACGGGTCTGCGGGCCCGTCCGGTCAGCGAGAAGTCGGCCATCGTCGCGGCCGTCCGGGAACACGTCTGGCCGCTGATCGGCAACGGCCAGGTCCGCCCGATCGTCGATCAGGCCCTGCCGATGGCGGAGGCCGCCGAGGCGCACCGCATCCTGGATTCCGGCAGCCACGTGGGCAAGGTCGTCCTGACGGTCTGAGCCGGCCGGCCCATGGCCTTCGGGGCCCCGAGCGCCCCTCGCCCCTCCCCGTGTCGGCAGGTCACCCGGCCGATCTGCCCGAGATGCCGCGGTCTACCCGCTGTGTGACGCTGGGCACGTCACTCGACGGCTCGGCACGGGAGGGGCACCGTGGTCGCTCCAGGATTCCGTACGCGCATTGCCTCAAGTCTTTTGGTGGTCGCCGCCGCCCTGCCCGTCTCCCTGATGACAGCCGGCCCCGCGCTGGCCGCGGACCAGCAGGCCAGCCCGGCCGCCCGTCCCGATGAGCCGCTGGACGACTTCGCGGCGGATCCCCTGCTGACCGGAGAGCGTCTGGGGGAGCTGTACCCCGGCCGCCCCGGCACCCTGGACCTGTCGGACTTTCCCAGCGCCGACGACTTCCGGGACCTCCCGGACACCTTCCTGGGCCTCTCCGGCACCTTGCCGGGCTTCCCGCACCACCTCGGCGGGCCGTTCATCCACGGGCTGCGGCAACACCACCGGCATCACCCGTTCGGCCCCGGCTTCCCCTGGAGCCCGGACCCCGCTCCGGACCTCGGCGACGGTGCCCTGGACGACTCCGCGGACGCGGACGTGGACGTGGATGTGCCCGAGCCGTCCGAGCCGTCCGACCCTCCTAGCGCCCCAGGCCCCGCCCCTGCCCCCGTACAGCGGCCGCCCAGCCGGCCCACGCCGGCGCCGCACCACCGCGCTCCCGCGGCCTCATCGGCCCCCAGCCCCCTCGCGACCGATGAGCCACCGCGGCCCCCTTCGCGTCCACGCGACCTCGCCGGCGCACCCGCCCCGACTCCCGACCGGCCGGCGTCGTCACCTGCCCCGGCCCCGGCACCGGCCCCGGACAACGCCGTGGCCGGTCCGGAACCGGCAGCAAGCCCGTACGCGCTCGATGCCCCGGGGGCCCGGGTCGAACGGGTTCTGCCGATGGGCGCCGGGATGGCGCTCACGGGCTTGGGGCTCGCCTTCCTCGGACTCCGGCTGCGGCGCCGCTGAGGCCCTGTTTCACGTGAAACGACGGAGCGTGTTTCACGTGAAACGGTCCGCGCCTCGTGGTTTCACGCTCCGTGGTTTCACGTGAAACGTACGGTGAAGGGGCGGAGCGAAAGCCGATGCCTACCCGACGGCAATCCGCCGTGGCAGGAAGGGTGGATCACTTTCTGCCAGGGGCACCACCGTTCTACATCTGTCGTACGAGAGAATGGCGGCATGGATATGCCGATGAACGAACGGTCGCAGGAGAACCAGCACGTCTTGGTCGTCGGCCCGGACGGCATGGCGCTCGGCAGCGCCGGCTTCGGTGGCGGGGACGAGGGCCAGGAGCCCCGTGAGATTCCGGTGACGGACATGGTCGAGCAGCCTGCGAAGGTCATGCGCATCGGCAGCATGATCAAGCAGCTGCTGGAAGAGGTGAAGGCCGCTCCCCTCGACGAGGCGAGCCGGGTGCGCCTCAAGGAGATCCACGCCAGCTCGGTCAAGGAGCTGGAGGACGGACTGGCACCCGAGCTGGTCGAGGAGCTGGAGCGGCTCTCGCTGCCCTTCACCGACGAGTCGGTGCCGACCGAGGCCGAGCTGCGGATCGCCCAGGCCCAGCTGGTCGGCTGGTTGGAGGGCCTCTTCCACGGCATTCAGACTGCGCTCTTCGCCCAGCAGATGGCCGCCCGCGCCCAACTTGAGCAGATGCGCCGTGCACTGCCGCCCGGTATCGCGGCGGAAGGCCACCAGGAGCAGCCCGGCAGCGGCGGCGCCCGCTCGGGCCCGTACCTCTGATCCCCGCGCCCGGGGCCCACAACAGCCGGAGGGGCCGGCACGCAGCTCGCGTGCCGGCCCCTCCGCTGTCAGGGTGTCGCTGCCGTCAGCTGCTGCGACCCGTCGAGATGGTCAGCTCGATGGTGTCGTTGCTGCGGGGGTCCCAGTAGCTGATGCCCGCCGGGGTCTGGTCCGTGACGGTGTTCTTGCCCCAGAGCCCGTCGTTCTCTTCCTTGACCACCTTGTACTTCCAGCCGGCGGCCTTGATGCACTCCTCGACCGACTCCAGGTTCTTGTACTTGAACGAGGGGAAGAGGATCTTGCCCTTCTGCGCGTAGCTCGGCGTCGGGTTGGTGCACTCGGTGGTCTGGACCGTCGCCGTCTTGTCCTCGGGGCGGACGCTGCTGGTGGGCGACGGGGAGTACGAGTACGAGTACGCGGACGTCGGGTTGTCCGTGCTGCCGCCGCTGTCACTGGAACCGGCGCTCAGGCCGATGCCGACCGCTATCGCGGTGACCACGACCACGCCCACCACCGCCGAAACAATGATCACCCCACTGTTGTTCTTCCGGGGGCGCGCCGGCGGCATCGAGCCCGTCACCGGCGGGGGCGGACCGGGGAACGGCGGCGGCGGGGCCTGGAAGCCGCCGGCGAACGGTGCGGGCGTCGGGGCCGGTGCGGGCGTCGGGTAGGCGTTGTTCACCGGCGGCGGTGTCGACGGGCCGAAAGCGGCCTGCGTCGGCTGGTACGGCTGCTGGACGCTCGGCGGCACCGGCGTGTGCGGGTTGCCGGCGGCGGTGGGGAACACCGCGGAGGACACCGAAGCGCCGCTGGTGCGGGCCCGCGGTCCCTCGCTGATGATCAGCGGCGTCGCCCCGGACTGCCCGGAGCCGGCGATCCGCAGGCACTCGTCCCGCATCGCCTCGGCGGTGGGGAACCGTTCGTTGGGGTTCTTCTTCAACGCCCGGGCCACCAGCGCGTCCACCGCCGGCGGCAGCGAGCGGTTGATGCTCGACGGGACCGGCGGCTCTTCCTGGACGTGGGCGTAGGCGATGGCCAGCGGCGAGTCCGCGTCGAACGGCAGCTGACCGGTCAGCAGCTCGAAGAGCATGATGCCGACCGAGTACAGGTCGGAGCGGGCGTCCACGGCGCGGCCCAGCGCCTGCTCGGGCGAGAGGTACTGCGGAGTGCCCACGACCATGCCGGTCTGCGTCATCGAGGTCACGCCGGACTGCATGGCGCGGGCGATACCGAAGTCCATGACCTTGACGACATTGCGCTTGGTCATCATGACGTTGCCCGGCTTGATGTCCCGGTGGACCAGGCTCATCTCGTGGCTCGCCTCCAGGGCGGCGAGCACGTCGGCGGTGATTTTCAGCGCCTTTTCCGTCGGCATCGCGCCGTGCTGGGCGATGTCGCCGTCCAGCACGGAACGCAGCGGCTGGCCGGAGACGTACTCCATGATGATGTACGGCACCATGCCGCCGTCGAGCTCGTCCTCGCCGGAGTCGAAGACCGAGACGATGTTGGTGTGCGTGAGCTTCGCCACTGACTGCGCCTCGCGCCGGAAGCGCTCGCGGAACGCCTGCTCGCGGCCGAGTTCGGTGTGCAGGGTCTTGATCGCGACCTCGCGGTCCAGCACGCTGTCGTAGGCGAGGTGTACGGAGGCCATGCCACCGGCGCCGAGAAGATCACGAAGCTGGTAACGTCCACCGCCGACCGAACGGCCCTCGAATTGGCCTTGAGCGCCGTCCTGGCTCATCGTCCTGCTTCCCCCTAGGCGCACTGCCCGTATGTCTAGCGATCAAAATCTGGAATTCCGCAGCCAAGTCTGCCCCAGGCCGCGGACACGTCAAGCTGTGTGCCCGTTCCGTGACCAGATGTGCAAGATCCGGGCACGATCACGAGGGGTTTCAGGCTTCCGGTCATCCCTGGTGAACTTGCCACACTTGGGATGCGAAGGGTTTGATGGCCGGTCCACGACGGACCGGTGGGTGCCGCGGAACCTGTAGCGTGCTCTAGCGAAGACCGAGACCTTACCGCTGTAATGCGGATCGATTCGACGGCGAGGACCGATGGCACCGACGCAGCGCCCCCAAGGGCCGTCCGATCCTGACGCCACCGGCCCCAACGTCTCGGACGCACCGGAGCTGTGGGGTAACGGCGGGCTGGTCGGCGACGGCCGCTACCGGCTGACGCACCGGCTGGGCCGCGGCGGCATGGCGGAGGTGTTCGCGGCCGAGGACGTACGCCTGGGCCGTACCGTCGCCGTGAAGCTGCTGCGTGCCGACCTCGCCGAGGACCCGGTGTCCAAGGCCCGCTTCACGCGCGAGGCACAGTCCGTGGCCGGACTGAACCACCACGCGGTCGTCGCCGTGTACGACTCCGGCGAGGACTTCGTCGGCGGCAGCACCGTGCCGTACATCGTGATGGAGCTGGTCGAGGGCCACACCATCCGCGACCTGCTGCTCAACGCCGATGCGCCGCCGCCGGACCAGGCGCTGATCATCGTCTCCGGGGTGCTGGAGGCGCTGGCCTACAGCCACCAGCACGGCATCGTGCACCGTGACATCAAGCCCGCGAACGTGATCATCACCAACAGCGGCGCCGTGAAGGTGATGGACTTCGGCATCGCCCGGGCCCTGCACGGGGCGCAGTCGACCATGACCCAGACCGGCATGGTCATGGGCACCCCGCAGTACCTCTCCCCGGAGCAGGCGCTCGGCAAGACCGTCGACACCCGCTCCGACCTCTACGCCACCGGCTGCCTGCTGTACGAACTCCTCGCGCAGCGGCCGCCGTTCACCGGTGAGACCCCGCTCTCGGTCGTCTACCAGCACGTCCAGGACATGCCGGTGGCACCCTCCCAGGTCGCCGACGCGGTGCCGCCGGAGCTGGACGGCCTGGTCATGCGGTCGCTGGCCAAGGACCCCGACGACCGTTTCCAGAGCGCCGAGGAGATGCGCGGCCTGGTCCAGTACTCGTTGCAGATGCTGCACGAGCAGGGCGGCCACACCGGCACCTGGAACACCGGCCCGGTCGCGATGCCCGACGGCGGTCACACCATGGCCCTCCGCGGCGGGGCCGCCGAGACCACCGCGCTGTCCCACGCCGACTCCGGCAGGACCACGGCGCAGCCGATCCTGACGCCCGGGATGCGGGACGACGACGGCGGTTTCGAGGGCGGGTACCGCCAGGCCAAGGGCGGCCGCGGAAAGATCTGGCTGATCGCGGTCCTCGCGCTGATCGCCATCGCGGTGGGCGTGGCCTTCGCGGTGCAGAACACCAAGAGTGGCGGGCACACGCCCACGACGCCGGTCACCCAGTCCCCGCAGCCGTCGCAGTCGGACCAGACCACCGAGCCGCCGACGGACGAGCAGACCACCCCGGAGACCTACCCGGGCGGCACCAGCGGCGGCGGGAACACCTACACCCACCGGCCGAGCCGCCAGCCCAGCACCCCGCCGTCGTCCGCGCCGCCGAGCTCGGAGCCGCCGACCAGCACCACCGGCGGGACGACCCACGGTGGCACGACCAACGGCGGCACCACCACCGGCGGAACGACGGACGGTGGCACCACCAACGGCGGCACCAACAACGGTGGCACCACGGACGGTGGCACCACCAACGGCGGGACCACCAACGGTGGTACGAACACCGGCGGCACCCCCGGCACCACTGCCGGCTCGCCCCTGGGCGGGGCGACCGGCGGCTGACGGACGGCCGGGCTGACGCCTCGCGTGCGTCAGCCCGTGAACGCCCGCCGCACGGCCGGGAATTCGCGGGTCCACCACACCGCCAGCGCGGCCGCCGCGGGGAACTGCGGATCGGTGCGCCGGTCGCCGAGCCGGTAGCGCCAGGTGAGCATCCAGAAGTCGTTCAGCCGCTCCCACCAGACCCGGTGCACGGCCGCGGCCAGCTCGTCGGCACCGGCCCCGCACACACTGCGGTAGGCGCCGGCGTACGCGGCGACCTTCGCCAGGTCCAGCGTGCCGCAGGGGCGGACGAAGAAGATCGCGGCGGCGCGTACCGCCTCCTCGGCGCGGGGCTGGACGCCCAGCCGGTCCCAGTCGACGATCGCGGCCGGTTCGGTGCCGCGGTAGAGCACGTTCAGCGGGTGGAAGTCGCCGTGCACCCAGCCCGCCGGGGGCTCCGCGCCGGGAGCCGGGCGGCGGTGCGCCTGCCGCTCCAGCAGGGCCCGGCGCTCCAGGAGGCGGTGCTCGGCGAGCTCGTCGAAGCTGGTGCGGGGCCGGGCGCCGCGGGCCAGTGCCAGCAGCTCGTCGATGGTCTCGAAGGTCCGCTCGGGGTCGGCGGCGGCGTCCGTGCCGGGCGGCCGTGGCGGCGCCGGCTGGTCGGCCATGACCTGCTCCAGCGTGGTGTGGACCAGCCCGAGCAGGGCGCCGAGCCGGCGCGACTGACCGACGGTCAGCACCGTGCCGCCCAGGTGCCGGCCCTCCTTCCAGGGGTGCAGGGCGTAGTAGCGGCCGTCCAGGACGGTGAAGGTCCTGCCGTCCGTGCCCGTCACGGGCGGGACGACGGGCAGGCCGAGTCCGGCCAGCCGGCGGGTGGCCAGGTGCTGGCGGGTGAGGGTGGCACGGTCGCCGTCGAGGTGGTGTTTGAGGAAGTAGCGGCCGCGGGTGGTGGCGAGGAAGTAGCCGTGGTTGAGCAGCCCCTCGGCGACGGGCTCGCAGGACAGCGGCGCCCCGGCGCCGTCGTAGTGGCGCAGCAGGGATCCGAGGGTGTCGCGGGCGGGCGTCGCCGCCGACCGGACTACAGATGAGCGCAGCACGCGCCAGATGTTAGATCAACATCGCCCAGTGGAGTGGGTGTCCCGGAAAGCCTTACAGAGGGTGTGCATATCCGAAGACCGGGACGTCGGTGAGGTGATGCAGCGTCACGAATTCCGGTTCGATCCGCAGGAAGACCGCATCGTACGGGAGCCCATCGGCCAACCGCGGTGTGCGGCCGAACAGTTCCCGCTCGGCCGGGGTGGGCTCGATGACCCGGGCGGTGCCGGTGAACTGCACGGACCAGGTGTCGCGTGCGCCGCTGTTGACGTTGTCGGCCTCGTACGCGACGACGCTGCCGTCCAGCGCCCGGTGGTACTCGTAGCCGCGGTGCAGCCGCAGGATCAGGCGGCCGTCGACGACGATGTGCCGGGTGACGGTGGTGAAGGGGAGTGCCCGCCGGCTGGCCGACACCCGGCCGTAGGGGGTACTGCTCAGCAGCTCGATGGCGCGGAAGACGTCGGTGGGCATGGTCTCACCCTGCCCGTGCGGTGTGGTGGTGGGTAGGGGCGGCAGCCCCCGGTCGGCGGGACGTTGGTCCCTTTCTCCGGCCACGGAATCACCGCGTCCGTGGTCGTGGCCGGAGTTCTTCGCCTGGTCAGCGCCGTTCGGCCTGCATGCGTGCGACATAGGCGGCGGCCTGGGAGCGGCGTTCCATACCGAGCTTGGAAAGCAGGCTGGAAACGTAATTCTTGATCGTTTTCTCGGCGAGGTGGAGTCGTTCACCGATTACGCGATTGGTCAGTCCCTCGCCGATCAGATCGAGGATCTTGCGCTCCTGCTCGGTGAGGTTCGCCAGCCGGTCGTCGCCCTTTGCGGCATTGCCGTCGCGGAGTCGTTCCAGGACGCGGGCGGTGGCCACCGGGTCGAGCAGCGACTTTCCGGCCGCCACGTCGCGGACCGCGGAGAGGAGTTCGCTGCCGCGGATGGCCTTGAGGACATAACCGGACGCACCGGCCATGATCGCATCGAAGAGGGCCTCGTCATCGGCGAACGAGGTGAGCATCAGGCAGGAGATGTCCTCGTTCTGGGAGCGGATCTCGCGGCAGACCTCGACACCGCTGCCGTCCGGGAGCCGGACGTCGAGCACGGCCACGTCCGGACGCGTCGCCGGGATCCTGACCAGCGCATCAGCCGCGGTTCCGGCCTCGCCGACCACCTCGATGTCTGCCTCGACCGACAGCATTTCGTGGACGCCCCGCCGGACCACTTCGTGGTCATCGAGCAGGAAAACCGTGATTTTTCCGTCTTCACGCACATCCCCAGTCTCACACACCAACTCTTCCCGTGCTCCAGGTCACCGATATAACGTGCCGTTGTCCCGGCGGCCTGCAACGCTGTGACCAGGAGTTGTTCCCAGCCTTCGGGTTTTACTTGGAAATCCAAGCAAAATCGCAGGTCAGCGCCATTTCCACTTCGGCTTTGACAATGGGTAACGTGCAATGAGCAGGCCACTCCGGGGCGCTTTGTTCCACCCGGATCCGGCCGCGTTCGCACACACCCCGTGCGCCGTATCGGATACCGGGTGAGCCGCAAACGGCCACCGGCGGACCCCGGGGGCCGGACAGACGGAGGAGCAGCACGTGACCGTGGAAGGCACTGCCGAGCGGAAAACCGCCCGCGGCGGCAGCAAGCGCACCACCGCCAAAAAGACGACGCCGGTGAAAAAGGCGTCGGAGTCCAGGGCCAGGAACAGCGCCGGGCCGGACCAGGCGGAGCAGGACCAGCTCGTACAACTGCTGACCCCGGAAGGGGAGCGGGTCGAGCACCCGGATTACGCGATCGACCTCTCTCCCGAGGAACTGCGCGGTCTGTACCGCGACATGGTGCTGACCCGGCGGTTCGACGCCGAGGCGACCACCCTCCAGCGCCAGGGAGAGCTGGGCCTGTGGGCCTCGCTGCTGGGCCAGGAAGCCGCCCAGATCGGCTCGGGCCGCGCGCTGCGCGACGACGACTACGTCTTCCCCACCTACCGGGAGCACGGCGTGGCCTGGTGCCGCGGCGTCGACCCGACGAACCTGTTGGGGATGTTCCGTGGCGTCAACCACGGCGGTTGGGACCCCAACACCAACAACTTCCACCTCTACACCATCGTCATCGGTTCGCAGACGCTGCACGCGACCGGCTATGCGATGGGTGTGCAGAAGGACGGCGCGGATTCCGCGGTCATCGCGTATTTCGGTGACGGCGCCTCCAGCCAGGGCGATGTCGCCGAATCCTTCACCTTCTCCGCGGTCTACAACGCACCGGTCGTCTTCTTCTGCCAGAACAACCAGTGGGCGATTTCCGAGCCCACCGAGAAGCAGACCCGGGTGCCCCTCTACCAGCGCGCCCAGGGCTTCGGCTTCCCCGGCGTCCGGGTCGACGGCAACGACGTACTGGCCTGCCTGGCGGTGACCAAGGCGGCCCTGGAGCGGGCGCGCACCGGCCAAGGCCCCATGCTCATCGAGGCGTTCACCTACCGGATGGGCGCCCACACCACCTCCGACGACCCGACGCGGTACCGCGCCGACGAGGAGACGCTGGCCTGGGAGGCCAAGGACCCGATCCTGCGGCTCCGGAAGTACCTGGAGGCTTCGGGCTTCGTCGACGACGCCTACCTCGCCGCGATCGACGAGGAGAGCGAGACCCTGGGCAAGCGGGTCCGCGACGTCGTACGGGCGATGCCCGACCCGGACCACATGGCGATCTTCGAGAACGTCTATGCCGACGGGCACGCGCTCGTCGATGAGGAGCGCGCGCAGTTCGCCGCCTACCAGGCGTCGTTCGCCGACGCCGATGCCGCCGCGGAGGGGAACTGACCATGGCCGTCTTCGAGAAGATCACTATCGCCAAGGCGATCAACGCGTCGTTGCGCGCCTCCATGGAGGCCGACCCCAAGGTCCTCGTCATGGGTGAGGACGTCGGCAAGCTCGGCGGCGTCTTCCGGGTCACCGACGGACTCCAGAAGGACTTCGGCGAGGAGCGGGTGATCGACACCCCGCTCGCCGAGTCCGGCATCGTCGGCACCGCGATCGGCCTGGCCCTGCGTGGCTACCGCCCGGTCGTGGAGATCCAGTTCGACGGCTTCGTCTTCCCCGCCTACGACCAGATCGTCACCCAGCTCGCGAAGATGCACGCGCGGGCGCTGGGCAAGGTCAAGATGCCGGTCGTCATCCGCATCCCGTACGCGGGCGGCATCGGTGCCGTCGAGCACCACTCCGAGTCCCCCGAGGCGCTGTTCGCGCACGTCGCGGGCCTCAAGATCGTCTCTCCCTCGAACTCCTCCGACGCCTACTGGATGCTCCAGCAGGCCATTGCCGGGGACGACCCGGTCATCTACTTCGAGCCCAAGCGTCGCTACCACGACAAGTCGCGCCTGGACACCGAGTCGATCCCGGACCCGCTGCACAAGGCCCGGATCACCCGGACCGGCTCCGATCTCACGCTGGCCGCCTACGGTCCGATGGTGAAGGTCTGCGAGGACGTCGCCAAGGTCGCGGCCGAGGAGGGCAAGTCGGTCGAGGTCGTCGACCTGCGCTCGATCTCCCCGATCGACTTCGACACCGTGCAGTCCTCGGTGGAGAAGACCGGCCGGCTGGTCGTCGTCCACGAGGCGCCGGTCTTCTTCGGCTCGGGTGCGGAGATCGCCGCCCGGATCACCGAGCGCTGCTTCTACCACCTGGAGGCACCGGTGCTGCGGGTCGGCGGTTTCCACGCCCCGTATCCGCCGTCCAGGCTGGAGGACGAGTACCTTCCGGGACTGGACCGGGTGCTCGACGCCGTTGACCGTGCGTTGGCGTACTGAGGTTGAGGAGAGTCGTGACCATGACTGCAGGGACCGCCGGCGCCGCGAACGTGCAGCGCATCCGCGAGTTCAAGATGCCCGATGTGGGCGAGGGCCTGACCGAGGCCGAGATCCTCAAGTGGTACGTCAAGCCCGGTGACACCGTCACCGACGGCCAGGTCGTGTGCGAGGTCGAGACCGCCAAGGCCGCCGTGGAACTGCCCATTCCCTACGACGGGGTGGTGCACACGCTGAACTTCGACGAGGGCACCACCGTCGATGTCGGCACCGTGATCATCTCGGTCGACACCGACCCGGGTGCCGGGCCCGTCCAGGAGGGGCCCGGCGCCGCGACACCCGCCGAGGCGGTCGAGGAGGAAGCCGAGCCGCAGGGCCGGCAGGCGGTGCTGGTCGGCTACGGCGCCGCGCCGTCCTCGACCAAGCGCCGGGCGCGCAAGCCACAGCCAGGGGTGCCGGCTCAGTCGGAGCCGGTGACCGCCGGCCTCCAGGCGGAGCTGAACGGGCGGACCACGCCGGCTCCGGCGGCCACCCCGGTGGCCGTGCCCGTGGCGCCGGCCGTGCCCGCCGCCTCCGCTCCGGCCGCCGGGCGTCCGCTGGCCAAGCCCCCGGTCCGCAAGCTCGCCAAGGACCTGGGCATCGACCTCGCGACGGTCGCTCCGACCGGACCGGGCGGCGTCATCACCCGTGACGACGTCTACGCGGCCGCCGCACCGGCCGAGGCGGCACCGGCCGTCGCGCCTGCCGCACCCGCGCCGGCCGTCCCGACCGCGGCGGCCCCCGTCGCCGCCTTCGACGCGGCCCGCGAGCGGCGGGTGCCGGTCAAGGGCGTACGCAAGGCCACCGCTCAGGCGATGGTCGCCAGCGCCTTCACCGCGCCGCACGTCACGGAGTTCATCACCGTCGATGTGACGCGCACGATGAAGCTCGTCCAGGAGCTGAAGCAGGACCCGGACCTGGCGGGGCTGCGGGTCAATCCGCTGCTGCTGGTCGCCAAGGCGTTCCTGGTCGCCATCAGGCGGCACCCGGAGGTCAACGCCGCCTGGGACGAGGCGAATCAGGAGATCGTCTACAAGGACTACATCAACCTCGGGATCGCCGCGGCCACCCCGCGCGGTCTGATCGTCCCGAACATCAAGGACGCGGGCGCCAAGACGCTCCCCCAGCTCGCCACGGAGCTGGGCGAGCTGGTGGCCACCGCCCGCGAGGGCAAGACCTCCCCGGCGGCGATGTCCGGCGGCACGGTCACCATCACCAATGTCGGCGTCTTCGGGGTCGACACCGGTACGCCGATCCTCAACCCGGGGGAGTCGGCGATCCTCGCCGTAGGTGCGATCAAGCTCCAGCCGTGGGTCCACAAGGGCAAGGTCAAGCCGCGCCAGGTCACCACCCTCGCGCTCTCCTTCGACCACCGGCTGATCGACGGTGAGCTGGGTTCCAAGCTGCTCGCGGATATCGCAGCGGTCCTGGAGCGGCCCAAGCGGCTGATCACCTGGGGCTGAGCCGGCGGGACTGACCGTCCGGGCAGGTGCCCAGCACGGCAGCAGGGGCGGTGTTTCACGTGAAACGGTCGGTGAGTTTCACGTGAAACACCGCCCTTGGTCGTTCCTCAGCCGCGGATGAGTTCGACCACGCGGCTGAAGTGCGCCACCGGGCCGGTCGGGGCGGACGGATCGGCCTGGGCGGCGCCACGGGTCAGTGCGGCGCCCGCCCATACGGTGGCGACGATCAGGGCCAGCACGACGGCGTTGCGGGTGCGGCGGCCGGTGTGCGTCCTGGACTGCATGGTCAACTCCCCTTGGCCGGCGGGCCGTATCGGTTCCGTGCCTCCATTCACCCATGGGATTCCGGCCCGATCCGTACGCGTCAGGTACGGACTCGCGTACGCCTTGAGTCGGACCACGGGTCCCTCCGGGGACCCCCTTCCGAGCGGGGGCGGGCGCCGGCCGGGAATGGGTTTGCCGCCGTCGGCCCGGCTGTTTACGGTCGGCGAAATGAGCAGTCACACAGTCATCCGGCGCTATCGGGACGCAGATCAGGACGCGGTGTGCGACCTGTGGACCAGGGCGTCGCAGCACGCGCATCCGTTCATCGAGGGAGAAGGCGAGGGGGAGCGGGCCCGGGTCCTGCGCGAGGTGTACCTCGTCCAGGCGGAGAACTGGGTCGCCGAGCGCGAGGGTGCCGTCATCGGGCTGCTCGGCCTGCTGAGCGGCGCCGACGACGGTGTCGAGATCGGCGGGCTGTTCGTGGCGCCGGAGGCGCAGGGCGGCGGTACCGGCGGGAAGCTGGTGGAGCACGCGGCCGCGCGGTACGGCGCGCTGAGCCTTGAGGTCTTCGAGGAGAACGCCCGGGCCCGGCGGTTCTACGCGCGCCTGGGCTTCACGGAGCGCGGGCGGCGGATCGACGAGCAGACCGGCCACCCGCTGATCGCCGTGGAACGCGAGGCGCCGCTGCGATCGGTGTCCTGGCTGCACGTGCGCGACGGGCGGTTGCTGAGCGTCCGGACGCGGGGGAACGACACCTTCTACCTCCCCGGCGGCAAGTACGAGCCGGGGGAGACCGCGCGTGAGGCGCTCTCCCGGGAGCTCTCCGAGGAGCTCGGCCTGCGCATCCCCGCGGACGAGCTGTCGGAGGAGTTCGTCGTCCACGACGTCGCGCACGGCAAGAACGGGCGGCGGCTGCACATGACCTGTTTCACCGGCGGCCCCCAGGACATCGAGCCGGCTCCCGACCGGGAGATCGCCGAATACGCGTGGTTCGACCGCCAGGAGTCCCGTGAGCGCTGTGCGCCCGCTCACCGGCAGGTGGTGGACCACCTGGTCGCGCAGGGGCTGATGTCGGCCTGAGCGACGGTCGGTCGGCGCCCCTCCGGGGGCCCGGCCGACCCCTCATAACGCCTCTACCAGGACAAACGCCCCGTTGATCGTCCGTATCGCGGAACGGCGTATCGGTCGCATACTTGTTGTATCTATCCTGTGCGCATGCCATCAGCGCCCATGCCCACCGCCCTCACAAGGGAGACCGGTCCCGTTCCCGCCAAACAGCCGCCCGCCGCCGAGCGGGTCTACACCCACATCAAGGACGCCGTCCTGGAGCGCCGCTACGAGGGCGGGATGCTGCTCACCGAAGGGGAGCTCGCCGACGCGGTGGGGGTCTCGCGCACCCCGGTGCGTGAGGCGCTGCTGCGGCTGGAGGTCGAAGGGCTGATCAGGCTCTACCCGAAGAAGGGCGCGCTGGTCCTGCCGGTCTCCGCACAGGAGATCGCCGACGTCGTCGAGACCCGGCTGCTGGTGGAGAAGCACGCGGCGGGCAAGGCCGTGCCCGCCGGCGAGGCGCTGATCAACGAGCTGAGCGAACTGGTCGAGACCATGCGGGAGCAGGCCGCGGCGGGTGACCTGGCCGCCGTGTCGGTCACCGACCGCGCCTTCCACGCCGCCATCGTGCGCAGTGCCGGCAACCAGATCCTGGACCGGCTCTACGAGCAACTGCGCGACCGGCAGCTGCGGATGGGCGTCGCGGTGATGCATGCCCACCCCGACCGGATCGCCAAGAACATCGCCGAGCACACCGAAATCCTTGAGGCGCTGCGGGCCGGTGACGCCGAGGCCGCCACCGACGCCGTACAGCGGCACGTCAGCTGGGTCCGCAATCTCGCGCAGGGGGAAGATCGATGAGTGCCGGTGCCGACGGTGCCGCCGGAAGCGGCAGTCCCGCCGGCGGCGGCATAGACGGGGGCGGTGTCCGGCTGCTGCCCTCGGACCCGCCCGGCGGCCGGAAGGCCGTAGCCGTATGGGGCATCGGTGTCGCGGTCTACTTCGTCGCGATCACCTACCGCACCAGCCTCGGTGTGGCCGGCCTGGACGCCGCACACCGCTTCCACATCAACGCCTCCGCGCTGTCCACCTTCTCGATCCTGCAACTGCTGGTCTACGCGGGCATGCAGATACCCGTCGGCCTGCTGGTCGACCGGCTGGGCGCGAAGAAGGTCCTGACCCTCGGCGTGGTGCTCTACACCGCGGGCCAGTTCGGCTTCGCGTTCTCGGACTCGTACGGCATGGCGCTCGGCTCGCGGGCGCTGCTGGGCTGCGGTGACGCGATGACGTTCATCAGCGTGCTGCGGCTGGGCTCCCGGTGGTTCCCGGCCCGCCGCGGCCCGATGATCGCGCAGATCGCCGCCCTGGTCGGCATGGCGGGCAACCTGATCTCCACCCTCGTCCTGGCCCGGCTGCTGCACACCTTCGGCTGGACGACGACCTTCGCCGGCAGCGCCCTGGGCGGTATCGCCGTGCTGGTCCTGCTGCTGCTCTTCCTCAAGGACCACCCCGAGGGTTTCGCCCCGCCTCCCGCGCCCCGCGAGCACGGCGGCGCCGCGTTCGTCCGCGGGCAGATCGCGGCCGCCTGGCGTGAGCCCGGCACCCGGCTGGGCATGTGGGTGCACTTCACCACGCAGTTCCCGGCGATGGTGTTCCTGCTGCTGTGGGGCCTGCCGTTCCTCGTGGAGGCGCAGGGCCTCTCCCGCGGCACGGCCGGTGAACTGCTGACCCTCGTCGTGCTCTCCAACATGGCCGTGGGCCTGGTCTTCGGGCAGATCATCGCCCGCCACCACGCGGCCCGGACGCCGCTGGCGCTGGGCACCGTCGCGGCCACCGCCCTGCTGTGGGCGCTCACCCTTTGCTGGCCCGCCGCACACGCGCCCATGGGGCTGCTGATCGTGCTCTGTGTGGTGCTGGGTGCCTGCGGCCCCGCTTCGATGATCGGCTTCGACTTCGCCCGGCCGGCCAATCCGCCGGAGCGCCAGGGCACCGCGTCCGGCATCGTCAACATGGGGGGCTTCACCGCCTCGATGACCACGCTGCTCGCGGTCGGCATCCTGCTCGACGCCACCGGCGACAACTACCGGATCGCCTTCGCCTCGGTCTTCGTGCTGGAGGCGCTCGGGGTCTCGCAGATCCTCCGGCTGCGGCGGCGTGCGGCCACGCGCGAGCGGGAGCGGCTGGTCGTCAGCAGGGTCGAGGCCGTTCACGTCCCGGTCTGAGGGCCGCCGCCGGTGTTCTCGACGGACGCACCCTCGGGGGCGGCGCCGTCCGTGGCGTCCGCCGCTTCCTCCGCACCGTTGCCGTCGGTATCCCCGTCCACCGCCTCCCGGTGACGGGGATGCCGCGACGCCAGGTGTTCCTTCAGCCGGCCATGTCGGAATTGGTGGAGCGAGCCGGCCTGTCGCAGTACCCCCAGCGTGTGGGCGTCCGCGCAGAACGGCATCAGCCGCCAGGGCAGCCGGCACCGCACCGCGAGCAGGCCCACACTGAGCGCGTACTGCACCCAGACGGATCGGGCGAGGACGAAGAGCAGCACCGTCAGGCCCAGCAGCGCGGTCAGCGCCCGCGTCGGCGGGCTGGCCTCGATCAGCGTCCACACCGCGGCATTGGCGAGCAGGCCGCTGGTCAGGGCGAAGACCGCGCTCTGGACGCCCCGCCGGCGCGCGCTCTTCAGGACCGAGCCGGGCGACGACGCCATGTCGACCTGTGGCGGCGGCGCCGACAGCAGAGCGTGGACGAAGACCAGGACACCGATGCCCAACACGACGAGCAGCAGCAACGCAAGGTGCTCGCCGATCGGGGCGAAGGACAGCGGCTCGTACCGCGGGAGTTCGGCCGCGTTCACGGGCATCAGCTGATAGTCGTGGCTGCCGCCGGTGCTGAACGGGTCCTGGTCCACGAGCTGGTAGCACGTGCCGTCGATGACCTGGTAGCACTGCGACGCCGTCTTGTTGGTGATGTTGATGAAGAAGATGGCCAGTGCCGTCAGGCCGACCGCCACCGCCACCAGCACCGTCGACCCCAGCACGCACCCGGCGAACACCCCCAGGTGTCGCAACGCCCGCCGGAGCTTGCCCGGTGGCTCCTCCTGCGTCTCCCAGACCTTCTCCATACCGGACTCGTGGGTGAGCGGGAGGACGCCCAGCGTGCCGACGGCCAGGGCCGCGAGGCCGAGCCCCGCCACCGTCCAGAGGCCGAGCGCGTCGGGGGCGAGCGCCCGGAAGAGGACGAGGGCGGAGGCGCACCAGAAGACCGTCATGGCCAGCCAGAGGTAAGCGAGGCTCGGCTTCAGCACGCTGCCGGGCAGCTGCCACCACGCCAGGTCATCGCCGTCGGCGCGATGCGCCAGCTCCGTCAGCCAGCGCTCCGCGGCCTCCGCGGGCCAGGCGCGAACGGGCCGGCCCGGGCCGTCGACGTCACCGGCGGGTGTGCCGGCGCCGTCGAAGGCAGCCGGTATGACGCCGTCCAGCAGATGCCGTTCCAGGGTCGCGGCATCCGGGAAGTCGTCCTCGTTGAGCAGCGTGTCGGCATCGGTGCCGCCGCGGCCGTACTGGGAACGCAGCAAGGTGACCATCAGCGGATTGCTCAGTACCGCGGTCATGCCGGGCCGCCGGCTCAGCTCTGTCAGGACGGCCCGCCAGCGGTCGGCCGGCGGACCTCCCTCGAAGGCGCCCAGGAAGTCGGTGACGGCCGGCAGCGGCACCGGCTCCGCCTCCACCACCAGCGCCTGCGTGACGCCACTGCCGTCCGCGACGACCTCCCGGAACTCGCGGGCGCGGCAGGTGAGGACGATCGGATCCGCACCGTCGAAGGCCCTGTCGATCTCCGGCAGGGCGGCGGCGCGGTGTGCCGGTGCGATCTCGTCCAGACCGTCCAGGACCGGCAGGACGCGGCCGGCCGTGACCAACTCCTCAGCGGTCGCCCTGCCCGACAGAGCCATCCGGTAGTCCTCGCCGATCCGTCGTATCAGCCAGTCACGCAACGCCTCCTCGTGCGGATTCCAGGAGGCGAGCGTGAGCATCACCGGGACGACGCGCGGGCGCGGATCGGCGAGCAGCGCCAGGATGAGCCGCATCGCCAGGGTCGTCTTCCCCGCACCCGGCGCGCCCAGCAGCACCATCCGCGGGATGTCCATCTCCCGGAATCTGGCGAGCAGTTGGTGGAGGGGGTCGGGAGGGGGTTCGGTTTCACGTGAAACGGCCAGGGGTGTTTCACGTGAAACGACGCGGGGTGTTTCACGTGAAACCGCGGCATCTGTTTCACGTGAAACCGCGGAGGTCGTTTCACGTGAAACGGGTAACTCCCTGCTGACTCTCCAGCCGACGGGCAGCGGCTCGGGCAGGTGGAGGCCACGCTTACGGGTTTCCTCACGCCACTGCCTGTGTACCGCCTGCGCCAGAGCCTCCGCCGCGGAGTCGATCGGGGCAGGCGTGAGCACCTGCGTCCGGTGGAGGTGGATGGTCTGGCCTTGGTAGACGTCGTGTGCCTGGATGTTCCGGGCACTGTTCCAGACCCCGCCGCTCCCCGGGCCGTCTCCGGCTCCGGGCTGACCGTCCCCCGCGTTCATGGTCCCCTCCGCGACCTCTCGCCGGCCGCAGTCGAAGCCCCGCCGGGCCCGCTGCCGCCTGTGGGGCCCAGCAGGCCCTCAGCTCCTCGTGAGACGCCCCGTCAGGGCCGCCGGCTCCTTCCGGAATGCCGTTGCGGAGGGCGTCACGGCGTTACGGCGAAGTTGTCGAGGATGGCCTCGGCCAGCTCCCGGTCACCGTCGATCTTGATCTGCTCGGCGAGCGCCGCCGGTCGGACCCGGCCGCAGGCCAGTTGGTGGAAGGCGTCCCACTCCATCGCCAGCGTCACCGTCGGACCGAGCGAGACACTGCCGTCGATGGTGGCCTTCCCCTCGTCGTCGACCCGGACGGTCCGCATGAACTCCACCGGGCCGCTGATGTCGAAGACCACCGCCGAACGGGCCGGTGCCTTGGCCCTGTTGGTGACGATGCCGGGCAGTACCCGCACCAGCAGATCGCGGGTCACCAACGCACCGGGCGAGTCGAGGTTGCCGGGCTTGCCGAGCGCCCGGCGCAGGTCCTGCTCATGCGCCCAGACGTCGAACGTCCGCTGCTCCAGGACGAATTCCAGGGTGCGCTCCTCGCCGAGCGGGCTGCGCACCACGGCGTCCGGCTGGCGGGTCTCGTTCCGCAGCTGCCGGGAGCGCCGGATGATGGTGTATTCGAGCTCGCTGAGCATCTCCGGCGCGGTGTGGTGCCGACGGACGTCCACCTGGACCTCCATCCGGCGGGCCGACTCGCTGCGCACGTGGTAGAGGTCGCGGGGCAGCGTGTGGATCGGCCGGGGGTCGCCCAGCATCTCGCATTCCAGGCCGATGACGTGGGAGACGATGTCACGCACGGACCAACCTGGGAGGTCCGTCGCCCTGTTCCACTCGCCCTCGACGAGCGGCGTCACCAGCTCGGTTATCGCTTCTATGGAATGCGTCCAGGCATCGATGGAGGACTGAAGGCTGGGATGGACGGTCACGGGACCCCTCGAACGGTTCGTACGCGGGCTGCTGTCTGGCAGTTAAGTTACGCTGCGCACCGGCACCCCGGCAGTGCTTTCGGGTGACCATCGTAGGCGGATGTTTGACGGCGGGGCCGTTCGAAAGCGTTGCCGGTGGTACTGTGCGCGATTCGCCGCTCCCGATTGGTACGGACTCGGCGAAACCGGCCAATTCCCGTGCACTGCGAGGAGTTTGGCCGGTACGTCCGGCGCGCCTCAGTCGTCCTCCCGCTCCCGCTCCGCCATCCGGATCACGGATACCGCGACGGCGATCAGCAGTGCCGGGTCCGCGTCCTCCCGTACGACATTGACCGCGTACGTGTCGCGGACGGTCAGCCACCGTCGTGAGATCTCGGCGAGCAGTTCACCGTCGTACTCGACCGCGAACTCCCGGTCGAAGATCTTGCCGCTGACGTCCAGCTCGGTGCCGTCGACCAGCTCGACGCGGTAGTGGTGGCGCAGTAGCGACAGCCGCTTGCGCTTGATCGTGGCCAGCGGCTGGTCGTCCCGCTCGATGGTCATCGCATCGCGCAGGCTGAACATCTTCTTGCGGATGGTGATCAGCACCCGCCGCTCGGTGTCCTTGAGCTCGAAGGTCTCCCGCAGCCGCAGCGCCTTCCCGTCCACGAGGAAGGCGTGCCGTCCGTGATCGTCGTCGACCCAGTAGTCCTCGCCGATGCCGAAGATCCGGTCGTGCACGAAGTACTTGCGGGAGCGAGGGGGGTGTCCCTCGTGGGATTGCAGCATGGGTGACGTGTTCCCCATGCCCCCTGTGGAATGCGTGCGCACCGGAGTGACGTTGAATGTCCACATGGCTTCACGTACGCGCGTCCGGGCCCCCGAGCTGATCGGCAAGGGCGGTTGGCTCAACACCGGCGGAAACGACCTCACCCTCCCCGACCTGCGAGGACGCATTGTCATCCTCGATTTCTGGACGTTCTGCTGTGTGAACTGTCTGCACGTCCTGGACGAGCTGCGGGAGCTGGAGGAGCGCCACCGCGACTCGGTCGTGATCATCGGCGTGCACTCCCCGAAGTTCGTGCACGAGGCCGACCACCAGGCCGTCGTCGACGCCGTCGAGCGGTACGGCGTCGAGCACCCCGTCCTCGACGACCCCGAGCTGGCGACCTGGAAGCAGTACGCGGTGCGGGCCTGGCCGACGCTGGTGGTGATCGACCCCGAGGGCTACGTCGTGGCCCAGCACGCGGGTGAGGGCCATGCGCACGCCATCGAGAAGCTCGTCGAGGAGCTGATCGCCGAGCACACCGCGAAGGGCACGCTGCGGCGCGGCGACGGCCCCTACGTTCCGCCGGAGCCGGTCGCCACCGACCTCCGCTTCCCCGGCAAGGCGGTGCGACTGCCCGGCGGCACCTTCCTCGTCTCCGACACCACCCGGCACCAGCTGGTGGAGCTGGCGGCCGACGGTGAGCAGGTGCTGCGCCGGATCGGGACCGGCGAGCGCGGGCTGGGCCCGGACACCTTCAACGAGCCGCAGGGGCTGGCGCTGCTGCCCGACGGCACGGTCGCCGTCGCGGACACCGTCAACCACGCCGTCCGGGTCTTCGACCCCGAAACCGGCGCCCTGGAGACCGTGGCCGGTACCGGCAAGCAGTGGTGGCAGGGCTCGCCGACCGCGGGCCCGGCACGCGAGGTGGACCTCTCCTCGCCATGGGACCTCTCCTGGTGGCAGGACCGGCTGTGGATCGCGATGGCCGGGGTCCACCAGATCTGGACCTACGACCCGGCCGACGGCACGGTGGCGGTGGCGGCCGGCACCACCAATGAGGGCCTTGTGGACGGCCCCGCGGAGGAGGCGTGGTTCGCCCAGCCCTCCGGGCTCGCGGCGGCCGGCGACCGGCTGTGGATCGCCGACTCGGAGACCAGCGCGGTGCGCTGGATCGAGCGGGAGACGAACGGCGAGGCGGACGCCCCGGGGGACGGCTACGTGGTCCGCACGGCCGTCGGCACCGGACTCTTCGACTTCGGGCACCGCGACGGCGCCGCCGAGCAGGCCCTGCTCCAGCATCCGCTGGGCGTGACCGCGCTCCCCGACGGCTCGGTCGCCATCGCGGACACCTACAACCACGCACTGCGCCGCTACGACCCGGCGACCGGTGCGGTGACCACGCTCGCCACCGACCTGCGGGAACCCTCCGCGGCGGTCCTCGCCGACGACGACATCGTGGTGGTGGAGTCCGCGCGGCACCGGCTGACCCGGCTCCGGCTGCCCGAGGAGGCGGTTCGGGTCGAGTCGGTGGCCCACCGCACCCAGCGGGCCGCGACCGACATCGCCGGCGGCACGCTCCGGCTGGACGTGGTCTTCCAGGCCCCGGCCGGGCAGAAGCTCGACACCCGCTACGGCCCCTCGACGCGGCTGCTGGTCAGCGCCACGCCGCCGGAGCTGCTCGCCGACGGGGCGGGCGCGGGCACCGACCTGGCGCGCGACCTGGCCCTCGCGGACGGTGTGACCGAGGGCGTGCTGCACGTCTCGGCGATGGCCGCGTCCTGCGACGACGACCCGGACATCGAGTACCCGGCCTGCCATGTGCACCAGCAGGACTGGGGCGTTCCGATCCGGATCACCGAGGGCGGCGCGGCCCGGCTGGGGCTCGTGCTGGCGGGG
Source organism: Streptomyces sp. NPDC058000 (assembly GCF_042886435.1). Taxonomy (NCBI): domain Bacteria; kingdom Bacillati; phylum Actinomycetota; class Actinomycetes; order Kitasatosporales; family Streptomycetaceae; genus Streptomyces; species Streptomyces sp. NPDC058000. The sequence continues at coordinate 517,632 of NZ_JBHVQS010000001.1, forward strand.
CTGGACGCGGAGTAGCCCCGGCCGGTGCCGGGGCTACGCGTGCGGACCGCGGGAGGCCGGCGGTCGGGGTCAGTTGCCGACGCCGGCTTCCCGCTCGGCCGCGGTGAGGGTGCTGTACCAGTTGGTGACCTTGCTCTGGCCGACGGAGATCGTGGCGTACTTCGCCGCGAAGTCGTACGTCACGGGCTGCTCGGTGGTCCGGGAACCCTTGGACCGGCCCATGAATTGGACGGCCACGTTCTTCTGCTTGGTGCCCAGGGCGGCGGGGGTGGTGGTCGGGATGACCGCGTAGGCGGTGCGGTGCGGGCGGAGGGTGACGAGCTGGCCAGAGCCGGGCTTCACCATCGGCAGCGGGGTCTTCCCCTGGTTGAAGGACAGCAGCGGTGCGTCGTACAGCGTGCAGCTCAGCCTGCTGGAGGCGTTCTCGTACCGCACGGTCACATACCCCTTGGGGCCCGACTGCTGGCCGAAGTGGAGTCGGGCGGTGGTGAGGTTGCAGTTCGACACGTGACGGCGGGCCGCCGCGCCGGCGCCCACTCCCGCCGCTGCGGCGCCACCACCGATGATCTTGCGCTTCTTGCTCTTGGAGGACGAGGAAGACGAGCTCTTCTTCGACTTCGAGGAGTTGCTGTTGCAGCCGGTCAGGGCGAGCGATCCGGCCAGGCCGAGGGCCAGCGCGGCGTACGCGGCGGAGCGGCGACGGGTGCGGCGTGCGGTCATGGAAGGTTCCCCCAGTGAGGTACTGCGGACAGCGAGGCGGCTATGTCATGGCACGGCCACGCTAGCGACTGCCGCTCCCGGGGCCAGGGCGGGTACGTTCCGCACGGCCCCCGGCTCGTCTTTCCCCGGCACGGACGGCTAAACCCGGGCCTGATCAGTTCGGGCACCGGGGCAGGCCGTCGTCGAGCTGTTCGGGCCGGACGCGGATGCCCGGCATCCAGGCCGGCCCGCCGCCGTGGTCGACCCGGAACCAGATGCTGCTGTGCCCGCCCGCCTCATCGGTGACGGTGAGCCCGTCGGCGATCTTGCAGACGGCGTGCAGCTCATCGCCGTGCCAGACGTGGCCCACGACATTGGGCCGCAGGTACGGCGCATAGGGGTCGCGCGCCAGCCCGAGCGCGCAGTAGTCGGTGCGACTGTGCTGGCAGGCCCGTTCGACGTTGTTCACGGTGATCCGGGCGGATCCGGTGGCCGGTCCCGCGCCCGATGCGGCCGGCGCTCGGCCGGCGCCGCTCCCGTCCACCCGGCCGCCGGTGTCCGGGCCGGTCAGCGCCACAACGGCGAACGCGGCCCCGGCGAGGACGGCGGCGGTGCCGAGCCCGGCGAGCACCAGCCGCAGCCGGCGCCGTCCCGGCGCTACGTCCCGTGGTTCGGCGCCTTCCGCACCTTCCGCACCTTCCGTGCCCTCCGCACCTTCTGGTTCCTCCGGCTCTGCCGACCCCTGCCCGGCCCCGGTGGGGGACTCCTGAGCGGGCGCCGGCGCTTCGTCCGCCGCCTCCTGGGCGTGGTGCAGCAGTTCCACCAGCGCGGGCAGCCGGTCCTCGCCCGTGAAGGAGAGCTTGCACCACTGCACCAGCAGCCGCTCGTCGGGCAGGCTCTGGCCGCGCAGATAGCGCGAGAGGGACGAGCGGCTGGCCGGCAGCCGCCCCGCCAGCTCCTGGAGGCTGTAGCCCAGTTCGCCGTGCATGCGGCGTAGCGCGGAGACAAAGTCCCGGACGGGACCGGAGAGTTCGGCCGGGAGCGGGGCCAGTGGTTTGCGTCGGATGTTCGTGGCGTGGTTCTCATGGCCAGGCACGTCTCGCATTCCAGCACAGTGGACATGCGCGTGCGAGGGGCACTTCCGCTCCCCTGTGACGGAAGTGCCCCTCGTTACGCGATCCGGAACGAACCCGGACCGTTCGGTGACGTTTCACGTGAAACAGCGCGCTGCGGCCCGGTGGATTCCGAGCCGGATCAGCTGGACGTGCCCCGCCCCCTGCTCGCCGGCGCCGTTCAGTCGGCGAACGCCACGGGTCGATACGGCTTGAACTCGGCGTCGCCGCCCGGCAGGCCGTAGGTCAGGCTCCGGTGGTCGGTGCCGTGGCCACCGCGCTGCTCGAAGGCGGTGTACGAGGAATGCGCGGCGTCGTTCCACTTCTCGAAGATGACGACGTGCCGGTTGTTGTTGTCCCCCGTCGCGTCGATGAGCAGGTCGCCGCCCTTCAACTCGCCGAGTGGGAGGGGCCGGGTGAGACCGCGATCGGTGGCCAGGCCCACGGTGTTGGTGCCCGGCGTCGGCAGCCGGAGGGCCATCGCCACGTAGCCGGAGCAGTCCTGCCGGTAACCGTCCTTCCAGACCGTGGCCTGGCTGTACGGGACCTGCGCCCCGTTGTCGGCGGTCAGCCAGGTGGCGGCGCGCGCCAACATCTCCTGGCGCGAGACGCCGGGCTGCGGCGGCGGCCCGCCCTGGACCGGTATGCCCGGCAGCCGGTCCTGCGGGATGGCCACCGCGACCACGGTGACGAATCCGCTGACCGGCCCGGTGATGTGGGCGATGTAGCTCGAACAGGCGCTGCCCTCGCACACCCGACGGCCGGTGTCCACCTGGTAGTCGGCGGTGATCCGGTCCTTCCCCGGCGCGTACGCGTTGATCATCCCGACGGCGGGGGAGCGGGTGTCGGCGTCGGCGTGCACCACCCAACGGGTACCCCAGGTGGGGAAGTCGGCGGCAGCGGTCCGCTGCGCCCCACCGGCGGCGCCGTGCGCGACCCCGGCGATCCCGGTGATGCCGAGACCCGCCGCGGCGACCGCGGGAAGCACCCGTCGCAGCAGCGTCCGGCGGAACGCGGATCCCATGCCCGGCACGAGGGTTGTGCGGTCCCCCGGTTGCGTGGTGCCGTGTTCCTCCATGCCGTGCCCCTCCGCGTCATCGGTCCGTGGCGCCGTCCGCGGGATCACCTCGCGACGACGGAGACCATGGTGGGACGGGCCCCGGCCGGTGGGCGGCCGCTCCCCGAACCGTGGGATGCGCTTTCCGGCTCACAAGGCTGTGACCTGTTGGGACGTGCCGGACGGCCGGTGTTTTCGGGACACCGGCAGGTGCCTGCTGGGACATGACGGGACAGACCGCGGGCGACCCGGCGGCTGCATCGTCCGCTGCGTGAGGGGGATGGCGGCAGAAGGAAAAGGGCGCCCGCCGGGGGAATCGCGGGCGCCCTGCTTTAGGGGTGGTGGGTCGTCGTCCAGGTGACGACCCGGATCACCAGGAGGCCGCGTCGTTCGGGTCGGCCTGCCAGTACGACACCCGCACGCCGTCGTCGATGTACGACGAGCCGCCCGGGAGCCCGACGTTCGCCGAGCCGCCGACGCTCCCCTGGCCGTCGCGGCCGGCGAGGCTGACGGAGAGCGAGGTCGCGTTGTGGCCGTGCTCGGCACCGTCGGCGAGGGACAGCAGCACGCTGGCGTAGCCCGACTCCCCCGGCGCCAGGGTGACCACGGCCTGCGGCTTGCTGTCCGGCATCTCGGCCACCGCCGCTTGGGCCTGGTCGAACTGCAGGTAGGGGTAGGCGTAGAGGTCGCAGGTGGCGCCGGAGGTGTTGGTGGCCTGTAGCAGCAGATGGTTGATCGGACGGGTCAGCGGCTTCGCCACGGTGCGGATCTTCGCGGCGTTGCAGGCGGTGCGCCGGGCACCGGATCCCCGGCCCCCGCCGGCAGTGGACGGGTGCGAACCGCCCGTCGAACTCTGCTTCCCGCCATGGGGCGCGCTTTCCGCGGCGGTGGTGTTGTCCTTGCCGTCCTTGCTGCCCTTGCCGTCCTTACCGCTCTTCCCCGCCGTACCGCCGTCGCCCTTGTCCGCCCCGGTGGTGTTGCCCTGCCCGTTCTGCGTGCCGTTGGCCGCCGGGTCCTTGGCGTCCTGGGGGGCCGGGTTGAACGGCTTGGCGTCGCTGGTCTTGAGCGGGTTGTCCTGGCCGCCGCAGGCGGTGAGGGTGAGCGCGGCGACCGCGGTCAGCCCGGCCGCGGCGATCCGCAGCGTACGGCGGCGGACCGAGCGGGGGGTACGGGCGGCGCTGGTGGCGTCGGTGCGTGGCATATCCGATCTCCCCCGGTCGGCGGGGCGCGGTGGCGCGCCCCGCGGTCCGGCCCGGCACGTTCGGCCCGGCCTGTCCTGCGGTCTGTCCACAAGGTTGCCGACCGCCGCTGCCGTACCACTAACGCCTGCCTAACGCGGGCGCCCCCGTCGTGGCGGAGCTCAGCCGGCCCCGCCACCCGGGCGTCCGCCCGACCCGCCCGACCCGCCGGGTTCCGTTCCGTCGCCGCCCTCCGGCCGTCGGGCGCCCTCCCCGCCCTCGTCCCGGGCGAACAGCTGGGTCAGGGCGCTGATCGTGTAGACATCGGTGGCCTCTTCGTCCACCAGGTGCATCTCCGCGAGCCGTTCGAGCCCGTCTTGGGTGCGCTCCTGGTCGTACCCGGCGAGCGCCGCCGCCGCTGACGCATTGAGATGCCCGTCGGGACTGTTCGCCAACGCCCGGAGCAGTCGGGCGTCGTCCGCGGACAGCCGGGCGACGGACACCCGGAGCGCCGCCGCTATCCCGGTGTCCTCCGCCGACAGCAGTGCCAGCCGCCGCCGCTCATCGCGCAGCGCCGAGGCCAGCCGGGCCAGCCGCCAGCGCGGCCGGGCGGTCAGCTGCGCCGCCGCGGCCCGGAGCGCCAGCGGCAATCCGTCGCACAGGTCCACCAGTTCCCGGGCCGCGGCCGGGTCCTCCGCGACCCGTTCCGACCCGAGCATGGCGCCGAGCAGTGCCGCGCCCTCCTCGTGGCCGAGGGCCTGGAGGCCCACCGGCCGGGCGCAGTCCGTGGCGACCAGACCGTCGAGCCGGCTGCGGCTGGTGACGACCGTGGCGCAGTGCGGGCCACCGGGCAGCAGCGGCCGTACCTGCGCCGAACTCCGCGCATTGTCCAGGACGACCAGCAGCCGTCGTTCGGCGACCAGCGAGCGGAACAGCGCCGAGGCGGCCTGAGCGGAGCTGGGCACCCGCTCCGGCGGTGTGCCGAGCGCCTGGAGGAAGTCACGCAGGATCTCGGCCGGTGCCGCCTCATCGCCCCCGCCGAAGCCGCGCAGGTCGGCGAAGAGCTGACCGTCGGGGAAGGCGCCGGCGTGCAGATGCGCCCACTGCACCGCGTACGCGGTCTTGCCGACCCCGGCCGGGCCCGCGACGACCGCCAGCGGGCTCTCCTCGGACGTACGGTCCGTCAACACATGGGTCAGGGCGTTCAGTTCGGCCTCGCGACCCAGGAATCGGGCGGGCGGTCTGGGGAGCAGCCGGGGCGCCGCACCGGCCCCGCCTCGGCCGGTCCCGTCCTGGCCGCCTTGTGCACTCGCCCTCGTGCCCGTCGCGCCGGCCCCGTCCGTGCCCCCGTCGTCGGAGGGCTGCGTGCCGCCGCCATGTTTCACGTGAAACGCGCGCCCGTCGGCCGGGGCGCCCGTGGCCCCGCGCGCCGGCTCCGCGGCCTTCCGGTCGCCGTCGGTGGCCTCCGCCCGCAGGATCTCCTCGTACGCCGACCGCAGTCGCTCGCCCGGATCGACGCCCAGTTCCTCGCTGAGCAGCCGTCGGGTGCGGTGGTACCACTCCAGCGCATCGGACTGCCGCCCGGTCCGGAACAGCGCCCGCATCAGCGCGGCGATCAGCCCTTCCCGCAACGGGTGGTTGACGGCCGCGGAGTACAGCACGGCCGCGGCTTGTTCGTGCTCACCGAGCGCGCCGTACGCCCGGGCCAGCGCCTCGACGGCGGACAGCCTGCGCTCCTCCAGGGCGTGCGCGGCGGCCGCGAACGGCGGGCTGGTGACCGTGCCGGTCAGTGCGGGCCCGCGCCACAGCCCCAGCGCCTCGCGCAGCAGCGGGACCGCATCGGCCGGTGCCGCCTCCGGGCGGGCCAGCGTGGCCAGTTCACCGAACCGGTGGGCGTCGATCAGCTCCTCCGGCATCCGCAGCAGATAGGCCGAGCCATGGGTGGCCAGCTCGATGCCGTACGCCTCGGCGCCGCCCGTGGCCAGCGTGGCGCGCAGCCGCGAGACGTGCCCCTGTACGACCGTCCGGGCGTGCTCGGGTGGTTCGTCCTCCCACAGGGAGTCGATCAACTGCTCCAGTGGGACGGTGGTGTTGGGCTGCAGAAGCAGCAGTGCCAGCACACTGCGCCGTTTGGCGGGCCCGAGCGGCAGCTCATGGGAGCCGCTCGTCACGGAGATCGGGCCGAGCAGTGAGAATTCCAACTCAGCTCTCCAGGAATGCTGTCAGGGCGTTCGCCAGCAGGTACGGGTCCTGGGCGCCGCACAGCTCGCGCGCCGAGTGCATGGACAGGATCGCGACACCGATGTCGACGGTCTGGATGCCGTGTCGGGCCGCGGTGATCGGGCCGATCGTGGTGCCGCACGGCATCGCGTTGTGTGACACGAAGGATTGCCAGGGCACCCCGGCCCGTTCGCAGGCCGCGGCGAACACCGCCCGCCCGCTGCCGTCGGTCGCGTACCGCTGGTTGACGTTGACCTTGAGGATCGGCCCGCCGTTGGGCATCGGGTGGTGCCCTGGCTCGTGCCGGTCGCTGTAGTTGGGGTGCACGGCGTGCCCGGTGTCCGACGACAGGCAGATGGTGCCGGCGAAGGCCCGCGCCCGGTCCTCGTACGTGCCGCCGCGGGCGAAGACCGAACGTTCCAGCACCGTGCCGAGCAGCGGGCCGTCGGCGCCGGTGTCCGACTGGCTGCCGTTCTCCTCGTGGTCGAAGGCGGCCAGCACCGGGATGCTGGTCGACTGGCCGCCGGCGGTGGCCGCCGCGGTGAGCGCGGCCGTACCGGCGTGCACGGACAGCAGGTTGTCCATCCGCGGCCCGGCGACCAGTTCGCGGTCGCGCCCGAGGTAGGCGGGCGCTTCCACGCTGTGCACCATCAGGTCCCAGCCCTTGATGTCCTCGGCCAGGACCCCGATCTCCTCGGCCACGAACGCGATCAGATCGCCCTCGGCGACCTCGCCCAGGCCCCAGATCGGCGTCATGTGGCGCTGCTTGTCGAGCTTGAGGCCCTCGACGTTCACCGACCGGTCCAGGTGCACGGCCAGCTGCGGCACCCGCAGCAGCGGCCGGTCCACGGTGACCAGCCGGGTGCTGCCGTCGCTCAGCGTCACCCGGCCGCTGAGCCCCAGGTCGCGGTCGAGCCAGGTGTTGAGCAGCGTGCCGCCGTAGATCTCGACGGCGATCTGCCGCCAGCCGCGGGCGCCGGTGTCCGGGATCGGTTTGACGCGGAGGTTGGGGGAGTCGGTGTGCGCCCCGACGATGCGGTACGGGGTCGCCGGGCTCGCGCCCTCGGGCACGTACCAGGCGATGATCGCGCCGCCGCGCAGCACGTACTTGCCGCCGCTCTGGCCGTCCCACTCGTCGGTCTCCGCCACCTGTCGGAAGCCGGCCTTCTCCAGCCGCTCCGCCGCGTTCGCCACCGCGTGGTACGGCGAGGGGCTGGCGGCGAGGAAGGACATCAAGTCGTCGGTGTGGCCGCGGTCGAAGCGGGCGGAGTTGGTCATGGATTCAGCATAAGGAGCCAACTCCGCTCTTCCGGGTGCCCTTGGGGTGCGACTCCATTGCCTTCCGGCCACGATTTCCCCATTCCAGAGCGGAGGCGCCGACGAAACGAGTGATTTCCGGTCCACCCAGGCCCTACGGGAAGCGGTGGGCCGTCCGCACCATCCGCCCCAGCATGACGATGCCCGCCTCCCCGGGGGAAGGGAGGCGGGCACCATCAGTGTGAGCAGTGATTCTGAGAGGTTCCTGAGAACCCGGTGACGGTCCGGGAACAGGTCCCGGACCGTCAGGACTCAGCGTGGGCTCAGAACGCGGCCTCGTCGAGCTCCATCAGGGACTGGTCGATCGACTCGGCCAGGGAGCGCTGGAGCGCGACGCCCGGCAGGACGTTGTGCGCGAAGAACTTCGCGGCGGCGATCTTGCCGGCGTAGAACGACTTGTCCTTCGACGACGCATCGGGCAGCTTCTCGGCCGCCACCGCGGCGCCCTTGAGGAGCAGGTAGCCGACGACGACGTCACCGGAGGCCAGCAGGAGGCGGGTGGTGTTCAGGCCGACCTTGTAGATGGACTTGACGTCCTTCTCCGTGGCGGCCAGGTCGGTCAGCATGGCGCCGACGATCGCCTCAAGGGACTCGGCGGCCTTGGCCAGCTCGCCGCGGGCCTGCTCCAGCTCGGCGCCGCCCTCGGCGTCGGCCAGGAACTTCTTGATGGCCCCCGCCAGCTGGGTCAGCGCCGCGCCCTGGTTGCGGACGATCTTCCGGAAGAAGAAGTCCTGCCCCTGGATGGCGGTGGTGCCCTCGTAGAGGGTGTCGATCTTGGAGTCCCGGATGTACTGCTCGATCGGGTACTCCTGGAGGTAGCCGGAGCCACCGAAGGTCTGCAGCGACTGGGCCAGCTGCTCGTAGGACTTCTCCGAGCCGTAGCCCTTGACGATCGGCAGCAGCAGGTCGTTCAGCGCGTGCACGGCGGAGGCGTCCTCGCCGGCGGCCTCCTTGACCAGGATCTCGTCCTGGACGGTGGCGGTGTACAGCACCAGGGCGCGCATCCCCTCGGCGTACGCCTTCTGCGTCATCAGCGAGCGGCGCACGTCGGGGTGGTGGGTGATGCTGACGCGCGGCGCGGCCTTGTCGGTGAACGCGGCCAGATCCGCGCCCTGCACGCGCTCCTTGGCGTACTCCAGGGCGTTGAGGTAGCCGGTGGAGAGGGTGGCTATCGCCTTGGTGCCGACCATCATCCGCGCGAACTCGATGATCCGGAACATCTGGCGGATGCCGTCGTGCTTCTCGCCGATGAGCCAGCCCTTGGCGGGGTGGCGGTCGCCGAAGGTCATCTCGCAGGTGTTGGACGCCTTGAGGCCCATCTTGTGCTCGACGTTGGTGGCGTAGACGCCGTTCCGCTCGCCCAGCTCGCCGGTCTCGAAGTCGAACTCGTACTTCGGCACGAGGAAGAGGGAGAGGCCCTTGGTGCCGGGGCCGTGGCCCTCGGGGCGGGCGAGGACGTAGTGGAGGATGTTGTCCGCCATGTCGTGCTCACCGGACGTGATGAAGCGCTTCACGCCCTCGATGTGCCAGGAGCCGTCCTCCTGCTTGACGGCCTTGGTGCGGCCGGCGCCGACGTCCGAGCCGGCGTCGGGCTCGGTCAGCACCATGGTGGAGCCCCAGCCCTTCTCCGTGGCGAGCTTCGCGATGTGCTTCTGCTGCTCGGTGCCCTCCTCGAAGAGCACACCGGCGAAGGCCGGGCCGGAGGCGTACATCCACACCGCCGGGTTCGAGCCCAGGATGGACTCGGCGAAGGCCCACAGCAGCGAGCGCGGCGTGGTGGTGCCGCCGATCTCCTCCGGGATGCCCAGGCGCCACCACTCGGCGTCCATGTACGCCTGGTAGCTCTTCTTGAAGCTGTCCGGGACCGGCGCGGTGTTGGTGTCCGGGTCGAAGACCGGGGGGTTCCGGTCGGCGTCGGCGTACGAGTCGGCCAGCTCGTTCTCCGACAGCCGGGCGATCTCGGACAGCACGCTCTTGGCGGTGTCGACGTCCATCTCCGCGAACGGTCCGGTGCCGTACACGCTGTCACGGCCGAACACCTCGAAGAGGTTGAACTCGATGTCGCGGAGATTCGACTTGTAGTGCCCCATGGGTACGGCTCCGTAAGGGTTCGGGAGGGCCTCGTACGAGGAAGACCTCGATGCGAGGGATGGACCTCGATACGCAATACCAGCAAGTAGCTACGATGATGCTACCCATCAGTAATAAGAAGCAACCCCTAACGGCCGATCTGTGACGAGCGTCCCCCACGCGACCCCCGAATCAGTACGCTGTGGCGCATGTACGGCTACGACCAGAACGCGGGCGCCGGGCAGCAGTACGGAGCGCCGCCCCCGCCGCAGCAACCGGCCCCCGGGGGCTACGGCGAGCAGCCGCTGTATCCCGAGCCGTCCCCGCCCTCCCTCGCCGACGCGGTGCGCGCCTTCACCACCGGTTCGATGTCGGCCGAGGACTTCCAGGGCATCTTCTCGACGTCCAAGGTCTACTGCCCGCGCGGTGACAACCCCGGCTTCCTGGCGCTGCACAACACCCAGCAGCCGGTCATCCCGATGTTCACCTCGCTCAAGGAGCTGCGCCGGTACGCCGGCAAGGAGTCCAAGTACTTCGTGATCACCGGCGCCGAGGTGCTCGACCTGCTGCCGACCGGCTACGGGTTCGTCCTCGACATGGAGGGTGACCACCGGATGGTCTTCGACGCCAAGGCCGTGGAGCAGATGGTCGACTTCGCCATGCGCCGCATGTACGGCTGACGCTTCTCCCCGGGGCGGCCCGTGCTTGCCCCGCTGTCTCCTGTCTGACCTGCGGAAACACCGGTAGAGCAGAAGCGGGAATGTCGCACGCCTTGCAAGTTGTTCAGCTTTCAACTAACTTGATTGAAGCGCGAACGACCAAGGAGGCCCGTCATGCCTGCTGTGACCGTAGAGAATCCGCTGACCCTGCCGAAGGTGGCCGCACCCGCCGGGGCGCGCACCCGGCCTGTGCTGGCCGTCGCCACCGCCCCGAGCGGTTTCGAGGGCGAGGGCTTCCCGGTGCGCCGTGCCTTCGCCGGGATCGACTACAAGCACCTCGACCCGTTCATCATGATGGATCAGATGGGCGAGGTGGAGTACGCGCCCGGAGAGCCCAAGGGCACCCCCTGGCACCCGCACCGCGGCTTCGAGACCGTGACGTATCTGATCGACGGCACGTTCGTGCACCGTGACTCGCACGGTGGCGGCGGGGTCATCAACGGCGGCGACACCCAGTGGATGACGGCGGGCTCCGGTCTGCTGCACATCGAGGCGCCGCCGGAGTCGCTGGTCATGTCGGGCGGCCTCTTCCACGGCCTCCAGCTGTGGGTGAACCTCCCGAAGAGCGACAAGATGATGGCGCCGCGCTACCAGGACATCGGTGGCGGCCAGGTCAAGCTGCTGACCTCCGCAGACGGCGGTGCGCTGCTGCGGCTGATCGCCGGTGACATCGACGGCCATCAGGGACCGGGCATCACCCACACCCCGATCACGATGATGCATCTGACGGTGAGCCCGGGTGCTCAGGTGACGCTGCCCTGGCGTACGGACTTCAACGGTCTCGCCTACGCCCTGGCCGGCAGTGGCACGGCCGGCCCGGAGGGCCGCCCGTTCCATATGGGCCAGGTGGTGGTCTTTGGAGAGGGAGACGCGCTCACGATCCGGGCCGATGAGAGCCAGGAGTCGCGCAGCCCCAACTTCGAGGTGGTGCTGCTGGGCGGGCTGCCGATCCGCGAGCCGATGATGCACTACGGACCGTTCGTCATGAACACCCACGCCGAACTGGCCCAGGCCTTCGAGGACTTCCAGGCCGGCCGGCTGGGGACGATTCCCGCCGACGCGCTTTGAGCGGCCGCCGAAGGCGGGATCGCGGGGGCGGTGTTTCACGTGAAACACCGCCCCCGCACTCATGTTTCACGTGAAACGCCATGGCGCCGGCCGAGTCCCGAGCCGTGCTGTGCCCGTCCAATACCCGTCAACGGCCGCTGCCGTGGTGGACTGTCCGGGTGCGAAACGACTCGGATCAAGACCGGAGCGGCGCCGAGCCCGGCCGGCCGCCGCGCTCTTTGCCGCTGCTTCCGATCGAGGCCCGCCGCGCCGCGGCCTGGTGCGCCGCGGGACTGCTGGTGGCGGCGGTGCTGGCCGTCGGCGTATGGCTCTGCGTCGAGTTGAGCGCCGCGGTCACGCCCGTACTGCTGGCACTGCTGGGGAGTGCGCTGCTCGGTCCGATGTACCGGCGGCTGGTGGCGATGCGGCTCAACCGCTCCCTGGCGGCCGGGCTGACCTGCGCCGTGTTGATGGTCGTGGTCGGCGGGGCCGGATACGTCGTGGTCAGCGCGCTGGTCGACACCGGGGACCAGATCGTCGCCTCGCTCAAGGACGTGGCGACGGACCTCACCAAGCACTTCGGGGCGGCCGGGAATTCGCTCAGCGACCTCGCCACCAACGCCAAGACGCTGGTCACCAAGTTCGGCAGCACCGCGGCCTCCGGGCTGCTCGCCGGCGTGAGCATCGTGGGGCAGTTCATCGCCGCGGCGGTGCTGGCCCTGTTCCTGACCTTCTTCTTCCTGCGCGACTCCGACAAGGCGGTCCGCGCGCTGCACGACTGGGCGCCGGGCGACTCGGCGCCGCAGTTGGAACGGATGGCCCGCCGCGGCTTCCAGTCCATCGAGGGCTTCATGCGCGGCACCACCTTCATCGCGCTGATCGACGCCATCTGCATCACCGTCGGCCTGCTGATCCTGGACGTTCCCGGTGCTCTCGGCCTGGGCGCACTGGTCTTCGTCGGCGCCTACATCCCCTACCTCGGCGCGTTCATCTCGGGCGCGGTGGCGATCCTGGTGGCGTTCGCGGACCGCGGCTTCGTGATCGCGCTCTGGGCGCTCGGGGTGGTGCTCGCCGTTCAGGTGCTGGAGGGCCATGTGCTCCAGCCGATGATCCAGAGCCGTACGGTCCAGATGCACCCGGCCGTCGTCATGCTGGCGATCACCGCGGGTGCGAGCGTCGCCGGGATCCTCGGCATGCTGCTGTCCGTCCCGCTGACCGCGGCCGTCTCCGGTGTCCTCCACGAACTGCGCAAGCACTACGCGGCGGGCTCGGGCACGGACTCCGCGGAGCCCGGTGACACCGGACCGGACGGCTCCTCCGGCGTCCCGGCGTCCTCGTAGAGCTCGAACCACGTCGACTTGCCGTCCCCGCGCGGGTCCACCCCCCACGCCCCGGCCAGCAGCTCCAACAGCACCAGACCACGCCCCGAGGAGGCCAGCTCACCGGGCCGGCGGCGGTGCGGCAACTCGTCGCTGCCGTCGGCGACATCGACCCGGAGGCGCCGGGTGCCGCGCTCCCCGGAGACCTCGGCGACCAGCAGCGCGTCCCCGTCGGTGTGCGTCAGCACATTGGTGACGATCTCGGAGACCAGCAGTACCGCGGAGTCGACCTGGTCCGGGTCGCTCCAGTCGTGGAGCACATCGCGCATCTGGCGGCGGGCCGCGGCGATCCGCTCCGGCTCCGCCTGCGCGACGGAGAACACCGTGCGCCGCCCGGGCCGTTGTACGAGCCGGTCCCCGGCGTCCAGGCCACAGCTGGCGCTCTCGCGGGAGAGCAGCAGCAGGGCGATGTCGTCCTCGCGGCGGTCCACCAGCGGACCGGTGGTGTGGTGCGACGACGGGCCGTGCACGGCCTGGACCAGGCCGTCGGCCAGCCGCTCCAGGCTCTCCGCGACCCCTTCGTCCGTGCCGGCGCGGTGCGCTTCGAAGACGTTGCGCAGCCGCCCCCAGCCGGTCTCCAGGTCGTGTCCGCCGGTCTCGATCAGTCCGTCGGTGCAGACCAGCATGGTCTCTCCGGGCTCCAGGACGATCCGGGTGGTGGGGTAGTCGCTGTCCGGGTCGATGCCCAGCGGCAGCCCGCCCGACGTGGGCCGCAGCATCACCGTGCCGTCGGCCATCCGGATCGCCGGGTCGGGGTGGCCGGCCCGGGCCACGTCCAGCAACCCGGTCGCCGGGTCCACCTCGACGTACAGACAGGTCGCGAAGCGCTGGTCCTCGCCGTGGCCGCGGAACTCGGTCTCGTTGATCCCGGCGAGGAAGCGGGAGGCCCGGGAGAGCACCGCATCGGGGTGGTGGCCCTCGGAGGCGTAGGCGCGCAGCGCGATCCGCAGCTGTCCCATCAGGCCGGCGGCCCGTACGTCGTGTCCCTGGACGTCCCCGATGACCAGCGCGATCCGCCCGGACGGCAGCGGGATCATGTCGTACCAGTCGCCGCCGACCTCCAGACCGCCGCCGGTCGGTACGTAGCGGGCCGCGACCGCCATCCCGGGGATGTCCGGCTGCACCGTGGGCATCATGCTCCGCTGCAACCCCACGGCCAGTTCGTGCTGCGACTCCTGCACTCCGGCCCTGGCCAGCGCCTGGGCCAGCATCCGGGCGACGGTGGTCAGCACCGAGCGCTCGTCCGGTGTGAAGGCGACCGGCTGGGCGAACCCGGCCTTCCAGGCGCCGATCGTCCGGCCCGCGTTGATCAGGGGGAGGTACGCCCAGGAACTGTGGTCGAAGTGGGCCGCCAGGGACCACGTGGCGGGGTAGCGGCGCTGGTACTCCTCCGGGGTGGGGAGGTAGATGGCCCGGCCGGTCCGCACGACCTCGGCGGCCGGGAATTCGGTCTCCAGCGTCATCTCGGAGAAGGGCAGTTCGTCGCCGGGGAGGTGACCGTGGTGGCCGATCACCGAGAGCCGGTCGCCCTGGATGCCGAAGACCGCCAGGCCGTCCGGCACGAACCCGGGCATGGAGAGTCCGGCCGTCACCCGCAGCACCTCGGCGGTGGACCGTGCCTCGGCCAGGGCCCGGCCCGCGTCCAGCAGGAACGCCTCGCGCGAGCGGCGCCAGTCGCCGGTGACCGGGGTCCGCGCCGCCGAGGTGCCGGGCTGTGGTTCGGGCACCTCTTGGAGGGTGCCGACCAGTTCGAAGTCGCCGTTGACGATCCGGGGCAGGGAGCGGGAGCGGACGATGCGCAGCACCCGCCCGCGCTCGTCCATGATGCGCAGCCGCGCCTCGGCGACCGTCCCCTCGGAGACCGCGAGCTGGATGACACCGTTGATCTCGGCGAAGTCGACGGGATGAAAACGCGAGCGCACGGCGGCCTCGGTGAGTTCGGTCGGCTCGGCGGGAAGCCCCAGCAGCCGGGCCGCTTCGGCGTCGAGGGCCACTCGGCCGGATGCGTTGTCCCAGCGCCACAGGCCGGTCGCGATGGCGGCCAGGAGGTCCTCGGTGCGCATTGCATCACTTTAGGTGGATTTGACGTGGCCCGGCCAGCGAGCCGGACGTGACCATCGTCGCAGCCCGGAGGGCCGGTTTCCCGCCGGGGGGACCCTGATGGGTATATGTCAACCAGCTCGTTGGAGTCGGGCGGTAACCTGGAGCGGTTATGCCACTCCTGGGGTGGTCTTTCGGGTGATCCACAAGGCGATCGATCGGGCGCGCGAGCCTCGTATCTCCCCTTCTCGCCCGTCAACTCCCCACCTCGACTCGCGACGACTTGGATGAGCGATGCATCGGTACCGGTCCCATAACTGCGGCGAGCTCCGAGCCGCGGACGTCGACACCGACGTCCGTCTCAGCGGCTGGCTGCACAATCGACGCGACCTGGGCGGCATCCTCTTCATCGATCTGCGTGACCACCACGGTCTCGTGCAGCTCGTCGCCCGCCCCGGCACCCCGGCCAACGAGGTCCTCGGCTCGCTGACCAAGGAGACCGTCGTCCGCGTCGACGGCAAGGTCAGCGCCCGTGGCGCCGACAACGTCAACCCCGACCTGCCGACCGGTGAGATCGAGATCGAGGTCACCGAGGTCGAGGTGCTCGGTGCTGCCGAGCAGATCCCCTTCACCATCAACGCCGATGACGGTGTCAACGAGGAGAAGCGCCTCGAATACCGCTTCCTCGACCTGCGCCGCGAGCGCATGCACCGCAACATCATGCTGCGCACGGCCGTGATCTCCGCGATCCGGCACAAGATGGTGGCGCTCGGCTTCAACGAGATGGCGACCCCGATCCTGTCCGCGACCTCCCCTGAGGGCGCCCGCGACTTCCTGGTCCCGTCCCGTCTGCACGCCGGCAAGTTCTACGCGCTGCCGCAGGCCCCGCAGCAGTTCAAGCAGCTGCTGATGATCGCCGGCTTCGACCGCTACTTCCAGATCGCGCCCTGCTTCCGCGACGAGGACGCCCGTGCGGACCGCTCGCCGGGCGAGTTCTACCAGCTCGACGTCGAGATGAGCTTCGTCGAGCAGGAGGACGTCTTCCAGCCGATCGAGCAGCTGATGACCGAGCTCTTCACCGAGTTCGGCAACGGCCGCACGGTCACCTCGCCCTTCCCACGCATCCCGTTCCGCGAGGCGATGCTCAAGTACGGCTCCGACAAGCCGGACCTGCGCGCCGAGCTGGAGCTGGTGGACGTCTCCGACGTCTTCGCGAACTCCGGCTTCAAGGCGTTCGCCGGCAAGCACGTCCGCGCGCTGGCCGTGCCGGACACCGCTGACCAGCCGCGGAAGTTCTTCGACCAGCTGGGCGACTTCGCCGTCGCGCAGGGTGCCAAGGGCCTGGCGTGGGTCCGGGTCGGCGATGGCAACGCGCTCAGCGGCCCGATCGCCAAGTTCCTCACCGACGACGACGTCAAGGCGCTGGTCACGGCCCTCGACCTCAAGCCCGGGCACGCCGTCTTCTTCGGCGCCGGCGAGTTCGACGAGGTCTCCAAGATCATGGGCGCCGTCCGCGTCGAGGCCGCCAAGCGCGCCGGCCACTTCGTCGAGGGCGAGTTCCGCTTCTGCTGGATCGTCGACTTCCCGATGTTCGAGCGCGACGCGGACACCGGCAAGGTCGAGTTCTCCCACAACCCGTTCTCCATGCCGCAGGGCGGCCTGGAGGCGCTGGAGACCAAGGATCCGCTGGACATCCTCGCCTGGCAGTACGACATCGTCTGCAACGGTACCGAGCTGTCCTCCGGCGCGATCCGTAATCACGAGCCGGAGGTCATGTACAAGGCGTTCGCGATCGCCGGTTACGACAAGGAGACCGTGGAGGCCGAGTTCGGCGGCATGCTCCGCGCCTTCAAGTTCGGCGCCCCGCCGCACGGTGGTATCGCCCCGGGCGTCGACCGGATCGTGATGCTGCTGGCCGACGAGCCGAACATCCGCGAGACGATCGCCTTCCCGCTCAACGGCAACGCCCAGGACCTGCTGATGGGCGCCCCGTCCGAGGTCGACGAGGCCCGCCTGAAGGAGCTGCACCTGAGCATCCGGACCGGCCCGGCGAAGCCGACGCCGTACAAGCCGACCAAGTAGGACCGCACGAGGGCCCGGGACCGCCGCAGCGGCGGTCCCGGGCCCTCGTGCATCCCGCGGCGGCCCTGCGCCTCCCCGGACCGCACAACGAGGACGCCCCCGGACCGGACCGGTCCAGGGGCGTCCTCGTGCTGTGTCAGCTCCGGGCGTCGGGCCTCAGCCCTCGTTGCCGCCGAACTGCTCCCGGTACGCCGCCAGGTCATCCTCGGTGATCTTCGCGAAGAGCACCGGCGGCACCGTGAACGGCGTCCCGGCGGGCACGAACGCCAGCGCCTTCGCCTCCTCCTGCGACACCCAGGCGGCGGTGTCGCTCTCCAGGGCGAACGCGCCCCGCATGGCCTTCGCCGACGCCGGGATGAGCGGCTCGGAGACCACCGCGTAGAGGTGGATCAGATTCATCGCGGTCCGCAGCGTCAGCGCCGCCGCGTCCTTGTCCGTCTTGATCTCCAGCCACGGAGCCTTCTCCTCCAGGTAGGAGTTGCCCGCGCTCCACAGGGCGCGCAGCGAGGCCGTCGCCTTGCGGAACTGGAGTGCCTCCATGTGGCCCTCGTACTCCGCGAGCAGCCCGGCGATCTCCTCGCCCAGCTTCTGCTCGGCGGCGCCGGCCTCGGCACCGGCCGGCACGTCGTCGCCGAACCGCTTCCGCGAGAACGAGAGCACCCGGTTGACGAAGTTGCCGAGGGTGTCGGCCAGGTCCTTGTTGACCGAGGCGGAGAACAGCTCCCAGGTGAAGGACGTGTCGTCCGACTCCGGGGCGTGCGCCATCAGGAAGTAGCGCCAGTAGTCGGCGGGCAGCAGCTCCAGCGCCGCATCGGTGAAGATGCCGCGCTTCTGCGACGTGGAGAACTTCCCGCCGTAGTAGTTGAGCCAGTTGAAGGCCTTGAGGAAGTCGACCCGCTTCCACGGCTCGCGGGTCCCCAGCTGCGTCGCCGGGAACATCACGCTGTGGAACGGCACGTTGTCCTTGGCCATGAACTCCGTGTAGCGGACGTCATCGGCCTCGTACCACCACGACTTCCAGTCGCGCTCCTCCGGCGCCTGGTCCGCCCACTCCTTCGTCGAGCCGATGTACTCGATCGGGGCGTCGAACCAGACGTAGAAGACCTTGCCCGCGGCGGCCAGCTCCGGCCACACATCGGCCGGCACCGGCACGCCCCAGTCCAGGTCGCGGGTGATCGCCCGGTCCTGGAGGCCCTCGGTCAGCCACTTGTGGGCGATGGACGACGCCAGGGTCGGCCACTCCTTGCTGCCGTTGCCGGCCAGCCAGCCCTCGACCTCGTGCTGGAGCTTCGACTGGAGGAGGAAGAGGTGCGTGGTCTCGCGGACCTCCAGGTCACCGCTGCCACTGATCGCCGAGCGGGCGTCGATCAGGTCCGTCGGGTCCAGGACCCGGGTGCAGTTCTCACATTGGTCGCCGCGCGCCTTGTCGTAGCCGCAGTGCGGGCAGGTGCCGACGATGTAGCGGTCCGGCAGGAAGCGGCCGTCGGCGTTCGAGTAGACCTGGCGGATGGCCCGCTCTTCGATGAAGCCGTTCTCGTGCAGCTTGCGCGCGAAGTGCTGGGTCAGCTCGACGTTCTCCCGCGAGGAGCTCCGGCCGAAGTGGTCGAACTCCAACCCGAAGCCGTCGTAGATCGCCTTCTGCTTGTGGTGCTGCTCGGTGCAGAACTCGGCGACGGACTGCCCCGCGTCCTTCGCCGCCAGCTCCGCGGGCGTGCCGTGCTCGTCGGTCGCGCAGATGTAGAGGACGTCGTGACCGCGCTGCCGCAGATACCGGGAGTACACATCGGCCGGGAGCATGGACCCCACCATGTTGCCCAGGTGCTTGATCCCGTTGATGTACGGAAGGGCGCTGGTGATGAGGTGTCGAGCCATTGCCGGCTGCTCCCAAGTCGCTACGGTGAGTGATGATTTGCTTTACGCAACGTCAATATCGTACTGGACAGGGTGGAGGTCCCCACCCGGGTATTTTCGGGTCCGGAGGGGGTTACCGGGCGGCGGCTCGCCCCGCTTGTTTCACGTGAAACAAGCCCCGCTCCCTCCCCGTCCATCATCACCCCCACACCATGCGGCCATCCGCCCCGTTTCACGTGAAACCGTCCCGATGCGGGCGCGGCCGACCCGTGAAGGGTGAGGGAGGGCGTCACGGAACAGGCCGTGGCCCGGCCCCCACGGGTGCGGGCCCGGCCGGTGGGGTGGGGGTGGGGGGGGTGAGCGTGGCATGGGTTGTCTTTTAAACAAAAACCCG